>NZ_JBAUYR010000043.1:0-81383 GCF_049584895.1 Binatus sp. (SeqCode)
CTGCTGACGGCGTTCGCGGTCGCTGTGCGCGGCGACCGGCTTTTTTCGCAAAGCACCGGCGGATGGATCATGCTCGGCGTATTGATTGCCGCGGGCGAGGCCGCGTGGCGCCTGCGCGAGGGCGTGATTCACGCCAAGCCAGCCAGCGAGTTGACATATCGGGGATGCTGGTACGGCCTTGCGCTTGCGCCCCTGGGATCGATTCTGGTGCGTGCGGGTGGCAAGGGCCGTCGGACAGAGCGCAAGGTCGCCTTCGATGGTTTCGAGGGCACCATGCATGAAGACAAAACCGAGCGCGACCGCCGCTACGGAACCGTGTATACGGTCGCCGAATATTCGAACGCGTACCTGGTGCGGCTCGAGATGCCGCGTCAGTTGCCGCCGTCCTCGCTCAAGCGGCTCTGGAATCTGCCCGACGAGATGCCGGACTACGATTACAACATCATGCTCGGTGACAACGTGATCGCGATCAGCGCCAGCGTGCGCGGCGAAACGATCCGCCGCCTTTCCTACGTCTCGTCGTCGTTTCCGGCCGACTTCACGACGCGAATCGAGTTCGGCAAGCCGGTCGGTGCGTTCAAGCATCGGATGCGCGACAAAGTGCTCGAGGTTATCGTTTTTAAGGCGGATGCGGCCCAATTTCAGCGCGCCGCTTGAAAAGCCTTGCGATCTTAACCGGCGATAGTCGCGACGCCGACGTGTAGTTGAGTTTGGCTTAGATGGCGATCCACATTCGGAACGCCACAGGTCGCGACCTGCCTCGGATCATCGAGATCGAACGGCTCGCATTTCCGGCTCCCTGGACGCTGGCCTCATTCGAGCGCGAACTGACGCTCCCCTTCTCGCGGATCGTGCTGGCGATTCCGGAAAACGGCACTGGTGCGACCGCTGGCTTTCTCTGTCGATGGCTGATTGCTGACGAATGCCATATCCTGAACATCGCGGTCCATCCGGAGTCGCGCCGGCTCGGGATAGCCAGTGTATTGATGTCAGAATCAATAAACGAGGCAAAGTCGACCGGAACTAATGTGGTTACGCTGGAAGTTCGCCGGTCGAATCTGGCTGCGAGACAGCTTTACCGCAAGTTTGAGTTTGAAGAACGTCGTTTGAGACGGCATTACTATGGTCCCGGCGAAGACGCGATCATCATGGAACTACGTCTCGGCTGACTAATTCGGCCTTCTGCACCGAACATTGTTCTATTCGGCACGGAAACCTTCAGTTTCTTTTTGAGACTGGGGTTACAAATTTGCTAATTTTGTGTCATACTGGAATTCATTCAAGGCTGATCGGATCGGTGATGAACCCGTGACTGCGCGGTCATCAACCCGTGTCCGAAATCTATGGCCTGCTCTCGAATGCCAATATTACGATGAGTCTGCCGTTCAAGAAGGGTGAAAAGGTGGTTTACCCCGCCCATGGGGTTGCCGTCATCGAAGACATCCAGATGCGCGTCATTTCCGGGACCGAAAGGCGTTTTTACATGCTGCGGATCCTGGGCACCGAAAAGATGACCATCATGATTCCGACGGAAAACGTCGAGTCGGTCGGTCTGCGACGGGTGATCGGCAAAGATATGGTGGAAAAAATCTACCGTATTCTCCGTCAGCGCAAGGTCGAGGTCGATACGCAAACCTGGAATCGCCGTTACCGCGAATACACGGAAAAAATCAAGACTGGTTCTCCGCTCGAAATCGCAAAGGTGCTCCGCGATCTGCTGGTGCTCAAGAGCGACAAGGAGTTATCGTTCGGTGAGCGCAAGATGCTCGACACGGCGCGCTCCTTGCTCGTTAAGGAATTGTCGATCGCCAAAGCTCATCCAGAAGAAAAAATAATGGAAGAGCTGAAGACGATCTTCGCCAACTAGCCCGCGTTCAGCCCGCAAGTGTGAATTGAAATGCCGGGCGGCGTCAGTCTGAACCTCGATACCGAGGATCTCGCACAACGTTATGAGCGGATCAGCGCGGATCGGCAGTTCCGTGGCGGCAAGGAACTGCTCCGGGAGTTGGCGCTCGCCCCGGGTCAGACGGTGCTCGACATCGGATGCGGGACCGGGATGCTCGCCGAGTATGCGGCGAGCCTGGTCGGTCCCACCGGTTCGATAGTCGGGATCGATCCGCTGCCACTTCGAATTGAGATCGCGAAAAAGCGCAGCGCGCCCAATCTGAGCTTCAAGGTCGGCAACGCCAACGACCTCGGCGAATTTGCCCCCGACAGTTTCGACGTCGTGTATATGAACGCGGTCTTTCACTGGCTGCCCGAGAAGTCGGCGCCGCTTCGCGCGATACTCCGCGCGCTGAAACTGGGCGGCCGGTTGGGCATCACCACCGCGCCTCCCGCAGCCCGCAGATGGCTCAACGTGATCAGGGATCGAGTGCTCGCGCGCGAACCTTACAACAAATATCCCGAAGCGCAGGCGAGCCAGTATCGCCTCAGCGAGGAAGGAATCGGGAAACTGCTGCTGGAGAACGGCTTCGAGGTCGCTCTGCTCGAAACGCGCGTGAGCGCCTCGATGCGCGGGCAATGGACCGCCGAGGGCGCACTGGATTTCGCCGAGGCCAGTTCGTTCGGCAATTTTCTCGGGCATCTGCCCGAGGATTTACAGGTCTCCGCGCGCGAAGAGATCAAGCGCGATCTCGAAAGCCTTATCGCGCGCCGCCGAGCTGACGACACCCCACGCGAAAATCCTGCGCACGGCGGCCGCATCATCGCAGTCGCAACCAAACCCTAGCCTGAGAATCTGCCGAGGCGAATACTTTTGCTGGGCGGTGTTTTCCTTGTGCTCGCGATTCTTCCCGCTGCTCGATGCGGTGGCGTTCCGCCCGCGGGTGCACCGTCGGCACCGCAAGCGGCGTCGAATTGAAAGCCTCGGCCATCATAGTCGGGGCAGGCAGCGGCGTGCGGCTCGGGTCGTCGGTGCCCAAAGCGTTCGTGAAGATTGGCGGCCGGACGATGCTCTCCTATTCGCTCGTCACAGTCCGACAAGTGAGCTCGATTGACGAGGTCGTGATAACGGTTCCCGCGGGATTCGAAAATGCAGCGCGCGCCGAAGTCGCAGCGGCCGGGCTTGGCGTGCCGGTCAAGATTGCGCCAGGTGGAATCGAGCGCCAGGACTCAGTTCGAATCGCGCTGGAACTCACCAGCGCCGAGAGCGAGATTGTGATCGTTCACGACGCGGCCCGCCCGCTCTCGACGCCCGCGATCTTCGAGGCATGCATTATCGCCGCAACACGCATCGGCGGCGCGATCGCAGCAATACCAGTAGCTGACACCTTGAAGCGCGTCGCCGACGGAGCGATCAATGCGACGGTCGCGCGAGCGGGATTATGGCAGGCGCAAACTCCGCAAGCATTTCGCCGCGACCTGCTGATAGCGGCCCATCAGCGCGCAGTCGTCGAGAAAATCACCGCAACCGACGACGCCGACCTGGTCGAGCGCGCCGGCGCGCGCGTCGAGGTCGTAGAGGCCCCAACCGAGAACATCAAGATCACGACCCCTTCAGATCTGGCAATCGTCGAAGCAATCATAGCCGCCCGCAAATGAGTTCGCGCCAACGTGAGGCGCTCACTTTTCGTGTCATCCTGACGAAGCGAGCGACGCGAGCGGCAGGAACTGGCTTCCGGCCTCCGGACAGCTTCGCGTAAGCCGGTTCCGGTTCTGAGTCGCTGCGTCCACTACAATCCGCTTACACCGGCTCTGGCTCATACCCTGCCCTTTCGATCAGTTCGCGGGTTTGCGACCAGTCCCATCCCGCAGTGGTCAGGTAGCCGTTGACGAAAATCGAATTCACCGCGTTGAACAAATCCGCCTGCCGCGCGCCGACGTTTAATTCGCGCCCGCCTGCCGCGCGAACCTCACTGCGTGGATTCAGCAGACGGAAGAGGCACGCCGCCTTGAGACATTTCTCGGGCGTGAGCGCGCGCTGCGCTTCGAGCGGCGTGCCCTTTATCGGATGCAGAAAATTCAGCGGCACCGAATCGATCGCGAGGCGCCGCGTCGAGTACGCGAGATCGATAATATCGTCTTCCGTCTCGCCCATCCCGATTATTCCGCCCGAGCACGTCGACAGCCCCGCCGCGCGCACGTTCTCGATCGTCTCGACCCGATCGTCGTAGGTATGCGTCGTGCATATTTCCGGATAGAAACGCCGGCTGGTATTGAGGTTGTGATTTATCCATCCCGCACCCGCCATCTTGAGTTCGTCCGCCTGCTCGCGATTCATCAAGCCGATCGACAGGCACAGCTCGAGCCCCGGCAGCTCGGCGCGGATTCGGTCGCATGCTTCGCCGAGATGTTCGACGTCATTCCGCGCCGGCCCGCGCATGCTGCAGACCATGCAGTATCGGCGCGCGCCGCTCTCGACCGCGATTCGCGCACCCTCGATCAATTTGGCGACGCTCTGCATCTTGTAGACGGGAATTTCCGCCTTCGAGATTTTTGATTGCGAGCAGTACGAGCAATCCTCGGGACAGATGCCGCTCTGCGCGTTGCGCAGCATGCAAATCTTCACGCGGCGGCCGAATGCGGCCTCGCGCACGGTCCGCGTCGCCGCGAGCAAATCTGGCAGCCGCTCGTCGGGACAATTCAGGATTGCCGCGGCCGTCTCGCGTGCGATTTCTTTTCCGGCCAGAACTTCCTCGACCATCCGATCGAGATCGATTTCCCCAAACTTCAACATCACCGATTTCCTTTCTTTTTCAGGGATAGAAGAAACAGACACGCGCCGCAGATTTAGAGGTTTCCCGCAGAAGGATCAAGCGCGCGACGTCTATTCGCGCGGGCGCGGAGGAGGCCGGTAGATCTCCGGATCGGGCTCTTCAGGTTTTTCGACTTCCTGCGCCGGCCCGTTTATCTCAACCGAGACAACTCCCTCAGGACGCTTGATCCGCTTTGCGGCACCGCGTCGCCGCGTCTGCGCCGAAGCCAGGACGCCCACCGCCAGTCGCAGCATCAGCAGGACTGCGAATATCACGCACAGCCGCCCGAACCAGTCGTCAGTCCGCGAATACAGCGTGCGGCCGGTGCCGATCGGCAGGTTGCCGAATGCCATCGTGTCTTCGCCGTGCACCGGCTCGCGCGACGCGATCAGCCGGCCGCGAGAATCGTTCGCCGAGAGCATCCCGCCGCGCGCCGCGCGAGCGAGCGAGAATCCCGATTCGACGCCGCGCACCACCGACATCCGCTGATGGATCACTTCGGATCCCTGCCAATCCGACGCCGGCGCGACCACCACGCGCACATCGTCCGCCGCAAGCTGGCGCGCGGTATCCGGAAAATCCAGGTCCTGCGAAATCAGAACCGCGGTGCGTCCCCATGGAGCATCGAAAATCGCGGGCTTCGATCCCGCCTTGTAGTCCCATTCGAGACTCGGGATCAGATGATGCTTGGCGTAGGTCGCGACGATCTTCCCGTCAGGATCGAACACGACCGCGATATTTCTTTTCGGCGACCGCCCAATCTGGTTGAGGCCCACCACTATCCACACGTGCGACATCTGCGCGACTCGCTCGAGTCCGAGCACCACGTCCCATTCGTAGTTCGGCGCGACTCCGATAATTTCTTCTGGCATCACCACGATTTGCGCGCCGGCGCCCGCCGCCTGCTTCACCATTTTTGCGTACACCGCCATGATATCGGCGGCGTCGGTCGGGTCGCTCGATTCGGACTCCGGTATCAGGCTCTCGCTGGCGATCATCGCGACTCGCACCGACGGAGTCCTGGGCGTCAGGAACACGCGAATCACGCCAAACAAAATCGCGACTGCGAAAACGCCGATCGCTATCGTCGCGGGACGCGTCCACTCGCCCATGTTCCATCGACGCCGATACCACGCGACCGCCAGTCCCGACGGCAACAGCGACATGATGAACATCACGCCGCACAGCCCGATCCACGACGCAGTCTGCAGCAGCGGCAGAAAATCGACTTGCGAATACGCCGGGCTGCCCCAGGTGCCGTGCGGAGATTTCAGCGAGAGCGTGTAATAGAAAGCGACTTCGAAGGTCGGGAACACCAGCGCCGCCAGCCACCCGGACCATCGCCGCGTCGCCTCGGCCGCGCACACCACGAAGAGTGCAAAAAACGCTGCACCCGCCACGTGCGACGCGAGCATCGTCACCAGCGGCACCGCGAAGCTCTCGCCACCCCACGCGCCCAGGTTGCCGATCAGAAAGGCCGCGAACGCCAGCTCCGCCGCGGTTTCGATGCGCAGCTCCGGCGCCATCGCGAGCATCGGCATGGGCGCGAACAGCGCACACGCCCACATCCTCGGATCCGTTCCCCCAAGCGCGAAGAGTAGAGCAGTAGCGACCGCGGCCACCGCAGCAGTTACCAGAACGCCTGTCGGTTCGCGCGGAGTGCTCGATCCAAAAATCGATGCGCGAGGCACACCCGACCGTGACGAACCGACGATTGGGCGGTCCGCCATACTGTCAGACTTGATTGCGCGGCGGAGGAGTCGCCGGCGTTACTGCGTTCGCAACCAGGCCTTCATTGAGCGAGCCCGATCGAAAGCCCTTCAGATCGATCGCGACGAATCGAAAGCCGATTTTTTTGAATTCGCGATCGATAGTTTCGCGGATGGCTGGCTCGAACACGCGCGCCATCTCGCTTTGCTCGAGCTCGAGCCGCGCGACCTCGCCATGGTACCGCACGCGCGCAATCGCAAAGCCCATCGAATGAAGCAGCTTCTCGCCCGCCGCAACTTGCCGGAGCCCGTCAGGCGTTATCTCGGTCCCGTACGGAAACCGCGACGACAGGCACGGCGATGCGGGCCGATCCCACGTCGGCAAACCCATCGAGCGCGACAGCTCGCGCACGTCGGCCTTGGTCATCTCGGCCTCGACCAGCGGATGCCGCACGCATTTTTCAGTGGCGGCCTGCATCCCGGGGCGGTAGTCGTGCAGGTCGTCGAGATTTAGGCCGTCGACAATCTCGTCGATACCAAGTTCGGCTGCCTTCGCCTCGCACACCGTGAACAAGTTGTGCTTGCACAGGTAGCATCGGTTAAGCGGATTCGCCGAGTAGCCGGGAATCTCGAGCTCGTTGGATTCGACAATCAGGTGACGCGCGCCGATTAGTTGCGCCATTGAAAGCGCCGAGTCGCGATCCTCGTCAGGCATCGTCGGCGAGGTTGTCGTGAGCGCGAGCACCGATTCGCCGAGCGTTTCATGCGCAACCTTCAGCACGAAGGTGGAATCGACGCCGCCGGAAAACGCCACGATCACGCTGCGCATCGGGGCAAATGTCGCGCGCATCCGATCGAGCTTCGCGGTCAGAGTCGTGTCCAATTCTAGATTCCTTCGGCCTGGAACAGATCGGTCGTCAGATAGCGCTCACCGGTATCGCAGAAAACCACGACCACGATATTACCCTTGCCGAGCCGCCGCGCTACCTGCAACGCGGCACAGCAATGCGCGCCCGACGAGATACCGACCAGCAGGCCTTCCTCGCGCGCGAGCCGCCGCGAGAACAGGGTCGCATCCTCGTCACTGACGGGAATTATCTCATCATAAACTTTTGTGTCGAGGTTGCTCGGCACGAAGCCCGCGCCGATTCCCTGTATTTTGTGAAAGCCCGGCTCGCCGCCCGACAGCACCTGTGAGTTCTTCGGCTCGACCGCGACGATCAGCACTTTGTTATCGAGATGCTCGCGCAGATAGTGCCCCGCGCCCGTGATCGTCCCGCCGGTGCCGACGCCGGCGACGAACGCGTCGATACGCTTGAACTGTTGGAGCAACTCGGGCCCGGTGCATCGATAGTGGATGTCGGGATTGGCGCTGTTGCTGAACTGCTGCGGCATGAAGTAGCCGGGATTCTCGCGGCACAGCTCCTCGGCCTTCGCGATCGCGCCATGCATCCCGCGCGTATCTGGCGTCAGCACCAGCTTCGCCCCGTACGCGACGAGTAAGGAACGCCGCTCCTCGCTCATAGTATCGGGCATCGTGAGAATGAGCTTGTAACCCTTGACGGCAGCGACCAGCGCCAACCCAATCCCAGTGTTGCCGGAGGTAGGCTCGACGATAGTATCCCCAGGCTTCAACTTCCCGGCCTTCTCCGCCGCCTCGATCATCGCGAGACAAATCCGATCCTTGACGCTCCCACCAGGATTGAAATTCTCGAGCTTCGCCCAAATCTCGGCATCGTCTTTGCCGGGAATGCGATTAAGCCGAACAACGGGAGTATTCCCGATGAGTTCAAGCGGCGACCGCGCAACACTGATAGGCATGCCCCCGATTGTATCCAGAAAGTAGCGATGGTTGGAATGTAGGGAAGTGTGAATCCGCTACAGGCTAAATCTGATCGGCGCTTCCCGCGTCCAGCACACGAGCGCGAATTTCTTCCCCTCTCCCTGCGACCCTGCGAGGGAGAGGATCGAAGGTGAGGGTCCAATTGCAGCGCGCGCTTCGCGCGCGATTCAAGATCCCGCCTCCGCGTATCTTACCGTCTGCGTTTCATCCTCGTGTCATTTTAGAGCGAAGCGAAGAATCCCGACTCCTTCTTCGCCTCGCCCGGGAACATGAGATGGCCCGACGCACGTCATTGTGCGTCTGCCGAGGATTTATGCACGCATCGATAGGCCTGCTACCGACGCTTACTCGAGCCCCGACGTTCGTAATTCTTCTGGCGCGAGAATGATTTTCCCAATAGTTCGAAGTGCTTTCTCGTAGTCATCGGCCGCGTAAACGATCGACTTGGCATCTTGCTCGCTCGGCGGAGAATCGTTTGCTGCCCAGTGCCATTTGCCTTGAAGGATTCCGAAAAGATTGGACACGCCCGCATACGCTGCGGTCACAACCCTCAAATCCTCGAGACCGAGACGCAAGGAGATCAAAGGCAACTGCCTATCGAAGACGTATCTATTGAGTTTTAGATTCTGAACCAAATTTGCGACTGGAGCGTTCTCCTTGGCGAGACTCGAAAGAGTCTGCAAGCGAGCGAGGTTCTCAGACATCTCCGCGATTAGAGCCCATCCCGCGCCTCGCTGTTTTTCGTGCAGGTCGTCTTCGAGGACTTTGATTTGGTTCGTGAAACCTTTCTTGAGCGTCCACCATGTAGCGATGAAAGTCAGAAGTCCGCTCAAAAGCCCACCGACGAGCGCTGAGAGCAACTGACTATCTAGGATTGAATTCAGCATTGGTCACTCATTCCGGTGCGGTGCGCCTTCTTTTACCGTAAGTGTGCCAACCGGAGCGGGCAGATTTCGCAAAAAAGTAGGATCCCGTTCGGTGATGATGGGTGAATCAGATTATCGGACGGACTGTACTCATGATAAAAGCGACATTCGAGCCGGTAAGCGGCCGTGGCACTGCTAGCGCATTCGTACCAGAAGTGAGTGTAGTTCCCTTCCTTCGCAGAGCTTCTTAGCCTCTCGCCTAAGTCTCTTTCCGCTCGCCCCACATAGTGAGCGGATCTCCCGTCACGCGACAGGACGTATGCTCCGGGCTCTGCCAGAAGCCACGAAAACTGAAATCCAGAAATGCAAAAAGGTCCGTTCAGCATGGTTCTTTACCTCTCCGCGATTCTTGACCATCTCGAATATTACAGTCAATATGATAACAAGAATAAATACTGACCACATTGTTACATATTGGATGTGTTTTTGAGTCCGCTAAGAGAATTTGAACCTATTTTGGTTTTGGAGACCGACGAGTGAACACGATTGAGCCTATGGAGCTTGAGGAGTCGATTAGGTGGCTCCTTTCATTCAGCAAATCGACCAAAGACACGCTCTCAAATGGCCGGCCTGGCGACCTAGTCAATTTGCTATTCGATCTCCGCCGGTACCTTCGAGTTGAACCGGACGATGACAGAGTCGAAAAAGAACTGAATCGGGCTGAACGCGATCCGCTGACATTACTATCGACAATAGCGACCGTGCGCGAACTATTGACCCAGGTGGCTGAAAGAGGCTCGTTCAGATATCGCTATGGAAACGGAGAGTTAGTGTTTGATGCTAGTCAGCTACCCTCCGACAATGCCCTTTCGTATCACGATGCCAGCTTGACGGACGCTGTAGTGCAAGTCGCCGTCGATGATCTTAGCGAAGCCGTTGCGTTACGTGTGAAGAGCTGTGCAAACGAAGCTTGTGCGCAAATCTTTTTCGCGGAGCGGCGCTCTCAAATCTATTGCGGGCATCGATGCGCAAACCTTATCGCGAGCAGCACTTATCGAAAACAAGCGGATAAGAAGGAGAAGCGACGCCTTCACGCGAAGCAGAAGTACCGCGAAAAAAGCGCTAAGCGGAAACCAAACTAAACTCGTTCAGGCACACAATTTGGCCATAGTCACGCAAACAGATTCGTCTTGCGAGTTGGCTTAAGGACAGTATGCGGCGCGGCAGACAATCTTGAAATAATCGTCCCTCACCCGCGCCGGAGGCGCGGCCTCTCCCCACGACGGGCGAGGCAGGAACCGGGGTCCCTCGGCTTCGGTCGGGATGACACAAAGATGACTGGCGGCGGGTAAAGATACAGAAGCAGAATCTTGAATCGCGCGCGAGGCGCGCGCTGAGTAAGGTCCCTCACCTTCAATCCTCTCCCTGCGGGAGAGGGGATGGAATCCAGAGAACAGAGAGAAGATCCGGGATTCTTCGCTTCGCTCTAGAATGACACAAAAACGCCCCATCTCGCCCTACGAGCCAACTCTCTTTTAATACTGGGTGCAGGGGTCACCCCTGCTAGCCTGTCATTCCGATGATGAGCGGTGAGAAGAGTGCGGGTTCTATTCGGCGGGTGCTGGTTATTTTTCCCGGGGCGCTTGGGGATTTGATGTGCTTGATGCCGGCGCTGGGGGCGATTTCGCGGCGGTATCCGGGGGCATCCGTGGAGCTGATGGCGCGGTTGGAGTTGGCGCGGCTGGTGGCGGGGAGGAGTGTCGTGGTGCGTGGGCATTCTATTGATGCGCGCGAGGTCTCCGAATTGTTTGCTGATGGGGCGGCGGGCGGGGCGCGGCGGTTCTTTGGCGAGTTCGATCGGGTCTATTCGTTTTTTGCTTCCGATGATTTGCGGTTTCGCGAGCGGCTGGCGGCGGCTACCGATGGCGAGGTTTCGTTTCATCCGTTCCGGCCGGGGGGCGAGGGGCATGTATCGGCGGGTTATTTGAAGGCGATCGGCGGGGGCGATCCGCAGATGGATGCGCGGCTTGAGCCGACGCCGGATGATTTGGCGGCGGGCGCGCGCGTACTGGCGGAATCTAATTGCGACAGTTCGGATTTTATCGTGATTTTTCCTGGCAGCGGGAGCCCTGGGAAGAATTGGGCGGCGGAGAAGTTCGCGGCGTTGGCGGTGAAACTGGCAAAAAGATCCGAGATTCTTCGCTGCGCAGACTCCGCTCTGAATGACACAAGAGGGGGAGCTGGTCTGAATGACACAGGGGCGCGACCGAATGGCGGAGGGGGTCGGTGCGTGATCGTGTTGGGGCCGGCTGAGAGTTCGATGGAGCCGGTTTTTCGCGAGGCTGGCGTTCCGGTGCTGAAAGATCTCGATTTGCCGACGGTTGCGGCTGTCGCGCGGCTGGCGTCGGCGTTCGTCGGCAATGATTCGGGGGTGTCGCATCTTGCGGCGGCGGTTGGCGCGCCGGGCGTCGTGATTTTCGGGCCGACTGATCCTGTGCGATGGCGTCCCAGAGGTTCGCAGATCTGCGTTCTCAGGCGCGAGCCCATCGATTCCATCGAGGTCGGCGAAGTTGCCAGCGCTATATCGAAATTTGTGGCGCAACGTCAAAGATAATAGACTGGAGACCTGTGATTCGTCGGACAACTTCCTTACCTTGCGAGCGTGGAGGGCTATGAGCTTCCTCAAGACGACGCTGCTGCTGGGGTTGATGACGGGGCTGTTGATGGTAATCGGCGGCCTGATTGGAGGCAGGCACGGCGTTGTGATCTTTTTTGTGATCGCCGCCGTGATGAACTTCTTCAGCTACTGGTTCTCCGACAAGATCGTGCTGAAGGCGTACGGCGCGCAGGAACTCGACGCGTCGTCGGCGCCCGAGCTCTATTCAATCGTCAACGAGCTGGCGCATTCGGCGGGAATCCCGATGCCGCGCCTGTACATGATCGATTCCGACACGCCTAACGCGTTCGCGACCGGCCGCAACGTGCATCATGCCGCCGTCGCCGTGACGCGGGGTATCATGCGAATCTGCACGCGCGAAGAGTTGAAGGGCGTCATCGGGCATGAACTCTCGCACGTCACCAACCACGATATTCTGACCAGCTCGATCGCGGCGACGCTCGCGGGCGCCGTTATGATGATCGGGACGATGATTCGATGGGGCGCGATTTTCGGACTTGGCAATCGCGACGACGAAGAAGGCGGCATCGCGGGACTGCTGATCGCGGGCGTCCTCGCGCCGATTGCGGCGACTCTCATTCAGCTCGCGATTTCGCGCACGCGCGAGTACCAGGCCGACGCCAGCGGCGCCAAGCTCACGCATAATCCTCTGTATCTCGCCAGCGCGCTGCGCAAACTCGAGGCTGCCAACGAGCGGATGCCGCTGGACGCCAGCCCGGCGACGGCTCACATGTTTATCGTGAACCCGCTGAGCGCGGCGGGAATCTCGCGGCTGTTCTCGACCCATCCGCCGATCGAGGAGCGAATCCATAGGCTCGAGCAGATGGCGTCGTCGGGACAGGTCGCGCAAGGCTGACGGTGGCAATCAATGGAAGAGCAAGAAGATAAACGCGGATTCAAAGTTCAGGACCGCCGGCGTTTTTCGGCGGAAGGCGAGACCAAGGAAGGCAGCGAGGCTCCGCCGGAGCACAGCGAATCGCCGGATATAAAATCCAAGCCTGCCGCATCGGGAGCAGAGACGGCATCCAAGCCCGCGGCCTCTGAGGCGCGTTCTGAATCGAGCCGCCAATCTGAATCGAGTCGTCAATCGAATGAGCCGCCGCCCGAGCTGACCTTCGCCGCATTTTTGTGGAGCCTGTCCGAGCAGGCGCTGGCGGCGCTCGGCGAAGTGCCCGACCCGATGAGCGGCAAGGTGTCGCACGACCTGGTCCTGGCGCAGCAGATGATCGATATAATCGCGATGTTGCGCGACAAGACGCGGGGAAACCTCGACCCTCAGGAACGAGCGATGCTCGAAGAGATTCTTTCCAGTCTGCAAATGAAGTACGTTGAATTGGCGAGACAGCCGAACCGTTGAGCGGCGGTCTTCGTATTAATCACACATGACGAATAAGTTGTTTCGACCCATGGCCTTCACGGGCGTCGCGATTTTTGTGGCGACTCTCACCCTGAGTACCTCACGGATGCAGGCTCGTGCCGCGGATTCGGCGCCGCCAGCGCCCGCGCACTTCTGGACCGAGCTGGTCGATCCGGCGCACGCGCCCAAGGCGCAGACGATGCCGGACTTCGTCGACCTTGCTGCAAAGCTCAGCCCCGCGGTGGTGAACATCTCGACCGACGAGGCCGACGAGCCGGCGGCGGAAGGTGCTGAGCCGCCACCCGAAGATTCTCCGCATTCGCACGGTCCGTTGGAGGAGTTCGGCGGCGCGCCGCACGCCAAGGCGCTCGGCTCCGGCTTCATCATTACCAAGGACGGCTACGTCCTGACTAACGAGCACGTGGTCGACAGCCCGGGCAAAGTCACGGTGACGACGCAGGACGGCCGCAACTACATCGCGAAGATTATCGGCCATGACGACAAGAGTGACATCGCGCTGCTGAAAATCGACGCGAAGCACGACCTGGCAGTCGCGCCACTCGGCAATTCCGAGGATTTGAAAGTCGGCGAATGGGTGATGGCGATCGGCAACCCGTTCGGCTTCGATCATTCGGTGACGGCCGGAATCGTCAGCGCGAAGGGACGCTTCATCCCCGGCAACTACGAGGACTTCATCCAGACCGACGCGTCGATCAATCCTGGCAACTCCGGCGGGCCGCTGATCGACTTGCGTGGCAACGTGATCGGCGTCAATTGCGCGATCTATACGCACACCGGCGCGAGCATGGGAATCGGCTTTGCGGTTCCGATCGACCTGGTCAAGGAAGAACTGCCGCAACTGAAGAGCTCGGGCAAAGTCGTCCGCGGATGGCTCGGCGTGTACATCCAGAAGGTGACGCCTGAGTTGGCGGAGTCGCTAGGACTGGCGGACTCGCGCGGCGCGCTGGTTGCCAACGTACTGCCGAATGGCCCGGCGCAGGCGGCGGGAGTCAAGCGCGGCGACGTGATCGTCGCATTCGACAATCAGCCGGTCGACGACTCGCGCGAATTGCCGTTGCTGGTCGGCCGCACCGACCTTGGGCATAAAGGCATTCTGAAAGTGATTCGCGACAAGCAGACGATCGATCTGCCGGTCACGATCACGCAGTCACGCGAGCCTGAAATCGTGGCGGCTGAGGAAAAATCGGAAAAGCCCGATCTCGGTGCGGTCTCGCCGTTCGGCCTTCACGTCAAGGACCTGAGCCCCGACCTCGCCAAGGAACTCGGTCTCGATGCGCCCGGCGGCGTCGTGATTGCGTCGGTTCAACCAGGCAGCCGCGCCGATGAAGCGGGACTACGCGCTCGCGACGTGATAATCGAGGTCAATCGCAAGGCCGTCACCAGCGTCGACTCGTACCAGAACGCGGTCAAGACCAGCGAGAAAGGCAAGAGCGTCCTGCTGCTGATCAAGCGCGGGGACAACACGATCTATGTACCCGTCAAACCGGAGGCCTGAGCCGGGGACGCATTTCCGATGTCCCCAAAACGACTGCTGAAATTCGCGCTAATCGGCGTTGGCGCGCTGATCTTGTTCGCCGTGCCGCCGACTCTGTGGCTGTTCTTCAGCTACTACCATCAGCTCGAAAACGAAGTCGTCGCGCGCTTTTCGGGCAAGCGATGGAACATCCCGTCGCGCATTTTTTCAGACTCCATCCTTATATACCCGGGGCAGGACTTGCAGGACCTGGGTTTCTTCGAACGGCTCGCGCGCCTGAATTACCATCCGGTCGATTCCGGCAAGGTTTCGACTCGCGGCGAATACAGCTTTGACAAGAAACGCGGCAAACTCGACATCTTCCTGCACAGCTTTGCGTATCCGTACGGCAACTTCGGGGGCGAATTCGTCGAGTTGAATCTCAAGGGAGATACGATCGACTCGATGAGCGATCCGGTCACGCATAAACCGATCTTCTCGATCGAGCTCGAACCGGAACTGATCAGCGGCATCTTCGAAGGTGAATGGGAACAGCGCCGGCTGGTGCGTCTCAGCCAGATACCGCCGACGATGATCAATGCGATCCTGGCCGCCGAAGACCATCGTTTCTACGAGCATCACGGGGTCGACATCGTCCGCACGATCAAGGCTGCGTACATCGATTTCCATTCGGGGCACGTGCGCCAGGGCGGATCGACTCTCACGCAGCAGCTGATGAAGAACTTCTTCCTGACCCGCGAGCGAAGCTACAAGCGCAAGCTCAAGGAAGCGATGATGGCGTACATCGCGGAGCGCGATTACTCGAAGGATGAAATCCTCGAGAACTATATTAACGATATATACCTGGGCCAGCGCGGGCAGGAAGGTATATACGGTGTCTGGGAAGCGAGTGAGTACTACTTCTCGAAAGAGCCGCGCGATCTGACTATTGGTGAAATGGCTACTATCGCCGGGCTGATTAGTTCGCCGAATCGGCTCAACCCGTTGCACCATCCGGAAGCTGCGCGCCCGCGACGCGACGAGGTGCTGGCCTCGATGCTCGAGGATGGGTACATCGACAAGAGCGCATATGACGCCGCCATCAGCGAGCCGCTGCATGCGCGCGAAGTTTATGCCGAGGGCAACGACGCGCCCTACTTCGTCGACTACGTCAAGAAGGAGCTGGCGGAGCGATATCCTGCGCAAGTGCTGAATGGCGAGGGTTTACGCATCTTCACCTCGCTCGACGTGCACATGGAAAAACTCGCGGAGGCGGCAATCACGCACAATCTCGCCGACCTGGAAGCCAAGCATCCGAAGCTCGCGCGCCGCGAGTTGAAGGATCGCCTCGAGTCGTGTTTGGTCGCGCTCGAGCCGCAGAGTGGAAAGATTCGCACGATGGCGGGCGGACGCGACTATCGCTCGAGCCAGTTCAATCGCGTTACTCAGTCCAAACGTCAGCCCGGTTCGGTCTTCAAGCCGGTGACATACTTGGCGGCTTTCGACGAGACGCTCTCGGGAGGCCCGGAGAAGTTTCTGCCGACTACCTATATCGAGGATGCGCCGTTCACCTGGCAGTACGGCGACATGAGCTGGACGCCGAATAACTATCGCGACCGATTCTTCGGTCACGTTACGCTCGAGTTTGCGCTCGGCGAGTCGCTCAACTCCGCGACCGCGCGGCTGGCGAACAGCGTCGGACTGGATCGAATCCGCGCGATGGCGGCGAAGCTTGGCTTTGGCGATTTGCCTGCGTACCCGTCGATAGTGCTCGGCGGAATCGAAGTATCACCGATGCAGGTCGCGCGCGCCTACGCCGTGATCGCGAACGACGGCATGGAAATTCAGCCGTACGCAGTCACCGCCGTGGTCGATGAAAACAATAAGGTGATCGAAGGCCATGAACTCGCGGCCGAACAGGTTATCTCGCCCCAGCTCGCATACATGATGCAGTTCATGCTCGAAAATGTGATCAATCACGGGACCGGCGCGGCCGCGCGCACGATGGGTTTCACGCGGCCGGCAGCAGGCAAGACGGGCACCACCAACGACGCGAAGGATGCGTGGTTCGCGGGCTTCACGCCGAATCTTCTGACGGTGGTTTGGACGGGCTTCGATCAAAAAGAAGAGCTAGGCCTCACCGGCGCGCAAGCGTCGCTGCCGGCGTGGACCGCTTTCATGAAGGCGGCGACCGCGTCGCGACCGGCGCTCGATTTCACTGCGCCGCCGGGAATCGTCGAGGAAAAAGTCGATCCCACTACCGGCTACAAGGCGACGCCCTATTGCCCGATAACGATGATGGGTGTGTATCCGCAGGGGATGGCGCCAACTCAGGACTGCCCGTATCATACTTCTCCGACGTCGTTGACGGCCGTGGACCACAAGGTGCCCGAGGAGCCGAATCCGGTAGCCGACCCCAACGACTAGGTCGCAATGATGCGATTGAGTCAATTTGCTTTTGCAATTTTTCTGTCGACGCTGCCGATTGGGGCGACCGCGGCGATCGCGGAGAGCCGTCCGATAGTCCTGGCGGAGCTGCAGGAAGAATCGATTCCGGCGCAGGATCTGGCGGCGCCGAGTCCCGCCGCCGCAACGAGTCCCGGCGCGGCCGCATCGCCCGCCGCCGACGCAATCCCCGACACAAATTCTGATTCCGGCGAGTGGCTCGCGGTACCTGCGGGGAAAGCTGCGCCCGCTGGGAGTACAATGCCTATATCTAACCCGGCGCCGCCAACGGTACCGGCGCCACCGGACACGCCGGCCGAAATAGCGCCCGCGATCGACGTCGGCTCGATCGCGACGACGCCGCAAATCAGCGACTCTACCCTCGCGCCACTGATCACTAGCGCGCCAACACCCGCGCGCGCCGCGTCACTGAGAATCACCGAACAACAGCGCGTCGAGCTCGAGCAGGGGCATACTGACGACGCGATTCGCGAGTTGGCGCATGCGATCTCGATCGACCCGAGCAACTCGTACGCCTACTTTTATCTGGGCCGCGCGTACATTGCGCGCAAGGATTATGGGCAGGCGCTGACCTTCTTCAAGCGGGCGGAGATAGGAGTCGCGTCGAATTCCGTGTGGCTCGGCGAGACGTACGCGTTCGAGGGTGTGTGCCTCGAGCAGGCGGGCAAATCCGCCGATGCGGTCGCAGCTTATCAGAAGGCGCTCGCCGCAAGTCCGGGAAACTTGACGGCGCGCGTGGGAGTCACGCGGCTGTCGGCGTTCATGCCTGCCTCCGCGAGCGCGTCGGCGCCAGCCGCAGATGCGGATCAGTCCGCGCCCAACGAAAACGAACCCGAAGCTGCGTCGCCTCCCGACGAAGCACCCGCCCCTCCCCCAGCGTCCGCGCCCTCTCCGGCAGACTGAGCGCGATGCTGGTACTCGGAATTGAATCTTCATGCGACGACGCAGCCGCCGCGGTGATCGAAACCACGGCACCCGGCATCGTCGAAATTCGTTCGAGCACCGTCGCGAACCAGGACGACATCCATCGCGCTTACGGCGGTATCGTGCCGGAACTCGCCTCGCGCAATCATGTCGTCACGATCGCGCCGGTCATCGAGCGCGCGCTTGACGCCGCCGGAAGCAGACTCGCGGACGTCGAAGGAATCGCAGTCACGCGCGGCCCGGGATTAGTCGGGTCGCTGCTCGTCGGCCTGATGTTCGCGAAGGGTCTGGCGCAGGCGGGCGGCGTCGCGATGGTCGGTGTGAATCATATCGAGGGGCATCTGCTGGCTCCGTTGCTGGAAAATCGAATCGCGATGCCGTACCTGGCACTGGTTGTTTCGGGCGGGCACACTGCGCTGTTCGCGGTCGAGGATTTCGGGTGTTATCGGCGCATCGGGCGCACGCGCGACGACGCGGCCGGCGAGGCGTTCGACAAAGTCGCCAAGCTGATGGGGCTCGGCTATCCGGGCGGCCGCGCAATCGACGAGATGTCGCGGCGCGGAAATCGAAAGAGCGTGAAAATCCCGCGCGCTCACGTCAAAGGCGCGCCGATGGATTTCAGTTTCAGCGGCGTGAAAACCGCGGTCGCAACGATACTAGCCACTGAGAACGGCCGCGCGGAACGTCCCGAGGATCTCGCGGCGAGTTTTCAGGAAGCCGTCGTCGAGATGCTGGTGAAGCCGACAATCGCAGCCGCGCGCGAACTGGGTGCAGATACGATCGCGCTGACGGGGGGAGTCGCGGCGAATTCAAGATTGCGCGACAAGCTGGCGGAGGCAGCGGCTGCCGATGGGCGCCGCCTTGTAGCACCCGCGCTGAAATATTGCACCGACAATGCGGCGATGATCGCGCTCGCAGGCAGCTACCGTTTGTTGCGCGGCGAGCGCGACTTGCTAAGCATCGACGCGGAAGCCAATCTGGCACTTTGATCCAGTGCCGATGGCAACCGCACGAAAATCCCGCAGCATCGACGAAACCGCCTCGCGCCCCGCACCGGCGCTCGCTCGTGCCGGCGTGCGGCCGGCCAAATCTCGCGGCCAGAATTTCCTGACGAGCGGCGCAGTCGCGGATCGAATCGTCGCTGCGGCGAAGCTTTGCGAACCGGATTCGATAGTCGAGATAGGTCCTGGGCTCGGTATCCTTACAGAGAAAATCGCGAGGAGGCCACGACGTTCACTGACGCTGGTGGAACTTGATTCGCGTCTCGCGGCGCGGCTTCATGAGCGCTTCGCGGACGTCGACGTCATCAACGCCGACTTCCTCGCGATCGATTTCGCAGAACTCGCTGGCGCTTCGCCGGTAAAGGTAATCGGCAATCTTCCGTTCAATGTCGCGGCTGCAATCCTGCGCAAGCTGAGCGACAACTCGCGCATGATTTCGAGAATGGTCCTCATGTTCCAGCGCGAAGTCGCGCTGCGAATCCGTGCGACTCCCGGCGACGACGCGTACGGCGCGCTCAGCGTGTTCACCGCGCTCTACTGGAAGATCGATCTGCATTTCACCGTCGCCGCCGGCAGCTTCTATCCGCGTCCCAAGGTGGATGCTGAAGTTCTCGCATTCGCACCTCATGCAAAGCGGCTGTTTCGTAACGATGAAGAACGCGACGTGCTCGAGACCGTGCGCGCCTCGTTCTCTGCGCCGCGCAAAACCATTCGCAACGCTCTCAGCCATGCGCTGGGAATCGACGCCACGCAAACCGTGCGCGCGCTCGAACGTGCGACGATCGATCCAGGCACGCGCGCCGAGACGCTCGGCGTGCCGGACTTTCTGAAGCTCGCGCAGGCGATGCGAACTGAATTGGACGATGCCTGAACTGCCGGAAGTCGAATCGCTGCGCCGAATACTGGTTCGCACCGCGGTCGGCAGAACAATCGTGAGCGTTCGAATCGGCGAGAAACCTCTGCGCCGTCGCGCCACCGCAGATTTCAGCAGCTCCATCATCGGCCGACGAATTGTTAAACTGTCGCGCCGCGCGAAATATCTGATCATTGAGTTCGACGGCGAGCACGTGGTCCTCGTGCATCTCGGGATGTCCGGCAGCTTGACCCATCGGCACGAAGGCTTTGACGCCGACGATTTCGATCCGCGCCACGACCATCTCGAATTTGCACTCGACGACGCGTCGCGCCTGGTTTACAACGATCCGCGGCGTTTCGGCATGGTCCGGCTGGTCGAGCGCGCCGCGTTGGCTTCCACGGCCGAGCTGATAGGTCTCGGTCCCGAGCCGCTGTCGCGGGAATTTAATGCGGATTACCTTGCAGCGAAGGCCCGCGGCCGGACCGCGGCGATCAAGAACCTTATTATGGATCAACGAATCGTCGCGGGTATCGGCAATATCTACGCGTCCGAGATTTTATTTCAGGCGGGCGTGCGGCCGACGCGGCACGCCGGCCGCGTGACGCGAAGCGAGATCGGAAAAATAACGGCGGCCACGCCGATCATCCTGCGCGCCGCTATCGGCAACAACGGCACCACTTTTCGCAGCTACCGCGACTCGCGTGGACAGCCCGGGCGATTCGCCGCGCGCCTTCGCGTATACGGTCGCGAGGGAGAACCGTGCTACACATGCTCGACGCCGATCAAAAATGTGGTGGTGGGACAACGTGCGAGTTTCTTTTGTCCAAAATGTCAGCGCTGAGATGCAAAAGTATTGCGCACGGGCTGGCATTGCACCGGGATTCTTCGCTTCGCTCAAGAATGAGACAAAGAAAAATACCGCATAGATTTAAGTCGATATTGGGAGCGGTTGTGGTCGCCTTGCTCGCGCTCGCGGGTTCATCTTTCGCTCAGACAGCGCCGCCGATCGACTGGAACAAGGTAAATTCCGAAGCGCTCGATTACTTCCGCACTTATCTTCGCTTCGACACGACCAATCCGCCGAGCAACACTGCCTCCGCGATAGCGTATCTCAAATCGATTCTCGACAAAGAAGGAATCGCGACTGAGACCTTCGAAAGCAAGCCCGGAATGGTGACGCTGGTCGCGCGTATTCCGGGACCCGCGGACGTGAAACCGCTGCTGCTGATGTCTCACGCGGACGTCGTGCCCGCTGTGGGAGCCAACTGGACGCATAAGCCGTTCAGCGCCGATATTGCGGACGGTTACGTATGGGCGCGCGGCTCGATTGATAACAAGGCGCATGGGATCATGGCGCTGATGACGCTGCTCGCGCTGAAGCGCAATCACGTCGCGCTGAGGCGCGGCGTCGAAATGATGATGAATCCCGACGAAGAAGCGGGCGGCGAGAACGGCGCGACCTGGATGGTGAAAAATCATTGGGACGCGATCGATCCCGCGTTCGCGTTCAACGAAGGCGGCGAGGGCGCGCCCGACTGGCTCGGACTCAAAGGCATCACGTTCACGGTTGCGGTCTCCGAGAAGCGCGTGAACTGGCTTCACGTCACCGTTCGAGGCAAGGGCGGACACGGCTCGGTGCCGAAGCCTGACAATCCGAATCTGATTCTGATCAACGCGCTGCATCGACTGCTGGAAAAACCGCCGCCGATTCGAATCACCAAGATTTTCGCCGACGCGATGGAATCGATCGCGCCGCTCGAGCCAAGTCCCGCGTCGTTCCAACTCGCGCATCTCGATCAGCCTGATGTCGCCGAGGCTGCGATGACCGGCGTCCTCAGCCCTTACGAAATCCAGGCGCTCATACGCGACACGATTTCGCTGACGATGTTGAACTCGGGCGTCAAGGTGAATGTTGTGCCTACTGTCGCCGAAGCGGGACTCGATTGCCGTCTGCTGCCCGGCACCGACGCCGGCGCGTTTATGAAGCGTCTGCGCGATTTGCTGGGACCCGGCGACTTCACGATTGACTATATACAACGGCCCGATGACGCACCGCCGTCACCGACTTCCGGCGAGGCCTGGGACGCGATCAAACGTGTCGTTGCGAGCGATTTCAAAGATGCGCGCGTGGTGCCATGGATGACGACCGGCGGCACTGACTCGCGCGTTATCCGCGACAAAGGCGTGCCGGCGTACGGATTCGTCCCGGTGATTCTCGGCGAAGGAGAAATTTCGCGCATCCACGGCGACGACGAGCGCCTGTCGGTCGACAATCTGAATCGCGGCATCAAGGCCACTTACGATTTGACCATCGACCTGTGCGCCGCGCAAAAATAGTTGCATAGTCGACCTAAAAATAAAGACCAAGGCGCGCATCGAGCTGATCGATATCACCGAAAAGGTAAACCATGCGCTGGCTGAAATTGGCGCGGTCAGCGGGCTGTGCAACATATTCGTCACGCATACGACCGCCGCGGTGATCGTTTCCGAGAACTGGGATCCCGACGTGACTACCGATATGCTCGCGCAACTCGAACGTATCGTGCCGCGCGAAAACGGTTACAGGCATGGCGAAGGCAACTCGCAGGCGCATATTCTGTCGGTGATGCTTTCGACCTCGATAAATATTCCGATGCGCCAGGGTAAGCTTGCTCTCGGCAAATGGCAGGGCGTGATGTTGGTGGAACTGGACGGACCGCGCGAGCGCAAAATTATTGTGAGCGTTGCGACGACCAGTCCGGTCAAGCAGGGGAGGCGGTGACTCGATGACACTCGATATGCCCACCGGGATCGGCGGCGCATTTGCGTTCGTGTTCGGCGCGTGCGTCGGCAGCTTCGTCTGCATGGTCGCCTACCGGCTGCCGCGCGATCTGTCGATCATCACGCCGCGATCGTATTGCGAGAGCTGCGAGCGCGCGATTCCGTGGTGGGCGAACATCCCGATTCTCGCCTACCTCGGACTGCGCGGTAGATGCGTGATGTGCGGCGCGCCGATTCCGTTCCGTCATTTTCTCGCCGAATTCGGACTGGCACTCGTCGCGCTTTATCTCTACTTCGCATTTCCACTGCCCGACGCGATCGCCCGCTTCGTGTTGTGCGCCGCGCTGTGGATCGTCGCGATCATCGACTACGATTGGCGGCTGATTCCGAACATCATCACCTGGCCCGGCACGCTCGTGGGATTCATCGCGGCATCGACGATGATGCCCGACGTCGGCTGGAAAAGTTCGCTCATCGGAATCCTCGTGGGCGGCGGCGTCCTGTGGGGCACCGGCTATTTCTACCAGCTGGTGCGCGGGCGCGAGGGGGTCGGCCTGGGCGACGTGTGGCTGCTCGGAATGGTGGGCGGATTTCTCGGCTGGCCGGGAGTTTTCTTCACGATGTTTTTCGGTTCGGTAGTCGGATCGATCGGCGGAATCGCGTTCGCACTCACGGGCGGCGGTTCGAGTGCGCCCGGTCCGCTCGGCGATCCCGCGACCGATCCGGAGGAAGCGGACGTCTCGATTCTGAAAACCGAAGTTCCATTCGGGCCATATTTGGCACTGGCCGCCGGCGTGTTCGCGCTGTTTCAGCCGGAACTCGCGCGCTGGTATCTTAGCCGATAACCATGGCAGCCGGCGTTTTCATCACGCTCGAAGGGGTCGAGGGAAGCGGCAAGACCACGCAGGCCGCGATTCTCGGCGACGCGCTGCGCAAGAACGGCCGTCCCGTAACGGTCACACATGAGCCGGGCGGCACGCGCGCTGGCGAAACGATCCGCGCGATCTTTCTCGATCCCGCGGTGTCACTCGACGTCGCATCGGAATTGCTGCTGGTCCTCGCCGACCGCGCGCAACACGTACGCGAGAAACTGCGGCCCGCGCTGGCGGCAGGCGAGATTGTGATATCCGATCGATACTCCGATTCGACCACTGCCTACCAGGGATACGGCCGCGGCTTCGATCTCAAATTGCTGGGCGAGTTGAATCGACTCGCTACGGATAATGTGACACCCGACCTCACGATCGTGCTCGACCTGCAAGTCGAGACCGGGCTCGAACGCACTCGAGCGCGGGCGAAGGGCACGGGCCGCGGCTCCGACCGCTTCGAAGGCGAGCGCGCCGAATTTCATCGCAAGGTGCGCGACGGTTTTCTCGCGATTGCAAAAGCCGAGCCGTCGCGCGTCGTCGTGATCGACGCCGACCGCCCAGTTGCTGCCGTCACCGCCGACATCCGCCGCGCTGTGGACGAGATGCTCGCGCGCCGATGACTGAGTCGTCATGCCGATAACTTCGATCCTGGGGCATCGCGAAATCGCGGCGCGGCTGCTGGCCGAATTGCACAGCCGTCCATCGCACGCCTACCTGTTCGCGGGTCCGCGCGGGGTCGGCAAGGCGCTGGTCGCAACCAGCCTCGTGCACGCGATGATGTGCGAGCGATCGCCCGGCGAGAATTTTTGCTGTACTACCTCGCATTGCCCGGTGAGAATCGCACCGCAGACCGAGCGCACTCGCGCGCGCGCAGGTGACACCGACGCGCCGCGATGCGATTGCTGTTCGGCATGTGTGCAAATCGCGACGGGAGTGCATCCGGATTTCACTTATATCTCGCGGCCGGTCGGCCGTTCCGAAGTTCTGATCGATCAGGTCCGCGACCTGATTGCTCGGCTCGGAGTCCGGCCGTCGCGCTCTCCAGTTCGCATGGCGATTATCGACGACGCCGAGGTGCTCGGTGAGCCTGCGCAGAACGCGCTGCTGAAGACGCTCGAGGAACCGCCCGGCCATGCGATTATCATCATGGTGTCGGCGAGCGAGCGCGCGCTGCTCGACACCGTCCGATCACGCATGCGCGTCGTCAGATTTCCGGCGCTGCAGCCCGCCGATATCGAGGCGATTCTCGCGGCGCATGGCGTCATCGACAAAGCTCACGCGCGTGCGCTTGCATTGCTCGCGCGAGGCAGTGCTGCGAATGCGATCGCGTTGGCCGACGGCGACGAGCCGCCGATGAAAGAGCTGCTCGACGCTCTCAGCCACGGAAAATCGATCGACTTCGCCCGTGCGCAATCGCTGGCGCAGGAGTTTTTTGCCAATCGCGACGCCGCTTCCGGCAACTTCGAGCTGCTCGCACGGCTGCTCGAGGAAATACTATGCTACAAACTGCTCAAGACTGACTTCGTCGCGTTTCCGCCCGAGACGCGGTCGAAGCTGATGAGCCTGGCTGATAGCATGGCGGTCGATGCGGTCGTGAAATGTATCGACGCTGCGGTCCGAGCCAGCGCGGCGGTTGGAGAGAACGCCAATCCGCGGATGCAGGCGGAGAATTGGTGGACGATAGCCGGTCATGCGATGCGGGGTGAGTAGAAAATAGTGGCAGACATCGATCCGTTTGAAGGCGCGCCGTCGCTGCCGAAAATTGTCGCGGTCAGTCTGCAGCAGACCGGCCATCTGTACAATTTCCTGGCCGGCGATCGCGAGCTGCGCCGCGGTGAGCGCGTACTGGTCGAAAGCGAGGCGGGCGCGCGCGTCGGCACGGTCGAGATCGAACCACATGAGCCCGCGCAGACGATCGATCTTTCGCAGTTGCGTCCTATCATCCGGATTGCCAGCGACAACGATTTCTACCTCGAAAAGGAAAATATCTCGCGCGAGGCAAACGCGCGCCGGATGTGCGTCGAGCGCATTCGCGATCGGCGCATCCAGATGAAGCTGGTGAACGCCGACTATACTTTCGACGGGCGCAAAGTCACGTTCTATTTCGTCGCCGAGGGACGCGTCGATTTCCGCGACCTGGTCCGCGATCTCGCCAACACGCTGCGCGTTCGGGTCGAGATGAAACAGATTGGCGCGCGCGACGAGACGAAGGTCACCGGCGGCCTCGGTCCATGCGGACGCGAGCTATGTTGCTCGAGCTGGCTCCGCGACTTCGAGGCGGTCACGGTCAAGATGGCGCGTGAGCAGGGCCTGGCGCTGAATCCGTCGCGATTGGCCGGGATGTGCGGACGCCTCAAGTGCTGCCTGCGCTACGAATACGCCACTTACGTCGAACTGAAGCGCGCGCTCCCCAACCTCGGCAAACGCGTGCAATGCGTCAAGGGCGACGGCAAAGTCGTCCGCCAGAACATCCTCAAGCAGACGGTGCTGATTCAGCGCGAAGAAGACGGCGGGGTGGTAGAGGTAACGCTGGAAGACCTGGTCGCCTCCCGCCCGCAATAGCAAGCCCTCCGGCGCTTCCGTCAGCCACTCTTTCCATCGCGCCGCAGCGACGACTCCAGTCGCGATTTCCCGATTTTGCACGCGCAGCCATCGCCACCTTACAGAAAAATATCAAAGGCCCATTGCTTCGACCGTCAATATTCTGTAAAAAAATCCTACTCTTAGTTATATTTGCGCAAAGTTGACGTTGGGGTGGGTAGAAATTCACGTGTCGAGGTCAGGCGAAAGGGGGACAACTATGTCTGGGAAGACGAGGCCGACAATTGCCGCAGTTATTGCTGTGGTTTCGATACTGGCAATTATTGGCGGCGGTGCGCATCCTGCCGTGGCCGCGAGCTGCGGTGCTAACACCGTCGACGTGACTTTCAAAAACGCGCTGAATTATCCGGTCTGGCTCGGCGAGCAAGGTCCGTCCGAAATCGCGCCAACCGGAAGCAGCAACGTCGATTGGGAAATTACATCGGGCGGCTCGGTCGACCTTTGCCTACCGAACGAGGCCGCCGGCGGCTACATGTCCTCGCAATTCTGGGCGCGCACCTATTGCCAGTTCGACAAGTACTACCCGACGAGTTGCTCAGCATTGAACCCTTGCGCCACCGGTTATGACTGCTTCGCCGATCGATGCGTCCCGGATTGCAGCCAGGATGTAAGCGACTCGTACTGCCAATCACAATTTCCCGGCAGCCCATCGACTGCGACCTGTTACGACAGCAAGTACTGCCTGGTGGAAGGGATTTGCGCGACCGGAGATTGCAACGGGCAGTACTCCTGCACCAGCGGCAGTACCAAGGTGGGTGCCTCCGGGCCAACTTCAGTCTTCGAGCCGACCGTCGATTCCGGGGACAACCTGACCTATTACGACGTCAGCCTCGCCTCGGGATACAACGTCCCGATCCAGGTCCAGCTTTCGGTACCTCCCTCGGGAATTTGCCAGGAATCCAAATGCAACTCCGACCTGCTCGCTTCGTGTAACTCAGCCCTGCAGATTACCACCCCGCCGACCGCGACCGTCGGACCTATCTCATGCGGCGCCGGACTCTATTGCCAAGTCGGTGCCTGCGTGAACAACACATGCGTGCTCGGATGCAACGATCCCGGTGATCAATGCACCAGCATCGACCCCCAATGCACGACTCCGCAGAACGACGGAACGCTACAGTGCTGCTCTGCGATTCCCAGCGGGACCGGCTGGACCGCAGACGGTGCTGACTACGTGGATATGTACCTGGCCAAGAACTATTCGGCCGTTATAGATCCCACAAATCAATACCAGATAATGATCTCGTCCAACGGATCCACGCCAGTCTGCTGGGGCGACCTCGATTGTGCACCCGGCCAAACGTGCGAAATGGGTGTGGTGCCGGGATTTCCTACGGGTGTCGGAATCTGCAACGTATCTGGAAAGTGCCTTGCCTCTCAGGTCGGCCAGGCGTGCGGAGAATATTCGACCAATGACGGTGGACAGGCCTACGGCTACACCTGCGTAGCGACCACTTCCGCGGACGTACCGTATGCGTGCGTCCCGCCCGTCGGCAGCGGGAGCAACCAGAACGTCGGTCTCGGAACCTACACGAGCCCGTTCTACTCGGGAGAAGCCGGATTGCTCAACCCGGAATGGCAGGCGGCAGCGCTTCAAGCCGGCGGCGGCACGACGCCCTTTTACGAAACCATCGCACAAGCCTGCCCGAATCAGTACACGTTTCAATACGACGACAACTCGGGTTCATTCGACTGCACGCAGGACGTCAACTATACGGTGACCTTCGGCATATCGGGCAGTCCGACGGCGACGCCTACTCAAACTGCCACACCGACGACTACTGAAACGGCAACTTCAACTCCAACGGCCGCCGCAACGCAGACGCCAACCGCGACGCCCACGCCGAGCGTCACTCCGACGACGACCGCCACCGGCACGGCTACTCCCACAGTTACTGCAACTGCGACGTCCTCTGCGAGTCTTACACCGACAGCGACCGCGACTATCACTGCCACCGCGACTTCGACCGCAACAGCTACGGCAACACCCACGATGACACCGACGCCGAGCGGCACGGCGACACCGAGATGCTCTCCCAGCTTCATCTACTTTTCGACCATCCCCTCCGGCACCGCGGCCTTCAAAGCTACCACGGCCGGAAATTCCCGCGGGCTTATGCTCAAGCTCACCAGCAGTGCGCCGGTGAATCTGTTCAACCTTTCAACCCAGATTACAGGCGCTGCTGCAAGCGACTTTGCAGTGGTTGGCGGAAGCTGTATGACAATCAAAAAGTTGAAACCGAACGTACCCTGCAAATATGACCTTATCTTCAAGGCAAAGAAAAAGTTCCTTGGCGGGGTGAGCGCGAACCTCGAGATAACCGCAATGTTCGCCCCGGGAATATGCCCGGCGGGTGACGTTGAAAATGTTGGCGTAACGCTGGCGGGCAACGTCAGTGAGGCCGGCTCGCACTGACCTGCAAGGAAATTCTGTACCAGCCAGCATGCATCCCATGCGAAGCTGGTACAGGTCTTTCCTGCATTTGGCAGCTCACCTAACTTAGCGACGTACTCTGCGCTGCACAGAATGCTCGACGTTTGGATTTGATTGCCGACGATCCGTGAAGATCGGAGTCCGTCAGTATCAAACACAATCTCGCCAGGAAATAGTGCGGGCGAGGTGCTATCGACACCCCGCCCGCGTTGAGCAGTCATGAGTTCAGGTCGTTGCTATCTGCGCACCTGGCGTCTAACTCCACGCCTTACCGTGTGGCTCGGCACAGGAATCTGATTGCCGACTATCGCATTCGTGATGTCGAAGCAGCCTGCGCCGTCGCCCTCTTCGTCAGTCAATACCAGCGAAAACGGATTGCTGCCTCCCAGATCGAGAGCCGCGGTGTCGAGACCGGCCACCTCGAGGTTCAGCGTCCATTCACCGCATGCCGCCGACGGAATCGCGACCATCCTGGCCGAGACCGTCTCGGGACCAAACGATTGGAAGAGAGTTCCGTAACCCTCGTGATTGACCACCTTCACCTCAAAGGGGTCGAGGTTCAGGATCAGCCCGTTGGCGGGGAGCTCGCTGCAGGTGCCCGCAAACAGCGAGAGCTTGATGCCATTGTTCAGCGCATCTTCATCAAGTTCGCAGTCCGGGTCGCCGTTCGATGTGAAGGTTATCCCGATATTGACCTCGTCTGAATTCGCGCTGGCCGAACGGGCTATCTGCACCCTCTCGCTGTTCAGCGTGAAAGGCGGCTCCGAAAAAGCCTCGTATGCACCACTATCGCAAGTGAGAGGATTGGCGGCATCGGGTCGAGCATACAGGCGCTGATCGGTTTCCAGTGGAGCGCCGGTCTGATCGGTGCAATTCGCGACAGGGATCAGGTTGAGCGCAGGACTAACCGACGGAGAGGTCTCAATCGCGAACGTATCCGTCGGCCCGCCGTTGTTCGCCAACGGTTCCAGAAGAGGATTCGTGCTGTTCAGGCTGGTGCCTGCGGTAAAGTCGCAAGTGTCGTCGTCCTCGATATTGAAGCCGACGTCGCTGGCAACTGGATTGTCGCAGTTCTTGCCAACGAAGTTGGCCGTGTTGCCCGCTAAGATCGTTCCTTTGAGGTCGTAACCCGTGGAACCCAGGCCACCGCCGAAATCAGCTGTATTTCCCGAGACCGTGGCATTGGTGATTTTAATCGCGGTCGCGCCAGTGTTTTCGATGGCGCCGCCTTCGCTGCCGAGAATCGAACCAGTCACCGCAGTATTGCCGGCAAATGTGCTATTGACGATTTCTACAGTACCGGCCTCGGCAAGGATTGCCCCACCTACACCACCAATCAAGGAGATTGGACCTTCTGCAGTGTTGTCCGAGAAGAGACAATCGAAAACCTCGAGGTCTGTCCCGTCAGCTAATACCGCCCCGCCGCCCGGAATCGCGAATCCGTCGCTCAGGGTCAGGTTTGTAAGCGTGAGCGTAGTACCAGCGAGGGCCTGCAATATTTCGACAGTCCCCCCGCCACTGATCGTGATGCCGCCTGCTGGCCCCGGTCCCGGCGGTCCGCCTGAGCTCGGACCTTCGATAAACAGGTCGCCGCTGGTATCGAGCAGCGTTTCATCAATCGTGATCTGCCCGGTCACGGTGAAGTCGATAATGTCGAACCCGCTACCAAGCGCGCAGGCGTTGAACGCTGTTCCTGGTGCGTCATGCGCCGAGATCGCGTCGGGCAAACTGCACAGGCCGGGCGCAGGCGCTCCGCTCAGCGTGTTGACAGTAATTACGCTAGGAACGATGGCGCTGGCTACCCCCGACATCGCCAGAAACAAAAGGGATAGGATAACCGCCCCAAACGTAAAGCTCCGCATCCGATCTGCCATTGACCCCTCCTGCCGCTAGTAAAGCTGCGTTGGCAAATTGTACAGTTAGCTAGTTCTAGTTCACTCGGCAAACTCTCTCATGGCGCTAGCCAACTGTCAACATCGAGTAGCAAAAACAGCCAGAAATATCGAAAAATCACAACAGGCGAGATGTCATCGACACCTCGCCAGCGATTTTTCTGAGAACGGTGTAGCGCTGATAGCAGTTCGGATATATAAAACGCGCCGTCGTCGCGCCTAACGCCTCACTCCGCGCCGCACACGGTGTCCGGGCGTCGGAATCTGATTGCCGACGATCGCATTCGTGATGTCGAAGCATCCTGCCCGGTCGCCGTCTGTATCCGTCAATACCAGGGCGAACGGATTGCTGCCTCCAAGTCCCAGGGCCGAGGTATCGAGGCCAGCCACCTCGAGGTTCAGCGTCCATTCCCCGCACGACCCGGCCGGAGTTGGGAGCGCAGACATCCGGGCCGAGACTGTCCTCCGGCGGAAACGATTGGAAGAGCGTTCCATAGCTCTGGTGATTGACGGTACTCACCACGAACGGACTGAGAGATAGTTCCAGTCCGTTGGCGGGGATATCGGCGCAGGTGCTGCCGAACAGCGAGACGTTGATCCCCGAGTTGAGCGCGTCTTCATCAGCGTCGCAGTCCGGGTCGCCGTTAATCGTAAAGGTAAACGCCATGTTGACCATGTCCGAATTTGCACTGCCGGAACGGGCTATCTGCACCCGCTCGCTCTTGGGCGCAAGCACGATAGGCGCGACCGCACCGGACTCATAAGCACCAACGTCGCAGACGTTTTCGCCGTCATCGGGCCGGGTAAAGAGCCGCTGGTCGTCGGTTACTGGGTTGTCAAACGCGTCAACGCAACTAGCGATTGGAACAAAGTCGATCGCCTGGCTGCCTGATTCAAGCGCGATCGTCTGCGTCGGACCGCCGTTGTTCTGCAATCCGAGCGGGTCCAGGTTCAGCGTGGTGCTGTTGTTAACGCTGGTGCCGCTGAAGCCGCAGCTATCGTCGTCAGAGATGTTGTAGCCGTCGTCGCCGACACCGTCACAATTGCCGCCGCTGATACTGTTGGCGAAGATCGAGTTGTTGACGCCGCTCCCGCTTGGTTCAGTTACGATATCCGCGCCGTCCTCGGCTGAGTTCCCCGAGAAAGTGCAGTTGGTGATACCAACCTCCGCCTCTACGACGAAGACCGCGCCTCCGGCAAATGCACTATTTCCGGTAAACGTGCATTAACGATATCAGCAATGGAAAACCCGATGAGGATCGCTCCGCCCTCAGCCGCCCCGTTGTTCGTGAAGGTGCAATTGAAAATGCCAATTTCGCTGTCATCCGCGAAAAGTGCCCCACCTCCCTCGCTGGAGCCGTCGGCCAGCGTGAGGTTCTCCAACCCGAGCGAGGTGTCTTCTGCGTCGATCAGCTCAAGCGTACCTCCACCGTCGATCGTGATACCGCCGTAGGACGGCCCCATGATTTCCAAATCCTCGGTCGAGGCGATCGTCAGCGCCAACGCGCAATCGCCGGTGAATGGGTGCGCGGGGGGAACCGGATTCTCCGACACGATACAATTCATCGTCACCGGTACGATCTTTCTCGACAAGCCGCCGTCACCGCATCCTCCAGCGTGCACAAGGGCGCCGGTTGGCTGCCGCTGTCCAGAGTATTGACGGTAATAGTGTTGGCGCGGGCCAATCCCGCCATCGCCACGAACAAAGCAGGCAGCGCAATTGCCGCAAGCGTAGCGCGCCGAATCGGAACTGCCATGGACCCTCCCCGCAGCGACCTCCCGCCGCGTTGGCAAATTCTTCGCCGGTCGACTAATCCGGAAAATTTCGGCGATTCTTCCATCGGGCCGACAGCCTGTCAATCGAGCCATGGTCACCCTTGCCGTAAGGAAGGCAGTGAAAGATGAAACCCATTGCGGATTTCGCGTACAATTAATCAAATGTCTTCCCGCATCCACATCACGACCGCAATCATCTACAGCAACGGCCCGCCGCACGTCGGTCACGCTTACGAAGTGTTGGCGACCGACGCGTTCGCGCGGTTTCAGCGCCGCAAACTCGGCGCCGCCAACGTCACTTTCGTCACCGGCACCGACGAGCATGGCGACAAGAACAAGCGCGCCGCCGAGGCCGCCGGCCTGCATCCCAAGGCGTTCGCCGACAAGATCAGCACGCTCTTTCGCCAAGGATGGGCCGGGCTGGACATCAGCTACGACTACTTCGTCCGCACTACCGATCCTGTGCATCAGGCGTTCGTGCAGAAGATGCTCGCTCGCTCCTATGAGTGCGGCGACATCTACTTCAAGGACTATGAAGGCCTTTACTGTGTCGGATGCGAGCGCTTCTACACTGAGAAGGAACTGCTACCCGGAAACATCTGCCCGGTGCATAACACTCTCGTCGAGCGAATAAAGGAGGGCAACTACTTCCTTAAGCTCGAGCAGCATCGCGAGGCGATTCGCCGCAACATCGAGAAGAATCCCGACTTCATCCGTCCCGAACGCTATCGCAACGAAGCGCTCCGGATGCTTGACGATCCGCTGGAAGACCTATGCATCTCGCGTCCCAAGTCGCGCCTCGACTGGGGCATCACGCTCCCTTTCGACGATAAGTACGTGACCTATGTCTGGTACGACGCCTTCTGGGCCTACCTCAGCGAGCTGCCGAATACCGATGACGCAACGCTGAACGCGATCCTGCCGGTGACGCAGCACTTCATCGGCAAGGACATCCTCAAGACGCACGCGACCTACTGGCCTGCGATGCTGCTGTCGGCCGGCTTGCCGCTCTATCGTCATCTGAACGTCCACGGCTTTTTGAATCTTGGCGGCGCGAAAATGTCGAAGAGCGCGGGCACCATCCAGGATCCTGTCGCTTATCAGCAGAGCATCGGCCCCGACGTCCTGCGCTTCTTCGTCCTGCGCGAATTCACCTACGGCCTCGACGGTGACTTCACCGAACAGCGCGTGATCGATCGCTACAACTCGGATCTCGCGAACGACTTAGGCAACCTGACCAGCCGCGTGCTCACGATGGCGGCGCGCTACTTCGAAGGCGCAATCACCGCCGCTCCCGGCGCAGGCACCGATCCACTCGACGTCGCGCTGGTCGAGACGTTCGCCTCGATTCCTTCGCGGATAGCGCCTCTGGTCGAGGAACTGGCGTTCAATCGCGCTCTGGAAGCCATCTGGCAAGCGCTCGACGCTGCCAACAAGTACATCGTCGCGACCGCGCCCTTCACGCTCGCCAAGGACGCCGACAAGCTGCCGCGCGTCGCGCAAATCCTCGCCAACCTGGTCGAAGGACTGCGCGTCGTCGCCGACAACCTCGATCCCTTCATGCCGGTGACATCGAAAAAGATTCTAGGGTTGCTGAACGTCGACGAGAAGCTCGCGCGCGCACCCTATGGCGAAGGCATCAAGCCCGGCCATCACGTAAACCCGACGACGCCCCTGTTCCCTCGCATCGATAAGAAAGCGCCCGCTTGATGATCGTCGACACGCATTGTCATCTCGCGGACGCAAAGTTCCGCGACGACGTCGAAGCCGTGATCGCGCGCGCGACCGACGCCGGCGTCGCACAGATCATCTCGGTAGGCGCGATTGGACCGATCGAAAACGATCGGATGACGGTCGAGATTGCCGAGCGGCACAAAAATATCTTTGCCGCCGTCGGCGTGCATCCGCACGACGCCAAAGATTGCACTTCCGAACGAATTGCGCAGTTGCGCGATCTGACCGCGTCGAAAAAAGTCGTCGCCATCGGCGAAAGCGGACTCGATTTCCATTACATGCACTCGCCGCGGGAAGCGCAGGAGGCGTCATTGCGTGCGCATCTCGCGCTCGCAAAGGAACTCGATCTGCCAATCGTGATTCATTGCCGCGACGCCGAGAATCGCCTGGTCGAGATAGTGCGCGAGACCGGGATTCCGGCGCGCGGGGGCGTCATTCATTGCTTCACCGGCAATAGCAACGCGGCGCGCGAATTCCTGGCGCTCGGCTTCTGCATCTCGTTCTCGGGAATCATCACCTTCAAAAATTCCGCAGCGATTCGCGAAGCCGCGACGATCGTCCCCGACGATGGCGTGATGGTCGAAACTGATTCACCCTATCTCGCGCCAGAGCCATACCGCGGCAAACGCAACGAGCCCGCCTACGTAACGCGCACTCTCGAGATGCTCGCAAATCTTCGCCGCGTCGACGCCGCTACGCTCGGCGCGCGAGTGATCGCAAACGCCGCCCGCGTCTTCAGGCTTGCGCCGGGTTAGTTGGAATCGGCAACTGAGGTGGCGGCGGCGATTTGCGCCGCGTCGCGAATCTGGCCGAAATGAATTTTGCCCAGGTCGAATTCCTCGAGCGCCTTGACCATGCTGGTAAGCGCCGCTTTGCAGGTCGGAAGATTCTTTCGCGCGCGGGTGAGCGGATTGCATCGCGCGACGATGAAATTTTTGAGATACGGATGCATCAGACCGCGCTTCTTCCCGGCTGCCACCAACTCAACCGCTAGGTCATCGGCGCGCTCGACCTGGGCCGCGCGCTCCTCGCGATCCTCGATCGACTCTTTCAGCGGCTTGGTCAGGAAAGTGTCGACGCGGCTCAGCAGCGGCGCGTAGACGCCGCCCGAAAATCGCGATTTCTTTTCGTAGAGCAGGCCGAGCGTGATGTAGTGCGCGCGCTCGAACTCGAAAGCGAAGTCCTTCTCGGTGGATCTGGGACGGTCCTCGAGCCGCGCGCGATACATCCGAATGACTTCGAGCGCCTTGTCGCGCAGGTTGTGCGCCTTCTCGGTGTTGAGCGCGAGAATCTGAAAAGCGACCTCGGGATCAGGTATCACGATCGCGGGAATCATCTTGGCGCCGGACTTCATCGCTGCGGCGCGGCGATGGTTGCCGTTGGGAGTCCAATAGGTACCGGCGGTGTAAACGGCGACGATCGGCTCGGTGAAACGATCGAGTTTCTTCATCACCTCGATCATCCGTTTGAGATGCGCCGGCGAAAGATCGCGCTGATACGGCGTCGCTTCCACTTTCGCCAGCGGAAGCATCGCGAACACATGCCAATGGTCGCCGACCGGCTCCTGGTAGGCGGCGAGCGCCGCACCGCCGTCAGCTTCGATGGCCTCTGCCAGTTCAGTTACCGCGGCCGGGAGCTTCGCGTCTCGCGGAGAAGTCGCTAATTCCGCCATCCTCAAGTTTCTAGTTGATCTACCGGCTCATGGACAACCGGACTTTATTGCAGGGGCGTCGCGGCGGCGGTCGCGACGATATGAAAGCGAACGGTGGCTTCGTCGCCTGCCAGTAGCGTGTGGAATAAGACGGCGGGCACCTTGACGCCAAAATCCTCGTAGTTGAATTTCACCTCGCCGTCGCCGGTGAAGACGCCGTCAGCACCCAGCGTCGCGTGCACCGACATGGTCATCGCGTGCGATTCGCCGTGGAGCGTCAGGTAGCCGGTCACGATCGCGGTGCCTTCATTGGTGCTGGTCATGACGATTCCGACGACGCTGCTGCTCTCGAATCCGATGGTTGGATACTTGTCCGCTTCGAGCGATTTTTCAGTGACGTATCGATCGCGCGACGCGTTGTAGCTGTTGTAGCTGCTCGAATCGATCAGAATTCGCGCCCGGGCGGTTCGCGAAATGTTTACGCGATCGAAACTCACCGCGCCGTCGATAATCTTGAACGTGCCGGTGGCTTCGCCGCGGATCCAGGCGGCCGGCTCAGCGACAGTCACGCTGACGGTGCTGCGGTCGACGTCGATCTTAAATCGCATCACTGCCGCGCGGGCCGCTCCCGGCTCGAAAGCAATCAGCGCGAATGCGGCGCCCAGCACCATCAGTACGCGATTAAAGACGGCGCGAATTTCATTTGCGGATTTTTTCAATTGGCAAATTCCCCTTTCACTTTTCATGCGATCAGCCGAAGCGGCGGCGCGCGATTGCGACGCCGATAACAGAGTAGATGATTCCGAAGCCGAAATTGACGGCCGCCGGAACCACTGCGCTCGACGCGGCGAGGTTGCGGATCATCAAATCGTTGAACGCGCGCATCGCCCACGTGGTCGGAAGCGCGAGCGCCACCTGCTGCATCCAAGCCGGCTCGAAATCGATCGGCCACCAGCACCCGCCAATCGCAGCCATCGTCATGATGACGATTGCCCCTACGGGCAGAACGGCGTCGCGCGTCTTTCCCACTCCGGCAACGATTAAGCCAAAGGCCGCGCCGGCGAAAGCGACCGCCGCCGCGGGCATGATCAGCGCGGCGGGAGTGCGTCCCAGCGAAATTCCGAACAACACGTATCCGGCGGCGAACAGCACCGCCATCTGGATGAATCCGACGACGAAGCGCGCGAGCAATTTTCCCGTGAGTGTGGCCCACAGCGGCGCCGACGCCGACCGCAGGCGTTCGAGCGTGCCCCAGTCGTGCTCGTCGATCAGCGCCAGCGATACGCCCATCAGCATGCCGATCAAGAGAAAGGTCACCGCAAACCCCGGCACCTGGAGATCGAACGCGTTGAATCCCGCGAACTGCCCGATTTCCTTGCCGGACAAATCCACTTCGGTGAGTCCGAGCGAGCCGGGCACCGAGAGGCTTGGATCGATTGCGGGTACCTCCGGAATATTGAGCAGCGGAATTTTTGGCGCCGGCGGCAACTCGGGCAGCTTGAGATCGATCGGCGGAATCTTGAGCGCATTTTCCAGATTGGACCGCGCGTCCCGAAGCTCCGCGACCGGTGCCAGGTTGATTCCGCCGAGATTCAGATCAGCAGGCAGCGTCGGAATGGCCGGAGGCGGCGGAATGTCGGCGGCGTGGCTGCCGGCGAGCTGCTTCAATTGGCCGAACCAGCTCTCGAATTGGCCGTGTGCGATTTCGAGACGGTTCAAATAATCCTTGAGCTCGTCGAGTTTCGCCTGCTGCGCAGCGGTGTCGGCGTCGATCTTGCGCTGGATACGATCAAGTTCCGTGTTGAGTGCAAGCTTGGTTTGTTCGCGCGCGGCATTCAATGCGGTTTCGATGTGCGCGCGAATCTTCGGCGCGATCGCCGCGCGTGACGCGTCGGCCTGCGTGGTCATGCGAGCGGCTTCGGCCCGGGCTTGCGCGGCAGACTCGCGCGCCTGGTCGAGCTTGTGGGTAAAGTCGCGCGTCCGATCAGCGGTTTGGCTGCGCGCGTCGGCGGCGGCGCCGGCGGTGATTTTTCTGCACAGATCCGAGAGCGCCAGCTCGACTTTGATGGTCTGCAGGTACTTGACCGGATCAGTGTAGAGAATCAGCTGCGCGGTGCGGCCATGCTCGATCGCATCGGTGGTGCCGGCCGGAATGACTATACCGACCACCGCCAATTTTCGCTCGCGGACAGTCAGTTCGGCGTCGCGGCGACTCGAAGAATGAATGACGGCCAGGTCCGGCTGATTGCCGAGTGCCTCGAGGATCGCGCCCGCGATGGCGCCGTGATCTTCGTCGAAAACAGTCACCGCATATTCGCCGCGTGGCGCCGTTTTACCGCCGTAGATTTTTGCCAGCGAGAAGCCGGCGGCTGCGATGACGGCGATTGGCGCCACCACCAGCATGAACAAGCCGACCCGGTCGCGCCGGATGAGCAGGAATTCCTTGGCGATCGTCAACCACACCGCGCGCAGCATCATCGCCTCGGGAAAACCTGGTCGCTCGAGTTGGGATGCGCCGTGTTCATGGAGCGTCGCGCAGTGCGTGGCCGGTGAGTTTCAGAAACGCGTCCTGGAGATTGGGGCGATGCACGTGGAATTCGAGCACCTCGTCGCCAAATTCGACCGCGCGACGAATGACGTCGGGCACCTGCTCCAGGTTATTCAACGTGGCCGCGGCCGCGAAGCCGTCGACGACTTCCCACGGCATTTCGGCGACGCCCGCGATCCCTTTCGACCATCCCGGTGGCAGCGCTTTTTTCGTCACGATTTCAATTCGCGGTTCCGTTCCCGCCAGCGCGATCAGTTCGCGGTCGGTGCCTTGCGCAACTATGTTTCCGTGATCGATCAGCACGATTCGATTGCACAGCCGCTCCGCCTCTTCCATGTAGTGCGTGCTGTAGAGAAGTGCGGCTCCCGCCTGTGCCGCAGCTTCGACCACCGCGAAGATTCGCCCGCGCGACTGCGGATCGACGCCGACGGTTGGCTCGTCGAGCATGATCGCCGCCGGAAAATGCATCATGCCGCACGCGATGTTGAGGCGCCGCATCATGCCGCCGGAAAATTCGTTCACCTCGTCGTCAGCACGATCTGCCAGGCCAACTTCCTCGAGCAAAGTGCGCGCGTGCTTGAGCGCGTCGCTCGACGCCATCCCCTGGATTCGTCCCCAGAACATCAGGTTCTCGAGCGCGGTGAGGGTCGGATACAGCGCAAGCGATTGCGGCACCAGGCCGAGGCTGCGGCGGGCTGCTCGTGGATCGGTGGCGAGATCGTGGGTGGCGATCGAAGCGCGGCCGGAGTCCGGCGCAATCACGCCCGACAGGATCGAGAGCGTCGTAGTCTTGCCGGCGCCGTTGGGACCGAGCAGGCCGACGATCTCGCCGGCATTGACGGTGAACGACACGCCGTCGAGCGCAACGCGGTCGCCGTAGCGCTTGCGGAGATCCTCCGCGCGAATCATGGGCCCCGAATTCATCGACAGTGAACCACGGACGCGCGCGATTTCAGATCGGCATTCAGCGGTAGCTCACCATCTCGAGCAGATTGCCATCGGGATCGAGGAAGTACATGCAGTCGTGATCGCCCCAGTCGATCGGCGCGGCACTCTCGACTCCGGCCGCGGCGAGACGTTCGCGCGCGACCGCAAAATCGTTCGCACTCACTTTGAACGCGTGATGACCGCGGCCGAGTGGATGCGCGATCAGCAATTTTCGCGCGGCGTCGTCCAGCGGGGAACGCTGTACTTCGAACAGGGCAAGGTTCTGGCCGCCGCAATCGAGCAAAACCTGGTCGCCGAAACGGTTAACCACCTGAAGGCCGAGGACGCCGGTATAGAAATGCTCTGCGCGCGCGAGATCAGTCACCTCGATACCGAAATGATCCAGCCGCTCGAGTTTCATCGGGGGCACCGGATCAGATTATCCACGAGCGTCGATGATTAGGAAGATGCGGCCACCGGGTGACCCTCGACCTCGAGTAGCTTCGACGCGACTACCCGCTCCTTTTCACGCCGAACGAAGGCAGGATCGAACGTCACGATCATCACAGGTAAAATGGTCATGGCCCCGAGCATCGAAACGAACATCCAGACTGCCAGCAACAGGCCCATCTCGGCGTCGAAGCGGATGCTCGACCAGTACCAGAACAGAACTGACGCGACCAGCGTCAGCGCGGTGAAGGCAACCGCCTTTCCCGAGGTGACCAGGGCGATGTAGGTACTCTCCTTGAGTTCGCGTCCCTCCGCGAGCTCCTCGATGATGCGACTTACTATATAAATCGAATAGTCAATTCCGAATCCGACGCCGACAGTGACTACTGGCAGAGTATTGATGTTTATACCTATATCGTGAGCGCCCATGTAGGCATTGATTGCCGCATTGGCTAGAGCCAGTGGAAATAGCAAATAGATACCGGCCATGAATGAGCGATAGGTAGCCAGTAGTATTATGTAAATAGTAGCGAACGCGAGCACATTGAGCAGAAGATCATTGTCGATGATTTCCTGATTAGCGGCCGCGAGTTCACCGATTATCCCTGCGGCCAGCGCAAAATGGACGCCGGGCACTTGATGCTGCGGCTCATCAAAGAACCGCTGCGTGCGCAGCACGACGCGCTGGACGTTTTCGCCCTCGCGATCCTTGGTATACACCGTTATCTGCGTCGCGTCGCGGCGCGGAGTTATGATGTAGGCAGTCGACAGCGGCGACGCTCCCGCCAGCAACCCACCGAGCAACTGTCCTGTCCCGCGCGCCGTCGTTGGCAACACGTTCCACTTGGGCTGGAACTCGCGCAGTGCCGAGCCGCCGTTCGAGAGCAAGTCCGCGACCGAGAACGTGCGCCCGACCGCTGGATCGCGCTCCATGTAGCGCTCGTACTCGTCCATGACGTGGTACAGCTTGGGATCGTTCAGCGAATCTCGTTTGGATAGCTCCGCGACGACCACGAACTGTTCGATCGCACCGAACTCTTCCTGGATCGCGGCCATCGAGCGGTTGTACGGCGAATTGGGCCACAGGATTGGCGATTCAGAAGAGGGATCGCCGACTTTCAGGCCGGTCCAGAAGAACGCACACAGCGCGATCACCGCGATCGTCCCCGCGAACGTCACGATCCGCCCGGTCCGCTCGAGCATCGGCCTGGCGATCGACTCGAGCATCCGTTTGAAGAAGCCATGTTCGCGTTTTTCGATCACGTCGATGTGCGGCGGATCGAGGTAGTAGTACACGATCGGATTGAGGATCAGCTCGCTCACGATGATCGCGGCGATCCAGAAACTGGCCGTGACCGCCAGCCTTTGGAGAAACAGCACCGGCACCAGCAGGATGACGAGCACGCCGAACGCGTCGGCCAGAATTCCCGACAGCGACGGTACGAACAGCTCGGCGAACGACGACAGGATCGCCTTTTCCTTGTCGCGCAGGCGGTAGAACTCCTCGTAGTACCGATCGTGCATCTGCACCGAATGGCTGACGGCGCGTGCGGTTATCAGGAACGGGATGACGAGCACCAGCGGGTCGAGTCCGTAACCGAGCAGCCGGATGAAGCCGAGTCCCCAGATGGCGCAGATGACGCCGGAGATTGTCGGCCGCAGCGCACCGCGCCAGTCGTGAAAATAAAGATAGAGCAGAATCCACACTGCGAGTACCGTCGCGACGAAGATCCACAGAAATTCCGGCGTGTAGTGATAGACCCATCCGTACAGCATCGGCTGTCCGCCGTAATAGATATGCACCGTATCGTCGCGTTCGGGTGCGACGACGATCTTTCGAATCTCGTCGAAGATGCGCGTGTAGTCGAGCCGCGATTCGAGAAAGCTGCCCTCGATAACCGCAGCCTTATCGTCGAGCGAGACGAAGCGGCCGAAGATCACGCCGGGATTTTTGTGGACGTTGCTCTCGAGTTCGTTAAGGTCGGACTGAGTTTTGGGAATGTCGCCGTTGGGCAAAACCGGTGTATTGAGAATAACGCCGCCGGCCAGCGGGCGGAAGTAACTGGCGGTCGCGATCGAACGCACCGATCCGTGCTGGATCCCGTAAACCAGATCCATGTTCTGCGTCATGTGGACGATCTTTTTGATGATCTCGGGGTTGTAGATCGTCCCCTCGCGCGCTTCGATCATGATCGTGACGTTGTTGACGCTGCCGAAGTACTGGTCGTATTTGTGCGCGACCTGAATGAACGGATGATTCTGCGGAAGCAGGTCGCCGAAGCTGGTGACCAGCTGGGTCTGCGCCGCGTAGTATCCGAAGAAGGCGGTGAGCGCGCCGACGACCGCCAATACAATGAAGCGGCGACGCAAAATCCATTCGCCAAAACGGTACCAGGTCATCGCGTTCTCCGAATTCTCTCTGTTCGCACGTTCGCGCTCATCCCTGGCAGAAGCGCCACGTCTTGCCGCCGTCCTCGGTGTACAGGATCGTCCCGTAGCCGACGATCCATCCATGCTGAGCGTCGAAGAACCGCACCTGACTGAGCGGGAACGGTATCGCCGGCACCGAAGTATCGTGCGCCCACGCGCCGTTTGGCTGAAGACGCAAGACAGTGCCCGTCAATCCCGTGGTAATCCCCTGGTCACTGCCAAACAGATCGATCGAGAACAGCGGATCGCGCGCCGGAATATGCGGCGCTCCCGGCACCAGCGTATCAGGCGGCCCGCCCGGCTTGTCCGCTTGATGCGCAAAGCGCCAGTTCTTGCCGCCATCGTCGGTCTGGATCACCCATCCCTCGAGCCCGCACGCCGCGCCATGCTTTTGATCGCGAAACGAGACGCTGAAGAAAGTCGGCAGGAGAAAATCCTTGAAACGCGGATCGTCGTTGGGTCCGAGGGGATATTTATATTGCGGCACCAGCATTTGTTGCTGTTCCTGCCAGCTTTTACCGGCATTTTCAGTCGCCCAGATTCGCCCCAACTCACCGACCACCCATCCGTGATCGACGTCGACAAAACTCGTGCTGTAAAGCACTGGCTCGTCGTACGGCAGCGCGTAGTCCGCGATCTCGGGCGGAAATAGTTTTTGCAACTGGCGCTTGGTGAAAGTTTCACCGCCGTTGGTCGTGCTCAGCACGAGCGCGCGGTCACCAACCAGGAATCCGTGATTCGCGTCGGGAAACGACAGGCTGAAGATGAACAGATGCGTCCGCGAGTCGAGACGCTTCCAGGTCTTGCCACCGTCGCGCGTGCGCATCACGAGGCCGTCCTGCCCGCACAGGTAGCCGTTCTCGGCGTCGGTCATCTGGATTCCGAAGACGCCGAGCTGGGTCCCGATGTCGATTCGCTTCCAGTTACGGCCGCCGTCTTCGGTCAGTAGCACCTTGCCGCGATCGCCTACCACAAACGCGCGCGTCGGGCTGGTCGGCCACACGTCGAAAAACTTGTCGGTGAGGGTGATATTGCGCAGCGGCAGCGGCGGCATCGCTACTTCGCGATGGCACGCGGCGGTCGCGAGCGCGACTAGAACAAAAAGCGTCTTGATTAAGCTGTATGCGCGAGGTTTTCGCTCCATTCGGCCGATCCCATGGAGAAATTTGGCTCTATACTCAAGCAAACCCGCCAGCTTAGCAAGCCGTTTTTTATGCGTGGAAACCGCCGCCAAAACTCACAGATCCGCCAGCAACAGGCCAGTCAGGTACTCGCCCTCGCCGTGACCGAGCAACACCGGATGGTCGCAGCCGGGGCCGAGATGCGCAATCAGGCGAAGAGTACGACCCGCATTGGACGCGGCAAATCGGACGGCGCGCACGAAATCGTCAGCGCGAAAATGCGTCGAGCATGAGAACGTCATGAGACGTCCGCCAGGCGACAACGCGCGCATCGCGACCGTGTTGAGCTCGACGTAAAGGCGTCCTGCGCGCTCGGCGTCGCCGCGACTGCGCGCCAACGGCGGCGGATCGAGCACGATAAGATCGAAGCGATTCGCCGTCTCGGCCATGAACTTGCCGGCTTCGCCATGTACTAGATCGACGGCACTCGCGGGATGCTTATTCAGCTCGAGATTCTGCCGCGCGACCTCGAGCGCACGCGCCGACGTGTCCACCGCGACGACCTTGCTGGCACCTCCCGCAATTGCCGCGAGCGAGAAACCACCCTGGTAGCAGAAAGCGTCGAGCACGCGCGCGCCCGACGCGATCGAGCCCGCAGTCGCGCGGTTGTCGCGCTGATCGAGAAAATAGCCGGTCTTCTGGCCGTGCTCGAAATCAATCTTGAGTTTAATTCCGTTCTCGACCGCGATGGTTTCAGTTACGGCTTCACCGGCCAGAACCGCAGTGCGATCGTCGAGGCCTTCCTGCTTTCTCACCGCACCGTGGCTTCGTTCGACGATCGAGCGTGGATGAAGCATCTCGTTCAGCGCGTTCACAATCGTATCGCGCATCCGATCCGCACCCGCGGTCAGGATTTGCACGACCAGCACGTCACCGAATCGATCGACGACGACGCCCGACAGCCCATCGCCGTCGCCGTTGATGAGTCGGTACGCATTGGTGTCGTCGCGGATGAATCGCTTTCTCAATGCGAGCGCGCTCTTCAACCGACGCGGGACCAGCTCGTCGATTGCGGGAGTCTCTCCCCACGCAAGCATCCGGATGGCGATTGTCGTCGCAGGATTGCAGTAGCCCATTCCGATCAGTGCGCCCGCCGCGTCATGCACGGCGACGAGAGCGCCGGCTTCAGGCGACGGCGGCTCAATCCGGTCGATTGCCTGCGAGAAGATCCACGGGTTGCCGCCGCGGACCGGACCTTCCCTCCCGCGCTTGAGGATCACGCGCGCTAGCGGCTCGCTCACTGCGACGGCCATGGCGGCTCGCCGTCGCGAGCGAAATTGCCGCTGCGGCCGCCGCGTTTTGCGACCAGCCGAATCGCGCCGATCTCCATCGCGCGATCTATCGCCTTGGCCATATCGTAAATCGTCAGCGCCGCCGCACTCACCGCGACCAGCGCTTCCATCTCGACGCCCGTGCGCGCCTCGGTCACAGCGCGAGCCTGGATTTGCAGCACCGAGTTGGTCTCATCAGGATTAAAATCAACTTCGACAACTTCGAGCGGGATCTGATGGCAGAGCGGAATCATCTCATGCGTCCGTTTCGCCGCCATGATTCCTGCGATTCGCGCCGCGGCTAGCGCCTCGCCCTTCTTGAGTTTCCCGCCGACGATCGCGTCCAAGGTCGCCCGCGCCATCCTGACCTCGCCGCGCGCAATCGCCTCGCGCCGTGTGACCGGCTTTTCGCCGACATCGACCATCCGGATTCGCCCGCGCGCATCAAGATGCGTCAGCCGCGCAGCGCCGGCGCGCCGCGTTGTGGTTGGTTTCTTGCCCGACATCGAAGGAGTGGTTAGAGCTTATGTTGACCGCCCGCGCATATACAATAAACTCTTGATTCTCGGTTCGACCAACATCTCAAACCACTGCGCAGACGGTTCATATGCCTGACGAAATCAATAAAGTCGTAATTCTCGGATCCGGTCCTGCCGGACTGACGGCGGCGCTCTACACTGCCCGCGCCAATCTGAGTCCGCTGCTGATCGAGGGCCACGAGCCCGGCGGCCAGCTCACTATCACCACCGAGGTCGAGAACTATCCCGGCTTCGAGCACGGCATCCAGGGCCCCGAAATGATGGACGTGTTCCGGCGCCAGGTGACGCGCTTCGGCACCCGCTTCATGAGCGGCGCGGTGACCGAGGTGCGCTTCAGCAAGCGCCCGTTCGAGTTAGTCGCGGACGACAAGGTGATCAAAGCCAAGGCCGTCATCATCGCGACCGGTGCGACAGCCAAGCTGCTCGGAATCGAATCCGAAAAGCGCCTGATGGGTTATGGCGTGAGCGCGTGCGCCACCTGCGACGGTGCGTTCTTCAAGAACAAGGACGCGATCGTGGTTGGCGGCGGCGACACTGCGATGGAGGAAGCGACCTTCCTGACCCGGTTCGTCAACAATGCCACAGTCGTCCATCGCCGCGATCAGTTGCGCGCGTCGAAGATCATGCAGGATCGGGCGCACAAGAATCCGAAGATTGGATTCATCTGGGATTCCGCGATCGAAGAAATCGTCGGCGGCCAAAAAGAGGGCGTCAGCGGCGTCAAGCTGAAAAATCTCAAGACCGGCGCAATCACCCACAGGAAAACCGACGCCGTGTTCGTCGCAATCGGCCACAATCCCAACAGTGCGCTGTTCAAGGGCCAACTCGAGATGGACGAGATCGGCTATCTCAAGGTGAAGCCGGGCTCGACCTACACCAACATCGACGGCGTATTCGCATGCGGCGACGTCGTCGACAGTGTCTATCGTCAAGCAGTCACCGCCGCGGGTACAGGATGCATGGCGGCAATCGACGCCGAACGCTGGCTCGAAGCAAAGGGCGAATAATCGTCAGTGGGGCGGGCCGCCGTGCCCGCCATCGCAGTGCAACTGGCTCAATTGCGATCAGCTTCGCTCATCGTCTGCATCTCGTTTGTAAGAGAACACGTGGTAGGAGGTGCTGTCCCAGGCGTTGTGGATGCCGATGAAGAGCAACAGCAGCGCCGCGGATCCGACGCCGAACAGGGCCTCGCGCGTGCGGGATGGAACCGCGAATGCCGATATCGCGAGTGTCGCATACGCCGCCAGCGGCAGCAGCGCATGAAATAGCCAGTCCTCGAACTCCGGTTGGTAGACATTTTGCCTCCGCATGCGCCGGGCTACCACCAGCGCGTACGCTACTCCGCAGAGGCCGATAAGGCCCCAACAGGCGGCGGCGGGAATGATCGATTGCCACGGAACCCGTAGCAGTGCCGACAAAAGCAACGCTGTGCCGAAGTGAATGATCGTGGGCGTCGCAAACGCAGCGCCAGCCTCGGCCACCCTTAATGAAGGCCTCGCAGCAACCAGCGTCATCACGACGAACTGCAATCCGATCAGCGCGCCCGCAGCCGATCCGACGATTACATAGAAGCTGTCCCATGCGGCGAGCTGTGGCATATCGTCATCTAAGCGTCAAAGAGCGCTCCCTGCCAACTGCTGTCATCGCGCTCTGCTCAGCAGCCCCTTCCAAAGCCATTCACCGCCGATGCTGACCAAGGCGGGGTCGCCAAGCTGTTATTGCTGTGATAACAGAACGGCTTATGGCGCCAATTTCATTTCCTAAAGATTTTTTGTGGGGCACCGCCAGCGCGTCCTATCAAATCGAGGGCGGATGGAACGAAGACGGCAAGGGTGAGTCCATCTGGGATCGCTTTTCGCACACGCCCGGCAAGATTAAACAGGGCGATACCGGCGACGTCGCCTGCGATTTCTACCATCGCTACGCCGACGACATCGCGCTGATGGAAAATCTTGGACTCAACGCGGCGCGAATTTCGCTTTCATGGCCGCGCATCATGCCGACCGGCAAGGGCCCGGTTAATCAGAAGGGCCTCGACTTCTACCGCCGCGTAGTTGACGAGATGCTCAAGCGCAACATCCAGCCGTGGGTGACGCTCTATCATTGGGATCTGCCGCAAACGCTCGAAGACGCCGGCGGATGGCCGAATCGCGACCTCGCCGAATATTTCCGCGACTACGCAAGCGTCGTCGCCGACGCGCTCGGCGATCGCGTGAAGCATTGGATGGCCTTCAACGAGCCGTGGATCTTCACGATCCTCGGATATCACCTGGGAATACACGCGCCGGGACGCCACGAACTGGAAAGCGCGATCAAGGCGACGCACACGGTAAATCTCGCGCAGGGCATGGCAATCAAGGCGATCCGCGAATCGAAAAATCATCCCGACGCTGTGGGAACTGCGTTCAGCATGTCTCCGGTGCATCCGGAAACCGGGTCGCTCGAGGATCGCACGGCGGCCCAGCGATGGCATCGATTCTACAACATGTGGTTCCTCGACACCGTGATGCAGGGCAAATATCCGCAAGCCTACCTGCACGGTTCGGTCGAGGATCACGTCGAGATACGCGCCGGCGACATGGACCTGATCAAGGCGCCGCTCGACTTTATCGGGATTAACCTTTACACGCGCGCTGTTGTCGCTCACGATTCGCACGACAAATACATGGGCGTCAAGCAGGTCAGACCCAAGGCTGACGAAATCACCGAGTTCGGATGGGAAGTCTATCCGCAGGCACTCTCGGAAATGATCCTGCACATCACGAAAGACTACCCCGGAATCCCGATCTATGTGACCGAGAACGGTTGTTCATACGGCGACGGGCCGGGTGCCGACGGCAAGGTCAACGACCAGCGCCGCGTCAGTTTCCTGCGCCGTTTTATCAGTGAGGTCGGAAACGCGATGAAAGCCGGCGCCGACGTGCGCGGCTACTTTCTGTGGACGTTCACCGATAACTTTGAATGGGCCGAAGGATTCCAGCAGCGCTTTGGAATTGTGCATTGCGACTTCAAGACGCAGCAAAGAATCGTGAAAGAAAGCGGCCGCTGGTATTCGCGACTCGCGCGCAACGGCGCGCTCGATTTCGACCCGGTCATCTAATGGAGCGCGCGCGGCGCGCGAACGAGGATACCGGAACCGGCTTCGCGTGTGGCGCGAAGCTGTCCGCGATCCTTCCTGCCGCTCGCGTTGCTCGCTTTGTCAGGATGACAACACGCGCTTGCGTTGCTCGCCTTGGTCACAATGACAAAAGGGCTGTGTTAGTGTCGGGAAGGCCATGAACGGCGGCGAATTCCTGATGTGGCTGCATCTGTGCGCGATGGCGTCGTACGTCGGCGCGCAGTTCGCGGTCATCTACATGCTGATTCCGGCCGCAGAGACCGCGCCCAACGAGGCTGCACGGCGCGCCAGCCTGATTGCGGGCTTCAAGTTCTACAACCCGTTCACGATCGGCGTGCTCGGAATAATTGTGATTAGCGGGGCGATGCGGCTGACGGACTTGAAAGCGTCGATGAAGTTTGACTACTTCGCGCGAATCGGCTCCGCGCTCGAACTGAAGCTGCTGTTGGCCTTCCTTCTCATCTTCATCCAGACCTACATCACGTTCGGACTGGCTTTCAGGATCGGCCGCCAGGAAGAAGTGGCCGCCCACGGCGACGGCGATCCATTCACCGTCGAACAGCTGAATTCGATGCTGCGGCGCATCCGCGCGATGGCGTGGTTCACGATCGTGCTGGCTGCGGCGGTCATCTGGGTATCTCTCACCATGGTCGCGCGAGCGGTGGACGAGCCCGTCACCGCGTCACGCATCTCCGCGCGCGCCACATCGGGTCGTGCATCTCGGGTAGTGACGCACCCGGTGGCATCTGAGATGTGGGCGACGCGCGTCATGACTTAATGCGCGAGCGCGATGAGCGAGCCGACGATGTACGCGACGGTGATGATGCCGAAGATAGCGCCCGGGATTTCGTTCAGCATGTTGTACTGGGCGAGCCGGGTCGCGGCGCTGACTTCCTCCGCCTGGTTGATCGCGATTCCTACGAACCTTGCTTCTGTGGTGGATGCGTTCATTTCAATTCCTCCCTTAAAATTCTTCGGACGACTAGGCCAATGCCACCAGTGAGCTGATGACGTATCCGAGTGTGATCAGGCCGAACACGATGCCGGGCAGTTCGCTCAGCAAGCTGTTCTGTGCGAGCCGGGTTCCTGCAGTGGCTTCCGCCTCTTCGCTGATGTTGGTGATTGCCGTGAGAGTTGCTTCGTTAGTGGTTGCGTTCATTTTCGGTCCCTCCGTATTCGTTGACTGACAGAGGGTAAAGCAAGTCGCATACCATCGAAAAAACTCTCGATTTACCAATGACTTCTCGAATATAAACTTCGCCGCAGGAAGCGGATCATTAATGAAAAGTTATAAAAATCAATGAGTTAGGTCGAATCGCAGAATGCGAGACGAGACAGGCCAATATTTGATTTTCGCAGCAAATTTCCTTTTTCGCGAAACAATACAACTGCGGACGTGCAGCTATTATGCTGCGGCGCAGACGGCGCAGGGCCTCTTTGATCCTGTTCGTCGCATCTGCGAAAGTGGGCGTTATGGCGAGTGAATTGAATCGAGAAACGCCGGAATCGAACGGCAAAGCAACCGGAGGATTGAAGCCGACGACCGCGATGCTCCTCGCCGACGCCATCGCGTCGCCCGGCGAGCATCCGCGTTTCATGCGTAGCCTGGCACTGCACTTCGCCGAGACCACGATTTTCCTGGTCGCCGTCATCGGCGCGATCGCGTTGGGACTTGGAATCACCGCCTACTTCGCCGAGCATCACTACGTGCTCGCATACCTGGTCGCGTATGCGGGCTTCCGATTTTCCGATTTGATCGTTCGCGAAGATGCCGAGGACAGCCCACCGCGCGAGGAGCTCAGCCGGCGGATAGCCGCGCAGCTTCCAATCCTCCTCGTGTTTGCAGCCGCGCCGTTCGAGCGCACCTACGCTTACGGCGGCTCGGCGCCTGCCTGGGCCAGCGCGCTTGGATTGTTACTCGAGCTGCTCGGTATGTGGCTCGCGCTGGGCGCGCGCATCCAACTCGGATTTTTTACAGCGGGTCGAACGCCCCAGCGGCCGGTGCTGGTGACGCGCGGATTTTATCGCTACCTCAGGCACCCGATTTACGCGGGCACCTTCCTGGTGACGTTCGCATGGACGATCATTTACGGCGCGCCTGTCGCGGCGATCCTGACGCTTATTATCGGAGCGATTCTCGCGCAGCGGCGGATAAAGTCGGAAGAAGCGATGCTGCGTGCGCGATTCGGCGAAGAATACGACGACTACCAAAGCGTGACGGACGCGTTGGTTCCGGTTATCTGGTAGCTTTCAGCGACTGCGCGCATCGAGCTGGCAGCGCGCATGAGAGCAGAAGTCGTTGCTATCGCCGGCGCTCACGAACTTCGCGCCGCATCCCGCGCATTTGCGAATCGATTCGCCCGGCTTCAGACGCGTCATCAGGTCTGCTTCTTCAGAAGAGTCGAAGGTCTTCGCCGTGCGCGCTTTTCGCTGTTCCGGCAAAGCACCGTCAGCAACCAGCCTGCCATTCGCACCCATCAGAGCGAGTTCGTCGGCGCGATTGTTGATCGGATCGACGCCGTGTCCGCGCACCCACTCGAATCGCACGCGCCGCAACTTTGTTTCGGCATCGAGCAGCGCCCACAAGTCCTGATTCGCGTTGCGCTTCCAATTGAGCGTCATCGACTTGACGACGTATTGGCTGTCACTGCGAAGAACTACGTCGGCGCCACGCTCGGTCGCGCGCAGGCCTTCGATTGCGCCGATCAATTCCATCCGATTGTTGGTGGTCGCGTCTTCGTGGCCGTTGAGTTCGGTCACGACGCCATCCGGATCGCGGACCACGACGCCCCATCCGCCGGGCCCGGGATTTCCGAGACACGAGCCGTCAGCGTACACGAGATATTCGCGAGAGTTGAGCGCCACGGCCGGATTCTAGCTGAGGCCGCGAGCTTTTCGCAGCCGCGTGAACCAGTCGAGGTATTGCTGCGCCGCGGCCTCCCATGAAAAATCCGATGCGAAGCAGTTCGCCATCAGTCGCCGCCACTTCGCGTGATCGTGGAACATCGTCACCATACGATTCAGCGCCGCTACCATTTCAGTGGCGTTGAACTTTTCGAACACAAAACCGTTCCCGGTCCCGCGCGCGGGGTCGAATTCGCTGACCGTGTCGCGCAGTCCTCCGGTGGCTCGGACGACGGGCGCGGTGCCGTAGCGCAGCGCGTACATTTGCGTGAGTCCGCAAGGCTCGAATCGCGAGGGCATCAGGAAGGCGTTGCTGCCGGCCTGGATTCGATGCGCGGTTGCATTGTTGAACTCGATTATCGCCCGAAGCTTTTCGGGATAACGCTTCTCCGCGTCCTTGAAAAATTTTTCGAGCTCGACGTCGCCGCTCGCGAGCATGACGAGTTGCAAATCCAGCTGCATCACAGCGTCAAGCGCGTCTCTCAGCAGGTCAACGCCTTTCTGGCCGGTCATTCGCGTGACCATCCCGACGACCGGCCAATCTTCGCGGTTCGGCAGCCCGAGCGACTCGCGCAACGCACGCGTGCATTTGCGTTTGCCGTCGGGCTTCGCGGGCGTGTAGTTCGCGGCGATTTCGCGATCGGTCGCGGGATTCCATTCGTGGTAATCGGCGCCGTTGAGGATTCCCACGAAATTTTCGCCCTTGTCGCGCAGCACTCCTTCGAGTCCAAAGCCGAGTTCCGGGTCGGTGGTAATTTCGTGCGCGTAGGTGGGACTCACGGTCGACGCGCCGTCGCACAGCACGATTGCGCCCTTCATCAAATTCAGATGGCCGTAAAATTCGAGATACGCGGGCGAAAAATATGAGGCGTCGAGATTGAGCAGCGCGAAATCCTCCCGTTTGCCGATTCCCTGGAAAGCGAGATTGTGAATCGTGAAGACCGACAGCGCTTGCTTGAACATCGGGCTGAGGCCGCCGTCGGCGCGCATCGCAATCGGCACGGCCGACGCGTGCCAATCGTGCGCGTGCGAAATGTCCGGCGCGATTATCTCCGACGATGCGATCGCGGCGGCGCGGCCAAAGAAGATGAAGCGCCGCATGTTGTCGGGATAGTCGTTGCCGTTCTCGCCGTAGATTCCGGGGCGCCTGAAAAATCCCGGGTGGTCGATCAGATACATCGGCACGCCGTGCGAATCGCTCGCCCGCAATACCGAGAAACGTTCGATGCCCGCACCGAATCGCATCGGGATGTTGCGCAAGACCGGCGCGGTCTCGACGTTCTCGATGATCGAACTGTAGCCCGGCACGATCAGCGACGGGTCCGCGCCGGCCTCTTTTAATGCGCCAGGCAACGAGCCGATCACGTCAGCGAGGCCGCCGGCTTTTGCGTAGGGCGCGGCTTCAGCCGCAACGATCACTATCTTCACGGGGTCGAAATTCTGGAGTCTGATCCCTTGCCCGTTACTTTACGGGAAAGGTTAGGTGAGGGTTCTGGGCACATCGACGAGGCGAAGAAGGATCGGGATTCTTCGCTGTGCTTTAGAATGACACAAAAAAGGACTACACAAAAAAGAGAGCCAGCTGGGTTTGGTGGAATGATCCAGCACCCTCACCTACCGGCCGCGATGCGGCCGGCCTCCTCTCCCGTAAAGTCCGCCCTCACCCGCTCCTTCGGCGCGGCCTCTCCCGCAACTAAGCGGGCGAGGCGGGTACGAGGTGGCGCGGAACGCAACACCCTAACTCGGGCGAGGTAAGAGTCGGAGCGACTGCCTGCCTAGTTCAGGACGGTTCGCTCGGTTCGGGCTGTTGCGGGCGTTGGGGCTACGGCTTCGGCGCCCGGCTTTACCGCGTCGCCGTCGCGCAGGGCGTGGCGGATGACCTCATCGACGGTGTCGACGAAAATCATCTCGAGCTCTTTGCGGACTTCGGGCTGGATGTCTTCGAGGTCGCGCTCGTTGCGCCGCGGCAGAATGATGGTCTTGATGCCGGCGCGCCTTGCGGCGAGCACCTTCTCCTTGATTCCGCCGACCGGCAGCACCTTGCCGCGCAACGTTATCTCGCCGGTCATCGCAACGTCCGACCGCACCGGCCGGCCGCTGAGCAATGACGCCAGCGACGCAGCGATCGTCACGCCACCGGACGGCCCGTCTTTCGGGATCGCACCGGCAGGGACGTGAACGTGGATGTCGGACTTATCGTAGAAGTCCGGCGCGATTCCGAGCGCTGCCGCATGGCTGCGCACGTAAGACAGCGCCGCCTGCGCCGATTCCTTCATCACGTCGCCGAGCGAGCCGGTAAGGTTGAGACCCTTCTGCCCCGTCATCCGAGTGCTCTCGATGAACATTATCTCGCCGCCGTTGGGCGTCCACGCCAGTCCGGTCGCAACCCCCGGCTCCTGCGTGCGTTCCGCGACTTCCGAGAAGAAGCGCGGCGCGCCAAGATACTTCTGCACGTCGTCTCCGGTGACGACCGCCGGCGCGGTTTCGCCTTCGGTGACCGAACGCGCGATTTTGCGGCAGACGCGCGCTATCTCGCGCTCGAGATTTCTTAGCCCGGCCTCGCGCGTGTAGCTGTGAATTATCTCGCGCAGCGCGTCTTCCGAAAATTCGATCTTCTGATCGCCGAGTCCGTTCTCATTGAGTTGCTTGGGAATCAGGTGGCGCTGCACGATTTGCAGCTTCTCTTCCTCGGTGTATCCCGGCAGCTCGAGCACTTCCATCCTGTCCCGCAGCGCGTGCGGCACCGGATCGAGCATATTGGCGGTGGTCAGGAACAGCACTTTCGAAAGATCGAACGGCACGTCGAGGTAGTGATCGGCGAAGGTGTTGTTCTGCTCGGGATCGAGCACCTCGAGCAGCGCCGATGCCGGGTCGCCGCGGAAGTCCATGCCGAGCTTGTCGACTTCGTCGAGAATGAACAGCGGGTTGTTCGAGCCCGCATTGCGCAGCCCCTGGATTATTCGCCCCGGCAACGATCCGATGTAAGTGCGGCGATGCCCGCGAATCTCGGCCTCGTCGCGGATGCCGCCGAGCGACAGCCGCACGAATTTGCGCCCGAGCGCTCGCGCAATCGACTTGCCGAGCGAAGTCTTGCCGGTGCCCGGAGGCCCGACGAAGCACAGGATCGGTCCCTTGGTGTCGTTCTTGAGCTTGCGCACCGCGAGAAACTCGAGGATGCGTTCTTTGATTTTTTCGAGGTCGTAATGGTCCTCGTCGAGCACCTGGCGCGCGTGCCGAATGTCGAGGTTGTCCTCGGTCGAAACGCCCCACGGGAGACTCACCAGCCAGTCGAGGTAGGTGCGCACGACGGTGTGTTCTGCCGACTCCGGCGGGATCATCTTGAGGCGCTCGAGTTCCTTGTCGGCGACTTTGCGCGCCTCGGGCGACATCTTCGCCTCTTCGATCTTCTTTTCGATTTCTTCGACTTCGGATGAGCGCGCGTCGCCTTCGCCCAGCTCTTTCTGAATCGCCTTAAGCTGCTGGCGCAGATAGTACTCGCGCTGATTTTTGTTGAGCTCGGTCTGCACCTGCGACTGGATCTTGTGCCCGAGTTCGAGCATCTCGATCTCGCGCCCCAGAATCGCAATCAGCTTTTCCAGCCGCCCGCGAACGTCGAGCGTCGCCAGCAGATCCTGCGCCTCTTCGATTGGTATTTTCAGGTAGGAGGCGACCATGTCGGCGAGCCGGCTGGCCTCCTTCACCTGCATCGCCATCACCTGCAATTCATCGGGCAGGTACGGCACCAGAGAAACGAACTTGGAAAACTGACTTACCAGGTGCGCATGCAGCGCGTCGATTTCCTTGTCGGACGAAACCGGCTCGACCAGCCGCTTGACGTGCGCGAGAAAGTACGGCTCGCGCTGAGTAAACTGCCCCAGCTCGATGCGCGCGAGACCCTGCACCAGCACGCGCACGCTCTGATCGGGATAGCGCAACATCTTGACGATGCTCACGGCGGTGCCGCTTTGGAACAAGCCCTCGGGCGTGGGCTGCTCGTCTTCCGGATTTTTCTGGGCCGCGAGCGCGATGACCTTGTTGGTCTGGCCGCACTCTTCGATCAGCTTCAGCGACGACGGCCGCGAAACCAGGAACGGATGTATCTGACTTGGAAAAATCACGATGCCGCGCAAGGGCAGCACCGGCAGGATATCGGGTATCTCGACCTTGCTCAGGTCTTCTTCAATCTCGAAACGTTTTTCCCCTTTGGGTTTATCTGCCATAGATCAATCGAACCTCGTAAGGAGGGACCCCGCCGCGAACGCCGCTTCCCCGCAACCCGGATTTCACCGTAATATACGGTTGTGATGCAGACAAGGTTACCTCTTGTGTAAAAAGCTAATCACGGTGATCGGTTTGCGCTACCAACGGAAAAACGTTGCCTAATATTGGATTTGATAAGTTATTCAGCGAGGAAGAAGCCAATGAGCTGATTCCCAGGCTGGAAATTTTAATGCGCCAGCTTCAAATGCAGGCGACGTCGTTGCGCGCGCGAATCGAGGAGCTGTCGGTCGACGATCCTTCGATTGTGCACTCCGCGATGAGCGAAATTGTGGGGCGCTATCCGGAGCTGCGGTCGTTCGCGACCAACATGGCCGAGGCAGCCGCGCAAATCGAATCCTTCGGATGCATCCTCAAGGACATCGACCTCGGCCTGATCGACTTCCCGTACGACGCCGGCGACGACATCGTTTTCCTCTGCTGGCAGTTCGGTGAGTCGAGGGTCGTCGCATGGCACAGCGTCGATAGTGGATTCTCCGAGCGTCAGCCGCTGCCCGGCGCGCCCAACAGATACCTCAACTGATCGCCACTCCCTTATTACTGAAAAAGATGATCATAGTTTTGACTATTTACCTGGCCGCACTCGGATGTTGGCTTGGAGGAATCGTCTTCTTCTCATTCTTCACCGCGCCCGCGGTGTTCACGGTTCTGCCGCGAGCCGAGGCCGGCCAGCTGATCAGCACGATCTTCCCGCGCTACTACATGCTCGGTTACATCGTGGGGACGATCAGCTTGGTACTCGCGATCTACTTCACCGCAGTGCGGGGCCCGCGGATTTGGTGGGGCGGCACGACGGTCGCGATCGCGATCGCGCTCGGAATCACCTTCTATGCGGGCACGGTCATCCTCCCGCGCGCCGACGCTATTCGCACCGTTAACGAAGATCCAAATCCCGACCTCGTCAAAAAAGCTGAGTTCGATAAACTGCATCGCGAGTCGGTAATTCTCAACGGCACTGTGCTGTTGTTGAACATCGCCGCTGTCGTCGGCACTTCGGGAGCATTGATTCCGCGTGGCTGAGCATCGTTACAAAGCGATCGTAATAGATCTGTTCGACACGCTCGTCACCTGGAATCCGGAAGGACTGCCGCTGATGCAGTTTCGCGGGCGCGAGATTCGCAGCACGACTCCCCTGCTCTACTCGACGCTGGAAACCGCGCTGGGCAAGGACTTCGACCGCGAGAAATTCTCGGAGGCGCACGCGTCGGTTTACAGCGACATATTCTCTGAGCGGGCCAGGGCCGACGCGGTCGAGATAACCTGCCTCGAGCGGTTCGCACGCACGCTCAAGATTCTCGAGGTCGACGAAAGCATCGCAGTGCCGCTGGCCGAGGATCTGCGCCGAATCCACATGGCCCGCGTGCGTGAGGTCACCAAGGCGCCGCCCGCGCGCATCGCAGCGATGAAGAAAATCGCAGAGCATCATCGCCTCGGCCTCATCTCCAATTTCGACGATTCCGAAACCGGCCACCAAATCATGCGTGATACCGGTATTCGCGAGCTCTTCACCGCAGTGATCATCTCGGCCGACACCGGTTATCGAAAACCCAATCCGCTCATCTTCAAAAAACTTCTCAACGCGATGCGTCTCGAGCCTGCCGACATCCTGTTCGTCGGCGACACTCCGCTCGACGACGTGCTCGGCAGCAAAGGCGTCGGGATGCATTCCGCGTGGATTCGCACGCGCAATCGCGAGCTGCCCGAAAAAATCCCCGCGCCCGACATCATTATCCAGGACCTCGCAGAACTCCCGGCCGCGCTCGGCCTGTAGGAGCAATTCCGCCGGTGCCGGTTTCACCGAAGAGAACGAAACGGCAACAAGTGGTCGCGGTCATCGGCGGGGCTGACGCTCCCGCCGCTGTCTGCAAGCTCGCGTTCGAGCTGGGCCGCGAGATCGCTCGCCACGACGCCATCTTGCTGAACGGCGGGCGAACGGGCGTGATGGAATCCGCGGCGGCCGGCGCGCGCAAGCAAGGTGGGCATACGATCGGGATACTGCCTGGCTACGATCGCAGCGCTGCGAACCGGCATGTCGAGTTCGTGATTGCCACCGGCATCGGCGAGGCGCGCAACGCCGTGATTGTCGCCAGCGCAGACGCGATAATTGCGCTGGCGGGCGAGGGCGGCACGCTGGCCGAGATCGGCTTCGCGAAAAAATTCGGCAAACCGATCGTCGCGCTCGATTCGTGGGCCGAAATCGACGGCCTGAATCGCGCGGACACCCCAGCTGACGCGGTTGCACTCGCGCTCAAGCTGGCGAAATCAAATTCACGACGGAGAAATTGAATGGCCGCTCAGGATCGAAGCTCCTCTATCCAGGCACTTGAACGCGCGCCGTTCGCCGCGATGCTCGGGCTCAAGATCGAATCGGCTGCCAACGGCTCCGCAACAGTCCGGATGCCGTTTGATCCGCGCATTCTCAATGAGGGTGGTCCCGGCGCGCCGATTCACGGTGGTGCTATCGCTGCGCTCGCCGACGTGGCTGCATGCGCCGCCGTTTGGAGCCTCGCCGAGACGACGCGCACCGCAACCATCTCACTCACAGTTAACTACACCGGCTTCGCCGTGAATTCCGATCTGATCGCCCGCGCGCGCGTGAAGCGCACCGGCAAGCGCATCGCAAGTCTCACGGTCGAGATAGCAGACGCCTCCGACGCGGTAATCGCCGACGCGCTGGTAACGTACAAAATCGCGTAGGAGGAGGCAGGGGAAACCGGAGCTTTTCCTAACCCTCGTTCGGTCTTTGTGTCATTCTAGAGCGAAGCGAAGAATCCCGGTCTTTTCCTACGATTCAGCGGCCAAATCTAGCCACAACGGGTTTTCTTGTTCGATCAGTGCAATCTTCTTCGGTCGCAGCAATCCTTTGATCTGTTTCTCGGCGGCGATTGCCGCGCCGATGTCATTGGTCTCCTGAAAATAATTTAGCCGATCAATCTTGTAGCGTTTTGTGAAGCCGGGTACAGCGCCGCTCTTGTGTTCATGCACCCGCCGCTCGAGGTCATTCGTCACTCCCGTATAGAGTGTTCGCGACGGACTGCTCATTATATAAACGTAGTAGCTCTTGCTGTTCGATGTTTTGCGCACGCAGCTTCCGGATCCGGGATTCTTCGCTTCGCTCTAGAATGACACAAAGACCGAGCAACAGATAAAAAGATTTTCTTTTCTTAATGCTGCATTCGGGGATCATCCCTGCTGAAACGCGCGGCGTGTTTCATTACAATTGAATTTCTCAAAAGAAGGGGGCGGGGGTAACCGAATATGTTTTTTCGGATTCGATTCGACTGCAGATGTATACTCGCCGTGGTCGCGATGCTCGCGGCTGCGCTATTGCTCACGTTGGCTCCTGCGGCCATCGCGCAGAACGCCGTTCCCGACGCCATGCCCACCGGCACCGAGACCGTGCTGTATTCCTTCGGCGCCGGCCCTACCGCCGGCAAGTGCAAAATTACCGACGGCGCCGACCCCCTGGGATCGCTGACCTACGTCCCCGCTACCGGGCTGCTCTTCGGCCAAACCTCGACGACCACTTCGGGCGGTAACGGTGACGGCACGGTTTTTCAGATAATGCCCGGCGGCTCCGCCTACATAGTCGATCACTTCTTCACCGGCGCGAAGACCGACGGCAACGATCCGCGCCACGACGCGATGACGCTGCTCGGCACTGTCCTCTACGGCACCACGCTCACGGGTGGCACGCATGCCAACGGCACCATCTTCAGCATCAACGACGACGGCACCGGCTATTCGACGCCGCCGGTTTATAACTTCGCCAAGAGCGCCCAGAACAGCACCGGCAATCAGCCGACCAGTTCCAGCTTTGTCGTCGTGGGCAGCGTGCTCTATGGCATGACCTCCCAGGGCGGCAAGCACGGCGGCACGACCGGCGACGGCACCATCTACTCCTTCGATACCGCGACCAGCACCTACACACAGCTATATTCCTTCGGCGGCGGGGATGGAGCTGATCCGCATGGCGCGCTGACTCTCGATCCCGACGGCAAGACGTTCTACGGGATGACGCGATCCGGCGGCGGTCACGATGTCGGCGTGATCTTCTCGCTCACCTCGGTGAAGTGCAGCACGGGCAAGTGCAAATACAAATACAAGGTCCTCCACGATTTCGCCTGCCCCGGTAACAGCACGCCCACGTGCATCGACGCCAACGACGGCGCGACTCCCGACCATGGCACGCTGGTGCAAGTCGGCTCGGCCGCCGTAGCAAAGCCTCCCTCGGTTCTCTATGGCTTGACCACCTACGGCGGCAAGTACGGCAACGGCATACTCTTCTCGATGCGCACCGACGGCTCGCACTTCACGATCCTGCAGAGCTTCGGCGATCCGGGCACCAATGATGGCATTAATCCCTACGGCTCGTTGCTGCTCAACGGCACCACGCTTTACGGCACCACCCAGTTGGGCGGCAGCAAGGGCAACGGGACCGTCTTTCAAATCAATACCGACGGGACAGGCTACGATCGAATTTACGACTTCCAGCCCGCGCCCGACGGCGCCAAGCCGATCGACAACGTCATCTTGGTGGACAACACGCTTTACGGGATGACCGAAGTGGGCGGGCAATGCGGCAACGGCACGATCTTCGCCCTCGTGCCTCCTGCTCTCTGAGCTATGCGCATGTCCTTGACGCTGGACATAATCTGCCGCGCCGCTGAGCCGCACGGACTCAACCTGGTCGCGGCCCTTCCCGTCGCGCGCTACGACAACACCGTTAAGGAGATTTCGCGCGCCTCTGCGATCGATCCGCTCACCCGCTCGATCGTCGTAATCGGCAACGGCGGCGGCGCGTTATGGAACGCGCTCAAATCCCACGCCGCGCGCAACTCGGGATGGTGGGATCGCGAAAATCCGCTCGACGATTTCACTCGCGACGTGGTCGAGCGCGACGTCGCCGCCCCGCTGCGAGCTTCGGGCCTGCGATGCACGACAGTTTACCCCTTCATGAGCAGCGGCCGCACTCTCAGCTTCATCGAGCTGGGCAAAGTCGCGGGCATCGCCGGACCGAGCATCCTCGGCGTCACTGTGCATCCTGTATATGGACCATGGATCGCATTTCGCGCCGCGCTCCTGATCGACGAAGAGCTCGATTCACCGGGTGAGGCGCTCGGCTTCGACCCGTGCCCTCGATGCACCGCGCGTACCTGCATTCCCGCCTGCCCGGCCGGAGCAGTTAGCATAGAGTCGGGATGGGACATCCCCAAATGCCTGACCCATCGCGTCGAAGTCGAGCCGGATTGCACCCCGCGATGCCACGCGCGCGCCGGATGCGTCATCGGCCCCGAGCATCGCTATCCAGACGACGAGCTCGCCTACCATCAGATGCGCGCGCTGCGCTCGATGCGCCCGTACTACGAGGCGCACATCAAACCCAAAGCCTCTTAAGACTTATTGAGAATCCTGATCAAATTCTCGGTGTAAGCGACCAGGTCATTGCAGCTCGCACACACGACCCGCTGAACTTCTCCCGCTTCGATATAAATCAACATGGTCTTCGCGCCGCATTTCGAACAGGTCAAAACGTCGTCCGCTTTCGCTTTATCCATCGAAAGACCCGATTTTCCGAATTTGCGCAACTGTCAGGGAATCTAGCATGGCCGATATATGTCGTGCCGAACGGCGTTAGGGCGTCGATTTCTTAGGCCGATAAGGCAAAAATGACAAACTTGAAAATTAGGCCAGCAAATACGCGTCGCCGCATTGACAGTCGCGCGAGTGTACCCTAGCCTTGCCGGTTTGGTATATTATTTAAGTTAGCTGACTGGGCAGAATCCGCTTTCCTCGACCTTCCGAAAACCGAGTTTTTACGCATGTTTGACACGCTCAGCGATCGCCTCGAAGGAGTCTTCAAGAAACTCAAGGGCCAAGGCCGGATCACCGAGCGCAATATCGAGGATGCGCTCCGCGAAGTCCGCCTCGCGTTGCTCGAGGCCGACGTCAATATCAAGGTCGTCCGCGACTTTATCGAGCACGTCAAGAATAAGGCGCTCGGCGCGGAAGTTCTCCGATCGCTCTCGCCCGAACAGCATCTGATCAAGTTCGTCGCGACCGAGCTGCAGAACGCGATGGGCGGCACGGCGCGCGAGCTCGACCTGAAGGTCAAGCCGCCGGTCAAAATCATGGTGGTCGGCCTGCAGGGCTCAGGCAAAACGACGTCCATCGCCAAACTTGCACGATGGCTCAAATCGGAGCGCAAGCGTCATCCGATTCTGGCGTCCACCGACGTTTATCGCCCGGCCGCGATGGAGCAGCTTCGAGTGCTCGGCGCGCAGGCGCAAATCCCGGTCCTCGATAGTGACGAGAAGCAGGATCCGATCGAGATCGCATCGCGCGCGATGGCCCGAGCCGAAACCGGTGGGCATGACGCGATACTGATTGATACCGCCGGCCGCCTTCAGATCGACGAAGAGTTGATGGACGAGCTGGCGCGGCTGAAGGCGGCGCTCAACCCGCATCACATCATATTTGTTGCTGATGCGATGACCGGGCAGGAAGCCGCGAACGTGGCGGCGGGATTCCATGAGCGGCTGGGAATTTCAGGCGTCATTCTGACCAAGCTCGACTCTGATGCTCGCGGCGGCGCGGCGCTGTCAGTGCGCACAATCACTGGCGCGCCGATTCTGTTCGCTGCGACCGGCGAGAAGCTCGACGCGTTCGAAATTTTTTATCCCGACCGGCTCACGTCGCGAATCCTCGGGATGGGCGATGTGCTGACGCTGATCGAAAAGGCGCAGCAGAATTACGATCAGACCAAGGCCAAGGAGCTCGAGCGCAAGTTCAAGAAGAACGAGTTCACCATCACGGATTTCGCCGAGCAGATTAAGGCGATAAAAAAGATGGGATCGCTGGGCGAGCTGATGGGCATGATTCCGGGGCTCAAGAAGCTCGCGGGCGCGGCCGATTCCGAAGACGCCAAGCTCGAGCTCGGGCGCATCCAGGCGATTATCGACTCGATGACCTTGCAGGAGCGCGGTAATCATCTGATTATCAACGGGCGCCGCCGTGCGCGAATCGCAGGCGGCAGCGGAACTTCGGTCCAGGATGTGAATCGCTTCCTCAAACAGTTCGAGCAAACGCGCAAAATGATGAAGAAAATCACCCGCATGGGTGCGGGAAAAATGATGATGCGCGGACTGGGGCTCGGCGGCTAGAATAAGATTTAGGTAACAGGAGAACTGAATGGGACTTGTAATCCGATTGCGCCGGCATGGCGCACGAAAGAAACCTTTTTACCGCATCGTGGTGGCGGACTCGCGATCGCCCCGCGACGGACGCTTCGTCGCCCAGGTCGGGACCTACGATCCGGCTTTCGATCCGCCGCGCGTCACGATAAAAAAGGAAGTGGCCGACCAGTGGCTGAAGGCTGGCGCAAAGCCCAGCGACACGGTAAGAAAGCTTATTAAACGGGCCGAAACAGCAACGGTCTCCGCCTGATGCGACCCGCTGCAACGGAGCCAGCCTATGAAGGAGCTCGTCGTATTCCTCGCACAACAACTTGTTAACGACGCTAACGCGGTGGACGTGAAGGAGACCCAGGGCGATACCGCCTCGGTACTTGAACTGCGGGTCGCGAAGGAAGATTTGGGACGCGTCATCGGCAAACAGGGGCGGACCGCAAAGTCGATCCGCACGATCCTGAACGCAGTCGCATCGCGCACCAATCGTAAGGTCGTCCTCGAGATTGTCGAGGACCGGTGATCGCGCGGAAGTCCGTCTGCGCGATGATCCGATTCACTCTCCAGCGTCGATGCTGCGCGTCGGCCGCATAAGCGGCGCCCACGGATTGAAGGGCGCGCTGCGATTCCGTCCCGACAACCCCGATTCCGACATATTGCAACAGGTCAAGCGGATTTTCCTGGAACGTTCCGGAGAATCACGCGAGTTCCGCCTTACTGGAGTGACGCCGCTCAACCAGACCACCGATCGAATCACGCTCGAGGGCATCGCGGACATCGACGCGGCCGAGGCGCTCAAGGGCGCGATCGTGATGCTCGCAAATGAAGACGTCCCCCCCGCCAAGCCGGGCGAGTTCTACTATTACGAAGCGATTGGATGCGAGGTTTTTCTGACAGACGGCACTCGCCTCGGCGCAATCGAGGAAGTTTTCTCCAACGGCGCACAGGACATCTGGGTGGTGCGCGACAGCGAGCGCGAAGTGCTGGTCCCGGTCATTGAAGACGTCGTCAAGTCGATGGACCTCGCGGGGCGGCGCATTACGATCGAGCCGATTCCCGGCCTGCTCGACTGAATGTCTGATCCCTTTTTCCAAGTGGAAAGGTGGAGCCGGATCGTCACCTTATGGCTCCGCGACCGGCTCCCGGATAGGCTTGAACTGCTGCGATGGAATTTCACGTCATCACCCTGTTCCCCGAGATGTTCGAGTCGCCGTTTCGCGGCGGCATGATCGGACGCGCGGTCGATCAAGGACTGATCGCAATCAAGGCACATCCGCTGCGCGAGCATGGCCTCGGAAACTATCGGCAAGTCGATGACGCTCCATACGGCGGCGGCAGTGGGATGGTGATGCGGCCCGAACCGATCGCCGCCGCTATCGACGCGGTCGACGCGCAGCATCCTGGGCTGTGGCGCATCCTGATGACGCCGCAAGGAGAAGTGTTCGACAACTCGATGGCGCGCGACCTCGCCAAGCGCCCGCCAGGCCTGATGATCATCGCGGGCCGCTACGAAGGAATCGACGAGCGCGTGCGCTCGCTGGTCGATCAGGAAATCTCAATCGGCGACTACGTCCTTAGCGGCGGCGAAATCCCCGCGATGGCGGTGATCGAGGCGGTTGGCAGGATGATTCCGGGCGTGCTTGGCAATCCCGCGTCGCTCGACGAAGAGTCGTTCGCCGCCGGGATGCTCGAGTATCCGCAATATACGCGGCCTGAAGAGTTTCGCGGGATGACGGTGCCGGAGATCCTGCTCAGCGGCGACCACGGCAAGATTCGCGCATGGCGAGAGGCCGAAGCAAAGCGGCGCACCGCGCGGCGGCGTCCCGACCTGCTCGAGCGCCGCAAGTTTTGAAATGTGTCCGACCTCTTCGTAGCGCTGATTCACCACCCGGTCGTCAATCGCAACGGGGAGATCGTAACGTCGGCGATCACCAGCCTCGACATTCACGACATCGCGCGCGCCTCGCGAACCTACGACGTGCTGGCTACGTTCATCGTTCATCCGATTCCCGAGCAGCGAAAATTCGCCGCGAGCGTGATCGATCACTGGCGCTTCGACTTCGGCCGCGCGCACGATTCGCGCCGTCGCGAGGCACTCGAGCGCGTGCAGATCGTCCCGGAGCTCGACGACGCGATCGCCGAGGCCTCGCGAATTTCCGGCAGGCGGCCGCTAATCGTACACACCTCCGCCCGCACCGAAGGCGGCACCAGTTACGCCGATTTGCGCGCGCGCCTAGAGGCTCCAGACGCCCCGCCGATGATGATCCTGCTAGGGACAGGATTCGGAATGTCCCCCGAGGTCGCACAACGCGCCGACATCATACTCGCGCCGATAATCGGCCCCGGCGACTACAATCATCTGTCAGTTCGCTCCGCCGCCGGAATTATTTTAGACCGCCTCCGCGGCAAGTAATTCCCATCCTCTCTCTATCAGGCGGGACCTTTGCACAACTCGGTGCGGCGCTCTTCCCCTCTCCCGCTGGGAGAGGATTCAAGGTGAGGGACCTTGTTCAGCGCGCATTGTTCGCGCGCGATTCAAGATTTCGCTTCTGCTCCGAAAGCACGCGGGGGCCAATACAAATCGGTCCTGGGCAAAGGGTCTTGCATAACGCCGAGCCGGGACCAAAATCTTGAAGATGAGCACAACCATCTCGGGACAGGCCAAAATCGGCCCGTTGAATCCGCCGACGCAACAACGCTATATCTCAATCAGGATTTGGCGGGGGTAGCGGGTCTTGAACCCGCGACATCTCGGTTAACAGCCGAGTGCTCTCAACCCCTGAGCTATACCCCCGCCGATCTATTCACCCTCGTTAAATGCACTTTTGGTGGGAAGTTCACTGACGGGCTTCTCACCGCGCGCGATTTTGTTGAATGTCTCCCAATACGCGCGCAGCTCTCTCCAAATAACGTGATCCTCGTCTATTGTCGTCCGATGATATTCTCCATTGTCCCAGTACATTCTCCAGACCACATCAGTCTCTCGAATCAGCTTCCAGAGGATTTGCTCATGGTGATTCAAGAGTTCGGGCCGATAGAGTGCCAGTTTGACGAAACGGTCTGGTTCGAATACGTCCCACAATTCATTCGCATCTTTCAGGGAATGCATCTTCGTTGGGTCGCTATCCTTAAGGATCATCATTCCAAGCGAGTTGGAGATTGCGTCTTCGATGAACGCCGACAGCGTTCTCCGTTGAATTCGTGCCGCCAAGTCAGCGAGATAACGGAGTCGCGGCTCCAGTCGAACCGTGACGCTGTCGGTTCTTCGACCAACCGTACCGCCAAAACTTTTGCTTTCCCATGGGTCCATTGGACTACCTACGTACAACGCGCTTTCTGGGCACTACCTGTTAAGTTCTTGTGGATTCTGGCCAGAAATAGCCGTGTAATGCAAGACGCTGCAAGACAGTACGTCCAAATACAGTCGATATCCGGCAGTAGCAATCATGTATTACATGCGCGGCGTTAACGATAAATGGCTAAAAACATTAAGATTTTTGATGACAGGCGAATGAATGTCGAACCGGCTGCCGCGTATCTTGGCCTGTCGATAAAGACGCTGGCAATAAAGCGGATGCGACGGAACAGGAACCAAAATTTATCAAATTGGGCGCGGACTTGGATGACTGGCTGCCGGTCGCTGCGCGTAACGAGCACGGAGGAACTCAAGCACAGCAAAACCTTGGATGGTCACGTCCGTAATTGTATATACAATTACGGAAGACAGGTCGGAGTTACTAACCGGATAACGCCTCAAAAATCAGACGGCTGTCACCAAAAAGATGCGTTACGAGCGGCTATTGGGGCAAAGCCCCCGTCGGGAGAGGGGAAGAGCGCAGCACCAAGTCATTCCGATCGCGCGCGCAGCTTCGCGATGAAGCGGCGCATGTGCGGATCGCCCGAATGGAATCTCGTCAAATTCGAACCACCTGGACGCAGTGAAACTCGCCGCGATCGAATTAATACTCGCTAAGGTGCTCTGACGCTGAGAACAAGAATCGCGAACGCTGCAATCAGCCCGCACGTTCGCCACCAATGGTACTGATCCCAGCGATCCTCCTGCTTTTGCCAGTCTTCAGGAAGGGATTCCGGCGTCCATTTTATGATCCTGTTGTTGATGGGCACCGGACCGACGAGCGAAAACACGACCGCCAAGGCCTGGATTGCGAAAGCGACCGCAGCTAAGCGCCATGCGGAATCGTTCAAATGCTCGAAGGGTAGCAACAATAGAAGATTCAGCAGCGCGGAGCCGGCCATCCAGAACGGCATCACACGGCCGAACAATGCCGCCAACGATGCGCGCATCCGGACGTGTACTTCGAGTGGCTGCCGGTTGAGCATCGGATGCGCGAACGCCGCCACGTTTAATTCACTGCCGCACATCAGTCCAAGCGCTAGTACGGCGAGAAGGTGAAGGGTCATGGAGACAGACTCCAGTGGGTTGGTTGTTTTGCCCCGGAGCCAGCCGGATCGCCAAATCGTCGCACCCATTGAGTGCGCGCCCGCATTTGGATAAATTTACTGGCTCGACTCGAGGTCTTTTTTCCCATGAACACCGTTATCCAGAAGCTCGAAGAGCGGGGCCTGCGCAAGGACCTGCCTGAATTCCGCGTCGGCGACTCGGTTCGCGTTCACGTCAAAGTCGTCGAAGGCGAGAAGGAGCGCATCCAGTCGTTCGAAGGCATCGTGATCAAAATAAATCGCGGCGCCAACCGCGCGACCTTCACCGTGCGCAAGGTTTCGTACGGCGTCGGGGTCGAGCGAATATTCCCGATGCATTCGCCGCGAATCGACAAGCTGCAAGTGCTCACGCGAAACCGCGTACGCCGCGCCCGCCTCTACTATCTGCGCGGACTGTCGGGCAAAGCGGCCAGGCTCGACGTCGCGACCTGAGCGACGAGTCAGTCTTTCGATTATCTGTCGATAGCGTCTGGCGTCAGATCGACGAGTTGCGACATGCGTACGTTGCCGTCGAGGTAGGCGCCTTCGGACACCGTCAGACTGCGCGCCTCGATATTACCGAAGACCTTGGCATGCGGTCCAAGCACCACGCGATCGCATCCGACGAGGTCGCCGTGTAGTTCACCCATTATGAGCAGTCGCGGCGCAGAGACCTTGCCCTCGATCATTCCTTCTTCGCCGACGACGACCAACTCGACCGAGCGAACCTCGCCGCGGAAGCGGCCCTCGATTCTGACCGCTTCGTGAAAGATCAGTTTGCCTGAGACATTGACGTTGCGGCCGACTGCCACGCGCGTTCGCGATTCGGCCCACGCCGCGCCTGCATCCTGCGGTATCTCTCTTGATTCCATGCGGTACTACGGGGCCGGGAATACGTGACACGCTACCGCGTGGCCACCGCGCCCGGTCTCCAATTTGGGTTCGACATTTGCACAGACATCTTTCGCATAAGGACATCGCGGATGGAAGGCGCAGCCGGGGGGAGGATTCATCGGACTCGGCATTTCGCCGGGAAGTTTGATGCGCTCGGGCTTGTGCGCGGTGTCGATTGTCGGAATGGCTGACAGGAGTGCGCGCGTGTAGGGATGCCGCGGGTTCAAATAGATCTCATCGCGCGACGCGATTTCGACAATCTTGCCGAGGTACATGATGGCTACGCGATTGCTGATGTGTTCTACCACCCGCAAGTCATGCGCGATAAACAGGTAGGTTAGCTTCAGCTTCTCCTGCAGGTCCTGCAGCAGGTTGATTATCTGCGCCTGGATCGAAACGTCGAGTGCGGAGACCGGCTCGTCGAGGACCAGGAAGCGCGGGTTCACCGCGAGCGCCCGCGCGATTCCGATTCGCTGGCGCTGTCCGCCCGAGAACTCGTGCGGCAAACGATCCATCGCATCGGCGCTCATCCCGACCATCGCGAGCAGCTCCGCGATGCGCCGTTCCTTTTCCGCGCCGCGCGCGAGTTTGTGGATCTCGATTCCCTCGCCGACGATCGAGCGCACGCGCATCCGCGGATTCAACGACGCGTACGGATCCTGGAACACCAGCTGCATCTGCTGGCGCAGCGTGCGAAGCTCGGCGCGGCCAAGCGTCGAGAGATCGCGGCCGTCGAAATATACGGCGCCGTGGGTCGGCTCGAGCAGTTTCAGAATCAGCCGCCCAAGCGTCGATTTGCCTGAGCCGGATTCTCCGACCAGGCCCAACGTTTCGCCGGCCTGAATTTCGAGGTCGACGCCCGCCACCGCTTTTATCGAAAGTTTTGTTCCACCGACAATTCCGGTCGATCCCGCCGGAAATTCCTTGCTGAGATTCACGACGCGAACCAGCGCCGACGAAGCACTTCCGGCGGACGCGATGGGACTAGGCGCGGATGCAGGCGACATAGTGGTTGGGAGCCTTGTTTTCGAGCGGTGGATCGACCTCGGAGCATTTAGGAATTGCGCGGGGGCATCGCGGATGGAATCTACAACCGGCCGGCGGATTCAACGAGCTCGGAATCGAACCAGGGATCGCCTGCAAGCGATGGTGCCGGCTGCCGTCGATGCCGGGAATCGACTCGAGCAATCCGCGCGTGTACGGATTGAGCGGATTTCGGAAAAGCTCGGCGCTCGGCGCCTGCTCCATCACGCGCGCGGCGTAGAGGATCGTCACGTCGTCGGCATACTCGGAAACAATTCCGAGATCGTGCGTCACGAGAATCACGGCGAGGCCGAGGCGCACCTGCAACTCGCGAATTAGATCGAGAATTTGCGCCTGAATCGTAACGTCGAGCGCGGTGGTCGGCTCGTCGGCGATGAGCAGGCGCGGATTGCACGACAGCGCCATCGCAATCATCACGCGCTGGCGCATCCCGCCGGACAGTTGATGCGGATAGTCGTCGATGCGCCGCTCGGGGTCGGCAATCCCGACCATACGGAGCGCCTCTATAGTGCGATTGCGGGTCTCGGCGCGATTGGTGTGCTGATGCAGGCGGACGGCCTCGCCGATCTGGCTGCCGATAGTGAAGACCGGGTTCAGCGAGGTCATCGGCTCCTGGAAGATCATCGCGATCCGCGCGCCGCGGACGTGGCGCATCTCGGGTTCGCTGAGCTTCAGCAGATCCTGATCTTCGAAAATTACTTCGCCGCCGACAATTCGCGCCGACTCGGGCAGCAGCCGCATGATCGAAAGCACGCTCGCGGTCTTGCCCGATCCCGACTCGCCGACGATTCCCAAAAGCTTCCCCGGCGCGACAGAAAAACTAACACCGTCAACCGCGCGCACCTCTCCCGCGTCCGTGAAGAACGAGGTGCGCAACGATTTAACTTCGAGGAGGGGTTTCACGTGAGTTCAGCGTATCAGATCATCCTGCGTTGGCGGGATCGAGGCGGTCGCGGAGGTGGTCGCCGAGGAAGTTGAAGGACATCACTGCGAGGAAGATGAAAATGCCGGGAATCAATATCCACGGGTAGCGCGCGAGGTTTTGGACGTCCTGCGCTTGGGCCAGCAGGTTGCCCCAGCTGGCGGCGGGTTCCTGGATTCCCAAGCCGAGGAGAGATAGCGCGCTTTCGCCGAGGATGAACCCGGGGATCGATAGCGTGGCGGCGACGATTGCGTAGCCCATCACGGACGGGATGATGTGGCGGGTGATGATGCGCCATCGCGACGCGCCGAGCGCGCGCGCCGCCTCGACATACGGACGCGAGCGGACCGAGGACGCCATCCCGCGGATGATTCGCGCGAAGCCGGCCCAGCTGATGAAGCTCATGATCGCGACGATCATGAAAAACGTCGTGACTGCGCTCAGGCCCGATGGAATCACCGCAGCTAGCGCGAGCAGGAAATAAAATGACGGCAGCGACATCTCGATCTCGGACCATCGCATGATCAGAAAGTCGACCGTGCCGCCGATGTAGCCTGAGAGCGCGCCGACCGTGATGCCGAGCGAGAAACTGATCAGCACGCCGATCAAGCCGACGCACATGCTGACGCGCGAGCCATAGACGATGCGCGAGTAGAGGTCGCGCCCGAGGCCGTCGCTGCCGAGCATGAAGTACGGCTCGTTCTCGCTGTCAGTGGTGAACAAGTGGCCGTGCGAGAACAGGTGAATGTCGAGGCGTTGGGAATTGTCGGGGGCGAAGATGCGCGCACTCGTGTCCTGCATGTGCATCGGGTGCGTATAGAAGAGGCTGCGCGACCATTCCGACGGCGTGCTCAGGTGAAGCGACATCGGCGGGCAATCGGGCATCTCGCGGTTCTGATAAGCCGGATCGTAGCTAGCGAAAAACGGCGACGCGGCGGCGAGCAGGTAGAAGAATATGAGGCAGATCGTGGAGAAGCGGATCGTGCGCGATGCGAGACGCCATTCACGCGCGAGGCTCGAGGGCTTGCGCGCGGATACCGCGGCGCCCTGGAGATTCGCTTGCAATGCAGGGACTGCGTTCATGCTACTCAGCCGTCACCGATGAAAAGTCGACGCGCGGATCGACGGCGACCAGCGCGATATCAGCGAGCAGGTTGCCGACCAGCAGCAGGATCGTGCCCATCAGCACCGAGCCCATAACGAGATAGATGTCGAGCGAGCGGACGGCGTCGAGCATCAGCAGGCCGAGCCCTTGCAGGTTCATCACGGCCTCAACCAGGGCAGCGCCGCCGAGGAGGTCGCCGAGCGAATATCCCGCCATCGTGACGAAGGGGTTCATCGCGTTGCGGAGCACGTGCTTGTAGATGACGACGCGCTCGGAGAGTCCCTTGGCGCGCGCGGTGCGAACAAATTCAGAATTTTTTATTTCGAGAATTTGCGAGCGCATCAGGCGCATCAGGCCGGCGGTGCCCGAGATGCCGAGCACGAAGACCGGCAGGATGAGATGGTTGACGCGATCGGCGACCTGGCTCATCGGATCGAGGGTCGCGTAGTCGGCTGAGTAGGTGCCGCCGATCGGAAACCATCCGGTTTTGAGCGCGAAGTACATCGCAAGGAAGGCAAGAAAAAAGCTCGGCACCGACATCCCGAAAAACGCGAGGAACGAAAGAAAGCGATCCCAGATCGAGTTCTGATTCACCGCGACGACAATTCCGATCGGGATCGCGATCAGCCACGACAAAAGCATGCTGCTCGCGGCCAGAATGATGGTATTGACGGCGCGAGTCGCGATAAGGCCGGTGACGCTCACGCGGTACTGGAGCGAAAAGCCGAAGTTGAGATGGAGCACGCCCCACAGCCACTTGAAGTAGCGAACCATCAGCGGCTGATCGAGGCCGAACTGCGCCTCTAGCTGATGAATCACTTCGGGCGTGATAGTCGGGTTGAGCTTGAGATTGGAGACGAAGTCGCCGGGCACCAGCGACATCGCGAGAAACGAAATGAAGGTGATCCCGAGAATCAACGGGATCATGTTGAGCAGGCGACGAATCAGGAAGCGGGTCATCGTGTGATGGTGCCTGTTATTTCGACGTGCGCTGGCTGCCGGATGTTCAGTCGGCTTTGAATTCCATCCATTCGGGCTTGTAGAGGCCCCAAACTTTAGGCTGATAGTTCTTCAGAGAGTTTTTCCACGACGCGTAACGTTGCCCGCGCACCGTCTCGATTATCGGGAGCTGGTCGTGCAGGATTTGCTGAATCTTCCAGTAATACGGCGCGCGCTTGTTGGGATCCATCTCGGATGGGCCTTGATCGAGCAGGGTGTCGATCTCAGCTTCCCACGGGGTCGCGGGCGTGGGCTGATTCGGATTCCAGATATGCAGGTTGCCCGATGAGCGATAGAAATTCGCGCCGTCGTTGGGTTCGACGCCGCCGGTGAATCCCATCAATATGCAATCCCAATCGAAGGACGAATCGAGCTTGTCGACGAGGGTGGTGAATTCGAGCGGCCGGTAGTTCACCTTGATGCCGAGGTGTTCGAGGTCCTGCTTGTAGATGGTGCACATCTCGTTGCGCTCGGGGTTGCCGGTGTTGGTGGTGAGATCGAATTCGAGGCGGTTGCCCTTGGGATCGGTGCGCACGCCGTTTACGAGATGATAGCCGGCTGACTCGAGCAGGTCGGCGGCGAGTTTTGGATCGTAGTCGTAGTCCTTGAGATTGGGATTGTGAAAAATTTTGTTCTCGGGCGAGATATCCGCAACGGCCGGCTCGCCGAGTCCATGAAAGACAAGATCGATCATCGATTTCTTGTCGACCATGTGCGCCATGGCCTGCAGGAACTTAAGGTCGGTGAACCAATTGAGCTTCGGATTGGTGACGCCGTCTTTGGTGAAATGTCGCGCATTGCGGTTGAAGCTGAAAAATAGCGATCCGGTATCGACTCCGATTTTTTGCACGGTGATGTCGAGTTCGTGGTTCTTTACCTTCTGCTCGAGCGGGTAAACTTCCTCGGCGCGAGGACTATAGGTGTCGATTTGCCCCGACAGATAACGCAGATACTCGGCGTTCTGGTCGGGCACGATGGTCACCGTCTGCCCATGGAGTCGCGGCAACTGACCGCCATGCTCGTCCTTCATCCAATAGTTTTCGTTGCGCTCATACTGAACGACCTGGCCCTGCGTGTAATGCGTCATGTGATACGGGCCGTTGCCAATGAGCTGGTCCGGCGAAGTGTCGATGCCCCAGGTGTGATTGTAATTCCCCGCCTTCCATATCGGCTCGAGGATGTGTGCGGGCATAACCGGGATGCCGATTGAATAGAGCAGCGGCGCAAACGGCTTCGGCAGATGCATAACGACGGTGTAATCGTCGGGCGCCTCGGCGGCGATGCGCTGATGGTCGATGGTAATCGCGGGACGGATGCTGTTCGGCACCTTCGGATCGTAAATGACGTCGAGCGTGAAGAGGACGTCGTGCGCGGTCATCGGCTGGCCGTCAAACCATTTTACATCGTGGCGGAGATGAAACGTGATCGACTTGCTGTCGGGCGCGACGTCCCATTTCTCGGCCAGTCCAGCTTCCGGCAGGGTAGTGACGGGATTGAGGCGGAGCAGACTCTCGAACAGATCGCTGGTGAGTTGACCCGAGCTGGCGTCGGTTATCAGGATCGGATTGAAGGTGCGCGGATCGCTGCCAACCACGGTGTAGAGGATTTGATCCTTCTCGTGCTCGTTTCCGGGGCGATTGACGCGGCATCCCGCGAAAATCGCGAGCGACGAGAACGCAATCGCGCAGGTGATGATCGATAAAATCCGGTTGCGCCGGCTGTCAGCTTTCATTTGAGAAGGTGCCGGCATGGTAGCGGCTCAGGTTCATCATGGTGGCTCCCGGAGCCGGTGTTAGCACGAAGGTCGAATCGGGGATGACTCCATTGACGATCGGCCGGAGATAGCGAAACGTCACGTGACTGCCGGCTTCCGGAAAAGTGGCGTCGACGACGTAGGGGAACATCAAGCCGCCGATATCATGATAGTCGCTGTAGCGCACCTCGTAGCTGACGCGGCCGTCGGCGCCGGTCTCGCGCACCATCGCGAGGTTGCCGTCGGAAAATCCTAGCTGATGCGTCCCCGAGGCGCTCCTGCCGAAAGTCGCGACGATCATGTCGCCGTCCTTCGACACCGTTTCGGGGTTGTTGCCGAGATCGAACGCGGGCGGCGCGAATCCCATCAGCAGACCGACCGCGTCATTCGGCGCCATCGGGATTCGCACGTACTTGTAAAGGGTGTCGGCATTAGCCGTTCCGCGCATGAAGCGATTTTGAGACGGCTCGAAGATTGTGAGGTCCGGACCCTGCGCCGCGAGCAGCAAGGCGACGCCGAACGGCGACATCGCCTCGACCCGCAGATTACCGGGGCGCTTTGCGACGATTTCCTCTTTTGCCTTCAGGTGCTGAGCGCCGGCGGTGTATTCCATCACGGCCGGACTCTGCACCGATGCGAGCCTGCGGTCGCGATCGACCAGCCCCACGAGCATCTTCTGAGCCTGAAATTTGGTCTCGTCCTGTCCGGAGATTGGCGCCGGGTTTTGTGGGATCGGCGGAGTCTTGACGATCACGCAGCCGGAAGTTTCGACCATCGCCATCAGGAGTATCGATGCGAGCGCCGCGAACGAAAGAGATTTTCGTCTTCGTCGGCGCGCCCGTTCAGTGGCCCGCGCTGGCGGCATTCTGGAGGACCTGGATTTTATCCTTGAGGCGTGCGACCTGGTCTGTCTCCTGCGCCTTCTTCAGCGCGTCAGTGTACTCGTGGCCGGCTTCCTTGGTCTTGCCGAGCTTGCGATACGCGTCGCCAAGATGCTCGGTGATAGTGGGATCGCTGCCGGTAAGATTGACTGCCTTCTCCAGCTCCTCGACCGCCTTTTTGTAGTCGCCCTTCTGATAGTAAACCCATCCGAGACTGTCGACGTAAAATCCGTCTTCGGGCTCGATATCGAGCGCGCGCTTGATTAGCTTTTCGGCCTCGATGAGATTGGTGCCCTGCTCGGCGTAACTGTAGCCGAGGTAGTTGAGCGCCTGCGCGTTGGCGGGATTCAGATCGATCGCCTTCTTCATCTCGGCCATGCCTTCGTCGCGCTGCTTGTTCTGATCGAGCGCCGCGCCGAGCGTGAAGTGGAACTTGTCACTCTTGGGATCGGCCGCGACCATCTTGCGCGCGAGCTCGATCGCCGCCGGGTAATCTTTCTTTTCCTGGTAGACGCCGACCATGAAGCCGATGATCTCGGGGTCGTTGGGCTTCTTGGAGAGCGCATCTTTCAATGCGCCGAGGGCCTCGTCGTACTTGTTCTGCTTGTCGTAGAGATACGCGAGCTGCAGGCGCGACTCGACGTAATGCTCGTTGTCAGTGGGGATCTTGTTGAACTCGCTGATCGCCTTGTCGTTCTCGGAAAGCTCGGTGTAAACGGTGCCGAGGTAGTAATGGACGCGGTAGTTGTTGGGCTCGGAGCCGAGCACGAGGTTGAACTCGGTCGCGGCGTCGTCGAAGTTGCCCTGCTCGACGTAGAGCAGGCCGATTTTCGTGCGCGTGTCGGCGGGATTGGTCTCGACCTGCTCGGCCCGCTTCAACTCATCAAGCGCTTCGTTATATTTCTTCTGGCCGACCAGAATTTCAGCCTTGCGCTTGCGAACCAGCTCGTTGTTCGGATTGATTTGCGTGATCTTGTTGTAATAAACCAGCGCGTCCTGGGTACGCTCCTGCCGTTCGCGCAGTAGGGCAAAATCAAGCAGGACCAGCTCCGACTGGGGATTGAGGTCGAGCGCCTTCTGATAATATTTTTCGGCTTCGGTGTAATTCTTCGAGGCCACCATCACCTTGCCGGCGTAGTAGTAGCCAAGGAACGAATTCGGATCGAGCTTGATCAGCTCCTCGAATGTTTTCTCAGCCTCGCCGTAGTCGCCGCGCTTGGCGTAGAGCGTGCCGAGATACAGATATGCTTCCTGGTTCTTGGGATTGAGGCGCAGCACCTCGCGATAATCTTTTTCCGCAGTGGCGTCGTCACCAAGCGCCGAGCTGATACCCGCGCCGAGCAGACGCGCGTCGGCGGAGTCGGGATTGATCGCCAGCGCCTGGTTCACTTGCGCGAGCGCTTCCTTCAGACGCCCGTCGCGGACGTAGAGCGTCGCCAGCCGAACCTTGAGGGCGGCGTTGGTGGGATCGTACTGGACCGCCTCGGCGTAGTTAGTGAGGGCGACCTCGCGGTCGCCGTCGTTCATCGCGACCTCGGCCCGTAAGAACGCGCTCATCGCCCGCGCATCCGAAGGCACATCCACGGCCGGCGCGCCGCCGAAGGGATTATCCCCGCCGACGCTCGCGCTGCGGATGAGCTCAGGCTTCGCAGATGTGATTGACGTACAACCCAGAAACGCAACCGACGCAACGCCGAGCGCGATTATCGCGCGTGTGCTGAAACAAATCATCGCTAAAAACAATTCCCGGGAGAGCTTCTCAATTGGGGCTCGCACCACACTATATCGATTGTGAGCGCAGAGGTGTATCGGCTCCCTTCAGACGATCGCGAACCTTTGCGCATCTTCAACAATACAAGAAATCCGGTACCAGATGCGACAGTGCAAGACTCGTTCGATTTAAGCCTGCTTGCCACCGCGCACCGCCTCGGCTAGGCAGGGCGCAGGAGCCGCCTCTCAATTGCAGCATCTCAGCACCGAAACCCCGCATCCCGCAACACCCCCGGGGACAGGCCCGCTGGCACGTACGCTACGATCGCCGCGCAAGCTCGGCCTGATTCCGCTGATATGCGTGATGTACCTGGTCGTCAGCGGTGGCGCGTACGGCCTCGAGGATGCGGTGCGGATGGCCGGGCCGCGGCTGACGCTCCTGCTATGCATCGTTGTGCCAATCACGCTCAGCCTGCCGACCGCCCTGATGGCGGCCGAGCTGACGGCGCTGATGCCGGTCGAGGGGGGATTTTACTTCTGGGTCAAGGAAGCGCTCGGCCCGTTCGCGGGATTCGCCGAGGCCTACTTGACAATTTTATACACCGCCGTCGACATGGCGATTTATCCTGTACTCTTCGCCGGCTACCTTTCGTTCATCCTGCCACTGGGACCGGTTGAGCAAATCGCTATCGGCATCGCGCTGGTATGGCTGGCGGGAGGGCTTAATTTTCTCGGCGTCAGGCCGGTCGGGATGGCGTCGATAATACTCGCTGCGATCCTCGTCTCGCCGTTCGCGATACTGGTGATGGTTGGGCTTCCGCGGCTCGTGCACTTCACGATGCCGACACCGCCGCTGTTCGGTGCGGACCCGTGGGGCGCGCTTGCGGCAGGATTGACGGTGGTGATTTGGAATTTCAGCGGATGGGAAAACCTGAGCGTCGTGTCCGCGGAAATTGAAAATCCGCGGCGCAACTATCTGCGCGCGATTCTGATCACGATGCCGATAATCGTCGCGGGCTACGTGCTCCCGCTCGCAGTCTCGGTCTCCGGCGCCACCACCGCCGCCGATTGGGGCACAGGATCGTTCTCGCACGTCGGCAGCGCAATTGGCGGACGCGCGCTTGGCGCCGCGCTGGCGGTGGGGGGCGCCGTGATGTCGTTTGCAGTATTCGAAGCCGCGATGCTGTGGGTCTCGCGGATGCCGTTCGTGCTGGCGCGCGAGGGCTACCTGTCACCGCCGCTCGCCCAACTCTGGTCCACCACCGCAACGCCGGGCAAATCGATCCTGCTCTGCTGCATCGTCTTCACGATTCTGGTCCCTGTCGGATTTGTCGCACTGGTAGTGCTCGACGTCTTCTTCTATATGGCTGCGCTGGCGCTCGAGCTGTTCGCACTGCTGCGCTTGCGGAAACTGATGCCGGATCGCACCGGGATTTTCACAATCAGCGGCGGCCGCATCGGTCTCGCGCTGATCGTAACGCTTCCCATCCTGACCTGGGCCGCAACTTTCGGATTGGCGATCTCAGCCGGCGTAGCAAAGAGAGATTTCATCCTGGCGATCATGCTGGGTGCCTTCGTGTGGCCCGCCTACTCAATCACCCACCGCCGCTACGGCGGCCCGCTTGCGATCGATCCGCCGCCGACGAGCATCACCGCGTGATACCTCTCCCCCCCGGAGAGGACGCGCCTCCGGCGCGGGTGAGAGCGCTCGCATTCAGCTCGATGCCAGCGCCCTCACCCGACGCTCGCGGACTCACGTCCGACCTCTCCCGCGGGGCGGTAAAAACGCTACTTGCGCGCGGACAGGCGATACAGGGCGACTGCTTCGTTCTGGGAGACAGGATCGATGGTGAATTTGGCCTGCAGCTGATCGAACTCGCTCTTTAGGACGTCCGCGTACTGTTGCGATTCTGGTGCAGCGATTAGAAGCAAGACCGGCGTCTTCGCCTCGAGCGTCGATGCGAGCGAATCGGCTTCCGCCGCCGACATCTGGTCGCCGTCGAATGCGACTGCTGGCAACGGGCCGGTCCATCCCGCCGCGCGTTTTTCGTACAAGCGATGCAGGTGGTAGTCGGTGAAGCGTTCGCCCGGATCCATCGAATTAAGCCCGACATAGCTCCGCGACTCTCCGAGATACAAATCAAGAAATTGCAGCGAGATGTTACTGATGATTGTCGCGTCCCGCGGAAGGCTCGCGTCGATCGACTGCAGCGACTCAACCATCAACGACGATTGAGGTGGTGCGCTCAATCGCGCGACTGCCTCCGTTGTCAGAGAAACGATCAGCAGCACATCGAGCACGATCACGCTGGCCACTCCGGCCAGTTGGCGATTGCTGCGGCTTCGATCGCGGATCGCGTCGCGCATCCATCGATTCGCGAGTGCCGCGCCCGCCCCCGCCGCGAGGAACAGTATGAACGCCCCCGGCAGGATGAACGCCACGTCGGTGAACAAATAGAAACAGTAGAGCGCGGTCAGCGCCCCGAGATATCCAAGCCCAAACCACATCAGCCGTCGCGCCCCGGATGTCCCGCTGCGAAAGATCGCGATGAACCCGACAATCGCGAACACCGCAGCCGCGAACGGGTACAGGAAGTATCGCGCGTCGCCGCGATCGCCGAGCATCCCATCGAGGCCGAGCAGCGTGGTGAGATACACGATCACATTGCCGTGCGGATTTCGCGGCATCGTCGGCCCGAACAGGTACGCGATGCTGAAGGTCCTACCGCCAGCGCCATAAACTTCGGGAACCCACCACGCGTAGCCGCTCGCAAACGGGCTCCCGAGATTGATCGCGTTCTGATGCAACTGCCACGCAACCGGAATCGCGAATCCGATCGCCGCTGCGACCCCCGCTTTGATCAGGCTCGACAGTTCGCGTTTCTCAAACGGCACCATCACGACGCACAGGCCGAGGCCGACAAGAATCGTTGCGTTGGTCGGCCGCATAATCGTCGAGAACCCGGCGAAGAGTCCGAACATCAGCCACGCCGCTAATCGGGCGCTCTGCAATTGACCCGCATAGTCCGACGCCGCAACTACCAGCATCGACGCTGCGCAAATTGTCACGAATAAGGTCGGCACGTCGCTCATGACCAGTAATGAATACGTGATGAACACCGGCGACAGTGCCAGCACTAGCGCCGCAATTGCGGCGGCCGCGCGCCCGAATAGGTGGCGCGCCAATATGAAAATGCTGAAGATCGAGACAGTCGCAATAATTGTCGACAGGAAAGCGAGTTGTAGAAAGTGTCCGTTGTTTGAGCGGCAGAAGAATTCCAGGATTAGCGGGTAGCCCGCGGTATAGCGCGACGGGTAAGTATATCCACCGAAATGCAGCACCGCACCGCGACCCCTCGCGAGGTTCACCGCCGACGCGGCATACTCGAGTCCATCCGGCCACGGCATCAGCTCGACTCCGCGTCGAAACCCGGAGCACTGGACCATCACATTAAAGAGAAGAACGATCGCCCCGACGATCACCGCTTCGACTTTGCTCAGCGCTCCGGAATAGTGAGCCTCGGCTACGGCAGGCGCCTTCGATGACTTCGCGCGACTCATCGCGGCGCATCTCCGCGAGCCTCGGCGCGTGGCTTATCGTCGTGCTCCTCATCCCGCGAATCCTGCGGATGCTCTACCCCGAAATATGGGTCGAGGACGATTTCTACCTCGAGAGCGCGTGGCTCGTGAGCGTCGGGATGCGCCCGTACCTCGATTTCGTTCAACCGCATATGCCGCTGCTCGAATGGATCGCGGCAGGTTACCTCAAGTTGTTCGGCGCAAGCTATCTGTCGATCGAAATCCTGAACGAGGCCGCGATTTTCGCGACCAGCATCCTGACGTATTCGCTCGCCCGCCGTGTCTCCGCCCGTCCGACCGCGATCGCCGCGTCGATGCTGTACGCCTACAGCTCGCTGGTCTTTCGCTATCACGCCTACGAGCGCGAATGCTTCGTCGCGCCGCTTATCCTGCTCGGCGCAATCGTCACGCTCGACGATACGATGCCCGCGATGCGCCAGGCCGCCATCCTCGCCGCAATCTTCTTCGTCGCGTGCGCGATCAAGCTGACCGCCGTGATTCCGTTTCCCGTGATGCTGCTGTTTATCGCCGTCGCATACCGCCGAGTCGCGAGCGCGATCATCTCGGGCGCAATCTTCATGCTCGCACTCGCCGCCTTCAGCGCGATTCTCTACCAATTCTATGGCAATGAGTTCATCTTCCAGACGTTCGTGTTTCATTTCCTGAAAGGGCGCGACCTCGGCCTCAACACCGCGCTCTACCCGCGCATGCTTCTCGACATTCTCGTTCCGCTGTTCGCACTGGGATGCTGGCAAATCTTCGCCTATCGCATTTTCAATCGCGGCGTGATCCTGGTGCTGGCAATCGTCGCCGCCGAGTACGCATTCTACGGCGTGATAAGTCCGACTGCTTGGGGTCACAACTACCTCGAGCCGCTACCTTTCATCGCGATCGTCGCGGGAGTCGGCGCGATCGCTCTCGCGCAAGCGATCCGGACGTTGCCCGATCGATGGCCGCTACTTGCTGGAGGCGCGGCGCTGATCGCGATTTGCATTCTCTGGATCTCGCCGATCATCAACGAGAACTGGCTGCATGGCGCCGTCTACGGATTCGGCTTTGTGCCGCGCGCGGAAATCTCACAGGTCGCCGACGCGCTGCGCGCCGCCAGCAAGCCTGACGAAGACGTAATCGCGCCGTCATTCATCTGCTTCGAGGCCGGCCGCCGTGAACTGATCCGCTATCCCGAAACCTACGGCGTGTATCGCGAAGCAAAAGCCGAATACGAACGCGACGGCTTCTTCGCCGCGCGCCGCCGGCTCGGCACGGCCGATTTCTTCCAGCTGATCTCGGACACGCGTCACTACTGGACCGACCAGATGCGCGCCGCAATCGCCAGCGGAAAAGTCTCCGCCGTCATCAGCGATTCACCGATCCAACTGCTCCCGCTGGTACTGGTCCCCGATGATTTCCTGTCGAGCAACGGCTTCCGCCCCACTCTCACAACGGATCATTTCGTCCTATGGACCCGAACCCCCGCGCCGCCGGCAAGCGTGACCCCTGCACCCAATGAATAGAATCGCTAAATGTTGAGGACATCCTTTCGCTCTCAGGCTCCTGATTTTTGGTGGCACAGGCTTTAGCCTGTGATTCTTTCCTGGATTTGCATGGACCAGAAAATCACAGGCTAAAGCCTGTG
>NZ_JBAUYR010000044.1:0-20426 GCF_049584895.1 Binatus sp. (SeqCode)
GCCCGACGCCCTCCCACCCTACGAACATCATTAGTAAGTTGTCCGCAAGAATGAGTATCAACATCGATAGTGCGAACAGGTTCATGTAGGTAAAGAAGCGCGCGAAGTCTTCGTCGTGCGCCATGTACCCGACTGAGTAAAGATGAATTAGTGCGCCGACCCCAGTGACTATCATCACCATCACGCCGGATAGCGCATCGACGCGCAGTCCGAGGTCCGCGTGAAAGGGGCCACCCTCGATCCATCCCCAGAGAGGCTGGGCTAGTGCCCCGCCCGACGGCATCGCGATCAACTTCGAGAACGCCCACGTCGCAACTCCGAACGCGAGGAACATCACGCCCGGCCCGACGATATTGACCGCGGTGCGTCCCCATTTTGCGCCGAAGAACAAATTGAACACTACGCCGAGCGCCGGGAACAGCAGGATTAGCGCGAGTGCTGGAAACTCAACCGTCATTGGTTTTGGTCACCATCTCATTAGCGTCAACTCGTCGGCGTGAACGGTTTCGCGATTGCGAAAGGTCGAGATGATGATGCCGAGACCGACCGCCGACTCCGCCGCCGCGACCGTCATTACGAAAAAGACGATCACCTGACCGTCCATCGATCCCAGCCGGCTGCCGATCGCGATGAAAGCGAGATTCACCGCATTGAGCATTAGCTCGATCGACATGAACATCACGAGAATGTTGCGGCGGATGATCACGCCGGCCACGCCGATGGCGAAAATGATCGCGCTTAGCGACATCATGTAGGTGAGCGGAATCATGACGCGATTTTCTCCTCGACGCGCGGCTGCTCCTCGACCACCACCGGCAGACGGCGCGCGAGCGCTATCGAACCGACCACTGCAGCCAGCAGCAGCACGGAAGTCACCTCGAACGCGACCAGGTAGTCGGTGAACAGCTTGCTCGCGAGGCTTGCTAGCGAACCATAGCCGGCGGGCTCTTGCGTAAACTTTACCTGCAGATGGGGCGGCGCGAGGAGAAAAAACAGCTCGGTCACGAGCAGAGCAGCCCCGAGCGACCCGAAAGCCTTCAACGCGAGATGACCGGTCGGCCCGGTTTCGACTTGAAGATTCAAAAGCCAAATCACAAACAGGAACAGGACCATGATCGCGCCGGCATACACGATGATTTGCAGGAAGCCGACCACGACGGCGTTCTCGCCGATAAACAGGATCGCGATCGTCAGCAGCGTCGAGATCAAAGAGAGCAGCGAGTGAATCGGATTGCGCTGGATGATAACGCCGAGCGCGGAGACGATCGCCAATGCGCCGAGAAAAATATACAGGAACGGCGGCATCACTGGACTCTCCCGGTTGCCACCACGACGAACGCAGTCAGCAGTACATTCAGCAGCCCGAGCGGCACGAGCCCTTTCCATCCGAGGCGCATCAACTGGTCGTAGCGGAAGCGCGGCAACGTCCATCGCACCAGGCCGAGGAAGATGCACAGCGCGACGACCTTCACCAGGAACGCGATGATGCCGAGGATCGAGACGATCAGCGCCGGCACGGCGAGAAACGCGCCGCCCGGCAGATGGAATCCGTCGCGCAGCAGCCACGGAACCTGCCATCCGCCGAGGAAAAACGTCGTCAACAACATCGCGAGTAGCGCCTGCTCGGCGAAATCGGTAAGCATGAAGACGGCCTGCTTGCCGCCGGAGTATTCGGTGAAATAACCCTGGATCAGCTCCGAGTCGCTCTCGGGCAAGTCGAACGGGATGCGCTTGGATTCAGCAGCGCCCGCCACCAACAGCAGGATGAAAGCGAGCGGCTGCACGAAAATTCCCCAGCGCGGCAAAAATCCAAACCACACGCCGCCCTGCCCTCGCACGATTTCCTGCAAGTTCAGTGTGCCGAAGGTCATGATGACCGACACGATAGCGAGACCCATCGCCAGCTCGTACGAGATCATCTGCGCGGTCGCGCGAATTCCGCCTAGCAGCGCCCATCGATTGTTCGACGACCATCCTGCGAGCGCGACACCGTACACGCCGAGCCCGATCGTCGCGAGCAGATAGAGGGCGCCCGCGTTGAGGTTGGCGGCCTCGAGGCCGATGCGATGACCCGCAATCGAAATCGTGTCGCCGAACGGGATCACGACGAACGTGATCATCACCGGGAACAGCGCGAGGAATGGCGCGAGCGTGTGCAGGAATTTGTCCGCGCCGGCTGGCACGAAATCTTCCTTGGTGAACATTTTGACCGGATCGGCGATGGTGGTGTTGATGATGCCGAGGTTAGGCATGCCAAGTCGCTTGCCGAGGCCGGTGATGGTGACGCGATTCGAGCCGATTCGGTCCTGGATGAGCGCGCTGCCTTTGCGCTCGAAGTAGAGCAGGAACAGCGACAGGTTCAATCCGAGCAGGATCATAAGGATCGCTTTGATCGCGCCGGCGATTAGTTCAATGGTCACGTGCGGCCAGCTCGTCGATAAGTTTGAGGGTACTTTCTTCGGTGAGATTTTCGACGTACGTGTCCTGATTCAGCTGGAGCATCGGCGCAGTCCCGCACGAAGCCAGGCATTCGGCCGAGCCTAGCGTGAACTTTCCGTCGGGCGTCGTCTCACCGAGCTCGATTTTCAATTTGCGCCGGATGCAATCCACAATTTTGTCGGCGCCGCGCAACCGGCACGAAAGATTTGTGCACACGTCGAGCAGGTAGCGGCCGACCGGCTTGCGATGGAACATCGTGTAGAACGAAACGACCGCGCGCACATGAGCCGGCGGCAATTCCATCAGGTGCGCGACGTAGTCCTGGGTCGCGTCGCTGAGCCATCCGAACTCGCGCTGCGCAATCCACAGCGTCGGCAACAGCGCGGCCTGGCGCGTCGGATAGCGGCCGAGCAGTTGGCGGTACTCGTCGAGCGCCGCGTCGGAAAACCTGGGTTGATCGTTCTCGGGCATGGCAGAAGTATTACAGGGCCTTCAACGTAGGAGTTGGTCAGTTTGAGGAATCTAATGATTGGTAGCGAAAATTTCGCCAATCCGCCAGAGGTGCAAGCTTGCGTTCCCGAGCACGCCGCCAACTTGCGGGGTCCGGCAGAACGGGTTATCTATCGTCCGCGACTTCGAGGCAAGAGGCTTGAGCGGTTTGGATTAAAGCGCGCTGGTTGATTCGACCTATAAGCGCCTCGAAAATATTTACGCGATGCGAATTATTGCAGGACACGCTCACGGCAGACGGCTCAAGGCACCGCGCGGTTTGCTGACGCGGCCCACGTCGGCGCGGGCGCGCGAGTCGATCTTTTCGCGGCTGGCGGTGCGGATGGATCTCGACGGCGTCCGCGTACTCGACATTTTCGCGGGCAGCGGATCGCTGGGCATCGAATCGCTCTCGCGCGGCGCCGCGCATGTGACGTTTGTGGATTCGTCGCGCGATGCGGCCGCCGCGATTCGCGCAAATCTTTCAGAGCTTGAACTCTCTGATCGCGCGCGCATCGTCGTGTCGGAGGTGCATCGCGCACTCGTGGAGCTCGGACGCTCGAATGAGTCTTTCGATTTGGTATTTGTCGACGCGCCGTTCAAGGACGACATGAGCGCCGACGTTCTCGCGCTGCTCGGTGAATTCAATCTCGTCGCCCCTGGCGGATGGGTGGTAGTGGAACAATCGAAACGCGCGCCGGCGGCACCGCCCGCTCCTGAAGCCCACGAGCGCGCATTCGTTGCAACCATCGGCGATCATCGGATCGCCTTTTACCGGCGACCAGAATCGGCGCCGAGCGCAGAGTGACGGCCTAAAGGAAATGACGAAAGGCAAAGAGCGTTCCCCGTTGATCGCGGTTTATCCCGGCAGCTTCGACCCAATTCACAACGGTCACGTCGACGTAATCCGGCGCAGCGTCGCGATTTTCGACGAGGTGATCGTCGCGGTGACTTACAATCCGCACAAGGATGCGGCGCTGTTTTCCGGCGACGAGCGGGTCGAAATAATCCGCGAGGTTATTCGAGACCTCGAGCCGCGCGCGCGGGTGGACAAGTTCAGCGGGTTGTCGGTCGATTATGCGGAACGAATCGGCGCCAAAGTTTTAATTCGGTCGCTGCGCGCCGTGACCGATTTCGATTACGAGCTGCAGATGGCACAGATGAACAAGACGATGAGCCCCAACGTCGAGACCATTTTCATGTTCTCGAATCCACGGCTGTTCTTCAGCTCGTCGCACCTGATCAAGGAAGTCGCGGGGTACGGCAAGCGCCTGCCCGAGCTGGTGCCGGAGCTCGTGATCGAGCGGCTGCGCGCGAAGCTCAAAGTCGGTTAAGCGGTTCTTTCGAAACGCCGGGAAAGATACAATCTGTGGTCGTTCGCGATGGCCCGAGCGTCGCGCATCAATTTTTAGAATTCGGATTCAGGAAATGCTGAAGCTCAATCGCAGAATCGCTGCAATCAAACCATCAGCCACGCTGGCTGCTGACGCGCGCGCCACCGAAATGAAGCTCGCCGGAATCGACGTTATCTCGCTGGCGGCAGGCGAGCCGGACTTCGATACTCCCGAGCACATCAAAAAAGCCGCAGACAAGGCACTCGCCGCGGGACAGACGAAATACACTGCCGTCGGCGGAACCGCCGCTCTCAAAAATGCGATCAAGCTGAAACTCAAGCGCGATAACAACCTCGACTACGAGCCGCCCGAGATAATCGCGTCGGCGGGATGCAAGCAGGCCGAGGCCAACGTGATCAACGCGCTGTTCGATGAAGGCGATGAGGTGATCATCCCGACGCCGGCGTGGGTGAGTTTCGCCGCGATGGTTTCGCTGTCGGGCGCGGAGCCGAAGTTCGTGCCGTGCTCGGAAGAGTCAGGCTTCATGCTTGAGCCTGAGGCTTTGCGTCGCGCGATTACGACACGCACGCGCGGCATCATGCTGAATTCGCCGTCGAATCCGACCGGCGCCGTGTACGGTCCTGAACAGCTCACAGCGATTGCTCGGGTTCTGGTCGACACCGACATCTGGGTGATGTCCGACGACGTTTACGAGCACATCGCTTACGGCGAGTTTGCGCCGCATCTGTTCCATATCGAGCCGCGGCTCAAGTCTCATGGCATCGTGTTCAACTCGCTGTCGAAAACCTACGCGATGACCGGATGGCGCATCGGATTCGCGGCCGGGCCGAAGGAAGCGATCGCAGCTGCCGGGCGCTTGCAGAGCCAGAACAGCGGCAACCCCAATTCTATTACGCAAGCAGCCGCGATCGAGGCGCTGACCGGTCCGCAGGACGCGCTCAAGCCGATGCTCGAGGCGTTTCGCGAGCGCAACGCGCTGGTGGTTGAGCGCGTGCGGCGAATACCGGGCTTCAGGCTGCCCAACATTCCGCAGGGCGCATTTTATGCGTTCCCGAACGTGTCGGAGCTGCTCGGCAGCCGGTTTGGCGACAAGCAAATCACCGACGGCGACACGCTCGCCGCGTTCATTCTCGACGAGGCGCACGTCTCGCTGGTCGGCGGCAACGACTTCGGCGCGCCGGAACACGTCAGGCTTTCGTACGCCACTTCGGTAAAGAATCTGAACGAGGCTTTCGATCGCATCGAGCGCGCTGTCGCGAAGCTCAAGCGCTAGCGGCAGTATCGCTGATCAGTGCTTGCGCCACGGAGCGGGAAATTCGCCGGTCTCAAGCCAGTGCACATAGTCGGCGAGAATCTCGGCGTGATCGAACGCAAGCGGAGTCGGCGGATTGCGCGGATCGCATAGCGTGGCATTCTTTGCGTCATCAGCGCCGCGTGGCGTTCCCGACGTGCGCGCGACATACACCACTGTGATTGTCTGTCCGCGCGGATCGCGGTCAGGCCGCGAATACACGCCAAGCAACGCGCGAATTTCGACCTCGAGCGAGATCTCCTCGCGCGCCTCGCGCACGGCTGCCTCTTCGACAGTCTCGCCAAAATCGACGAAGCCGCCGGGAATTGCCCATCCCAGCGGGAAATTTTTACGCTCGATCAAAACGACTTTGTCGCCAATCTCAGCGATTATGTCGGCGGCTATCGGAGGACATTTCGGTCGTGGCATGATGCGATTCTAACATGGCGGTAACTTTATGCAGGTAGCTCGGCTTTACGACGTCGGCGACATCCGCGTCGAGGAAAGCGCGCGGCCGGTGGTCGGCGACGGCGACATCCTGGTCCGCGCGAGCGCATGCGGCATCTGCTCGGGCGACATCATGCCCTGGTACATGAAGCGCAAGGCGCCGCTCGTGTTCGGACATGAACCAGTCGGTGTCGTCGAAGAGGCCGGAGCGGCGGTCCGTGGATTCAAAACCGGCGATCGCGTTTTCGTGCACCATCACGCGCCCTGCTTCCAATGCGCCGCGTGCAGGCGGGGCGAATACGTTCAGTGCGCGACCTGGCGGGCAACCAACCTCATCCCGGGCGGGATGGCGGAGTTCTTTCTCGTGAGCGCGGCCAATCAGCGCGACACACTGAGGCTCCCGGACTCGGTTGCAGACGCCGACGGCGTGCTGATTGAGCCGGCCGCGTGCGTCGTCAAGTCGATCAAGCGCTCGGGATTAAAAGCTGGAGAGTCAATACTGATCATCGGTCTCGGCATCATGGGCATGATGCATGTGAAGCTGGCGCGGCATCTGGGCGCCGGCACAATCATCGGCGCCGACCTTTTTCATTCACGGGCCAAGCGCGCAATCGAGCTCGGCGCAGATCGCGGGATCGTGGTCGAGGGCGACAACCTCATCGAGCAAGTGCGCGAGATCACCAACGGCGCGATGGCCGACGTCGTGATCGTCGGGCCGGGCACGTCGAAGGCAATTGCCACCGGGATCGCCGCGGCCGGCAAAGGCGCCACCGTCGTGCAGTTCACGGCGACGCCGCCCGAAGACGAGTTACTCGTTAAGCCGCACGACTTGTACTTCAATGAGACGCGGCTGGTCCCGAGCTACTCATGCGGGCCGGACGAAACGCGCGAAGCGCTGTCGCTGGTCGAGCGCGGCGTGATCAATGCCAGAGAACTGGTGACGCATCGATTTCCACTGGCGCAGATCACCGAAGCGTTTGCGACCGCGCAAAAGCCGGAATCGCTGAAAGTGATAGTCACATTCGCGAGTTAGTCACACACAGCCCCAGACCTTGTAGACGGGCAAACCAGTAGTCAGAAAAGGCGGGGCCGTGACTGAGTAATCAGCCCGGCGGCTAGCAGCAAGATAGACAAACGAGGGCGGCTGCCGATGCAACCGCCCTCATTACTATCAAGCCTGAGCGAAATTACGGAGTGGCAGGAGCCGGTGCTGGAGCGCCGCTGTCCGGTGCTGGAGCTGCTTCGGCCGGTGCCGCTTCTGCTGCCGCGCGGTGACGACGGTGACGCATCGGATGATGCTCGGTCATCGTCTTCGACGCGATCGCTTCTGCGCGATCCGCAGCCGCTTTCGCATCGCTGGCCGCCTGCTCTACGCGGCTCGCCGCCGCCTGAGCCTGTGCCGCCGCAGCCGATGACTTCTGGGCCGCAGCGTCAGCGCGAGCGGCAGCCTGGTCCGCCTGGTTCGCTGCATTGACGGCGCGCTGTGCTGGATCCGGCTCGTTCGAGGAACATCCCGCGAACAACGAAAGGGACAACACAGCCCCGGCAAGCACGACCAGTTTCGAAGTTTTTCTCATTAACCCTTCCATTTATTCCTCCTAAGGAATGCGCAGGATTGTTGCTAGCTCGTTAACGGATCTCCTGCATTAAGACTCTCAATTTGTCGCACAAACTCCCAGTCCTATGCAAGCGTTGGTTGTGCGAATTGCTACTGTCTGTACTATTGACCCACTGGCTATTTGCATATAGCTCGTCGCGAGTAGTGTGTTATGACGAGAAGATTAAGACTCACTAGCTAACCGATGGTGTCGAGTTCATTTACGTCCACTCACAGCAGGATATTCGGTCTCATTGCCAATCTTCTCGCGCTCGGCATAGTCGTGAGTAACTACCCTAACACTCTAAGGTATTACTATCAGGCGAAGGCGAAAATGACTATTCGATTCGGATAGCGCATGGTTCCCGACTTATCGGCTTTTTCGTTCCCTGCGCGACTAGAAATCGTCGCCGTAGTCTTCCATACCGCCCATGCCTCCCATACCGCCCATGCCACCCATTCCGCCCATACCTCCCATCCCGCCCATTCCACCGCCGCCAGGCATCGCGGGCCTCGGCGCGAGCTTGGTCGGAGCCTCGGCCACTGCGGCCTCGGTCGTCAGCATCATCGAAGCAGCGCTGGCCGCGTTCTCGAGTGCGGAGCGAACGACCTTGGCCGGATCGATCACGCCGGCTTTGACCAGATCCTCGTAAACTTCGGTGGCGGCATTGAAACCGAAATCACCTTTGCCTTCGAGCACTGCGTTGAGGACGATTTCCGGTTCGTGACCGGCGTTGCGCGCGATCTGCCGAAGCGGCTCCGCCATCGCCGCCGCAACGATCCCCGCGCCGGCCTTCTTATCTTCATTGAGTCGGAGTGACTCCACCGCCGCGATTGCACGCACCAGAGCGACGCCGCCGCCCGGCACGATTCCTTCTTCGACCGCGGCGCGGAGCGCATGCACCGCATCATCGACGCGTGCCTTTTTTTCCTTCAGCTCGACTTCGGTCGCAGCGCCGACCTTGATCACGGCGACACCGCCGGTGAGCTTGGCCAGCCGCTCCTGCAGCTTCTCGCGGTCGTAGTCGGAAGTAGTCTCTTCGATCTGCCGGCGGATCAATTCAATTCGCCCCTGGATTTCTGACTTCTTGCCGGCGCCACCGATGATCGTCGTGTTGTCCTTGTCGATCAGAACTTTCTTCGCCTTGCCCAGTGAGGCGATCTCGACATTCTCGATCTTCGCACCGAGTTCCTCCGCGATCAGAGTGCCGCCGGTCAGGATCGCCATGTCCTGCAGCATTTCCTTGCGTCGATCGCCAAAGCCCGGCGCCTTTACCGCCGCAACTTTGATTGTCCCGCGCAATTTGTTTACGACCAGCGCGGCCAGCGCCTCGCTCTCGACGTCCTCTGCGATTATCAGGAGCTGGCGTCCGGTCTGCACCACGCTTTCGAGCAGCGGCAGGATTTCGCGCAGGTTCGAAAGTTTCTTCTCGTAGAACAGGATGAGCGGCTCGTCGAGCTCGGCCGTCAACTTGTCGGGATTGGTGACGAAATACGGCGACAGGTAGCCACGATCGAAGCGCATCCCTTCGACCAGGTCGAGGACGGTGTCCAACCCGCGCGCCTCTTCAACCGTGATCACGCCTTCCTTGCCGACCTTGTCCATCGCGTCGGCAACAATTTTTCCGATCGACCTATCGCCGTTGGCTGAGACCGTGGCGACCTGCTCGAGCCGATCGCGCTCCTTCACCGGCCGCGACATCTCCTTGATAGTCGCGACCGCCTTGATCACCGCGGCCTCGATCCCGCGCCGCAGTTCCATCGCGGGGAATCCCGCCGCGAGCAGCTTGATCCCCTCGCGCACAATTGCGCCCGCCAGCACCGTGGCGGTGGTCGTTCCGTCGCCGGCGACGTCGGAAGTCTTCTGCGCGACCTCGCGTATCAGCTTCGCGCCCATATTCTCGAAGCGATTCTCGAGTTCGATTTCCTTGACGACCGTCACACCGTCCTTGGTCACGGTCGGCGCGCCAAAACTCCGCTGAATCATGACGTTGCGACCCTTGGGCCCCAAGGTTATGCGCGCGGCTTCCGCCACCAGCGTCGCGCCCCTGACGATTCCGACTCGTGCTCTCTCGTGCAGCTCAACCGTTTTGGCTGGCATGTAAATATCTCCCCATATTGCTATCTCGTTCCTGGATTCATCCCGGACAAACCACCACCTCGGCGGCGAAGGGACCGATATGAATTTAAACATCACTGCGCGCGATGCAAGTGGAGAGGCCGTTTTGCGCTCCAAGTGGCGGATACAGCAGGATTTAGGTAGAGGATAGGACCGATGGAAACCGAATCTGCACGCCGCGCAACAGTTCCATTGCCTGTGTCGACCGGCAGCGGAGCACGAATACGGGCCTTATCTATCTTTATTGCGATCACAACAATTTTCCTCCTTGCAGGTTGCGCGGCTCATGACGTGCCTTTCCAAGTAGAAGGAAATCAAGGGCAGGTGGGTCATCCGCTCCATGCAGGCATCGTTCTGGATGAAAAAGCTGCCGGATGTGGCGGTCCTGCCGCCGGTGAGGCGCTGGTTGCCGCGCGCAGCCTTCCGCCGGGAATCCGGCAGAGCGGGCAAAACGATTGGTTATTCGAGGGAACGCCAACTCAATCGGGCCACTGGAAGACTCAGGTTACTTTGATCGATCTGGTATGCGACGGTCCCCGCCCCGATCAGACCCTGCCTTTAGAGTTCGATATCTCTCCGTAGGCGAACCGGCTTTATGAAATCGGCTGAGCATGCAAGGATGATCGTTGCACCCACCTGGATTTTCCGCGGAGGCTATTCAACGTGAAAACAATCATCCCGCGATTGGCGGCCAAGCGCACCACCAGCGCCGTGATAGCGATAATCTTTGGAGCGCTTGCCATCCTGCCAGCCTCGCTCGCGTCGGCGGCGTTAACTGATGGCGCTCGCGCGATAGGATCTCAGCTTCGGCAGCTCCCCCTTCAACTTGCGGCTGAGCCGGTGACCGAGCCAGAGCCCGCCGAGGCGACCGACGAAGATGACAAAGACGTTCCGACCAGCCAGGTCGACAAATACATCAGCGTCTACGAGTCGATGCAGAAGGACCACAACCTGACCGTCGAGCAGGCCGCTTCCAAACAGGGTCTCACGGTCGACCAGTTCAGGGCGCTCGAAAACAAAATCGAGGCGGACGACACATTGCGCGAACGAGTCCGCAAGGCGCTGAGGCACGCCGCGAATCCCAGCGATAAAGACTCATCGGACGATTGATGAGTGCTACGCGAACATCTCCGGCTCGCGCGATCGGAGCCAGACCAGTCCGCGGTACATATAATGTATGAATGAGGCTGCGGTGACGGCGACCGTCGCGATTAGCAGCGCGTTGAAATCCTCGGGCCAGTAGTTTCCCGCGCGCGCCAGCACCCCAATCACGCAGCCGAGCTGCATCACCGTGCTCAGTTTGCCGAGATAGCTCGGCCGCACAGGGACCCGCTCGCCGGTGAAGAACGAAATCATCAGGTAGCCGACGACGATCACGATATCGCGAATCATGACTACGCTAAGCAAATAGCCCGGCAGTTCGCCGTCGATTGTCAGCACGACGAAGGCCGACACCAGCATCAATTTGTCCGCGAATGGATCGAGAAACGCGCCCAGCTCGGTGCGCGAGTCGAACCATCTCGCCACCGCGCCGTCGAGTCCGTCGGTCACCGCCGCCGCCGCGAAGACGTAAAGCGCGGCCTCGTAACGCTGGCGCGTCAGAAATATCAGGAAGATTGGAATCGACCCGATTCGGCATAACGTCAGGAAATTCGGGAGATTCAGCAGTTTGCTGTATGAGGCCGGCGCTGGTTGCGCGCCGGGACGTGCGCGGATGCTGCTATGTGACGGAGCTGCCATGAAATCTAATTGGTGCGGTCAGCTTGCGGCGTCGGCGGCCTTGCGCAGGCGTCCCGCTACAGGAGCGCTCACGCGGGCTCGCATCGAAACCACGCCGTCGCGATACTCCTCGCTTAGCACTTCTCCATCCCTTCGCGCCATTGCCACCAGGTCACCGCGCAGGGCAGGGAAAGTGACCGATACTTCTTCGCGCGATCCGCCGAGATGGCGTTCGATCGCGTCGAGCAAATCGCCGAGGCCTTCGCCCTTCAGCGCCGAAATCGAGACCGCGTCATGCGCCCGGTTTCGATTCGCGCCGGGCTCGGCAAGGTCGGCTTTGTTCATGACGACGATCCGCGGCGCAGCTCCGGCGCCGATTTCCTGCAGCACTTCGTCGACAATTGTCATGCGATCGGCAGCCAGCGGCGAGCTCGCATCGACGACATGCAGCAGCATCGTCGCAGTACGCACTTCCTCGAGTGTCGCCTTGAACGCGTCGATCAGCATATGCGGCAGGCGATGGATAAATCCCACTGTATCGACCAGCATCACGTTCATTCCGCTCGGCAGCTTGAGCCGCCGAATCGTGGGATCGAGCGTCGAGAACGGACGATTGGCGACCTCGACGCCGGCGTCGGTCAGCGCGTTCATCAGCGTCGACTTGCCCGAATTCGTGTATCCCACCAGCGCGACAGTCGGAAATGGAACCTCGAGACGCCGGCGGCGCTGAATCGAGCGCGTGCGCTCGACCTGGCCGAGACGCTCTTTTAGGCGAGTGAGCCGCTCTCGCAGTCGGCGCCGGTCAACTTCGAGCTGCGTCTCACCGGGTCCGCGAGTGCCGACGCCGCCGCCCCCCGCGCCGCCGCCGCGAACGCGCGAAAGATGCGACCACTGACGCGTCAGCCGCGGTTGCAGATAACTGAGCTGCGCGATCTCCACCTGCAGCTTGCCCTCGAGCGTATGCGCGCGCTGCGCGAAAATGTCGAGAATCAGTTGGCTGCGATCGATCACGCGAATCTTGAGTTCATTCTCCAGATTGCGCGCCTGCGCCGGGCTGAGCGCGTCGTCGAAAATCGCGAGCGACGCGCCCTTCGATTGCGCCAGCTCGCGCACCTCGCCGGCCTTGCCTTTCCCGATGAAAGTGCGCGGATCAGGCGCTTTCAGCCGCTGCCGAACAACCCCAGCCACCTCCGCCCCAGCGCTTTCGGTCAAAGCTTTAAGTTCGTCGAGCGATTCGTCGGTGCCAATCCCCGCCTCGGAACCAAGTTCGATTCCAACCAGGACGGCGCTCTCGTGATGCTCATGGGCAACGTCGTAGGACTTAGCCAGATGATTACCTCAATCGCAGAGAATCTAACCATCAAGCCTATCAGATACCAGCAATCCTCGGTACGCCAAGCTCTGTACCTCTCCCTCCGAAGGGAGAGGTCGCGCCTCGGGCGCGGGTGAGGGCGCTTGGATTCAGCTCGATGCCAGCGCCCTCACCCGCCCGCCGACATAAATGTCGTCGGACGACCTCTCCCAGTGTGCGGCTAGCGACTTTGTCGCCACCCGCGGGAGAGGTGAAGATTTTCACATTAAATAAAGTGAATTCTCTCCTATCTCAACTCGACCGCGCCCGGCGCAAAAATCTGCTCCAGCTCGGCGACGAAGGTTTGCGTCGGCGTCACTCGGTAGCTGTCGCCTAGCAGCATCACTGCTTCGCGGCCGTCGTCGAGGCCGAGATGCAGGTACGTCATCGACTTGCCGCGATAACGCGCCAGCATCGCCTTCAGCGCGTCGAGGCCGCCGTTCTCCAACCGATTCATCGGAGCCGTGATACGCACCTCGCGGATTGAATCGAGCAGCGCCGAATCAAGCGGAACCAAACCTTCGAGGATTATCTGCGCGCGCTCGTCGTCGACGTCCAGCTTGCCGCGCGCGACCACAGGCTCGTCGCCCATGATAATCGCCTCGAACTTCTGATAGGTCTCCGACCATGCGATCGCCTCGACCGCGCCCTCGCGATCCTCGAGCGAGAACGTCGCGTAGCGTTTACCCGACTTGTTGTTCTTGAGTTTCACGGCATGGATCACGCCCGCTATCTGCACCGGGCTGCCGTCGGGCGCCGACGATAAATCCGCGGTGGTGACTTTGCTGATTCGCGCGAGTTCGCGCTCGTATTTGTCCAGCGGATGCGCCGTGATGTAGAAGCCGAGCGCTTCTTTCTCGAATTTCAACTTCTCGCGCGCGTCCCATTCCGGAATCGACTCGCGGGCCGCCGGCTTGGGCACTTTGATCGCACCGCCGAACAATCCAATCTGATTCTTCTCCGCGTCGCTCTGCGCCTTCTGGGCGAGCTTGATTGCATTCTCAGCTTCAGCCATCAGCGCGGCGCGCACCACGCTTACCGAATCGAACGCGCCACATTTGATAAGCGCGTCGAGCACCCGGCGGCTGATCAGCTGCGTGCCGACGCGCATGCAAAAATCCGCCATGCTCTCGAACGGCCCGTTGGCTTCGCGCTCCGCGACGATTGCTTCGCCCGGCTTGCTGCCGACGCCGCGAATCGCAGCCAGCCCGAAGCGAATCGCGCCGTCGGTGACCGCGAATTTCACCCGGCTCTGATTAACGTCCGGCGGCAGGATCGCGATCTTCATATCGCGCAGCGCCGCGATATTCTTGTAGGTCTTGTCGACGTCGTCCATGTCCAGCGACATCAGCGCCGCCATGAATTCGTGCGGATAGTGCGCTTTCAGGTAGCCGGTCGTGTAGGTGGTCAGCGCGTATGCGGCGGCGTGCGAGCGATTGAATCCGTATGACGCGAAGGTTTCGATCTTTTCGAAAATCGTGCTGGCGAGCGCGGCGTTGACGCCATTTTTTTTCGCGCCCTCGATGAAGCTCGCGCGCTCTTTTTCCATGACGGCTTTGTTCTTCTTGCCCATCGCGTAGCGCAGGACGTCCGCCTGTTCGAGCGAGTATCCCGCAAGCGCCTGCGCCGCGCGCATGACCTGCTCCTGGTACACGATTACGCCGTAAGTCTCGCGCAGCACCGGCTCCAGGAGCGGATGATCGTATTCGACCGGCTCCTTGCCGTGCTTGCGATCGACGTAATGCTGCACCATCGTCTTGCCGTCCTGGATCGAGTCGAGCGGACCCGGACGGAACAGCGAGCCCGCGGCGATCACGTCATCGAAGCAGGTCGGCTTGAGCTCGCTGATAAACCGGCGCATTCCCGAGCTTTCGAGTTGGAACACGCCGACCGTGTCCCCGCGTGCGAGCATCCGGTAGGTATCGGCGTCGTCCAGCCGCAGCCGATTCAGGTCGGGAGCTTCCTTACCGCCGGCCTTGATCAGCGTGAGCGTGTCAGCGATCAGCGTCAGGTTCTTGAGTGCGAGGAAGTCGAACTTGATGAGCCCGATCTCATCGACACCCTTCATCGAATACTGCGTGATCGACAGCGCCGCCTCGTCGCGTTCCTTGTCGACGTAGAGCGGCACGAGATCGGTGAGCGGCTGATCGGAGATCACGACGCCAGCGGCATGGCGCGACGCATGGCGCAGCAGGCCTTCGAGCTTGAACGCGTAGTTGAAAAGATCCGGATGCAGTTTGCGCTCGGCCTTGAGCCGCGGCTCCATATCGAGCGCATCGGCGAGCGGAAAATCGCGGCCCTGCTTGGGCGCCGGATACAGCTTGACGATTTTGTCGGTCTCGGCGAACGACAGCCCGAGCACGCGCCCGACGTCGCGAATCGCCTGCTTGCCCTTAATCGTGCCGAACGTGATTATCTGCGCGACGCGATCGTCGCCGTACTTCTTGCGCACGTACTCGAGCACTTCGTCGCGCCGCTCGAAGCAAAAATCCACATCGATATCCGGCATCGACTTGCGTCCCGGATTCAGCCATCGCTCGAACAGCAACCGATGCTCGACCGGGTCGACCTCGGTGATCCCCAGCGCGTACGAAACCAGGCTGCCGACCACCGAGCCGCGGCCCGGACCGACCGGAATTCCACGTCCGCGCGCGTAGCCGATAAAGTCGGCGACAATTAACAGGTAGCCCGAGAAACCCATCTCACGAATCACCGGAATCTCGCGGTCGATGCGCTCCTGGTATTGCGACTCGTCGACGTCGGCGCGCCGCGCGCGTATTTCAGTCAAGCGTGCCGTCAGTCCCTCGCGCGCGTGAGTCTCCATCTCGGCGTCGAGGTCAACGCCCGGCCCGGACTTGTATACCGGGAAATGAAACTTGCCGAACTCGAATTCAAAATCGATTCGCCGCGCGATCTCGACGCTGTTGCGGACCTCTTCCGAATCCGCTCCGAACGCGGTCGCCATCTCGGCGGGCGTTTTGACGTAAAGCTCGTCGGTATCGAAGCGCCAGCGCGTCTCGTCGGCCATCGTCTTGCCGGTCTGGATGCAGAGCAGGACTTCGTGAGCCTTGGCGTCGTCGCGATGCAGGTAGTGACAATCATTGGTCGCCACCAACGGCAGCCCGACCTGCTTGCCGATTTCGCGGAGCGCCTCGTTGTACGGCGAATGGAGCTTGTTGTCCTGGAGCTCGAGATAGTAGCGCCCCGGAAACATCTTCGCGTACGACTCGGCCGTCTCGCGCGCCTTGTCCATGCGATTCGCTCTGAGCCATCGCGCAATTTCGCCCGACAGGCATCCCGACAACACGATCAGCCCGTCGGACAGCTCGCCGAGGATTTCCTTATCGACCCGCGGCTTGTAGTAGAGGCCGTCCTGGTACGCGGTCGTGAGAAGCCGGCACAGATTTCGGTAACCGTCGCGATTCTGCGCAAGCACGATCAGATGAAAATTGCCGCCACCGTCGAAGTCGTCGCTGCGCGGAACCTGGCTGCGATCAGTGCGCTTGCCCGGCGCGAGATAAACCTCGCATCCGATGATTGGCTTAATCCCGGCGGCTTTGGCCTTCTGATAGAACTCGACCGCGCCGAACATGTTGCCGTGGTCGGTCATCGCGATCGCTTCCATCCCCGACGCCTTGGCGTGATCGATCAGCGGCCCGATTTTGTTGGCGCCGTCGAGGAGGCTGTACTGCGTATGGACGTGAAGATGGACGAAACTCATAGCGGCCCCTCCCCCTGCACCAGGCTCGCAGCATACGCCGCGCGCCCGCTCCCCTCACATCTGATTGCTCGCGCGCGTCGAAGATTTCCCAACAACGCGCGCGAGCGAGATACCGAAAAAACTACTTCTTCTTTTCGGCGGCCTCGGGCTTCTTGGCCGCAGCCTTGTCTCCGCCTTCTTTGGCCGCGCCCTCTGCGGGAGCTGCCGCCGCGCCTTCCGCCGGAGCAGCACCTTCGACCGCAGCGCCTTCGACCGCTTCCGGTGCCGCAACCACCGCGACTTCCGCGACAGTCGGTGGCAGTACGGTGACCACCGGGTAATCGGTATCGAAGATCGGCTTGGCGTTGTCGGGAAATTTCACCGCTGACACGTGGATGACGTCATGGATATCGATTTCGGTGACGTCAACCTCGATTTGGTCAGGAATCTCCAGCGGCAGGCATTCCACTGTCGCGGTGCGCTGGAGCGGCGCGAGGATTCCGCCGTTCGCAACGCCCTTGGGCTTGCCGACGAACTTAAATGGCACCTCGACCCGAATCGCGCGATTGAGATCGACCTCGTACAAATCCGCGTGCAGAATTTCGCCCGACACCGGCGCGCGCTGCAGGTCCTTGAATATCACGTGCCTGCCGTCGAGCTCCGCGGTGTTCGATTTGAGCTTGATGATACGCGTGTGCGCGGCCGCCGCAATCCTGGCCTTCAGCTCGAGGCGATCAACCGCGAGCGCCATCGGCGTAGTCGTCGGTCCGTACAATATTGCAGGCACGCGGCCGTTGCGCCGCAGCGCGTTATTCTGACCCTTGGGTCGGGTCGCACGTTTCTCGCAGGCTAGTTCACCGGTCTCCATTGTTTCCTCGCTTGATGGTTCGCGCGCTCAGGCAAAGAGCGAGCTCACCGACTCCGAATTATGAATTCGCTTCATCGCTTCCGCCAGCAGGCTCGCGACCGACAGACTGTGGAGCTTGTGCAGCTCGGCCTGTGCCTTCGCGCGCAGCGGAATCGTGTTGGTCGTAACAATTTCCGTGATGTTCGATTTGTTCAGCCGCTCGCACGCCGGGTCCGATAATATCGGATGGGTCGCGACGGCGATCACTTCGGTCGCCCCCGCATTGGAGACGACCTTGGCCGCCTCGGTGATAGTCCCGGCAGTATCGATCATATCGTCGACCAGCAGCGCGATCGAATCTTTCACCTCGCCGACCAGTTGCATCTCGGCGACTTCACTCGCACGCCGGCGCCGCTTGTCGATGATCGCGAGGTTCGCATTGAGCCGCCGAGCGTAGGCGCGGGCGCGTTCAACACCGCCCGCGTCAGGCGACACGACAGATACCTTCTTCCCGTCGATTCGCTTGCGCAGGTAGGAGATCAACACTGGCATCGCGTAGAGGTTGTCAACCGGGATATTGAAGAAGCCCTGGATTTGGCCCGCATGTAGATCAACCGTCAGCACGCGATTCACGCCCGCCGTCGTGATCAGGTCGGCGACCACCTTCGCGCTGATCGGCACGCGTGGTGCGACCTTGCGATCCTGGCGCGAATAGCCGAAGTACGGAATCACGGCAGTGATACGACCGGCTGACGCGCGCCGGAGCGCGTCGGTGAGCAGGATCAGCTCCATCAGGTTTTCGTTGGGGGGCGTGCATATCGACTGGATGATAAAACAGTCGCCGCCGCGGACGTTTTCGCGAACTTCGATCATCACCTCGCCGTCGGGAAAGCGGCCGACCTCGGCTTCGCCCATCTTCACGCCAAGATGCTCCGTGACCTCGCGCGCGAGCGCGGGGTTCGAGTTCCCGGTGAAAACTTCGAGCTGGTCTTTGACCCTGTCCGACATTTCAATTCCCTCGCGTCGCGATCATCGTGCGGTTTTCAATCGTCGCACACCGTGGTTAAGCCTGGCTGGGCGGGAAGGATTCGAACCTTCGAATGCCAGGTCCAAAGCCTGGTGCCTTACCAGCTTGGCGACCGCCCAGCGCATTTGGATTCAAAGGCCCAGGAGCCGAGCTTCCCATATCAACATCGTCAAAATAGCAGCCGGCGAAACGCCACTCGGGCGCTCAGCCGGCGAAACAAGCGATCCAATCTATTCGAACCGAACTGTCGCGCGACCGCACCGGACAATCAAATCAATCAACTCAAGCTGTCCCGCCGAACCTGCGTCGCGCCGAACCTGCCCGGACTTTTCGACTTTAGCAGCCTGCGTGCAGGAATTGCGATGTTATTGATGCGGTTTTTCGCTGTCAATCCGGCGCCAGTGCACACATGCACAGATATGGCGAATTGGTGGATATATCAGGCCACTTCGTCGTCGGATTCGCCGTCGAGGGTCGAGGTCGCGATCACGGTGGCGAACGGCGCGCGCTTGCGAATTCTGGTTGCCGCACTTTCGGCCTCTTCGGTCGATTCGAACACGCCAAAAACCGCCCCGCCACTGCCCGACATATGCGCCGCTAGTGCGCCCGAATCTTCAAGTAACCCTTTAAGGCGCCGAATTTCCGGAAACTGCGCGATCGCGACCGCCGCGAGGTCGTTCACTAAAAACTCGGGCGCGATCTCGCCGCGCATGATCGCTTCGAGGTGATCGTCGGGTGCCTCGCCGCTCCATCCCGCGGGCTCGAGCGCGCGAAAGATCGCGGCCGTCGAAACCTCGAACGGCGGCACGGCTATAACTATCGGCATCGACGGAATTTCCTCGATAGGCATAATTCTTTCGCCGATCCCCGTCACCCGCGAAGGCCGCGGATCGAGAAAAAACGGAACGTCCGCCCCGAGCGTCAGCGCGATTCGACGCAACCTGCCCGGCGCATCGTCGTCAGTGAGCTGCGCCGCCGCAGCCATCATGCACAAAACTGTGGCGGCGTCGCTCGATCCGCCGCCCAGGCCAGCGCCGATCGGGATGTGTTTTTTGAGATCGATTGAAACGTCGGCGGCCAGATCGAATTCGCTCATGAACGAGCGCGCGGCGCGCGTCGCCAGGTTGTCCTTGCTTCGCGCCAGTTCCGGAAGATTGCAGGTGAGGCTGACCGAGGGCTCACCGGCAGCGCGAATTTCGATCCGGATTTCGTCGGCGAGCGAGAGCGGCAGAAATACCGAGTCGAGTTCGTGATAGCCGTCGCCGCGGCGCCCGGTTACGCGCAGGAACAAATTGATCTTCGCGCATGCGCGCCCGGACAGTTCCGTTACCATGATGAAGATTCTATTGAGGAGCGCGGGGCGCGCCCGGCAATCCGCGCGGCAGATGTGGGTCGTCCTCGGGGCGGCGAAACGCACGGCGCGAATCCTGCTGAATCACCGTGATGAAGCCCAACAGAGTGATCAGCAGCCCGATCAACACCATCGCGCGTCCCGCGAGGAAGGCGGCGTGATAAAAATCCATTCTTGCTGTCGCATATGACGCTTGCCGCTGCTCTGCGGTGAGCGGCGCGAGGACAGCAGCGCCTTCGTCGAGTTCGTCAAAACTGCGGTAGTCCGTCGCGGCGTCGGCCGGATGCTGATGCGCGATGATCATGCGGCTATAAATCTGAGTGCGTTCGACACCGAGAATCCAGTTGGCGGCGCCCAGCATTACCAGCCCGAGGCCGACCACTATCTTCCAGTCGGTATATAAGTCAGGAAGCTTCATTCATTCCCTCATTCGAGACTAAGGCGCAAAAGCAAGGAAAACAATGCCAGCGTGCGCGATCTATTAACTGGCAGATACGGATAGGAAGGATCCGGGATTCTTCGCTTCGCTCTGAATGACATCGGAGAAGAACCGGAGTGCAAAATGGCGTCTTCGCCATTTTGCGGTTTCTTGATTACTGGGTGCAGGGGTCACCCCTGCCCAAGGAAGCGTGAAACCCACCGCGGGTTTCACATTCAATTAAGTGATCCCTTTCCTACTTCGGTGTATCCGGGA
>NZ_JBAUYR010000045.1:0-23750 GCF_049584895.1 Binatus sp. (SeqCode)
TCCGCAACGCGCGGCAGACCGCCGGTGATGTCCTTGGTCTTGGTGGTCTCGCGAGGAATTTTCGCAATGACGTCGCCGGGCTCTACCGCGGTGCCTTCGGGCACGTTGATATACGCACCCACCGGCAGGAAGTAGCGCGCGACGTTGTTCGAGCTCGGCAGCTTGGCGGTCTTGCCCTGCGCATCCTTGATCGAGATACGCGGGCGCACGTCGAGATCCTTGAACTCGACGATAACGTTGGAGCGCGCGCCGGTTCGTTCATCGACCCGCTCCTCCATCGTCTTGCCTTCGATGATATCGCCGTACTTAACCGTGCCGCCGACTTCGGTGATGATCGGCGTGGTGTATGGATCCCATTCCGCGATCAGCTCTCCGGGCTTTACCTTATCGCCCTCGGCCTTGCGCAGTTTGGCGCCGTACACGAGCGGATAACGCTCGCGTTCGCGCTCGCGCACGCGGCCGCCTTCGTCGGTGACCTGCGCGGCGATTACAACTTCGCCATGCCGTGTCATCACGACCAGATTGCCGTCGCGGCTCTTGACGGTGTTGACGCCATGCAGGCGCATCACGCCTTCGTTGCGCACTTCGAGCGTGGTCTGCTCGGCGCGCCGGCTGGCGGTACCGCCGATATGGAAGGTACGCATTGTGAGCTGGGTGCCCGGCTCGCCGATTGATTGCGCTGCGATGATTCCGATCGACTCGCCCATATTGACGAGATGCCCGCGGCCGAGATCGCGTCCGTAACACTTGACGCAGACCCCTTGACGCGACTGGCAGGTGAGCACAGAGCGAATCTTGATTCGCTCGACGCCGGCGTCTTCGATTTTCTTGACCTTGTCCTCGTCGATCATCTCGTTGGCATGCACCAGCACTTCGTTGGTGAACGCATCGCGGATGTCTTCGAGTGCGACGCGTCCGAGCACGCGATCGCCGAGGCCTTCGATTATCTCGCCGCCTTCGACCAGCGGCGTCATCTCGATTCCGTCCAGCGTGCCGCAATCGTCCTCGCTGATGATCGAGTCCTGCGCCACGTCGACCAGCCGGCGAGTCAGGTAGCCTGAGTTCGCGGTCTTGAGCGCGGTGTCGGCGAGTCCTTTGCGTGCGCCGTGAGTCGAGATGAAGTACTGCAGAACCGTCAGACCCTCACGGAAGTTCGCGGTGATCGGAGTCTCGATAATTTCTCCCGACGGCTTCGCCATCAGGCCGCGCAATCCGGCCAGCTGCCGAATCTGCTGCTCGGAACCGCGGGCGCCCGAGTCAGCCATGATGAAGATCGGGTTGAACGAGGGCCCGGTGACAGTCTCGCCCTTGTCGTTCTTGCCGAAGACCTGGGTCGACAGCCCCTTGATAACAGCGCTGCCGATCTGATCCTGAACTTCGGCCCAGATATCGACGACCTTGTTGTAGCGCTCGCCGTCGGTGATCACGCCGTTGTTGTACTGCTGCTGGATCTCGCTGACCTGCTTCTGCGCGCCTTCGAGCAGATGAGCCTTCTGCGGCGGAATGGTCATGTCCTTGATCGAGATCGAGATTCCGGCCTTGGTGGCGAATTCGAAGCCGATGTCTTTCAAGCGATCGGCGAAGATAACCGTCGCCTTGTCGCCCGCGCGGCGATACACGATGTCGATAAGGTTGCCGAGCTCCTTTTTCTTCATCGTCTTGTTGAGCTCGGTGAAGGGAATCTCGGGCGGCACGATCTCATAGAGCAGCACGCGGCCGACGGTGGTGGTGACGCGCTCGTAACGCGGCATCGCCGCGGCGGCGGCAGCGGCAGCAGCGGCGCGCTCTTTCTTGGTGCGCGGCTTGCCGTTCGGCTCGACCTCAGCCGGCGCGATTCCAGTCGCGAGAATCGGCGCCATCCGCACCGTGATCTTCGCGTGCAGATCGATCTCTTCGTGATCGTACGCGATTCGCACTTCCTCGACGTTGGCGAAGTTCTTGCCCTCGCCGCGCGCCAGCGGCTTCTCGCGGGTCATGTAGTAGAGGCCCAGCACCATATCCTGGGTCGGCACGATCACGGGCTTGCCCGACGCCGGAGACAGGATGTTGTTGGTGCTCATCATGAGCGCGCGCGACTCGACCTGCGCTTCGATTGAGAGCGGCACGTGCACCGCCATCTGATCGCCGTCGAAGTCCGCGTTGTACGCGACGCATACCAGAGGATGCAGCTGGATTGCCTTGCCTTCGATCAGCACCGGCTCGAATGCCTGGATGCCGAGTCGATGCAGGGTGGGCGCGCGGTTGAGCAGCACCGGATGCTCGCGGATGACGTCGTCGAGAATATCCCAGACGTCCTTGCCCTCTTTCTCGACCATCTTCTTCGCGCTCTTGATAGTCGTGACGTAGCCCTTTTCTTCGAGCTTGTTGTAGATGAACGGCTTGAACAGCTCGAGCGCCATCTTCTTCGGCAGTCCGCACTGATGCAGGCGCAGCTCGGGGCCGACTACGATTACCGAGCGGCCCGAGTAGTCGACACGCTTGCCGAGCAAGTTCTGCCGGAAGCGTCCCGACTTGCCCTTGAGCATGTCGGACAACGACTTCAGCGGACGCTTGCTTGGCCCGGTGATCGCGCGGCCGCGGCGGCCGTTGTCGAAGAGCGCATCGACGGCTTCCTGCAGCATCCGCTTTTCGTTGCGAATGATGATGTCGGGAGCGTTGAGCTCGATCAGCCGCTTCAAGCGGTTGTTGCGGTTGATCACGCGCCGATACAGATCGTTCAAGTCGGAGGTCGCGAAACGCCCGCCGTCCAGCGGAACCAGAGGACGGAGATCGGGCGGAATCACCGGCAGGATCGTCAGGATCATCCACTCAGGCTTGTTGCCCGAGTCGCGGAACGCGTTGACGACCTTGAGTCGCTTCGCAACCTTCTTGCGCCGCGCCTCGCTCGCCGTCGCCTTCATCTCGACGCGCAGCTCCTCTGCCAGCTTGTCTAGAGTGAGCTGTCCAAGCAGCGAGCGGACGGCTTCCGCGCCCATCTCGGCCTTGAAGCCCTGGCCGTATTGCTCGCGCGCCTCGCGATACTTGCGCTCGGTGAGCAGTTCTTTGTACTGCAGCGGAGTCTCGCCCGCGTCGGTGACGATGTAGCACTCGAAGTACAGGACCTTCTCGAGTTCCTTCAGTGTCATGTCGAGCAGGGTGCCGATTCGCGACGGCAGCGATCGCAAAAACCAGATGTGCGCGACCGGAGCGGCGAGGTCGATATGACCCATTCGCTCGCGACGCACCTTGGACTGGATTACTTCGACGCCGCACTTCTCGCAGACGACTCCGCGATGCCGCATGCGCTTGTATTTGCCGCAGTTGCATTCGTAGTCCTTGGTCGGCCCGAAAATCTTGGCGCAGAACAGCCCGTCACGCTCCGGCTTGAAAGTCCGGTAGTTGATCGTTTCAGGCTTCTTGACCTCGCCGTGCGACCACGAGCGGATCATTTCCGGCGACGCGATCGAAATGCGGATCGCGTTGAACGCCAGTGGATTCTTGGGCTTCTCGAAAATGCCGAAGAGATCTTCCATCTCGATATAACTCCCTGGCCCTTAAGCCCTTTGTGGCTGCTCGAGCAGCTCCATGTTCAGGCAGAGCGATTGGAGCTCCTTGACCATAACGTTGAACGACTCGGGCAGTCCGGGTTCGAGCGTGTTCTCGCCCTTGACGATCGCTTCATACATTCGCGTTCGTCCCGCCACGTCGTCGGATTTAACCGTGAGCATCTCCTGCAATGTGTACGCCGCGCCGTAAGCCTCGAGCGCCCACACTTCCATCTCGCCGAGCCGCTGCCCGCCGAATTGCGCCTTGCCGCCGAGCGGCTGCTGCGTAACCAGGCTGTAGGGGCCGGTCGAGCGAGCGTGAATCTTGTCTTCGACCAGGTGATGCAGCTTCATCATGTACATAACGCCGACCGTTACCGGCTGCTCGAACGGCAGACCGGTGCGTCCGTCGTGGAGCTGAGCCTGTCCGGTCTCGGGCAGGTCAGCGCGCTTCAGCAACTGGAAAATTTCCTCTTCGCGCGCGCCGTCGAACACGGGCGACGCGACGTGGACTCCAGCCAGCGCCTTGGCCGCGAGCTTGTAGATGTCGGGTTCGGCCAGCTCGTCGATAAAGTCGTGGCTCTCTTTCTCGGGATAGATATCCTTGAGCCGCTTCTTGAGCGCCGCGGCGCTGACGCCGTTTTTGAGGTCTTCTTCGATTTTGTGCCCGAGCTCGCGCGCGGCCCATCCGAGATGAGTTTCAAGGATTTGGCCGACGTTCATGCGTGACGGCACGCCAAGCGGGTTCAGCACGATATCGACCGGAGTGCCGTCCGCGAGGCACGGCATGTCTTCCTCGGGCAGGATTCGCGAGAGCACGCCCTTGTTGCCGTGCCGTCCCGCCATCTTGTCGCCGACCTGGAGGCGCCGTTTGATCGCGACGAACACCTTGATCATCTTGATCACGCCGGGAGCAAGTTCGTCACCCGCCTTCAGGCGCTCGACCTTGGCCCCGTAGTGGTTCTGCACCGCCTCGACGTTCGCGTTCATCGCGGCGATAGCCTGCTCGGCCTCTTCCTGCGACGATTCGTTCTCGACGCGGACCTGGCCCCATAGAGTAGGCGGCAGCTCTTCGAGCTCCTCGGCGCTGATTGGGTCGCCCTTCTTGAGCAGCTCCTTGCGATCGTCAGACATCACGCGTCCCGCGAGCTTCTTGCCGGCGAGCGACTTCTTGAGCTTGCGCAGAGTTTCCTGCCGAATGATTCGCACTTCTTCGGCTTCGTCGGTCTTGAGGCGTTCGGCCTCGAGTACTTCGATTTCCTGCGTGCGTTCGTCTTTGGAGACGCCGCGGCGCGAGAACACGCGGCCGTCGATCACGGTGCCTTCGACGCCCGGCGGCACGCGCAGGCTGGTGTCGCGGACCTCACCGGCTTTTTCACCGAAAATTGCGCGGAGCAGTTTCTCTTCGGGAGAAAGCTGGGTCTCGCCTTTCGGAGTGATCTTCCCAACCAGGATGTCGCCCGGACGGACTTCGGCGCCAATCCGGATGATACCGCTCGCGTCGAGATCCTTGAGCGCCTCTTCGCCGACGTTGGGAATGTCGCGGGTGATCTCTTCGGGTCCGAGCTTGGTGTCGCGCGCGATACATTCGAACTCCTCGATATGCACCGAGGTGAACAGGTCTTCCTTGACCACGCGCTCGGAGATGAGGATGGAGTCTTCGAAGTTGTAGCCGCCCCACGGCATGAACGCGACCAGCACGTTGCGGCCGAGCGCCAACTCACCCATGTCGGTGGAGGGGCCGTCCGCCAGCACGTCGCCGGACTTCACCCGCTCGCCTTTGACGACGATCGGACGCTGGTTGATGCAGGTGTTCTGGTTCGAGCGCTGGTACTTGATGAGGTTGTAGATATCGACGCCAGCGTCGCGGAGATCCTTGGTCTGCTTGTCGGCGCGGACGACGATTCGCTCCGCATCGACGCTTTCGACGACACCGTCGCGCTTGCCGACCACGGTAACGCCCGAGTCGCGGCCCACTGTCCCCTCAAGGCCAGTGCCGACCAGGGGAGCATCAGGTTTGAGGAGCGGAACCGCCTGGCGCTGCATGTTCGATCCCATCAGCGCGCGGTTGGCGTCGTCGTTCTCGAGGAACGGAATCAAGGACGCGGCAACCGACACCAGCTGGTTGGGCGACACGTCCATGTACTGGACGTCCTCGGCGCGGACCATGGTGGACTCGCCGCCGATGCGCGCCGACACGATGTCGTCGGTGAAGCGTCCGTGCGCGTCGAGCTTGGCGTTGGCCTGCGCGATGACTTTATCTTCTTCGTCGAGCGCGGACAGATAGAGGATTCGCTCGGTGACGCGATTGTTCTCGACTTCGCGGTACGGCGTCTCGATAAAGCCGTATTCGTTGACGCGCGCGTAGGTCGAGAGCGCCGCGATAAGTCCGATATTCGGGCCCTCAGGCGTTTCAATCGGGCATACGCGACCGTAATGCGTCGGATGAACGTCACGGACTTCGAATCCCGCGCGCTCTCGCGTCAGCCCGCCAGGTCCAAGCGCAGACAGACGCCGCTTGTGCGCGATTTCGCTGAGCGGATTGGTCTGATCCATGAACTGCGACAATTGCGACGAGCCGAAGAACTCCTTGATAACCGCCGAGGCCGGCTTGTAGTTCACCAGCTCCTGCGGCATCAGGGTTTCGATGTCCTGAAGGCTCATCCGCTCTTTAATCGCGCGCTCCATGCGCACCAGCCCGATGCGGAACTGGTTCTCGACCAGCTCGCCGACGGCACGCACGCGGCGATTCCCAAGATGGTCGATATCGTCGACCTGGCCGTTGCCGTTCTTGAGCTCCATCAGGTAGCGGACCACCTCGAGGATATCCTCGCGGCGAAGCGTCCCCTGCTCGAGCGGCACGTCGATCTTGAGCTTGTGATTCAGCTTCAGGCGGCCGACTTTCGACAGGTCGTAGCGCTCGGCGTTGAAGAACAGGTTGTTGAAGAAGGTGGTCGCCGTTTCCTGTGTGGGCGGATCGCCGGGACGCAGCCGCCGGTAGATCTCGATCACCGCTTCTTCGGGCGTGCCGAGCTTGTCCTGCGCGAGCGTCAGGCGGAGCGGACCGCCGCCGGGCGCGTCTTCGGTGAACAGCACTTCGATCTTCTTGACCCCGTGCGCTTTCAGCTTCTCGAGGGTCTCCTCGGTCAACTCCTCGTTGGTGCCGATCAGCACCTCGCCGGTGGTGGAATCGACGATATCGTGCGCCGAGACGCGGCCGACGATCTCGTCGAGCGCAATAGGCACTTCGTTGATTTTCGCCTGCTCCATCGCACGGACTATCGCCTTGTTGAACTTGCGGCCCTCGCGCGCGATAACCTCGCCCGACTTGGGATCCTTGACGTCGCGGCCGACCCGCGAACCCAGCAGATGGTCGGGGACGAACTGCTTGGTGTACTGCTTGGGATCGAGGTTGATGACGTCTTTCTTGTAGTAGTAGTTGAGCAAGTCCTCGGTGGTCATCCCGAGCGCGCGCAGAAGCACGGTCGCCGGAAACTTGCGCCGCCGGTCGATTCGGACGTAGAGCACGTCGCGCGGGTCGAATTCGAAATCGATCCAGCTCCCGCGATACGGAATGATTCGCGCCGAGTAGAGCAATTTTCCAGTGGAGTGGGTGCGGCCTTTATCGTGCTCGAAGAACACTCCGGGCGATCGATGCAACTGCGAGACGATGACGCGCTCGGTCCCGTTCACCATGAAGGTGCCGTTGCCGGTCATCAGCGGAATCTCGCCGAAGTAGACCTCCTGCTCCTTGACGTTCTTGATGGAGCGGCGGCCGTTCTCGACGTCCCAGATGACCAGCTGAATCTTGACCTTGAGCGGCGCGGCGTAGGTCATGCCACGCTGATGGCATTCCTCGACGTCGTACTTGGGCGTGCCGAGCTCGTACGAGACGAACTCGAGCGACGCCGTCTCATTGAAATCCTTGATCGGAAAGACCGACTTGAAGACCGCCTGCAGACCTACGTCCGCGCGGTCCTCGGTCGACACTCCGACCTGGAGAAAATCGTCATACGAGCGCTTCTGAATCTCGATCAGATTCGGAATCTCGATGATCTTTTTGATCTTTCCGAACGATCGGCGGATACGAAGATTACTGGTTACGTGAACCTGAGCCATTAGCTACCTCAGCTACCTCGCCGTGCGTGCGCCGCATATTTCGGCGCGCCGTGAAGGCCGAGAAAAAAAGAAATCGCGGGCGCAAGGCGGCCTGCCCGTGCCCACGGCTTCATGAATAAAGACCGAATGAAATTCCCGCGCGCCGGTCAGAGCCGCACCGCGTGAATTTCCCGACCCTTTGTTGTGCGTCAAAAAGACTAAGTCCGTCCTACTTAAGCTCCACGGTGCCGCCGGCTGCTTCGAGTTTCTTCTTGATATCCTCGGCCTCGGCTTTGTTGACGCCTTCTTTGACCGCCTTCGGCGCTCCGTCGACCAGGTCCTTGGCCTCTTTCAGACCGAGGCCGGTCAGCTCGCGCACGACTTTGATCACCTGGATCTTTTTGTCGCCGGACCCCGTCAACACGACGTTGAACTCTTCCTTCTCGGGCGCCGCGGCCGCGGCACCACCGCCGGCCGCAGGAGCAGCGGCGGCAGCGACGGGAGCAGCGGCAGATACGCCGAGCTCGGCCTCGAGTTCCTTGACCAGAGCCGCTGCATCGATCAGGCTCAGGTTCTTCAGATAATCCTTCACCTGATCGCGGCTGAGTTGTGCTTCTGACATTTACCTTCTCTCCTTGTTCTCGCATCCGGGGGAGGCCTGTGGGAGCGCCCCAGAATTCTTCTTTTCAGTCAAATCGTCAAAGTGGATCAGTCAACATAAGCATCGCTACGCGGCATGCAAGCGATAAAATTAATCTTTTTCATCCCTCAGAGGGCGCTGCCGGGGCAGCCGGAGCCGCTGGCGCTTCAGGCGCTGGTTCCGAGGACGCCGCCGCTGGCGCTGCCGGAGCCGCAGATGCCGCACCGGCGCCGTTTTTCTTTCCGATCGCATCGATCACCCGCGCCAGGTACGAGCCCGGCTCGTTGAGCAACCGCACCAATTGCGTCGCCGGCGCATTGAGCAGGCCCAGCAACTGGCTGAAAATCACTTCGCGCGAGGGCAACGTCGCCAGCGCCTGCACTTCCGCCGGCGTCAGCGCCTTGCCGTCCATCACCGCGCCCCGCAGCTTGAGCTTCTCGCCCAAGGGCCCGAATGAGGTGAAGGTTTTCGCCAATACGACGGGATCTTCGTAGCTCAGGATCAGCCCAATCTGCCCGCCGAGGTTGCTGTCGAGCGCCTCGTACTTGGTGCCCTTGATTGCGTGGCGGACGAGCGTGTTCTTGGCGATACGCATCTCGCCGCGCACCGCGCGCAGCCGCTTGCGCATCTCGGTCGATTCCGCCGCAGTCATCCCGCGGTACTCCGAAACGAGCGCGATACTGGCGCGGCCGAAGCTACTCGACAGGTCTTCGACCAGCGCGGTCTTTTCAGACTTTTTCATTATAACGTTCCAGCCCCTGCGAACGAAAAACCTATGATCGTATACTAAGCAGCCGCCGCCAGAGCCTTGGCCGCCGCCTGGCCCGTGTCGACGCGGACCCCGGGGCCCATGGTCGAGGACAGCGCGAGGCTGCGAACGTAATTGCCCTTGGCGCTGGCCGGCTTGGAACGAACGATCGCACCAAGCAGCGCGCGCACGTTGTCGAGCAGCTTCTGATCTCCGAAACTGGTCTTGCCGACGCGCGCGTGCACGACGCCGGCTTTGTCGACGCGATAATCGACCTTACCGGCCTTGATCTCGGCGACGGCTTTGGCCACGTCGAAGGTCACGGTGCCGACCTTGGGATTAGGCATCAGGCCGCGGGGCCCGAGAATTTTACCGATACGACCGACCTGGCCCATCATGTCTGGCGTCGCGATGACGCGGTCGAAGTCGAGCCAGTTCTCTTCCTGAATCTTTTTGATGATCTCTTCGCCACCGACGAAATCGGCGCCGGCTTCGCGCGCCTCGCGCTCTTTCTCACCCTTGGCTACTACCAGCACGCGCGCAGTCGATCCGGTGCCGTGCGGCAGGACAATAGTGCCGCGGACGTTCTGATCGGCCTGGCGCGGATCGACTCCGAGCCGCACTGCAATCTCGACGGTCTCGTCAAACTTGGCGACCTTGTTATCGACCACCAGCTTGACCGCCTCTTCGAGCGTGTAGCGCTTTTCGCGATCGATCTTTTTGAGCGCTTCTTTGTATTTCTTCCCAGCCATTTTTTTCAGCCTCTATTCCGAAACCTCAATGCCCATACTGCGCGCCGTACCCGCCACCGTGTTGACGGCGGCGACGAGGTCCGCTGCGGTCAGGTCCTTCAACTTGGTCTTGGCGATTTCCTCGACCTGCGCGCGAGTGACCTTGCCGACCTTGTTCTTGTTCGGCATCGGCGACCCCTTTTCGATTCCCGCCGCGCGTAACAGCAGGATGGAGGCGGGCGGGCTCTTGGTGATGAAGGTGAACGAGCGGTCGGCATACACGGTGACGATCACCGGGATGACCAGGCCCTGCATGTTCTGGGTCTGCGCGTTGAAGGCCTTGCAGAACTCCATGATATTGACGCCGCGCTGGCCGAGTGCGGGTCCCACCGGTGGCGACGGGTTCGCCGCGCCGGCCGGAATCTGCAGCTTGATCGATCCGACAACTTTCTTAGCCACTTTAAAATCGTTCCCAGTGAATCAGTTGATTAGGTCGCGAACGCCGCTCGTACGCTTCAGGAGCGCACGTCCGGCGATTCGATTGTCGTTTTTCGTTGTTTTCAGGCCTTCTCTACCTGCACAAAGTCGAGCTCGACCGGAGTTGCGCGGCCGAAAATCGAGATGAGAACACGCACTTTGCCCTTCTCCGGCTTGACTTCCTCGACGGTGCCGTTGAAGTCCTGGAAAGGGCCGTCGACGACTTTGATCGCCTCGCCGACTTCGAACAGCACCTTAGGTTTGGGACGCAGCGCGCCCTCTTCCATCTGCTGCTCGATTTCTTCGACCTCGGACATCGGAACTTCGGGCGGATTGGTGGAATGCCCGACGAAGCCGGTAATCTTCGGCGTATCTTTAATGACGTGCCAGGTCTCGTCGTCGAGGACCATCTGCACGAAGATGTATCCGGGGAAAAACTTGCGGCTGGAAACCTTGCGCGCGCCGCCCTTGCCGAGCTCCTGCACGCGTTCGATCGGCACCAGCACCTTGCCGATCTTCTCTTCCTTATGGAGCGAGCGCACCCGTTCCTCGAGCGCGGCCTTGGCCTTGTGCTCGTAACCCGAATAAGTGTGGACGATATACCACTTCATCGCGGGCTTGGCGGTTTCGGTAATAGGTTCAGTCATTGGAAATCAGCAATATATGTCCGGTCCTTTGGTTCCCTAGCGGAGCAGCGTCTGGACCGCGCGCACCGCAAAAAAATCGATCACTCCGAGCCACAAAGCCATCACAAACGTCAGACCGACAACCACCACCGTGGCCTGCATGGTCTCCTTGGGCGAGGGGTAATGGACCTTGGCAAGCTCCGTCCACGCTTCCGAGACGAAACTTACGCCCTGATTGAAGTAACTTTTCAGACTATTCATTTTTCGTGCCTAACGCAAGAACCCTTTTCAGTGAATGGCTATCCTGTTTTTCGATCCTTCAAGTGCCTCGGTCGCATCGCGCGAAATGTTTGGCGGGCCAGCCAGGGGTCGAACCTGGAACCCTCGGATTTGGAGTCCGATGCTCTGCCAATTGGAGCTACTGACCCTCTTTTCAATATCTACGCGGACTGTTGATCTGCCAGCACCTCTGACGCTGACCAACTGCCAGCGCCTCTGAGCTGACCGCCTGCCAGCGGCTGTAGCTATTACGTAACTTTGCCTTCTTTGTGTACGGTGTGGGCGCGGCATCGCGAACAGAACTTTTTGATTGCAAACTTGTCGGTCTGCGTCTTTTTATTCTTGGTGGTCGTGTAGTTGCGCGATTTGCAGGTCTCACACGACAGCGAAATCAGATCTCTCATTGTAATCCGCCTCGAAAAAAATTACTCGCGTTCGAAAAACTTCCCGGCTGCTCAAGCTGCCATGCAAATCTGGAAAGCCCACGACGGGATTCGAACCCGTGACCTCTTCCTTACCAAGGAAGTGCTCTACCGACTGAGCTACATGGGCATTGGTGCGATGCACTCAACCTGAACAATCGATAAACACACTCCGAAAACCTAGCTGCGAAATTCGATTCACTGAAAAAAGAAACTGGAGCGGGAAACGGGACTCGAACCCGCGACCCCGAGCTTGGAAGGCTCGCGCTCTACCAACTGAGCTATTCCCGCTCTCCCCATTCGAACCCATCATTATACTGGTGGAGAGGGAAGGATTCGAACCTTCGAAGGCATAAGCCGGCAGATTTACAGTCTGCTCCCTTTGTCCACTCGGGAACCTCTCCCGCCAAGGCAATAATGCCGCCCAAGCCGATGGCGAGAATCGAACTCGCAACCACCTGATTACAAATCAGGTGCTCTACCGTTGAGCTACATCGGCAAACAACGAACAACGTTAAGAAGGAAAAGCTATTCGGCGGCGTAGCGACTGTCAAGCTAAACGGGGTTTTGGGGGTCTGCTTCTTGCATCCCGGCGGGGTGATCCACCTCGGACTTCACCAAGCACGCACCACTGGGTTTTCCCGCTGATCGAAGTATCGAAAATTGTGAGAAACCTGGTAGCGGATGCGCTCGTAAAAGCCTAGTGACTGTCGGACGCAAGGAAGCGCGACTGCGATCGCGTTTGACATTTGCGGTGCGAGAACAGAAAAGTGGATGTTCCCCACGTAACATCGCAGTACTTGCGAAGATCAGCTTCAATCGGGAACAGTAATCCTCATGCCAAAAGCCAAGCCGACCAGCAGCACCCTAGTGGACCTCGAATGGGCCCGCGTCTATGCCGACCGTATCAAGGACGAGCTGAAGTTGATCGCCAAGACCCTGTCGGACCTCAACGCGCACGCGATGCATCCACAGCTGGTCAAGAGCGCGGTGACCTTGAAAGCGCAGATGAAAGAGGCGAGTCAGCAAGTTGGCGGGATGAGAAAAATCGCGAGCCAGGTCGAATCCCACTGGATGAACACGATCAAAAAGGCGCTGGCGCGTAAGCGTTCCGGTTTGGACGGACGCAAATCGACGCAGGCAAAACCAGCGGCCAAGAAAACCTCGAAGAACAACTCGCAGACATCGCGAGAAGTCTGAGGCCTCACTCAGAGTTTCGCAGCGGCGCGGCGGCGGGCTATTTCGAAAAGCGCTACTGCGGCGGCTACTGAGACGTTGAGCGAGCCGACCTTGCCGCGCATCGGGATATCGACGATGAAGTCGGCGCCTTTTTTTACGATGTCGCGGACGCCGCGGCCCTCGGAACCGACGATGATCGCGAGTTTGCGCGAGGTGTCGAGCGTGTAGATCGAGGTATCGCCGCCGGGCGCGAGCGCCGCCGTCCAGTAGCCTGCTTCCTTGAGCTGCTCGATAGTGCGCGCGACGTTGCCGCATCGCGCGATCTTAAGATGTATCCACGCGCCGGCCGACGACTTGACCGCGGCGGGCGTGATGCCGGCGGTGCGGTCCTTCGCGATGATGAGTGCGCTGACGCCGGCGCCTTCCGCCGATCGCATCAGCGCGCCCAGGTTGCGCGGATCGGTAACGCCGTCGACCAGCACGATCGGATCGGGCTGCTCGGCGAGAATCTTTTCGAGTGGCATGTACTCGTACTCGCGCATCAGGGCTGCGATTCCTTGATGGCGCGCGGCGGACCCGGCAAGCCGCTCCAAGCCGGCATCGTCGACGAACTCGACGCGGCCCCCGCCGGTTCTGACGAGATCGATCTCAGTGGCGAAGCGGCGCTCGTCGCCGGATTTCACGTAGAGCACTCGAATCGAGGCGGGCGCCGCGGCGACCAGCTCGCGGATTGGCTCGACGCCGTAGACTATTTCGCGATCGTTGCCGCTCGGGCGATGAATATCGCGCTCATTTGTATCCGTGCGTCGATACTCGCGCGCAGGTGGCGGCGCGGCTGCGGGCTTTGCGGGAGGCGCCGGCGAAATCCGGCGCGGCGGATGCGGCGCGTTGCGGTTGAAGCGCGGGGTGCGGCTCTTGTCGCGAAAGTCTCTCATTGAAGGGGATAGTATCAGAGCGGCGGAAGTGGGGCGCGGGTCGAGCGTGGTCATTCTGGCGAAGCGAGAAGGGCGAGCGAAGATTTTTGTCACCCTGACGACAGGAGCGTCAGCGACTGGAGGAATGGGCCTCGGACAGCTTCGCGTGAGCGAAGCCGGTTCCGGTTTTGCCTTGCTGCGTTCCAATGAGAATCCAAGGAGCGCTGCGCGATCTCAGAACCGGTACCGGCTTCGCTGGCGCGAAGCTGTCCGGAGGCCAGAAGCCATGTCCTGCCGCTCGCGTTGCTCGCTACGTCAGGATGACAAAATCTGATCGCGATGCGTGGGCCATCGGAAGGCCAAATAGAAGAAATTGGAATCGCAAGTTTCAATCCCTCGCTGAGATGTCTAAACTTGGACGCTGCACTCGGTTCGGATCAATAAATGAAACTGGCGATTCCTGGATTTGCGATTATCGACCGCTACGTCGCGCGCGAGGTGCTTGCGCCGTTCGCGGTGGACGTCGGCCTGCTGACCTTCGCGCTCGTCACCGGCAAGTTGCTCAAGCTGATGGACATGGTGGTCAATCACGGCGTCAGCCTCGGCGAAGTCTGCGGAATCATCGGGTACATCATGCCGGCCTTCCTCGAGCTCACGTTTCCGATGGCGGTGCTGCTCGGCGTGCTGATGGGATTCGGGCGGATGTCGAGCGACCAGGAGATGACCGCGGCCCGCGCATGCGGCATCAGCCTTTACCGGCTCGCGATACCGGTGTTGATAGTGGCGATGGGGGTGTACGCGGTTTCGAGCTACTTCGCGTTCTCGCTGCGGCCGTGGGCGAATTCCAATCTGCGCAACAAGCTCTACGAACTCAGCGAGACCCGCTCCAGCGCCGGCTTGAAGGAAAAAATCTTCAACAGCAATTTCCCCGGCCTGGTCGTGTACGTTAACCAGATGTCCGACACCGATTCGAGTTTGACGGGCGTGATGATTTCCGATGCGCGCGATCCGCACAATCAGAACACGATAATCGCCAAGCATGGTGCGATGCTCCCCGACCCGAAGACCAAGACCATCACGCTGCGGCTGTATGATGGATCGATCTTCGGGGTCGAGCCGCAGAACGATGCGACTCACGTGACCAGCTTCAAGACGTACGATCTCAGTATCAGTCCCGAGGAGTCGCTCGGCGTCACCGACGTCGAGCCGGACGAAATGACCTACGCGGTACTGAAAGCTGATATTGCGGCCGCGCGCGCCAAGGGCAAACCGGACTACGATGCCGAGACCGAGATGGCGAGCAAGTTTACCGTCCCGTTCGCCACCATGCTGTTCGCGCTGCTCGGTATCTCGCTTGGGCTCAAGCCGGCGCGCGGTGGGAATTCGGAGCGCTTCGGGGTCAGCGTCGCGCTGTTCTTTCTCTATTACTCGCTGATGCGGGTGGGCGAGACGCTGGCGCAGCGCGGCAGACTCGACTCGTGGATCGCGATGAGCATCCCGGACCTGGTCTTCATGGCGTTGGCGTTCTGGTTTTTCTATCGCGCAGCGTCCGACAAAGCCGATACCGGCCGCGGCCCCGGCGACATCATCTGGGATCTGGTCGAGCGTTACGAACGGAGCAGGCAGGCGGCATGAGACTTCGACCGCGTCTTTCGCCGGTGATGGATCGCTTTATCGCGGGCCAGTTCTTCGGCCCGTTCATGGTTTGCCTGGCGGCATTCACGGCGGCGTACCTGCTCGGCGATATGTTCGATCGATTCGACGATTTGATCCGCTACGGCGGACTGGGATTGTTGGGGCTTGAATATTTCGCGCTCAAGCTTCCGCTGATCATCTCGCAAGTCTTGCCGGTGGCGTGCCTGGCCGGAGTGTTGCTCGGCTTCGCGCTGCTGAATCGATCGGGTGAGGTGCTGGCATGCCAGCAACTCGGCATCAGCCGCCTCGAGATGGCGGTGCCGGTGCTGTTGGTCGCGGTTTTGATCTCGGGTTTCGATTTTCTGATCAGCGAAACCGTCGTTCCCGCCGCGACGCGAGAAGCGAAGTACATCTACTCGGTGGAACTCAAGAAGCGATCGCTCAAAGCGGTATTCGCCAACCGGCGAATCTGGGTGCGCGTGCGCGACGGATTCGTTTCGGTCGATAACCTCGACAAAAAAGATTCGCTGCTGAAAAACGTCACGCACTATCAACTCGATGACGATTTCGGACTCAAGGACCTGCGGCATGCGAAGACCGCGAAATGGAACGGTAGCATCTGGGTTGAGGATGGAGTGGATTCGTTCCAAATCGCCGAGAGCGGCGCAGTGACCAAGACTGATGAGACGCGACTCGATCTCGGACTGACGCCGGCCGACTTCGACCTGCTGCGCTTCGACCCCGAGGAGTTCAGCTTGTGGGAACTCGATCGGTATATCGCGGACCTGCGCAGCAAGGGACTCGACCCGGGCGGCTACGTGGTCGATCGCGATTTGAAATACGCGATGCCGCTGGCGTGCGTGATAATGGTCGCACTCGGGATGTCGCTCAGCCTCGATCCGCTGCCGCGCAACCTGAGTCTCGGGCGCAGCTTCGGGCTGGCAATCATAATCGGCTTCGCTTATTGGACCGCACTCGGAATCACGTCGGCGCTGGGCCGTTCAGCGCTCCTGCCGGCGCCGGTAGCCGCGTGGATACCGAATTTCATGTTCGCGATGATCGCGATTTCAATTTTCCTGTTCGGCGAAGAACGCTGACCGCAGCAGGAGACCACCATGCAGATGAATGTGAAACCAATCCCGACGCTCGCCCCCCCGCATCAATGAGATTCGGGCGCTCAGCGCGAAGATCGTCAATCACGATATCTTGCCCAACGAAAAGAAGCTCTGGGCGGGATGGCGCGACGGCGCGACCGACGAGGAGCGGCGCAGCTCACGGGCGCTGCGCGAATCGATCAAGAATAGGGTAAAGAAGGCCGGCCTATGATCGCGAAGAACGTACTGGCTCGTTATCACAATTGAGAAACCTGGAACTTCGGGAATTGAATAGGGAGCTTTACTCCGGCGCGATCATGAGTGTGCCATGCTCCTTCTTCGTAAGAGGCCCGCATGCAGTAAAATGATAGTGACCGGATATGTCGGTGTCGGTCGCATGAGCGTCAGACATCGAGAACTTGCAATGAATATATGGAGCTTTCGGAACGAAAATAAACGAAATAGCGACTTTTTTTGAAGTGGCTTTCCCCGTAATGGTGCCAAAGTCGGTACCCTCGGAGAACATAAACGACCAATCGCCAGTCAGCGCTCCGTTAGGGGCTTCGGTAAAATCGACGTCGAGGGTACCCGATCCCGCCAGATTATCGTCGATGGTTCCCGTCCACGATCCCGAAACCGTCAGGGGCGGTTTTTTCGCATCTGGCGATGTTGCGGTCTCGCCCTGATCAGACTGTTGGCCGCCGAAGATCGAGCCGTCTTGAGCCTGAGCAGGCGAGGTCGCAAAAGCGAGCGTGGTTGCGCTGAAAAGTAAGGCGGCGAGGACGGGAGCAAAATGTGAAATTTTCATGTTTGGTAGCCCTTCGAGGTAAAATTTAGACCTCGGTAGGAATACTAGGCTGCCGTACATATGTCAAAATTACTCGTCTGATTGAATTCGCTGCTAACTGCCGATCAAGGCGCATGAACATTGCGTCAAGGGCACAAAACGACTTCAGAACAGAACAATACTCGGCTAACGAGGTCCACTCCGAACGTAATGGGTCGTATTGTTTGCGGACTCGGTGTGGGCGCGCGCAGATGGATTAGATAGACCTTTTTCAACAGCGAAGAACGTCGCTATCGGAATCGTGCGCCGCGGGCAGCGCGGGCGCGTGCGACGATTTCCTCAACCACCGCGGTCTTGGCGTCGGCGTAGTTCTGCACGTACTTCCAGGTCTGCTGCGCGAGTTCGCGCTTGGTGCGCTCGTAAAGCTCGCGGTCCGCGTCGTTGGCGCGCAGCCAGTCGCGGAACATCAACATCTTGTCTATCTCGGGGCATCCGAATGAGTAGACGTGGAGATTGATGTCGGTGTCGGGGCCTTTGAACAGCCGATGCTGATTCCATTCCGGCTCGCGGATGCGGAGCACGTATCCGGCAGACTCCATCGCGGGCACGTAGGCCGGCTCGTCGGCAGAATCCGCAACCGCGAGAATCATGTCGATGATGGGCTTGGCGGCGAGGCCGGGGACCGAGGTCGAGCCGACATGCTCGAGCATCAGGACGCGACTGCCGAGCGTCGAGCGGACGCGATCCGCCTCGCGGATGAAGAGCGCCGGCCAATCGGAGCTGTACGCGATCAGCTGAATCGGAGCGTTATGCACACGCATCCCACCGATTCGAGCCGCCTGCATTTCTTCTTCGGTAGCCATCTGGTCGCTCGAAACCTATACGCGATCGAAATGCTGCAGCCTAGCGAGCCTGTCTGATGCGGCGCGGGACACATTTTCATCGGGAGCGCGCCGCGCTACGCTTGGGCCCGAAGAGGAGACCACCATCATGCAGATGAACGTGAAGCCAATCCCGACGCTCGACCCGCGCATCAATGAGATCCGCGCGCTCACGGCGAAGATCGTCAACCACGATATCCTGCCCAACGAGAAGAAGCTGTGGGCGGGGTACGGCGAGGGTGGGACAGACGAGGAGCGGCGCAGTTCGCGGGGGCTGCGCGAGTCGATCAAGGAGAAGGTGAAGAAGGCGGGCCTGTGGGCACCGCATCTGCCGCCCGAATACGGCGGCTCGGGACTGCACTTTCTCGAGCATGCGTACATGAATGAGGTGCTCGCATACAGCATGGGAGCGGCGGCTCTCTTCGGCGTGGTCGCGCCCAACTCGGGCAACCAAGCGATCCTGCTCAAGTACGGCACCGAGGAACAGAAGCGCAAATGGCTGGTGCCGCTGACCGAGGGCAAGATGGAATCCGGCTTCTCGATGACGGAGCCCGACTCTGCAGGCTCTGACCCGCGGTCGATTAAAACCACGGCGGTCCGCGATGGCGACCAGTGGGTGATCAACGGTCACAAGTGGTTTACCTCGAACGGGTTCCGCGCCGACTTCTTCATCGTCATGTGCCGCACGGGCGGAAGCGGCACCGACAACGGACGCATGACGCAGATAATCGTGCCGAAAAATACGCCGGGCTTGCGCATCGTGCGCGGAGTCGAAGTCTGGGGACATCGGAGCGACCACTGCGAGATCGTTTACGATGACGTGCGCGTGCCGCTCAGCAATCAGCTCGGGCAGGCGGGCACGGGGCATCAGGCGGCGCAGGATCGGCTCGGCGCGGGGCGCGTCTATCACTGCATGAACTCTGTCGGGCAGATGTGGCGGGCGTTCGATCTGATGGTCGAGCGGGCGACGATGCGCGAGGTACACGGCGGCAAGCTCGAGACCAAGCAATTCATTCAAGGGTTCATCGCCGACTCTTATATCGACATCCAGGCAGCGCGGCTGATGACTATTCACTGCGCCGAGCGGATGGACAGCAACAACGACCCGCGCACGGACATCTCGGCGATCAAAATTTTCGTGCCGGCGGCGTACACGCGGGTGGTGGATCGCGCGATACAGGTGTGGGGCGCGGCGGGAGTCTCAGGCGACCTGCCGCTGGCCGGCATGTACCAGGGCGCGCGAACATTGCGGCTCGCGGACGGCCCGGACGAGGTCCACAAAATCCTGATCGCGAAGAACGTGCTGGCGCGCTATCACAACGGAGAAAGCTGGGACTTCGGCAACTGACGGCTTCGGCCGCAGAAGTGCCATGACGCATACAAGCGAAGGCGATCAGCTGGTGGTCGCTTCCCTGATGGCCTCGCGTATGATGTCGACGACGAGGCCGGGCGCGGTAACGATTGACGTGTGGTCGACAGGATGCGACCGCACCCGCGCGCGCATCCGCTCCGCCATGAAGCGCTGCGTCTCGTGGACGATCATGCGGTCCTGCTCCGCGATGAGAAACCAGCTTGGGCGGTCTTTCCAGAGCGGGCGATTCATGCGCACCGAGATGCATGCGGGCGAAAGCGGCCGCTGAACCGCGGAGAGCACCGCCAACTCCTCAGCGGAGGCATTCTGTGCAAACGCCGCGGCGAAAGCCTCGTCCGGCAGATAGATCAGTCCATGCTGGTCTGGCGCCAACTTTGGAGCCAGCGGATGAGGCTTGGCACGGTAGAAGACCTCAGCGACAGTCTCGCCTTCGTCAGGAGCAAGGGCGGAGACATAAACCAGCGCCTTGACCTTCTCGCTCCGCGTAGCCGCGATCACTGCCCCACCATAGGCGTGACCCGCAAGGACGACCGGTCCCGGAACTCGCTCCAGCGTGCGCTCGAGCGCAGCCGTATCCTCAGCAAACGAGGTCAACGGCAACGGAGCCGCGAGTACCCTGACACCTTCGGCAGCCAGCGGCGCGATGACTTTGGCCCAGCTCGATCCGTCAGCCCAGGCGCCATGCACCAGCACCACACTCACATTCTCATGCGACATTGGTTCTCTCCTTGTGCTGCGCGATCAACTGATCGGCGACGTCGTGCAGGCTTGCACCGACGATCTGCGGCTGCGGGCCGACTCGCAGGACGTCGTTGCCCGGCCGCTTGATCAAGGCAGCCTTCCAGCCCGCAGCGACGGCGCCGAGGGTGTCCCAAGTGTGGCAAGCGACAAGACAGAGCTGAGACGGCTCAACCCCGAGTTCCCTCTCAACATATTCGTAAGCTTGCCGCGAAGGCTTGTGACGCTTGACGCCGTCCGCACTGAAACGCCGCTCGAAGAAATTGACCAGCCCACCGTGTTCGAACTGACGCGTCTGCACCTCGAGCAAATTGTCGGTCAACGTGAATAGCCGGAATCCTGCTTTGCGAAGCTTCTGAAGAGCTGCCGGCACCTCGCGATGGGGAGGCATGGTCGAGAATTTTTCAACCAGTTCCTTCTTATCGGCGTCATCGATCTTTATCCCGCGGGTGTCGGCCAGCATCTTCATCACAGCCGAACCGATATCCGTGAAAGGCACATAACATCCGGCTACCGTCAAAGCAGCGGAATACATAATGAGGTTAGCGAACCAAAAGCGCATGGCGCCTTTGTCGCCGAAGATACGCTCGAACGTCGGCTCCATGGTTGTGAGATCGAGTAAGGTCTCATTCACGTCGAAGACAATCAGAGGAAGAGCAGCCATCTGATTACACTCCAATTGGTTTCACTGTCTCGGGATTACTACCGGCCCATCGGCTCGCTCGGGTATCGGCGCCGAGTTGCGAAATCAGCCGCCGAGAAAATCGCGGATCGCCACTGCTATCTCGGCCGCGTGCGTCTCGAGCGCGAAGTGCCCGGTATCGAAGAAATGCATGACTGCGCGAGGGATATCCCGCTTGAAGGCCTCCGCGCCGCGCGGCAGAAAGAACGGGTCGTTCTTTCCCCACACCGCGAGGAGTGGCGGCTTGTGGTCCCGAAAATACTTCTGGAAAGTCGGGTAAAGCGCGACGTTGGTCTTGTAGTCACCGAACAGATCGAGCTGCGGCTCATCCGCACCGGGCCGGGCCAGGTAGAAGTTGTCGAGCGAGTAGCCGTCTGGCGAAACCCTCGTGACGTCGGAGACACCGTGAGTGTATTGCCAGACGGTTGTCTCGGGTTTGAGGAAGGCGCGCAGTGCGTCGCGATTTTTTTGCGATGAGTCTTCCCAATATGCGCGGATCGGATTCCAGCCGTCGCTCAGCCCCTCCTCGTAGGCGTTGCCATTCTGGGAGACAATCGCGGTGACGCGCTCGGGATGTTTCAGCGCAATCCGCAGGCCGACGGGAGCGCCGTAATCAAAGATATAGATCGCGAAACGCTTAAGCCCGATATTTTCGGTGAAGCGGCCGATCGTCTCAGCAAGGTTTTCGAAGGTGTATTTGAACTTATCGAGTGGTGGCAGGTCCGACTGACCAAAGGCCGGCAAGTCGGGCGCGACGAGGTGAAAGCGGTCGGCAAGAAGCGGAATCAAATCGCGGAACATATGCCCGGCGGTCGGAAACCCGTGCAACAGCAGCAACGTCGGAGCGTCGATCCGCCCGGCTTCGCGATACGAAATCTTCAGGCCGTTAACATCGACACTACGGTAGTGGATCGTTTCCATTGAGATTTCCTCCTCGAGTGAATCGATGCGTCCGCCTCCTGAAATACGCGGGCTTCTCGACGGGACAAGAACCCGACGCTCTGTATTTTAGTACTCGGCCGAAGTTAACGACATTCGGCTGAGCTCAATGCTCTGTGGGAAAACGTCAGCTCGCGACTTTTAGACCGATCTGCGGAGTCAGGCGGCGCTTTTTTCAAACGAGCTGAATGTGGTCCATGTTGAGTCCATCAGGTTAGACAAGATTCGAGTCCAGCCAGCCTTGGAAAGTGTTCGTCCACTTCTCGATATGCGGCTTGATGTTCGCTGTGAAAATCCCAGACGCCATCTGATGCTTGCCCAACTTGACTATCAGGCTCATGAATTCACGCCGGTTGCGCCTGTCGACTTCGGGTCCGCGAGCGGTGGGAGTACAGAAAGCGCTGTCGATCATCGAGCCCATTCCTCCCCAGAAGTCGCCGGAAGTAAGCCATACTTTCAATTCGGGCTCGTCGCTGTGCAGGACCTTTCGAATAATTGCGGCGTAGGTGTCTTCTCCGCCCGCTTCAAATAAACGTTCCAGATTCGTCAGCATTAGACGGGCTTCGTTCAATTGATCGGCCGTTGGTCGCGGTTCGGTGAGGCTCATTGGTTGCTTCAGCTAAACATCTGGGTGCAGGGGTCACCCTGCCGAAGGAAGCAGTGAAAGATTGAAACCCACCGTGGGTTTCACATTCAATCGAGCTCCTACACCTTGCGGCTCTGGCCCTTCGCTTCGGCCCATCCCTGCTTGAGCGGCACCACGTGATGGAAGAACAGCTTGCGCTCAACGAAGCGCCATTGGCCGCGCTCGCGCCGATATTTGTCTTGGTAGTATCCCGCCGCGGTCACGCTCTCGCCGTTTCGCGCGAAGCGGGCCTCGATCGCGCAAGTGCCGTGCGCCTCATCGCCGTTCAGGTGGATTATGTGATTCTGAATGAACGGCAACGCGACCTCCGGCTCACGCACCGACGCACGATAAAACTTGAGCAGCGCCTCGCGCGCGCGCACCGCCTTGAAGTCGGCGTCGCTGACGTCGAGCACGCCATCATCGGTGAACAGATTCGCGACCGCCTCGCCCTCGCCATGCGCGACGTGCCAACAATAGCGCGCGGTCAGCTCCTTGATTTCGTCGCGATCTTCCAGTTCCTGAATTCTCTGCTCGATTGATTTTGTCATAGCCGTCAGCTCGCAAATCTTTCGGTGGCGCGTTTGAGGACCGCGCGCATTGCGTCGAGGCTCTGCGCGCCGACCAGTGGATATTCGCCGATGAAAAACATCGGCACGCCGCTGACTCCGCGCTGATTCGCCGCCAGCGAATTATTTTTCAGGCGCATCTCGTACTTCGGCGATTTGATCGCGTCCGCCACCTCGCTCGCGTCGAGTCCCGCTTCCCCCGCCAGCCGCGCGACGACGCTCGCGTCGCCGATATTCTCGCCGTCGTTGAAGTACGCGCGATAGATCCGCTCTTCAAGCGCTTCGTCGCGGCCCGACTCGCGCGCAAACTCCGTAGCCGCCAAGGCAGCGTGCGAGTTGGTCAGTATCACCGGCGGCTTCATCGAAAATCCCACCGCGTCGGCCATCGCGGTGATCCGCTCCCACGTTGCCTTCCGCGCCGCCGCGTCACCGGCCTCGCGCAACTTGTCGGCGGGAATTCCTTCGGCGGGCCAGTCGGGATGAATCTGAAAGCCGCGCCATTCGAGCTGGAAATCGAATTCCGACTTGAGCCGTCGCATCGTTTCGAAGCCGACGTAACAGAACGGACAAATGTAGTCCGAGAACATCACGACTTTCAGCGCCATTGCACGATCCTCTTGCGCCAATATAGGACCGACGGTTACGCGCCGTCAAAAAGGTCGTCGCCCACGTCATTTTCCGCAAAGCCACAGCTATGTTATTGACGTGATAGAGCTTGATGAGGTGACGCCATGATTCTCGACTCGTTCAAACTTGAGGGAAAAGTCGCCATCATCACCGGCGCCGGCCG
>NZ_JBAUYR010000046.1:0-28873 GCF_049584895.1 Binatus sp. (SeqCode)
AGAGATCGTTGGTCCATCCCGCGAGCTCGGAAAGATCGCTCTCCGGCGTCTGCGGGGGAATGAAGTGAGTGCGATAGTCCATCGACCATACGTCCACGCCCTGCCGCGCGAGGTAAACCTGGAACGAGTAGCGCGGATCGTCGAGCCACACTTCTCCGTTCATGTTGGTGCCCGGCAGGTAGAGCACGACCGCCTCGGGATGCGTGGGAGCATTCAGCTTGGATAAGCGATGCAGCGCGATTTTATCGAATGGCGACTTGCCGACGGTCGCTTGAAACGTCGATTCGTAGATTCCTGGCGCGTCTTTGAGTTCATGCGCGGTGCCGACATCTCGAAAGTCGGCGGCTGATGCTATCGTCGCGATGAGAAGAAACAGGACTGCCAATATGTTCAGGACGACGGGTTGTCGAATCTTCATGGGGGTGATCCTGTCCACGATTTCGCGTCGCCGCACAAGTGCGTGATAGACGGCAGGCAACCTAACCCCTAACCCCTTCCCGAGCGGGAAGGGGAACCGGACGCGGAGTCGGTTGCGCGCAGTTCTGTATCCGAGGACGGGAAAAAGAAGAGTGGTTGACCCTCCGCAGGTTGGCGTGCGAAACAGAGGCTTCAGGGACTCACGCCAATTCGCACGGGAGTAGATTTCAATGAGTAAGAAAATTCAATTCGCTTTGTTCTCGCCGCAAGCCGGACAGTCGTGGCATCAGCTCGAGGAGCGGGCGCATCGATGCGAGAAGCTCGGCTACCATTCGATCTGGCTGGTCGATCATATGTGGACGCGCGGCATGCCCGACCTCGACCAGCATGAATGCATGTCATTGATGGCGGGGCTGTCGGCGAAGACCGACAAAATTCGCATCGGCACATTGGTGATTTGCAACTCGTATCGCAATCCTGCGCTGCTGGCGAAGTCGCTTTCGACCATCGATCACATCAGCAACGGCCGCCTCGAAATCGGTTACGGCGCGGGATGGATGGACGAGGAGTATAAGGCGTACGGCTACCAGTTCCCGTCGATGGGCACGCGGCTCAAGATGTTCGAGGAAGGCCTGCATATAATGAAGGCGATGTTCACCGAGAAGCGCGCGACGTTTGAGGGGCGGCATTACAAGATCAATGAAGCGATCTGCAATCCCAAGCCGGTGCAGCAACCACATCCTCCGATTACGATCGGCGGCAGCGGCGAAAAAATCATGTTGAAGCTGGTCGCGCGGTTTGCCGATCGCTGGAATTGTCCGGCCGGCTACGAAAGCTTCGAGCACAAATTCAACGTGCTCAAGCAGCACTGCAAGGACGTCGGGCGCGACGTGAACACGATCGACATCTCGGAGCAGTTGCTGGTATGCATCGGCTCGAGCGACGCGGAAGTCGAGGCGAAGTGGAAGGCGGCGCAGATGCTCAAGCCGTTCGTCACTACTGGAATCAAGGGCACGCCGAAGCAGTTGATCGAGCAGCTCAAGCAGCGCGTGGCGATGGGAATCACGACGTTTACGATTTTCTTCAGCGACTTCGCACCGCCGCCGACGCTCGAGTTGTTCGCGAAGGAAGTGATGCCGGCATTTGCGTAGCAAGCCGAATCCCGGCGCGAAATGAACCGGTATTAGATTGGATCAGAATCGACTTACTGAATATCTCAAGCGCCAGATGCCGCATGTGCGCGAGCATCGCGTGGTGGGGCTAAAGCGAATTTCCGGCGGTTCCTCGCGCGAGACGTACGCGTTCGATCTGGAATGGAGCGAAGACGGCGAGACGCGCACGCGACCGATGATCGGCCGGCGCGATCCGACCGGCGGTCTGCTCAAGTCCGATCGCGAGCGCGAGTTCAAGGTGATCGCGGCGGTGCATGGCGCGGGCCTGAAGGTCCCCGAGCCGCTGTTCCTCGAGCTCGACGCGAGTGTGATGGATCGTCCGTTCTTCATCATGCATCGCGCGGCGGGGCGCACCGGCATGGGAGCGTTTGCGGCTACCGAGCCGGAACCGCTGCGGGCGAAGGTCGCAGAGGACTTCATTGGCGAGCTCGCGCGATTGCAAGCGATCGACTACCGCGAGTGCGGACTCGAGATTCTCGGAGCTCCGAAGAGTTTGGAGGATCCCGCACGCATCCAGGCGGCGCATTGGAGCGACATCTATGAACGCGATCGGATGGGCGAGCACTATCCGATCCTCGACGCCGCGTTCGCGTGGCTGAAAGCCAAGCCGGTCGTGAGCGATCGCATCGTGATCGTTCACGGCGACTATCGTTCGGGAAATTATCTGTACGACGAGAACGGAATTATCGCGATGCTCGATTGGGAGATGGCGCATCTCGGCGACCCGATGGAGGATCTCGGGTGGGCATCGATGGTGTTCTGGGGGCGCGAGGAATTGGCGGGCGGCCTGATGGAGCGCGAAGCGTTCTACCGCTTGTATGAACAGAAGACCGGCCATCGCGTCGATCGCGAGCGGCTGTTTTTCTACCAGGTGCTCGGCAACGCGAAGATGGCGGTGATTTGCCTGACCGGGATTCGCGACTTCGTCGAGGGGCGCACGTCCGACGCGGTGATGCCGTTTCTCGAACTGCTGCTGCCGGCGTTGTTCGAGGACCTCGCGAAGCAGCTTCGGTTGATCTGAGGTGGTGCGATGCTACGGCCGACGTTGAACGAACTGATCAGCGGGATGCAGCGGACGATCATGGAGGCGCTGCTGCCCGAGCTGACGTCGCCATATGCGCAAGGCCAGGCGATGTCGGCGATCGGAATGCTCGCGCATGCGGCGGCGGTGCTCGAATCGGTGCCGGCGTACGATGCGGCCGAGATAAAAGATCTGCGCGCGACCTTCGCAGCGTTGAAGCGGCTGGGCGATAAGCACCTCTCGAAAAAAAGCGGACTTCGCGGCGCGCTCGCACGTGCGACTCGCGCGAGTGCGAAGAATCCGCCGGACCGACGCGTGATGGAAGAGGCGATGGCCGCGTTTGCCACCGCCGTCGCTCTCGGCGCCGTCGATGAGAGCGTCGCGCGCCAGGTCCGCGGTTACATCAAGCGCAACCTCGAGCGCTCGCGCAATCTGCTCGGCAATTCATTGCCGAGCGCCTGACCCATTAGCGGCGCTGTAAAGCGATCGCGCCTACCGTTTGTTTCTACCTTAGGCCATGAGATGCTATCTCTAGCAATCTTTGGCCGCTCCCTGGTCGGTTTACGTATGCCAAGACTACTTGCCAATCAAAATCAATCGGAGTAGATTGCTTAAAGCTAAATAGGCATGCGAAGCAGTCTATAAACTAAATGTATGAAAGACCCACTAACTGTATGTATCGCTCTTGCTACAAATAGTTAGCGACTCTAATGTAACTAATGGATGCGGTTGGGCTGTTTCGAATTGCCGCAGAAGAAACTGCGAGGATAAAAACATGAGCGTCGTCATCATTCCCAGTCCCGGATTGGCCGGGGGACCATGCCGCGGATCCTGCGATCACGCCAAGTGTCACACCATGCGCGCGATGGCGGACGAACGATGCGGTCACTGCGGGGTCAGATTCGGTTTCGGCACCAGGATAACCGGCGAGCCTCCCCTGCATCTGCGATGCGCGCAGTCGATCGCCGCGCGAGATGGCGCACCGGCGACGCATCCGATCCATGATCCGGCTGCGGCTCACAGCAACGCGACTCAGCGCGGCGACAAAAGTTAGCTCTGTCTTGTCTGCATCTTTGATTTGATCGCACATCGCCGGTCGGCGCGGCCGGCGATGTGCGCTTGACACTCTCGCCGCGTGCGCGCTACCGCTCAGGCGTGACCACCGAAAAGGTTTCTCAAGTGCGGGCGCTGCGCGATCGGCTCGATCATCCTGTGATCGACGCCGACGGGCACCTGATCGAGCCGGCTCCGCTCTTCAACGAATATCTTCAGAAGATTGGTGGCGGCGGGATGCTCGAGCGCTACAATCGCGAGCTTCGTGAACACCCGACCGGATCGCGCGGAAATCGCGAGGCCGGCGATATGCGCGGTGCATGGTGGGGCGTCGTCAACGACGCGTACGACCTCGCGACCGTGATGGCGCCGCGCCTGCTGTATAGCAGGCTGAACGATCTCGGGGTTGATTTTTCCATCCTCTATCCCACGCTGGGACTCGCGCTGCCGACGATTCATGACGACGAGGTGCGGCGGATTGCATGTCGTGCGCTGAACACGATGAACGCGGAGATTTGCGGACAGTTTCGCGACAGAATCGCGCCAGCCGCTGCGATTCCAATGCATACGCCCGACGAGGCGATCGCTGAGCTCGAATACGCGGCGCGGCTCCGCTTGAAGGTCGCGATGATTCCGCCAGGCGTGGCGCGGCCGATTCCTGCGCTCGAACACGAGCATCCGGGTGCATTTCCCAACGCCGCGTATTTCGATTGCTATGGGCTGGACAGCTTCTTCGACTACGATCCGGTGTGGCGCAAGTTTCTCGAGCTGAAAATCGCGGTCACTTCTCACGGCGGCGTTGGATTGCGCTACCTTCCGCTCGGACGGCGCTCGCCGACGAACTACATGTTCAATCACATCGGCGCTCACGCGTATCAGCAGGGCGAGCTGTGCCGTTCGATCGTGATGGGCGGAGTCGCGACGCGGTTTCCAAAGCTGGCGTTCGGATTTCTGGAGTGCGGTGCGGGATGGGCCTGCGACCTGCTTCACTCGCTCGAAGAACATTGGGAAAAACGCAACGTTGCCGGCCTCGTGAATTACGATCCGTCGCGACTCGATCGCCCGCGCCTGCATCAACTGCTCGCGGAGTATGGCGGTCCCGAATTTATCGCAAAGAATTCGGCGCGCGCGGTGCGAGCGTACGACGAAGGCCTCGAGCGTCACGACCGCGCGGCGGATCGCGACGAATGGGCACTGACGGGCGTTCGCGAGGAGCACGACTTCGCGCGGATCTTCGGCAACTTCTATTTCGGGTGCGAGGCCGATGATCTGAGCGTCCATCGCGCACTCGACGCGCGCGCCAATCCGATGCGTACGCGGCTGCAGCCGATCTTCTCTTCCGACATCGGCCACTGGGACGTGCCGGACATCTCGACCGTGTTGCTCGAGAGCCATCGGCTGGTCGACAAGGAACTTTTGACCGACGCCGACTATCGCGATTTCGTTTTCACGTATCCGGCGCAGCTTCATCTTAAGGCGGATCCCGAATTCTTCGCGGGCACCGCGATCGCAGGGGCGGTCGCCAGGCTTAACGCATAGCGGGGCCGAGGCGCTCGATGCTTTCTATCGAACAGCGGCGTGATTGGGACGAGCGAGGTTTCTTCATCATCCGCGGCTTCATGGCAGTTGAAGACTGTCGCGCGATGCATGCGCGGGTGGTCGAGATCTGCCGCATGAACGCGGCTGGGCAAAGCGTTCCGAACGTATTCGTATTGCCGGAAAAGAAACCGAATCCGCTTGCGCGAAACCCCGAGGACAGTGTCGGCAAAGTGTTCCGGCTCCATCGCGATCCGGTTTTCAAAAAGCTCGCCGAAAATCCCGCGGTGGCCGACATCGTCGGCGATCTGATCGGCCCGGAACTCGATTGCTTCGTCAGCCAGTTCATTTTCAAAAATCACGGCGCGCTCGGACAGCCGTGGCATCAGGATTCGTACTACTTCGCGTTCAGCACGCGTCCGCAGGTCGGAGTCTGGCTGGCGGTGACCGAGGCCACGCTCGACAACGGATGCCTGCACGTCATGCCGGGATCGCACCTCGAGCCGGTGCACAAGCACGTGCCGGATCGGCGTCCGCACGCGCAATACGGCTACACGGAGATTGTGGATTACGATATGTCGAAGTCGGTGCCGGTGCTGATGCAGGCCGGCGACCTGCTGGTGTTTCACAGCCACCTGATGCATCGATCGACCGACAACATGTCCGGCGGCATTCGCGCCGCGATGGTGTGGCATTACACGAAGTCGGGGACGATCGATCAGACCCGCGAGAAGTTCGGGCATCAGAATCCCTCGCACGATTTTATGAAAATCGAGCGGCATCGCGCCGCCGAGGATTGAATCATGAATGGAGCCGAGAGCTTGATTCGCACCGCGATTGCGGCTGGCGTCGAAGTCTGTTTCGCAAATCCGGGCACGACCGAGATGCCGATTGTGGCGGCGCTCGACGCCGTCGAGGGGCTGCGGCCGATTCTCGGATTATTCGAGGGTGTCTGCACGGGAGCGGCCGATGGCTATGGGCGCATGGCGGAGAAGCCAGCGATGACGCTGCTGCATCTCGGGCCAGGCTTCGCCAACGGGATCGCGAACCTCCACAACGCGCGGCGCGCGCGCTCGCCGATCGTGAATCTGATCGGCGACCAGGCGACGTGGCACGTCGTCGCCGACGCACCGCTCACGTCAGACATCGTTTCGCTGGCGAGACCGGTTTCGGGATGGGTACAAAGCGTTCGCAATGCGGCGTCACTCGCGGGTGCGACGGCGCAGGCTATTGCGGCTGCCGGCCGCGCTCCGGGTCAAGTCGCGACGTTGATCATTCCGTCGGACTGCCAGTGGGATGCTGCGGAGCGGCACGCCGATCCGATCGAATCGACGGCGCTGCCGACAGTCTCTTCCGATGCAATCAAGCGCGCGGCCGAATCGATCCGCAAAGGCAAGAAAGTCGCACTCTTTCTCGGCGGCACTGCTCTTCGCGCGCGAGGATTGAAGGTGGCCGCGCGCATCGCCGCGAAATCGGGATGCCATCTGGTGTGTGAGACGTTCCCTGCTCGACTCGAGCGCGGCGCGGGCATGCCAGTGCTCGATCGCCTTCCGTACTTTCCGGAGCAAGCGATCGAGATGCTGAAGGCGTTCGATACGATTGTTATCGCCGGGGCGAAAAAGCCGGTCGCCTTTTTCGGCTATCCAAACTTCCCGAGCCAATTGATTCCTGAGGGAGTCGACACCGCGATCCTGGCGGAGCCGACTGATGATGTTCCGGCGGCGCTGGAAGCGCTCGCGAGTGAAATCGGCGCGCCGGTTTCGGTCGCGGCGCCTTCGAATGTATCGCGACCCGAGCGACCTGTCGGAAAACTCAACGCGATGACCGCGGGCGCCGCGATTGCGGCGACGATGCCAGAGGGCGCGATCGTGATGGACGAGGCTGCCACCACCGGCCTGCCGTTCCTGGCTGCGTCGGCAGCGGCGCCGCCGCATACATATCTTTCACTGACAGGCGGCGCGATCGGGCAAGGTTTGCCGTGCGCAACCGGCGCGGCGGTCGCGTGTCCGGACAGGCGCGTGATTGCCTATCAAGCCGACGGCAGCGGGATGTACACGATCCAGTCGCTGTGGACGCAGGCGCGGGAATCGCTGAACGTCACGACGGTGCTTTGCAACAATCATAGTTACCGGATTCTTCAGGTTGAACTCGCACGCGCGGGCGTTGACGAACCCGGGCGCAAGGCGCGATCGCTCACCGATCTTTCCGACCCCAACATCGAATGGACCAGCCTGGCGCGCGGACTCGGTGTGCCCGCGGTGCGGGTCGAGACGGCAGAGGCGCTCACGCAGGAACTCGAACGTTCGCTCGCGACGCCGGGTCCGACGCTGATTGAAATGATTCTCTGAGCCGCCGCCTACTTCAGGCTGGCCTCCAGCAGTTCGAGCGCTGTCAGCAACTCCGCGATCGTATCAATCAAGCGATGATGCTCGATTCGGCTGCCGACGCCGATAAAATGCATGCCCGCGCTCTCGGCCGCCTCGCGATCAATCCTGCTGTCGCCGACATAGACCGCGCGGTTCGCGTCGACACTTGCGCGATCCAGGCACAGTCGCAGGATGTCGGGCGCAGGTTTGGGGCGAACTTTGTCGAGCGCACTCGCGACCGCATCGAAGACGCCTTCGAGCCCAAGATGCTCGACCAGCGCAGGCACGGTTGCAGAGCGATTGGTCGCGAGCCCGAGCTTGTAGCGCTTTTTGAGCTCGAGCATGAACGGGCGCAACTCGAATGGCGTCCGCAGCATTTTGAAGAACGGCGACTGATCCATGTTGCGAGTCACGGCGTGCATCGCGGCGAGCTTGGCCGCGTCGCCGCGCGCGCGTGCCGCGAACACCTCGACCGCGGCGTACGAAATCGCCGAGATCTCCTCATCGCGATCGAGCGGCGGCTCGCCGACCTTCGCGAAGATCCAGTTGTAATAGGCAACGTTCGATTCGGTGGAATCGAACAGCACGCCGTCGGCGTCGAACATCACAAATTCAATCATAAGGACCGCTTCGCGATTTCATAACCGGAACCGGCTTCGCGTGCGCGAAGCTGTCCGGAAGCCCGAAACCCCTTCCTCCCGTCGCTAACGCTCCCGTCGTCAGGGTGACACACAAACTCGCGAGTTGCTCGCTTGGTCAGGATGACACACAAGACGCGTTGCTCGCTTCCTTCAGGGTGATAGTTGAAACAGGAATTATGCGTGTCCGGCGGGAGGCGCGCCAGTGGTCAGCGGGCGGCGCGTTTGCGATCGGATCGATCGGCGCGGCGCGTGTAAGCGGGGGCCGGCCGTCGCGGAATGGCGACGACTTCCCGCGCAGTAAGATGGTCGCCGCAATGTGAGCAGACCATGTCCGCCACGGTCTTCGCGCCGCAGACGCGATGTATCAGCGTCATCGGCGGGCCGGATTCGTCGCTGAGCCAGGTGTCGCCCCATCGCATCATCGCGATCAAGACGGGGTAAAGTTCAAATCCTTTCCGGGTCAGCCGATACTCGACGCGGCCGCTGTCGCCTTCACTGCGGGCGCGATCGAGGATGCCGTCGCGTACCAGGTCACGCAGCCGCGAGCTCAGGATGTTGCGCGCGATTCCGGTGCCCTGCTGGAACTCGTCAAACCGGTGGCGTCCGAGAAATGCCTCGCGCAGTATCAGCATCGTCCATCGCTCGCCGATGACCGAGAGCGTTCGCGCGACCGAGCAGTTGGTGTCCTTGACCGAATCCCATCGCATGGGCGCCTGTCACTCTCCTCCCCCGACTCGAACTTCGTTTGCCGCGACGCTCCCCAGCATCGGCGGCGAGAAATATCGTTGCACTTTGAAACTTGGTTTACCAGCGCGGATTGGCGGCGTCAGCTGGGCGACAATCACGCCTTTTGCTTTGCGGAGCAGCTTGCTAAACAGACGCGAATGAAGCTCCGCCTTTTAGCCGGGCTCACGCTTGTGGGCTGGTGCCTGATAATGCCGCCGCTTTCTCAGGACCGCCAGCAGGTCGAGCAGAATGCACCACTTTCGCGGTGGGATACGGTTGGGAACTACCTGACGTCGACCGGGTGCAAAGACGAGCTTGCCAAGTTGACCACGGTCATATCGGGCAACATCAATCTTTCGGTGATCCAACGGCGCGTGTTGGCGGGGAAATGCGTCGCCGCCGATGATCCGCGCCTCCACGCGGACAATTTCGAAATGTATTGAGCGCGTGCCATCGGACTGTCGCCCAAGACATTCAGTTGCGATTCAGGACAATGCTTGCTATCAATATCAGTTGCAATTTGAAACTACTTTACGGACTGACGACGGGTTCAGGCATTGCCGCAGGAGATTCGTGATGGCTAAACGAATCGAATTCTTTTACGACTACCTCAGTCCCTTCAGCTACCTCGCGGAAACGCAGCTGCCTGCGATTGCGCGGCGGACCGGAGCGGAAATTGTGTATCGGCCGGTTTTGCTCGGCGCGATCATGAAGGCGACCGGCAACTCGGGTCCGCTTCCGATTCAGGGCAAGGCGGCTTACAACGTTGCGGATTTTCAGCGATGGGCGAAGCGCTACGGAGTGCCAGCGCAGTTCAATCCGCATTTTCCGTTCAATACGATTCGCGTGCTGCGCGCCGCGGTCGCTGCGCAACGGCATGGCCGATTCGCGGAGTTTCACTCGGCGGCGTTTCGCGCCATTTGGGAACATGGGCAAGACCTCAGCAAGGAGGAAGCGCTGCGCCGGCTTCTAAGCGAGGTGGGAATCGACGCGGCACTGATCGATGGCGACGAAATCAAGGATCAGCTGCGCGTCAACGCGGACGAGGCCGTCAGCCGTGGCGCGTTCGGGGCGCCGACGTTTTTTGTCGGCGACGAGATGTTCTGGGGGAACGATCGGTTGGATTTCGTGGAAGAGGCTCTGATGCGTGGCGCGTGATTCAGCATCATAGTTCCATCGTTCCGATCCGTGAGATAGATCTGAAAATGCTGCTCGCGCTGCCGGGAGCAGAATCTTGAATCGCGCGCGAAACGCGCGCCGCAATCGGACCTTCACCTTTTCATCCGCTCTCTTACAGGGAGAGGGGATACGTCACGAGGAGATTCACATGAAAGCGGTTGTATTCGACAAGACTGGCGGGCCTGAGGTGTTGAAGATCGCCGAGGTGCCGAAGCCCGAGGTGAAGCCTGGGACCGTGCTGATCAAAGTGCGCGCGGCCGGAATCAATTTCGCCGATACACTGTTTCGGCAGGGACAGTACGTGATGCAGCCGCAACTGCCTGATACGCCAGGGCTCGAGGGCGCCGGCGAAATCGAAGCGGTCGGCGCGGGCGTGACGAATCTCAGACCCGGTCAGCGCGTTGCCGCGCTCGGCAGTAAGATGTACGCCGAATATGCGATCGCGCCGGCGACGCAGGTAATTCCAATTCCCGATTCGATCAGCTTCGAACAGGCTGCTGCCTTTCCAGTTCAGGTGCTGACCGCATGGCACATACTGCACACGTCGCACGACACCCGACCGGGACAAACGGTGCTGGTGCATTCCGCGGCAGGGGGAGTCGGAATCGTCGCGGTGCAAATCGCGAAGGCAGCTGGCGCTCGCGTGATTGGCACGGTCTCGAGCGACAGCAAGGCAGCAATCGCGAAAGAGTACGGCGCGGAAGACGTGATCAACTATGCCACGAAAGATTTTGCTGTCGAAGCGAACCGTCTCACCGGTGGGCGCGGCGTCGATCTGATCCTGGACGCGGTCGGCGCTACAACATTTGATAAGGGGCTCACCTGTCTCGCGCCGTTCGGACATCTGATTCTCTACGGACGCAGCGGCGGCCCGCCCGCGCCGCTCAATTTATTCAGGTTGTTCGAGAAATCGACCAAGGTGAGCGGTTTCGTGCTCTACACGGTGGCCGCGGTGCCCGACGTGATGCGCCGCGGAATCGAGGATTCGCTCAAGCTGATCGCAGAGGGCAAAGTGAAGCTGCTCATTGGCAAATCGTTTCCACTCGCGCAGGCGGCCGAGGCGCACAAGTTCATGGAATCCCGGCAATCGACGGGCAAGCTGGTTCTCATTCCGTAGCGGAGAATCTGACTCGCGATCGCTGCAAGCGACCAACCCCTTCCCGAGCGGGAAGGGGAACCGGACGCGCGCGCCTTCTCTCTCCAGTGGCAATTTGCAACTTCGTGGCAATTTGCAACTGATTTCAATTTTCGGGATCGAGAGCGCAGATCGGATTTGCTTGAGCCTAAGTTCTCGGCATTCACTGCATTTTAATTCGATCAAACGTTGATCGAGCCGCCTGATTTTTGGCGCTCAACGTCCGCACCTGCGCGTAGTGCGAATTGTTTTTCGCGTTCACATTCGAGATTCCCGTGTGCTCTCGCGAACATTTCAAGCACGGCGCGATGGCATCCTCGTTGCTTGGTCTCCTCCATTTCTGGTCGAGGAGGCAAGAGCAGTCATGGAACAGTTGAGTAGTCATGTTCGAAGGACTGGCGAGTGGACCGCGCCCGCCCGCATGGCGATCGCGGTGGTTGCAGTATTGGCAGTGATCGCGATCGCAGCGGCAGCGCGCGCCGACGTCAAACCAGGCGAGGTGATCACGGCGGCCAACGCGTCGAAGGTGAGGGATCTGGTCTCGCCGGGGGTCTACTACAAAGTCGTCAACGGGATGTCGATGAAGATCGTTCCGACCGGTCAAATCGACTGGCCGCCGCCCTACAAGGACGCGACCGAGAAGTACTCGGCGCAGGTTCGGCTTAGTCGCGATAATCGCAGCCTGGTCGGCTATGTCGCGGGCCAGCCATTCCCGCTCATCGACACCAACGATCCGCAGGTAGCCACCAAGATCATGTGGAACAACGTCTTCCGGCCGCTCCTCACCGACGACTATGACTTGCGATTTTACGATTGCGAAAGCGTGTACGGCGGACTCAACAAGCCCAACAACGTGATCCAGTACTATCAGATCGGGCATTACGCCGGTTACGATTTGGTCGGCCGGGTCGAGGTCGAGCCGATGCCGGTCGATCCCGATTTCAAGAAGACCAACCGGCTGTGGCTGTTCGGGCTTTACCCGGTGCTTTCGCCGCAGGCTGAGCGCGGCAGCGGATTCATTCGCTTTCGCTACGAGCAACCCGACCGCGGCGACGACGACTGGAGCTGGAATCCCGGGGACCGCAGGATTCGCCGGCTCAACGAGGCGCTGCAAAGCACGGCTACCAGCGCGCAGACCTGGAACCCGGATCACTACTCGGGCTTCAACGCGAAGACCGAGGAATACAATTACAAGTTTCTCGGCGATCGCCCGATGCTCGGGGTTGCGCACGCCGAGCATTCGCCTGAGTTGAAGTGCTCGACTGACGGCGGCGCCAGCGCGTGTCCCGAGGCATGGGAGATGCGCAACATGTACATCGTCGAGGCATCGCCGCGCCGGGAGGTGATTTCGCAGGCTCTCCAGGGCAAGACCATCATCTATATGGACTCCGAGATGTGGTACCAGCCGTATATCGATGAATACGATCAGAAGGGTCAGCTTTGGCTGAACCACATCTGGTGGACGACCTATCGCGATCGGCCGGTGCCCGATGCGCGCGTCGCGATTTATCCGTTCAAGCGCGAGTTTGAGGTGGGCGCGGTCGCGACTGACGTCCAAAGCGGGTTCGCCACGATGTGCTATCTGCCGGGCCTGCAAACTCCCGAGCGCGAGTGTTGGTACATAAACATGGGCGCGGTCGACAAGAGCTTCTTCACTACTGACGCGATGGTCAAGGCTGCGCCGTAGCACTAACCTTGTCGTCATAATGGGGCGGCTTCGCGCCGCCCCAACTCATCACTTCTCATTCGCGAGCGCAGGAGGAAACGCATGGCGGAATCAAATCGTCGCCCGGTCTGTGCGGTAATCGGTGTCGGGCCCGGACTGGGCGCCGCGCTCGCGAGGAAATTTGCCAAAGAGTACGCGGTGGCACTTGTCGCGCGCGGTGAAGACAAACTGGCCGCGCTCGCCAAGGAAATCGAAACGGCAGGCGGCAAAGCGATTGCGGTTTCGGCGGATGTCGCCAAGGCGGCCAACATAGCGGCCGCATTCGAGAAGATTCGGCGCGAACTCGGCGAGGTCGACGCGCTGCTGTACAACGCCGCAATGCGCCCATTTGGCAAGTTGATGGACACCAAGCCGAGCACCTTCGAGAACACCTGGCGCGTCACTACTTTCGGCGCATTCATCGCCGCGCACGAAGTAGTCCCGGCGATGCTGAAACGCGGCAGCGGCACGATCATCTTCACCGGCGCGACCGCCGGCATAAAGCCGTTCGCGACTTCGGCGGCGTTCGGGCCTGCGAAATTTGCGATGCGCGGGCTGGCGCAGGTGATGGCTCGCGACCTGCAGCCGCAGGGCATTCACGTCGCGTACGTCAACATCGACGGCGCGATAGACATGCCGGCGATCAGAGAGCGCTTCCCGCAGCTTAGCGAGGACGCGATGCTCAAGCCGTCGGCGATTGCCGACACCTACTGGCATCTCGCTCATCAGGACCGCAGCGCGTGGTCGCACGACGTGGACGTCCGTCCGTTCAAGGAGAAGTGGTAAAGAACGTTCCCGGCAGCACTGCCGATTTCTGCGCCACCCTTGACTCCTACAATTAACTGATCAGTTAATACTGCTATTAACTGTCCGGTTAATTCGGAGTCATGGCTGGCACTCACACAATTGTTCGCAACCTCAACCGCACACGCGAGAAGATTCTCGTTGCTGCGCTCGCCGAATTTTCGGCGCGCGGTTTCGCCGGCGCGCGAGTTGACGTGATTGCCCGGCGCGCCCGCGTCAACAAGCGAATGCTCTACTACTGCTTCGGCACCAAGCAGGAGTTGTATCGCGAAATCCTGCGGCGCAAAATCGACGAGCGCGCGGAATGGCTCGAATCCACCCCCGACGACTTCGCCGGCGTCCTCGCGCATATCTATCTGTCGGGCGGCACTGACATCGACTTCGTACGATTGATGGAATGGGAGGCGATCGATAGCGGCGGTAGAAAATGTGTCGTCGAAGCCGAGCGTCGCGCGCTGTTTGAAAAGGCGGTCGCCCGCCTTCGCGTCCTCCAGCGCCGGGGATCGATTCCTCGCGGCGCCGACCTGACTCAACTTTTCATTTCGATGTTGTCGCTCGCGTTGTTTCCGCTGGTGATGCCCCAAATCATCCGCCTGATCCACGGCATGGAACCCACTGATCCGCGCTTCGTGCGCCAGCGCGCGAATTTTTTGCGCTGGCTCGGAGATCGTCTGGCCAAACCCGCCAGAACTTCCCGGGCCCAGCCTCGTCGCGGTCGCGTTGCGATGAAGCCATTGCAGACGGTTCGTCGCACCCAGTCATCTGAAAGGCCGGGTCAACTCGCATGAAGAAACGAATCATCGTGCTGGTGGTGGTGCTGATACTTGGCGTCGGCGCATGGACCGGCTACTCGCTCTTTTTCAACGACATCGTTGTGACCGACAATCTACTGGTTTCCGGCAATATCGAAGCTCACGAAAGCGTTGTCAGTTTCAAGGCGGTGCAGTCGCGCGTCGTCGAGTTGCCGTTCGACGAAGGCCAGTGGGTGACGGCCGGCACTTTGCTGGCGCGACTTGACGACAGTGACTATCGCCAGCAGGTCGCAATCAACGAAGCTGCTCTCCAGGTGCAGGAACAGCAGCTAAATTCGGCGATGCAAAAGCTCGAGGCCGCCCGTTCGACGGTCGTCAACGACAACGCTGACCTCGATCAGAAAAAGATCGACTACGCCCGCTATCAAAAACTCTGGGTTCAGAAAATTATCTCTGGCGATCAGCGCGACCATACCGACACCGCGTTGAAGCAGTCGACCGCTGCGATGCAGCGTGACCTCGCGATGGAGCGTAGCGCGCAACAGGACATCGCGGTCGCCAAGGCTAACATCCGCAACGCCAGCGAGAATCTCCAACTCGCCAAGATCATGCTCGGCTACACTACGCTGCGCGCGCCGTTCTCGGGCGTCATTCTCACGCGTCAGACCGAACTCGGCGAAGTGATGCAGCCCGGCACGCCGGTCGTCACGCTGGCCGACCTCGACCACGTCTGGCTGCGCGCCTACGTGGCGGAAACCGACCTCGGTAGAATCCGATGGGGCCAGGCGGCGACCGTCCACACCGACACCTATCCCGACAAGGCGTATCCGGGGCAGATTTCTTTCATCTCCTCCGAGGCGGAGTTCACTCCCAAGAGCGTCGAGACCCACAAGGAGCGCGTGACGCTGGTTTATCGAATCAAAATCGACGTTGAAAATCCTCGTCACGAACTGAAGCCCGGGATGCCCGCTGACGCGACCATTCACCTCGGCGCTCCAGTGCAAAGCGGCAATAGTCGTGGATGACAAGACGGTCGTCGTTCGCGATCTGGTCAAGGATTTCCCGGGCGTCCGCGCGATCGATCACCTGAGCTTCGACGTCGCACCGGGCGAAATCTTCGGCATCGTAGGACCCGACGGCGCCGGCAAGACCACGACTATGCGCATCCTCGCGGGAGTGCTTGCGCCCGACGCAGGCACCGCGAGCGTCGCGCGACGCGACGTCGTCGCGGACCCTGAAGGCGTCAAGCACCTGATCAGTTATGCCGCAGCGCTTCGGCCTCTACGAAGATTTGACCGTCGACGAGAACATCCGATTCTACGCAGACCTGTTCGGCGTTCGCAGAAAAGATCGCGAGGCGCGCGCCGCCGAACTGCTGAAGGCGTGCGGCATGAGCGAGTTCCGTGCGCGTCAAGCCGGCAAGCTCTCCGGTGGGATGAAGCAAAAGCTCGGCCTGGTCTGCGCGCTGATACACACCCCGCGCGTGCTGCTACTGGACGAGCCAACCAACGGCGTCGATCCGGTTTCACGCCGCGAATTCTGGGCGATGCTGTATTCGCTGGTCGGTCAGGGCGTCACCGTCGTCAATTCCACCGCCTACCTCGACGAGGCCGAGCGATGCCACCGGGTTGCGCTGCTTCATCAGGGGTGCCTGCTCTTCTGCGACTCGCCCGCGCGCCTCAAGTCGAGGCTTCAGGGTTCTGTTGTATCGATCGTGTCGTCGGAGGCGCGGCGCGTCCGCGACGAACTCGCTGCGGCAGAAGGTGTTTCGAGCTTAGTGCTGGTTGGCGATGCGGTTCATCTGTTTGTCGATGACGCCGACCGGCGGATCGCCAGTCTCAGCGCGCGGCTGAAGAGCAGTCAGATTCCGTTTGACGAGATTATCCGCGTCACGCCGACCATCGAAGATCTTTTTGTCGAAGCGGTGCGCAAAGACGGGACGCGCGTGGCTGCATGACGCGCCCCAACGGCAATTCGGTCGAGGTTGAAAACCTGGTGAAGCGTTTCGGCGATTTCACTGCCGTCGATCACATTTCATTTCAGACGCGCACCGGCGAGGTCTTCGGATTCCTAGGGCCTAACGGCTCGGGGAAATCGACGACGATTCGAATCCTGTGCGGATTGCTGCATCCGACTTCCGGCCGCGCAATCGTTGCCGGCTACGACGTCGTCGAATCGCCCGAACTAATCCGCCGCAACATCGGCTACATGTCGCAGAAATTTTCGCTCTACGCCGATCTCACCGTGTTCGAGAATCTGCGGTTCTACGCGGGCATGTATGGCGTGCCCGCTGCGGAGTTGCGCGGGCGGATCGATTGGGCGCTCGAGATGGCTGGGCTACGCGGCCGCGAATCGAGCCTCACCGGGACACTGGCCGGAGGATGGAAGCAGCGCCTCGCGCTCGGCTGCGCTGTTTTGCATCGCCCGCCGATTTTATTTCTCGACGAACCAACCTCAGGCGTCGATCCGCTCTCGCGCCGCTTGTTCTGGGAATTGATCCAGCAGATGAGCAGCGACGGAGTCACCATCTTCGTCAGCACGCACTATATGGACGAAGCCGAATACTGCAATCGGCTGGCGCTGATGAACGGAGGCAAATTGATCGCCCTCGGCACGCCGACCGAACTCAAGTTGGGTTCGATTCACGGCTCATTGCTGCTACTTGAATGCGATCGGCTTGGCGACGCTATCGAACGCGTGCGCCGTTTCAACGGTGTCCGCGACGTCGCAGTGTTCGGCAACGCGCTCCATCTCGTCGTATCCGATGCCGCCATTGCGCCAGCGATTCGCGCCGCGCTCGAAGCCGACCGTATCTCGGTTAATGATCTGAAAGTGATTCGCCCCAGCCTCGAAGATGCGTTCGTCGCTTTGACTACTCGACGCGCCGATGACTCCCTCTCGGAGCTTTCGCCGTGAATCTTCGACGACTGCTCGCCATCTCGCGAAAGGAAGTCTTGCAGGTGCTGCGCGATTCACGCAGCCTGCTGATCGTCCTGCTGATGCCGTTGATGCTGATGACGACGCTGGGTTACGGCGTCAACCTGGACAGCAAACACATCAAGGTATTCGCGCTCGATCAGGAAGGCAGCCAGGCGAGCCAGGATCTTCTCAAGCGGTTTCAGTCTTCCGAGTATTTCGACCTCGCCGCGACGGTCACTGACTACCGCGCGCTCGCCGCCGCGCTCGACGACGGCCGATGCCAGCTCGCGATTGTGATTCCGTTCGACTTTTCCGCGCGCTTGCACGACGGCCGTCCGGTGAACATCCAGGCTCTGGTCGACGGCTCCGACAACAACACCGCTGAGCTCGCGATCGGATACGCGCAAGGTGTTCTCGCCTCTTACGGCGCGGTCGTCCAGGCGGAGTATCTCCGCAAGTCCCACGCGCCCACGGTGAATCCAGCGCTGTCGGTAGAAACCCGAACCTGGTTCAACGAGGATCTCGAAAGCAAAAACTTTATCGTGCCCGGCGTCGCCGCGATTGTGATGGCCGTCGTCGGAGTTTTGCTCACGTCGCTGACGGTCGCACGCGAGTGGGAGCGCGGCACCATGGAGCAACTCATCTCGACTCCGGTGACCTCGCTCGAAATCATCATCGGCAAGCTGCTGCCGTACTTCGCGCTCGGCATGTTCGATACCGCAGTCTGCGCGGCGATCGCCGTCTTCTGGTTCCAGGTTCCGTTTCGCGGATCGCTGATCGCGCTGAGCGCTGGATCAGGAATTTATCTGATCGCGATTCTCGGGTTGGGATTCTGGATCTCGGTCGCCACAAGGAATCAGCTCGCTGCAAGCCAGATTGGCCTGGTGACCGCCTTTCTGCCGTCGTTCCTGCTTTCGGGATTCACGTTTCCGATCGATCAGATGCCGATCGGCGTGCAGCCCTTCACCTACTTGATCGCGGCGCGCTACTACATCGTCGTACTCAAGAGCGTATTTTTGCGGGGCACCAGTCTCAGCTTTCTCGCAGGGCCTTTGATTGCACTCGTCATCTATGCGGCCCTGATGGTGTTCCTGGCTAAACGATCGTTCCACAAGTCGCTGGCATGAGGAACTGACGTGATCGAACGGATGCGCCAGATTCTGCTCAAGGAGTTCATCCACCTGTTCCGCGACAGGCACGCGCGGTTCTCGCTAATCGTGCCGCCCCTACTGCAGATGCTGATATTCGGTTACGCGGCGAGCTACGAAGTGAATCGCGTTTCGACCGCCGTACTCGATTTCGACCACAGCCAGGAGAGCCGCGAATTCCTCGACCGCATTACAGCCAGCAGCCGGTTCCAGGTTCGCGATGTACTCCAGAATGAAGCGCAAATCCCGTCACTGCTCGATCATCGGCGCGTCGTGCTGGTGCTGCAGATTCAGCCGGGGTTTGCCGAACTGCTGCGCAAGGGTCAGACCGCGCCAGTGCAGGCCGTGCTCGACGGCACCGATTCGAACACGGCGTTGATCGCCGTCGGATATGTCGATCAGATCGCAAATCGATTCGCTGCGGACTACCAACTTCAACTCGCCGACCGGATGAGACCATCTCTGGCTACGTTCGCGCCCAGCATCGAGCTGCAGGAACGTCCCTGGTACAACGCGAACCTCGAGAGCAGGTGGTTCTTTGTGCCGGGCGTGATCGGCACTCTGGTCCTCGTGTCAGTGTTGCAGCTGACGTCTTTTGCCGTGGTGCGAGAGCGCGAGGTCGGTACGCTCGAACAATTGATGGTCACGCCGATCAGCCCCGCCGAATTGATCGTCGGCAAAACCTTGCCGTTCCTGATCGTTGGTCTTGCCAATGTGATCGTCGTGGCAATCCTCGGGAGCTCGTGGTTCGAGGTTCCATTTCGCGGGAATATTTTCGTTCTGCTCCTCGGCACCACCCTCTTTCTGTCGAGCGCGCTCGGCGTGGGACTGCTGATTTCGACCGTTTCAGAAACCCAACAGCAGGCCTTTGCGATATCCTTCTTCTACATCACGCCGACGATCATGCTGTCCGGCTTCGGCTATCCAATCACCAGCATGCCGACCGCATTGCAATGGTTCACAAATCTCGATCCGCTGCGCTTCTATCTCATCGTCCTGCGCGGAACTTTCATCAAGGGCATCGGGCTGGACGTGCTATGGCCGCAGATGATCGCGATGGCCATCCTCGGAGCGGCGACGCTCACACTCGCAACACTGAGATTTCACAAGACTCTGGATTGATTTTCACATCGGCGGCCGAGTGGAAGCCGGCCTGTCGTTGGCGACGGCAGTCTGATCGGCGCCCTTGACGCCGAACCTCCTGATAACCTGCGCGAGTTTCGCTGGTGTCGCCACGGGAGTAGCGCATGCCGTTCCTGCGCAGACAAATGCGAGCGGAACGTTTTTCGCCGCACTGGAGTCGAACATCGCTCGCGCCGCGGCCGGCATCGACGCGGCATCGCTGCGATCGGATCCAATCCGCGTCACGACTTTTTCCGGACGATAACTCGCCAACGCCATTCTCCACAGGGCCGCGGCGCGCGCATCGCCAGGCGGACCCACAATTGATACCGTCGCGCCGCCGTTCGCGCGATATTCCAGCGCCAGCCCGACAGTCGCGAATGAATTGCTCAGCATCGATCCCGCCATCGCGGGCGCACTCGCCATTAGGTCATTCGCAGTCTTCGAATAATCGTCATCGCCGGTGATCAGCGCGAGCTTGGCCGTCGCGATTGCCATCATCGCTTGCACCGACGGTGTCGGCATATCGAAAAACACCTGCGCGCTCGCCGACGCCTGCGCAATCACAGTGCTCGCGTCTTCAGTATCGTGGTTCGTCAACAGGTTCGAGTCTTTGGCACGGAAGTTCTTCACGATGATCGCGGCCAGCTTGCGCGCTTCGACCAGATATTTTGCGTCAGCCGAGAACTGATACGCGTCGACCAGCGCATTGAGCAGATAGACCTGGTCGGCTATCAAACCTGCCACCTGCGCACGGCCGGCCGCCAGGACGTGAAAGAAACTTCCGTCGGGCGCCTGCATATGCGCGACGATGAAATCCAGATCGGCGAGCGCCGTGCGTTGAAGACTCGAGTCGTCAAGCGCGGCCGACGCCGTCAGGTACGCGTCGGCCATCAACGCGTTTCGATCAGTCATCACAGCGTGATCGACCGGTGGCGTTTTGCGGCGAGCCCGCGCGGCGAGCATCGCATCTGACGTCCTGGCAATTTTCTCGCGCGCTTCTTCCCCCGGGATCTTCAGCTTGGCTGCAACTTGCTCGGGACTCATCGCGCGTCTCAGCACGATTCGCCCGTCCGGTGCGAGGGCCGGCGCGTCCTGCATCCCGTAAAATAAAATCGCGATGCGAGCCTCGTCGGGCGGTAGCGCGCGCTTAACTTCCGCGACTGTCCACGTGTAGTAACTACCATCGTCGCCCTTGAACGAATCGGCGTCCTGATGCGAGTAGAAGGCGTCGGTCTTCGGATCGAGCAGCTCGCGATTCACGTAGCCAGCGATCGATTTCGCGACGCGCGCGAAGTCCGGGTCGCCGCTTGCTTCGTACGCATCGCTGTATGCGTGCAAGGCCATCGCGTTGTCGTAGCCGAGCTTCTCGAAATGCGGCACGCGCCAATGCGGGTCGGTCGAATAGCGATGAAATCCGCCGCCGAGTTGATCGAACACTCCCCCTGCCGCGATTTTCTTCAGCGTGTCGAGCGCCATCGCGGAGTACTCCGGATGCCCGTAAAACCCATGCGCCAGCGCGAGTTCGAGCGCGGGAAAATCGTAGAATCGCGGCCCCGGTCCCGACGCAAATCCTCCCGACTCGCGGTCGTACGACGCCGCTAGACCCGCAAGTATTTGAGCGCGCAAGCCGTCGAGTCCCCCTTGTGCCGGCGCGTTCTGATTCGACGCGGATCTTAGTTTCGCCGCGGTCGCATCGGCCTCTTTATCAAGACCCGCACGATCCGCCGCGTACACCTGCGAGATTCGCTTGAGCAACGGCAGCATCGACGAGTTTTCTCCGCCGCTGCCGTTGGGTCCGCTGCCCGGCCGCGGCGGCAGATATCCTGCCGCGAAAAACAGTGCGCCATCGGGCGTTGTGAAGCAGGTCAGTGGCCAGCCGCCCGCGCCGGTCAGTTGCGCAGCCGCGACCTGATAGTAGTCGTCGAGGTCGGGACGCTCGTCGGTATCGACTTTCACCGGCACGAATTCGCTGTTCAGCGCCGCCGCGACCTCCGGGTCGGCGTAGGTCGTCGAGTCCATCACGTGGCACCAGTGGCACCAGACCGCGCCGATGTCGATCATGATGGGACGATTCAGTCGGCGCGCCAGTGCGAGCGTGTCCGGACTCCACGGTTGCCATCGAATCGCGCTCGACGACGCTTCGCGCAGATACATGCTCGGCGACGATTTCAGCGCTCCGGCCGGCAGCGCATTCGCCGAATCCACAGCGGCGCCTGCTCCTGCGCTGAGAATGCAGAGCATCGCGACTGACGCAAGAATCATTCGCGTTGACATCCTGCTGATGGCGCGATAGCTGGAAAATGGCGCGTGACGCCGCCCGACGCCAATCGCGTCGCGATCGACAAAGGGAAAGGCGTGAGCCGGCGCCGGTGGTTCAGGTTTTGAGTTCAACTATGAATGCCATTGGTAACAACAGTCACCGGCGCGGCCGGGTTCCATCGTGAGCGGAACATGAGCGCAAGGCCAGCAACGCGTCGCCGCCCGCGCCGAACTCGTAACGGCCCCGCGAAAGTCATCAGGATGCCGACTCCCACAGTGGTACGCCGGCGCCGTGCAATCAAGGCTGGAGTCGGCCTGCTGGTGCTCTCGCTGCTCGCCGCAATTATCGCGCGGTTCTACCTGATGTACACTGCGCCGCCGTCTCCCGAAAAAGTATCCGGTCTGACCGACCAGGAAACCGAGATCCTCGGCCTGGTGAATCAGCAGCGCGTGCGGGGCGGACTGCGGCCACTGAAGTTTTCGGCGCGCCTGGCAGTAATCGCGCGCGGCCACAGCTACGACATGGCGATGCGCCATTATCTCGCCCACAACAGTCCCGACGGGGTCGCTCCCGCGGACAGAATCAGCGGCGTCGGCATCGGATACCACGTCATCGGCGAGAATATTTACATGGACGACAATGCTGATGCGGCCGACCTGCCGCGACGCGCGATGAACGGTTGGCTCAAGAGTCCCGAGCATCTCGCTAACATCGTGTCCGGCAAATTTACTGAGACCGGCGTCGGAATCGCGCAGTCCGCCGACGGCCACACTTATGTAACGCAGGATTTCGTGCACTGACGGAGCTTGCGATGGACTTCGCCGAACTTGCCGCGCTGGCCTCCGGTCACGCCGAAGCGCGCGCGATACAGACCGCACTCAAGCTGGGAATCTTCGATATGCTCGAGCGCTCACCGCTGGACGACGCCGATCTAGCCACCGCTATTTCCGCCAATCGCCGCGCGACCGCTCTGATAGCCAACGCGATGGTCGCGCTCGGATTGCTCGACAAGCGCGCAAACCGCTACTCGCTCACGGAAGCGTCCCAGCGCTACCTGCTGCGCTCGTCCGCCGAATATCTTGGCGGCCTGATTCTGTTCGACGAAGCAATCTTTCAAACCTGGACGAATCTCGAGCAGACTATTCGGACCGGTCTTCCGGCGCGTGCGACCGATATGTTTCAGAGCCGTCCCGAAGAGACCGAACGATTCATCCGCGCGATGGATAGCCTCACTCGCGCCCGCGGCGATCCGGCTTACGTCGCGAACCGGCTCGACCTGAGCAAGGTTTCGAAGGTCGCCGACCTCGGCGGTGGTCCGGGGACGTACACCGTCGCGCTGCTGCGGCGATGGCCCCATCTGCGCGGCGCAATCTACGATCTGCCCGCGACTCTCGAAGTTGCGCGCAAGATTCTCGCCGAGCGCGAGCCTGCAGCGTTGGAGCGCATCGACTTGGTCCGGGTTGATTATCTGTACGATGAAATCCCGGGGCCATGCGGCGCCCTGTTCATGTCGAACATAATTCACAATGAAGATGAGACCGACAACGCTCAGCTTTTCCGCAAATGCTTTCGCGCACTTGAATCTGGCGGCATGCTGATCGTCAAAGATCACATCATGAACGCCGATCTCACACAGCCGCGGCCGGGCGCGATCTTCGCGCTGTACTTGCTTCTGACCACGCGCGGGCGCGATTATTCATTTGACGAAGTCTCCCGATGGCTCCGCGACGCCGGCTTCGTCGACATCAGACACGAAGCGCTGCCAAGCCCTCCGTTCACGTCTTCGATGGTCACGGCACGTAAGCCTAAGTGAAAAATTTTATTGTGCGCAGAATATTGTCCGCTGCGAGTTTAATCGTACTCGCAGGAGCATGCTCGGGATGTGCCGCAGGGGCCATGGGCCTGGTGACTACAGTCGCTCCGGCGGTAGCCGAGGGCAGCGCGCAGCTCATCGGCTCGCAGGTCGCGATGAAGGAAGGCAGCGGCACGGGAGCCTCCGCCGAAGAAAACGCCGACAAATGCGATCAACTGCTGCGCGCGCCGATCGGCGTCGAGGAAGTTCGCAAGGACAAGGACGGCGTGATCGAGTCACGCCAGTGGAAGATCGCCGAGACTAGCGGCAACCCGATTTGGATAGTGGCGCGCACCCCGAGCGAGGACTCGCCCAAAAACGCCTGGCAACCGAAGCCCGGCATCACCAACCTGCTGTTCAATCCGCCGCTCAATGAAGTGCTCGAGCCCGACAAGCCGGAATATCTCGCCTACGCACCAGTCGATGTCGTCAACGTGTCTGACAGCGAGCAGTTTGACTCGATGACCGGGGCGTTCGGCACCGGCATCGGAACCTTCAAGTGGCGCGATCGCTCCTACAGCTATGTGTTGGTCAAGGAACTGCCTTGCTTCAAGCCGGCGAAGGAGAAGTGAGTTCGACACTATCGTGGCTAAGGCGAATCCCGCGACTAATCGTCACCGGCATAATGCTTTCACTGGCACTGTTTGCCGCGAGGTCGTACTCTCAGAACATGAATGCAGCGATCGATCATTCGCATCCGCAACTCGAACCGACCGCCTGGCCCGATAACTCGCTCACGATCGCAAATCTCGGTCACGCCACCGTGCTGATGAATTACTTCGGTACGCGGGTGCTCACTGACCCGAGCCTCTTCTCACGCGTCGGCCTGTCATTCGATTCGATCCTCACAATCGGGCCGAAACGACTCGTCGATCCGCCGCTGGCTCCCACGCAATTGCAGCAACTCGACATCATTCTGATCACGCACGCGCACATGGACCATCTCGACATTCCCTCGCTGAAGGCTGTCCCGAAGAGCGCGGTCGTAGTCGCATGCGATAAGTGTTCGCAGATCATCGCGCCATTGGGCTTCAAGGACGTGCGCGAACTCAAATGGGGCGAGAGCACCGTCGTCAAAGGACTCACAATCCGCGCGATGGGCGCGCGGCACTGGGGCAAGCGATGGCCTCCCTTTGGCGAAGACTACGGCTTCAACAGTTATGTGCTCGAAAAAGACGGCCGCCGGATGCTGCTTGCGTGCGACAGCGCCGACACCGATCTGTTCGCGAGCCTCGCATCGACGCCGCCCGACGTGGCGGTGTTCTCGATAGGCGCTTACGACCCGTGGATTTGGAATCATGCTAATCCTGAACAGGTCTGGTCGATGTTCGAATCCACAGGCGCGCATTACCTGGTGCCCATTCACTGGGGGACGTTCAAGCTGGGGAAAGAGCCGATGGAAGAGCCGATGCAACGGCTAATCAAGGCAGCCGGCGATCAGCAGGACAGGATCGTACTACGTCAAATTGGCAGCAGTTGGACGATGCCTGCAACGATCGAAACGCGTCAGGCGGCCGGCCGCTAGACTCTTATCTACAGATTCCTGGTCGCCAGGACTTCTTGAGCAGGAGTCCTATCCCCCGTGCAGTTAATCATTCGTGGAGCGATAAGGATGCTGAGGTCATATCCGAGCTTCCTATAAAGCTCTTGTATTCTGTCCGTAGCTTGATTCGATAGGACGACAGGACCGGGATGGCGTGCCAGACGTTCGGCCAATCTTATCTGTTGGTCCCAGCCAAATGCTTCCTTCGAGTATTGCGTGAACTGTACGTCATATGGCGGATCTGCATAGATGAAATCGCTCGCTTCCAGTGGGAGCTTCTCGAAGTCCATACAATTAAACTCCCACTGCGAGAAGGCCGGCACATACTCCGAAAAATCCGTCTTGTAGGTGAGTTTTTTATACCGCCCAAACGGGACGTTGAACTCACCCTTGCTATTGAACCTGCATAGGCCGTTATAGCAAGTGCGGTTCAGATAATAGAAAAGACCTGCCGCCTGCTCGCCGTCCGCTTTACCCTCTCGAATAAGTTGATTGAAGAGCGCCCGTTGCTCGTAGAAGTAAGTCTCATCGTTCTGCATCCTCGAACCGATACTTAGACCGCTCTTGAGCCAGCGATAAAAGTTTATCGAATGCGGATTGATGTCGCTTATGAGAGCTCGGTCCGGGACCAAGCCCAAGGAGACTGCTAGTCCTCCGCATAGCGGCTCGACCAGGCGACGATGTCGGTGAGGATCCCAGAGTCGCGCGAGGTATGGCACAAGCCATCGCTTGCCGCCCGCCCACTTCAATGGAGGCTTGGGCGTCTGGCGTAACTCCAACGACTCCGCAACCGCCGCCACTCAGCCTCGTTCAGACACGCTTGCGTTTTTTGGATAGGTAGTCGACCAGCATGTATTCGCCGAGATGGTCGGGGCGGGTGAATAGCGCGCGGCCTCGATTGATTTGCGTCATCTTGTCGACGAACGCGCGCAGGCTCGGCGAGTCGTCGAGCATGAAGGTGTTGATGGTGATTCCCTTGCGCGTGATGCGCTCGACTTCCTTCAGCGTCTCCTGCGCGGCGCGCATGCTGATGCCGCCGAACGACAGCGGCCATTCGCAATACAGCCGCTTGTTCAGGAAGTAAGCGGTCGGTTGCCCATCGGTGATCACGATGATGTGCTGATTGCGCGACGGATGCCGTCCCAGCAAATCCGACGCGAGGCGCAAGCCGTCCTGCAGGTTGGTGAACGGATCGCCCATGTTCCACGACGCCTCGGGCAGATCCTTGAGCTTCAATTCGACCGCCCGCGTATAGAAGCCGACGATCGAGAAATAGTCGCGCGGAAACTTCGAGCGAATCAGCGTCTCCATCGCCATCGCGACTTTCTTCGCCGCCGCAAACCGTCCTTCCCAGCTCATCGACCACGACATATCCAGGCACAGCACGGTCGACGACGAACTTGCGTAATCGTTTTCGTAGATCTCGAAATCTTCCGGCCGCAGCTCGAGCGGAACGCCAGCCTTGCGCGCCAGCGCATGCTTGAGCGTCGCGACCAGGTTAAGATTCAGCGGATCACCGTATGCGTAGGGTTTGGTCTGCTCGGGGCGCATCTCGGTGACGCCGCGATGGTCGGTCATATGTCCGCCCGATCGATCCTTCAGCAAGTTCTGGTAGATGTCGCGTAGCGCAAGTTGTCCGATTCGGCGCACGCCCTTCGGCGAGAGCTGAAAATGATCGCCCTTCGGCACCATATAGCCCGACTGCGTCAGCAGCACCATCACCTGCTTGAGATTCTGAAAATCCTTGCTCGCCTGCTGTCCGAGGATCTGCTGCAGGTCTTCCATCGAGATAGTGTCGAAGTTGCCCGACATCAGGTCCTGTTCGAGCTGCCGCATCCGCTCCATCTCGCGCATCAGTTCGAGCGCGTCCTCATAGCCGAGGCTCTTCGGACCGTGGAACATGTGTTGATTGCGATCGCGAAAATTCTCGAGGTCGCGGATGTTCTCGTATTCCTCCAGCAGCTGGTCAAAGTCTTCCTTCGCCTGCGCGTCCTCGAACTCGTGGCTCTCCAGCTTGCGCATCGCCTCGGACAAACGCCGCGGCATCCGCGACAACTCGCGCTGCTTCTCCTCGATGCCCGGCTTCTGCCCCTTCATCGATTCGAGTGTCGCGCGCTCGCGGTTCAAAATATCTTCGAGCTTCTGCTCCATCTCGGAGAGCGCGTTCTTCAGATTGAAGTCGCGATAACGCTGGCGCATCTCCTGGCGAAGCTGCTCGATGAACTCCTCGAGGCCCATCACCTTGACGCCGTCGAAGTCCATCCCCTGCCGCATCATCCAATCCATCGCCTGGCGCACGTCGTCGGTGTACGACAGGTACTCCGCCAGCTTCTCGAACACCTTGTCGGCGTCGAGCTTGAGCCGCTGCGTGCCGTCCCACTGCGTATAGCGGGTAACTACTGCGGCCATTTCGCGGCGAGTCATGCGTGATAGGCGAAGCGCCCGCCCTGGCGATCCTTGTTGAGCTTCTGATGCAGATGCAGGCCCTCGAAAATAAACTCGCTCGCGGCCGCCATCAGGCCCGGGGTCTCGAACGGCCCAAGCAGCGTGATCACTTCGCGCAGTCCGGTCACCTCGCGCAGCGGCTCCATGTATTCCGACGACGGAGCGCTGTCCGAAACCTCGACGCCCCAGCCCTGCTCGAAGTAGCTCGAGACTTTCTTCAGATCGTCGAGCTTCAAATATTTGTCGAAAACTTTCAGCACCGCGCGATTGATCAGCCGCTCGATCAGGTCGTCTTCCTTCTTGTCCTCGCCGACGTACTCGAGCTCGATCTTACCGGCCGTCGACGCATACAGCGAATGCAAATCCGAAATCCGTGGCACGATCTCGTTCTCCGAGTTGCGCACCGCGCGCTTCTCCGCGTTGGAGATAGCGGATTCGAAATTGTTGATCGTAACGCGCACCGACACTCCCGACGATTGATTGATCTCATTCGACGCGCGCGCCTCGAACGTAATCTGCGCGAGGATGTCCTTCATGAACTGCGGAATCCGCACGTCGACGCCCGAGCGCGGCGGATGAGCGGCTTCCTGCTCCATGATCACGATCTCGTGCTCGATCGTCTTCGGGTAATGCGTGCGAATCTGGATGTCGAAACGATCCTTGAGCGGCGTGATGATGCGCCCGCGCGAGGTGTAGTCCTCGGGATTCGCGCTCGCGACGAACACCACGTCGACCGCCAGCCGAATCTTGTAGCCCTTGATCTGGACGTCCTTCTCTTCCATCAGGTTGAACAGTCCGACTTGCACCTTCTCAGTCAGATCGGGCAGCTCGTTGATCGCGAAGATGCCGCGATTGGTGCGCGGGATCAGTCCGTAATGAATCGTCTCCTCGTCGGCCAAGTAGCGGCCCTCGGCCACTTTGATTGGATCAATCTCGCCGATCAGGTCCGCGACCGAAACGTCGGGGGTCGCAAGCTTTTCGGCGTACCGGGAGTCGCGACCGATCCACGCAATCTCCAGCGCGTCGCCCTTCTCTTCTTTCAACTTGACGCATCGGCGGCAGATGGGCGCGAAG
>NZ_JBAUYR010000047.1:0-19340 GCF_049584895.1 Binatus sp. (SeqCode)
GACGCTCGGTGGTCACGGCATCTTTCTTCGCCGAGCGCTTGCGCGGCTTCTTTGATTTGCTCTGCTCTTCCTGTCCGGTGAACTCGATCACCGACATCATCGTCGCGTCGCCGCGGCGATGTCCGAATTTGATCACGCGCGTGTAGCCGCCATTGCGATCCTTGAAGCGCGGCGCGATTTCGTCGAACAGTTTCTTGACCGCCTCGCGCGACTGCAAGGCCGCGAACGCGCGGCGTCGCGCGGCAAGATCGTTCTGCTTGCCCAGCGTGACCATCCGGTCCGCGATACGCCGCAGTTCCTTGGCCTTAGGGTCGGTCGTTTTGATTCGCTCGTGACGAATCAGCGCGAGCACCATGTTCTTGAACAGCGCCTTGCGATGCGCCGAGGTGCGATTGAGCTTGCGGCCCGAATTGAGATGACGCATCAGTTACTCCAAACCTGATAGAACGATCTAAGCCGACTCGCGGCGTTCTTGCTCTTCCCACATGCGGTCGAGCTCGCCGCGCGGCGGCAGATTCTCAAGGCGCATCCCGAGCGAGAGACCCATGTCGGCGAGGACTTCCTTGATCTCGTTGAGGGACTTGCGTCCGAAGTTTTTAATCTTGAGCATGTCCTGCTCGGTGCGCTGCACCAGCTCGCCGATATACTTGATGTCGGCGTTCTGCAGGCCGTTGAAGGCGCGCACCGAAATCGGCAGGCCTTCGACCGGCCGATAGAGCAATTCGCTCATCGTGGGGCGCGCGTCTCCGCCTTCGACCGCACCGGCGGGCACTTCGGCTTCTTCTTCGACGCCCGCGAAGATTGTCATCTGATCGCGCATCACGCGCGCGGCGTAGGTGAGTGCTTCGCGCGGGTTGATCGAGCCGTCGGTCCATATTTCGAGCGCGAGCCGGTCGTAGTCGGTACGCTGGCCGACGCGCGCGTTGGTAACGGTGAAATTAACTTTTCGAATCGGCGAGAAGATCGCGTCGAGACGGATCGTGCCGATTGATTCCTCATCTTCGGTGCGCTCGCCGGGGACGTAGCCGCGGCCACGCTTGATTACGAGTTCCATATCGAGTTCGGCGCCCTTGTCGAGCGACGCGATATGCTTGTCGGGGGTCAAAATTTCGAGGCTGGGTCCGCCGGTGATGTCGCGCGCGGTGACCTGCGCCTCGCCTTTGACCTTGAGGGTTGCGGTAATCTGCTCGCCCTCGTGCAGGCGGAGCCGGATTTCCTTGAGATTGAGGACGATGTCGGTCACGTCCTCTTTAACGCCGGACAGAGTCGAAAACTCGTGGAGGACGTTTTTGATCCTGACTGCCGTAATCGCGTAACCGGGCAGGGTGGACAGCAGGATGCGCCGCAGCGCGTTGCCAACGGTGATTCCGTAGCCGCGTTCGAGCGGTTCCGCGGAAAATTTGCCGTAGGAAGGAGTGACTTCCTTCTCGTCGAACTCGACAGTTTTGGGTTTGATCAGATCTCGCCAGTCATTTTGCATGGTCTATGCTCTTTTTCCCGATGGATTTCCCGCGCCCACACAGGTCCACCACGGACCGGGACGCCGAATCGGTAGCCTCCGCCTTATCTTGAGTAATGCTCGACGATCAGCTTCTCGCTGATCGGCATCGTCAGTTCAGCGCGCGCCGGCAGCGACCGGAGCGAACCGCGGAATTGTTCGCGCTCGAGTGCCATCCACGGCGGTACGCCGCGACGCTGCGCCATCTCGATTGCCTCGACGATCACCTTCTTGGTGCGGCTCGCCTCGGCCACGCTTATCACACTGCCAACCTCGACCAGGGTCGAGGGAATCGTAACTTTCTTGCCGTTAACCTGGATGTGCCCATGACGAACGACCTGTCGCGCCTGCGCGAGCGAACTTGCGAAGCCGAGACGATACACGACGTTGTCGAGACGGCGCTCGAGCAGCACCAGCAGGTTCTCGCCGGTGATTCCATCCATCCGCTCCGCCTTGGCAAAGTAGTCAGAGAATTGGCGCTCCATCATCCCGTAGATGCGCTTGACCTTCTGCTTCTCGCGCAATCGAATCGCGAATTCAGAGAAACGCGTGCGCGCCTGGCCGTGTGCGCCGGGCGGATAATTGCGCCGCTCGATTGCGCACTTGTCGCTGTAGCATCGCTCTCCCTTGAGGAAGAGTTTCAGTCCTTCGCGCCGACATAAGCGGCATACTGGACCCAGATTTCTAGCCATTTTTTTCAGTGAATCCGCTTGGTTGGGAACATCTCGGCGAAAATTTCCTTAGATGTTCGCGTTTTTCAGACTCGGCGCCGTTTTGGCGGACGGCATCCGTTGTGCGGAATCGGGGTGACGTCCTTGATTGAGATGACGCCGAGGCCGGCAGCTTGCAGTGCGCGTACCGCTGATTCGCGTCCGCCGCCCGGACCTTTGACGTGAACGACCACCGCACGCATCCCGACTTCAGAGCATTTCCGAGCGCATGCTTCCGCCGCCATCTGCGCAGCGTACGGCGTGCCCTTGCGCGAGCCCTTGAAGCCGACCGATCCGGCGCTCGACCAGGCGATCACGGTGCCTTGCTGATCGGTGATCGTGACGATCGTGTTGTTGAAGGTCGCATGCACATGCGCGACGCCTTCGGGCACGTTGCGACGCACCTTCTTGCGACGCGGCGCAGGGGCAGGTGCTCCAGCGGCGCCTGCAGCGGCGGGCGTCGCAGCAGCGCCCTTCTTTTCTTCTTTAGTCTCTTTTACTTCTTCAGCCATTCTTCTTTTTTCAGTGAATCAATTTCCGCGATGATAATCGGCGAAAATTTCCTTCGTTGTTTGCGTTTTTATTCCGTTAGCCTTTTGGCGGTGCCTGTTTCTTGCCCGCGACGACTTTGCGCGGGCCTTTGCGAGTGCGTGCGTTGGTGTGGGTTCGCTGTCCACGGACCGGAAGGCCGCGACGATGCCGGATGCCGCGATAGCATCCGAGATCCATCAAGCGCTTGATCGACTGCTGAAAGTCGCGGCGCAAGTCGCCTTCGACTTCGTAGTCGGTGTCTATCACCTGGCGGATGTGCACCTGCTGATCGGCGGACAGATCGTCAGTCTTGATCGCAGGATCGACTTTCGCCGCCGCGAGAATTTTGAGCGCGCTTGGCCGGCCTATTCCGTAAATATAGGTGAGCGCTATATCCATCCGCTTGTTCTTCGGGAGTTCGACTCCAGCTATTCGTGCCATCGCGGAGACCCTTCCTAGCCCTGGCGCTGCTTGTGGCGCGGGTTGGAGCACAGGATGCGCACGACGCCTTCGCGACGCACCACTTTGCAGTTCTTACAAATCTTTTTTACAGAAGCTCTGACCTTCATTTTTTTAGTCTCTGTTTGCGATTGTGCTCGACCTTACTGGATCCGGTACGATAATCGGCTGCCCCACTTTTTATCGCATCCGGTACGTTATTCGGCCGCGCGTGAGGTCGTAGGGTGACAGCTCTACCGTGACCTTGTCGCCGGCCAGGATTTTTATGTAATGCATCCGCATCTTGCCCGAAATATGGGCCAACACCTTGTGCCCGTTGTCGAGCGTCACCCTGAACACCGCATTGGGAAGCGCTTCCTGCACCGTCCCTTGAACTTCGATCGCGTCGCCTTTAGACATTTTCCAATTCGCTTAAAATTTCGGGTCCGTTGGAGGTGATTGCGATGGAATGCTCGAAGTGGGCAGATAGTTTACCGTCCGCCGTCACCGCAGTCCAGCCGTCGGAAAGTATCTCCAAATCAGGGCTTCCCTCGTTAACCATCGGCTCGATCGCCAGCGCCATCCCCTCGCGAAGCCGCGGATTAGGCATCCCCGGGCGAAAATAATTCGGTACCTGGGGGTCTTCATGGAGACGGCGGCCGATGCCGTGTCCGGCAAAGTCGGTCACGACCGAAAACCCGGCCCGCTCGACGGTTTCCTGCACCGCGCGCGCGATATCACTGATGCGATTGCCGGCGCGCGCCTGCGCGATTCCCGCGTAGAGGGAATCGCGGGTTACATTCAGGAGCCGCGTCACTCGCTCCGGCACCGGGCCGACTGCGACGGTGCGCGCGGAATCGCCGTAGAAGCCTTCGTACACGACGCCGAAGTCGAGCCCGACGATATCGCCGGCTTTCAATTTGCGGCTCGACGGGATGCCGTGGACTATTTCATTGTTAATCGACACGCAAAGACATTTCGGATAGACGACGTCGCCCGGCTTGTAGCCTTTGAAGGCAGGCTTCGCGCCTTTTTTGTAAGTCAGATCTTCGGCCAGCTTATCGAGCTCCTCGGTCGTGATTCCGGGACGAACTGCGGCGGCAAGTGCCTCGAGAATCTCGGCGACAATCTGGCTCGCCTGGCGCATCACGGCGATCTCCGCCGGGGTTTTAATGGTGATCATGATTACGCTGAGTCGCCTTCACTTAGGCGGTGGTGCGACTCCGTTTACAGCAGACAGGATTCGCTTTTCCACGTCGTCGGTGCGGCCTACTCCGTCGACCTGCTCGAGCAAGCCGAGGCGGCCGTAGTAATCGAGCAACGGCCGCGTCGCCTCGGCAAAAACTTTGAGACGTTCGCGCACGGTTTCCTCGGCGTCATCCTCGCGCTGATAAAGTTCGCCGCCGCATTTGTCGCATACTCCCGGCTTCTTCGGCGGCTCGAATGCGACGTGATACATCGCGTTACATTTCGCGCAGGTGCGGCGTCCTGATATTCGCTTCACGATCTCTTCGTCGGGCACGATCACAGCGACGGCTTTGTCGAGCTTCAGCCCCGCTTTGTCGAGTCCCTTGGCGAGAGCCTCGGCCTGCATCACGTTGCGCGGGAAGCCGTCGAGGATGAATCCTTTGCGGGCGTCTTTTTTTCGAAGCCGCTCATCGATCAACTTAAGCACCAATTCGTCGGGCACCAACTGTCCGCGATCCATGTAGCTGGCGGCCTCGCGGCCGAGCTCCGAGTCTTCGCGAACGACGGTGCGCAACAGATCGCCGCTGGAAACTTGCGGTATACCCCATAGCGTCGCGAGCGCCCTCGCTTGCGTACCCTTGCCCGCACCCGGCGGGCCCAGCAGCACCAGACGCACCTGCTTAGGCACCCCTCTTGGTCTTCACGCGCCCGCGGCGCATGAAGCCTTCGTAGTTGCGAGTGAGCAGATGGGTTTCGATTTGCGCGACAGTGTCGAGCGCGACGCCGACGACAATCAACAGCGCGGTGCCGCCGAAGAAGAACGGCACGTTGAAGCGTGCAATCAAGATTGTGGGCAGGACGCATACGGCGCTGACGTAAACCGCGCCGCCGAGCGTAATGCGCGAAAGCACGCGATCGATGTAGTCAGCGGTCGGACGGCCGGGCCGGATTCCCGGGATGAAGCCGCCGTACTTTTTCAGATTGTCGGCGACGTCGACCGGGTTGAACGTGACCGACGTGTAGAAATAACAAAAGAAAAAAATCAAGGCGACGTACACGAGGTCGTAGTAGAAGCCGCCGGGGGTCAGGTAGCTCGCGTATGGTTTCAGGAACGGGACGAAGGTGGCGAGCGTCGCGGGGAAGACCAGCAGCGCCGACGCGAAAATCGGCGGAATGACGCCCGAGGTGTTTATCTTGAGCGGCAGATGCGAGCTCTGGCCGCCGTATACGCGGCGACCGACGACGCGGCGCGCGTATTGAATCGGGATACGACGCTGCGCGGTCTCGATATAAACAATGCCGTAGATGACGCCGGCTGCGACCGCGAGAATGAAGATGAGCAGGAAGATGCTCATTTCGCCCTCGCGCACGAACTGCGCGGTGGTGCTGAGCGCGCTCGGCAGTCGCGCGACGATGCCGGCCATGATGATCAGCGAGATGCCGTTGCCGATTCCACGCTCGGTAATCTGCTCGCCGATCCACATCAGGAACATCGTGCCCGCCGTGAGCGTGATGACCGTCATCACGACAAATCCGACGCCGGGATTGTAAACGATACTGCCGCCGCCGGGCGCGGGCGCTTTTTCGAGCGCGATCGCGAACATCGTGCCCTGGAACAACGCCAGCAGCACGGTGCCATAGCGGGTGTACTGAGTTATCTTGCGGCGGCCCGCCTCGCCTTCTTTATATAACTCGTCGAGATACGGGGACGCGATTTTCAGCAGGTCGAGAACGATGGCAACCGAGATGTACGGCATGATGCCAAGCGCGAGGACCGAGAAGTGCTCGAGCGCGCCGCCGGAGAAGAGATTGACCCATCCGAAGAGCGTGCCGCTGGTCTGCTCGAACAGCGATGCGAGGGCCTGGCCGTCGATACCGGGAGTGGGCACGGCAACACCGAGGCGGAACACCGCGAGCATCGCGGCCGTGAACACGAGGCGTCGGCGCAACTCCGGAATGCGCGAGGCGTTTGAAAACCCGTCGAGCATTTAGCTCTTTTCGCTGGTCGGCTTTACTACCAACTCCGCGAAGCCGCCTACCGCGGCGATTTTGTCCAGCGCGCTTTTCGAGAACGCGTCGGCGCGCACCCTAATCCTACTCTTCAACTCACCGTCACCTAAAACCTTGACCTTGCGACCGGCGGGAACGAGCCCGCGCGCGACCAGTGCCGCCGCGTCGATAGTTACATCCTCGCCGAAGTCGCCGAGCCGAGACAGATTGACGATTGCGAATTCGTCGCGACGCGCCTGGTTCTTCAACGTGCGCCGAAAACCCTGCTTGGGCAAGCGCCGCTGCAAAGGCATCTGGCCGCCTTCGTAGCTCGGGGGCGTGTTGCCGTGCGAGCGGGCGCCGAGACCCTTATGCCCGCGACCGGCGGTCTTGCCGTGACCGGAGCCGATACCGCGTCCGACGCGGCGTTTGCGATGAGTCGAGCCGGGAGACGGTTTTAAATCCTTCAAATCCATGACTGCAACTAATCCTTGAGCTCGACTACCAGATGCTTCAGCCGCTTGATCATCCCTTCGACTGCGGCGCTGCGATTGAGCTCGCGCACACTGCCGACTTTGCCGAGGCCGAGTCCCTTGACGGTTTCACGCACGCGCCGATTGGTGCTGATCGGACTGCCGACGAGCTTGACGCGAATTTTATCGGAATTTGTATTCTCAGCCACGGTAAACCTCGACTACGCTGCCGCTTCGGGCTGATTCGGCGTGCGTCCGCGGAGGCGATTAATATCCTGCGTGCTGCGGAGTTCCGCCAGCGCCTCGAGCGTCGCCTTCACCAGGTTATGAGGATTCGACGAGCCCAGCCGCTTGGTCAGGATGTTGCGGATGCCCGCGAGCTCGACCACCGCGCGCACGCCGCCCGCCGCGATAACGCCAGTGCCTTCGGCGGCAGGGCGGAGCACGACGCGTCCCGCGCCGAAACGTCCAACAACTTCGTGCGGAATGGTGCCGTCCTGAATCGGCACGCGCACCAGACTCTTCTTGGCGCGATCGACCCCCTTGCGAATCGCCTCGGGCACTTCGTTAGCCTTGCCGAGGCCGAAGCCGACCAGGCCGTTATGATCGCCGGCGACGACCAGCGCACTGAAGCTGAAGCGGCGACCGCCCTTGACGACCTTGGCGACGCGGTTGATATGCACGACCTTCTCTTTGATTTCGAGGCCCTGCGGATCGATCCGCTGCACCACGGTGCCTTCTCGAAGTGTTCGTTGCCTGCCGTTCAAAATTTTAACCCCGCTTCGCGCGCCGCGTCGGCCAGCGCCTTGACGCGGCCGTGATAGAGAAATCCGTTTCGATCGAACACGACGTTGGAGATGCCGTTCTGGAGGCATCGCTCGGCAATCGCCTTGCCCACCGCTTTGGCGGCAGCAAGGTTGCGCTTGCTCTTGAGTTCTTCGCGCAGGCCGGCCGTTTCAGTGGACGCAGCCGCGAGCGTACGTCCGCTCTCGTCCGAAATAACCTGCACGTAAATATGATGCAGCGAGCGGAAGACCGAGAGGCGCGGGCGACTGTCGTTGCCGACCGCTTTGCGCCGCACGCGGCCTTGCCGAAATTTCCGTTTTTCCGATCGTTCTAGAGCCATAGTCGAAATAACCTTTTCTATCCAACCCCTACGCCGAGGTCGAGCCAGCCGCAGCCTTGCCGGCTTTGCGGCGAATCGTCTCGTTGGCGTACTTGATTCCCTTGCCCTTGTACGGCTCCGGCGGCCGCAGCTCGCGAATCTGCGCGGCGACGGTGCCGAGCAGTTGGCGGTCGGCGCTCTCGAGCGTGACGGTCACCTGCTTCTCGACTTTCGCGGTGACGCCGGGCGGAAGCTGATAAACGATCGGATGCGAATAGCCGAGGGTCAGATTCACTTGCTGGCCCTTGGCCTCGGCGCGATAGCCGACGCCGTTAATCTCGAGCACCCGAGTGAAGCCTTTGCCGGCGCCCTCGACCATGTTGGCGACCAGCTTGCGCATCAGGCCGTGGACGGCGCGCTCTTCACTGGTGTCTCCTGGGCGCTTCACGACGATTTCGCCGTCCTTGATGTCGACGGTGTAGCCGGGATGAAGCTTGAGCTCGAGCTTGCCCTTGGGGCCCTCGACCTTGAGCGTACCGCCGGCGACTGTCGCCTTGACGCTCTTGTCGAGATGAATCGGTAGTCTTCCTATGCGCGACATCGATAGTTACCAAACCCTGCAGAGAATTTCGCCACCGACTTTGCGGCGACGCGCTTCGCGACCGGTCATCACGCCGAGCGGAGTGGATACGATTTGCACGCCCATCGCGCCGCGGACCTTGCCGATTTCGGCAGCGCCGGCATAGCGGCGATTGCTCGGCTTGCTGATGCGATCGATTCCGCGGATGACGGACTCGCGGGTTGGCGAGTAGCGCAGTTTGAGCGCCAGCATCTTGAGCGGGACTTCGCCGCCGACTTCGACCCCGGCCAGGAATCCCTCGGCCATCAGCACGCGGCAAATAGCCTCGCGCAGCCGCGAATGGGGCACAGTGAGTTCGTTGTACCGCGCGCGCATCGCGTTGCGGATTCGCGTAAGCAGTTCAGCAATCGGATCGGTCTGCGACATGATTCGTCTCTCTTACCAGCTCGCCTTGATCACGCCAGGCAATTTGCCGTCGAGTGCGTTCTTGCGCAAGCAAAGCCTGCACATCTTGAAACGCCGATAGTACGCACGCGCGCGGCCGCATAGCGGGCAGCGGTTGTATTGGCGCACTTTGAATTTTTGTTTGCGAGTCGCCTTGACCCGCAGGCACGTTTTCGCCATCTGCTGTTCCTATGCTCCCTGGCCCGGCGTCGGCGGCGGTGTTGCCGCGGCTGCGACCGCAGCGCGCGCGGCGGCATGAGCCTGCGCTGCAGCTGCCGCTTTAGCGGCGTCCGCTTCGCGCTCAGCCGCACCGCGCATCGGCATCCCGAGCGCACGCAGGAGAGTCAGTCCCTCGAAGTCGCTGCGCGCCGTGGTCGTGATCGAAATCGTCAAACCCTTCACCTTCTCGACCTTGTCGAGATTGAGTTCGGGGAAAATCGTATGTTCCTTCAGCCCGAGCGAGTAGTTGCCACGGCCGTCGAAGGCCTTGTCGCTGACGCCGCGGAAGTCGCGCACGCGCGGCAGCGAGATATTCACCAGCCGGTCGAAAAACTCCCACATCTTTTCGCGCCGCAGCGTAACCATCACGCCAATCGGCATCCCCTGGCGCAGCTTGAAATTCGAAATCGCCTTGCGCGCGCGGGTCAGCACCGGCTTCTGCCCGGCTATTACCTTGAGCTCTTCGAGCGCGGAGTCGAGAATCTTCACATTGTCGCGTGCTTCCTGCAGCGCCATGTTGATCGTGATCTTTTCCAGGCGCGGCACGCGCATCTTGTTGTCGATTTTCAGCTCACGCATCAGAGCAGGCGCGATTTCATTCTCGAAACGAACGCGCAGACGCGCCGGCAGCTTGGGCTCGGGCGGTAGCGGTTCCGCCGCAGCGGCCTTGGCGTCCTCAGCCGCCTGCTTCTGTTGAGCCTGCCGCGCCTTGCCTTCGCGCTTGGCCTTGGCCGCGGCGTCAGACTTGGCGGTCTGATCGGCCTTGGCAGCCTGATCGGCTTTATCCGGCTTTTCTTTTTTGTCGGCCATTAGTCGTTACCTATAACTTCGCTGCATCGGCGGCAGACCCGGCTCTTGGAGCCATCGTCGTTGGCCTTGATGCCGACCCGGACCGGAGCATTGCAGCGATCGCAAAAAATCATAACGTTCGAGATTGCGATCGGCGCTTCCTTTTCGATGATTCCGCCCGGTCTCTGCGCGCCGCCGCTCGACTTGGTGTGACGCTTGACGATATTGAGCCGTTCGATCACGACGCGTCCCGCCTCGGGCAGCACGCGCATCACCTTGCCGGTCTTGCCGCGGTCGCGGCCGGTGACAACCATCACGGTGTCATTCTTCTTGATTTTGTACTTGACGCTAATCGTATGCTTCGCTGACGCCATCACAACACCTCCGGCGCGAGCGAGATTATTTTCAAAAACTTTTTCGCGCGCAGCTCACGAGCGACCGGCCCGAAGATGCGGGTCCCGACCGGCTCGTGATCCTTGTCGAGCAGCACGGCCGAGTTGCCGTCGAATCGGATATAACTGCCGTCGTCGCGGCTGATTTCTTTTGCCGTGCGCACGATCACCGCGCGCGACACGTCGCCTTTTTTGACCTTGGCGTTGGGAATCGCTTCTTTCACTGCGACCACGATCACGTCTCCGACCGACGCGTACCGGCGCTTGGAGCCGCCGAGCACCTTGATGCACATAACCTTGCGGGCGCCCGAGTTATCGGCGACATCCAGAACCGTTTGTACCTGTACCATCTCGCGTCCTTACCCCGCGGCCTTTTTGAGTACGCGGCTGACGCGCCAGCGCTTGTTTTTCGAGAGCGGACGCGACTCGATAATCTGCACGCGGTCACCCTCTTTGCATTCGCCGCGCTCGTCATGCGCCATGAACTTGGTGCTGCGACGCTCGCGCTTGCCGTACAGTTCGTGCTCGACCATCCGATCGACTTTCACCAGCACGGTCTTGGTCATCTTGGCGGAGACCACGGTCCCCTCGCGCCGTTTAATTCGCTGCCGCATTAACTTGCCTTCTTTTCCTTAACCGCTTCGGCCCGCGTCTTCGCGCTGAGCAAAGTTAAAATCCGCGCCAACTCGCGACGCGCACGGCGATAGCCGGCGTGATTGTCGAGCTGATTGGTGCGCAGCTTGAGGCGCAGGCGGAAAATTTCTTCGCGCGCCTCGCGCTCCTTGACCCGAAGATCCGCCGGGGTCATCTGCCTTAGTTCGTCAAGCTCCAAGGCCGCCGCCCTCCTCGCGCGAGATCATCATGGTTTTGATGGGAAGCTTGTGCGCCGCCAGACGCATCGCTTCTTTCGCGGTCGCGTAATCAACCCCTTCCATCTCGAACAGAATCCGGCCCGGACGAACGCACGCGACCCATCCTTCGGGCGAGCCCTTGCCCTTGCCCATGCGGGTTTCGGCCGGCTTCTTGGTGAAGGGCTTGTCGGGGAAGACGCGAATCCAGACGCGACCGCCGCGCTTGATATGACGGGTGAGCGCGATACGAGCGGCTTCCAGAGCGCGCGTGTCGATCCGGCAAGTCTCGAGCGACTTGAGCCCGTAGTCGCCGAACGCGAGCCACAGTCCACGGTTCTCGGCGCCGCGGACGCGACCCTTCATCATTTTGCGCCATTTAACTTTTTTTGGTGCGAGCATCTTACTTCTTCAATTCGCCTGCACGGGCGTTCCTGCGCGTTTCGCGTCCGCGTCTTTGCGGGTGAGAACTTCGCCGCGGAAAATCCAGACCTTCACGCCAATCTGACCGTAGGTCGTGCGCGCCTCCGCAAATCCGTACGCAACATCGGCGCGGAGAGTCTGCAGCGGCACGCGGCCCTCGCGATACCATTCCTGGCGCGCGATTTCCGCGCCGCCGAGGCGTCCCGCGACGTGGACTTTCACGCCCTGCGCGCCCATCCGCATCGCACGCGTGACCGCTTCTTTCATCGCGCGGCGAAACGCCACGCGACGCTCGAGCTGGAGCGCGATATTTTCGGCAACCAGCTGCGGATCGAGGTCGGGGCGGCGGACCTCGTGAATATTGATGAAGGAGTCGCGCCCCTTCATCAGCTTCTGGATATCGAGCTTGAGCTTGTCGATTTCCGCGCCCTTCTTGCCGATGACGATACCTGGACGCGCCGTATAAATATTTATCTTGGCCTTATTGGCCATCCGCTCGATTTCGATTCGCGAGATACCGGCGTGGTAGAGCCGCTTCTTGATGAAATCGCGCAGCTTCAAATCTTCGTGCAGCAGCTTGGCGTAGTCGTGACTCGCGTACCATCGTGAGTCCCAGCTCTCGATGACGCCGAGACGAAAACCGCGCGGATGTACTTTCTGTCCCATAGAAGCCTCAGGACGCCCGCTCGTCCACGATAACCGTGAGATGGCTGGTGCGTTTGTGAATCGGCGTCGCATGCATATGTGCGCGCGTGAGCGAGCGCTTCCAGGTCGGCCCGGTGTCGGCGGTCGCGCGTTTTACGAACAACTTGTCCTCGTCGACATTCTGCTGATCGCGGGCGTTGGCAATCGCGGCGAGCAAAGTCTTGGAGACGAAGCGCGCCGCTTTCTTGGGGGTGAACTCGAGAATCGACAACGCCTGATCGACTTTCTTGTCGACGATTAATTCGCACACGAGCTTGAGCTTGCGCGGCGAGATTCTGATGAAGCGAGTTCGCGATACGGATTCCATGACTCTTACAACTTTCCCCGCTTACGCCTTGGCCGCGGCCGGAGCAGCCGGTGCGCTGGGAATCGAAGCCGCCTTGACTTCGCCCTTGCGATCGCCGGCGTGGCCATGAAAGGTCCGGGTCGGCGCGAATTCGCCGAGCTTGTGACCGACCATGTTCTCGGTGCAATACACCGGGATGAACTTGTGGCCGTTGTGGACGGCGAAGGTCAACGCGATCATGTCGGGCGTGATCATCGAGCGCCGCGACCAGGTCTTGATGATGCGCTTGTCGCCGGACGCGGTCGCGGCACCGACTTTCTTCTGCAGATGGCCGTCGACGAACGGACCTTTTTTTAGTGACCTGGCCATAACTCTCTAATGCTTGCCCTTCGGCCGACGGCTGACGATCAGATTGTCCGACGGCTGTTTCTTGCGCGTCTTGTATCCCTTGGCTGGCTGGCCCCACGGCGACTGCGGATGGTTTCCTTTGGACTTGCCCTCGCCACCGCCGTGCGGATGGTCAACTGGGTTCATCGCGACTCCACGCACATGACCTCGCTTGCCGAGCCATCGCGAGCGCCCGGCCTTGCCGATCGAAATATTTTCGTGATCGAGATTGCCGACCTGGCCGATAGTCGCGCGGCAATCCGCCTGCACCATCCGCTGCTCGCCCGACGGCAGCTTGAGCAGGGCCATCTTGCCCTCTTTGGCCATCAACTGCGCTTGCACACCCGCGCCGCGCGCGAGCTTCGCACCGGCGCCGGGCTTCATCTCGATTGCATGAACGACGGTGCCGAGCGGGATGTTCTTGAGCATCAGGGCGTTGCCCGGCTTGATGTCGGCGTTCTCGCCCGATTCGACCTTGGCGCCGACTTTGAGCCCGTCAGGCGCGAGGATGTAAGTCTTCACACCGTCCGCATAGTGCAGCAGCGCGATATTCGCGGAGCGATTCGGATCGTACTCGAGCGCGGCGACCACCGCGGGAATCCCGTCGCGGTTGCGCTTGAAATCAATCAGGCGAAGGCGGCGCTTATGCCCGCCGCCGCGATGACGCGAGGTCATGCGTCCGCGATTATTGCGTCCACCAGTGCGCTTGACCGGGACCAGCAGACTTTTCTCAGGCTCCTTCTTCGTAAGCTCCGAAAAGTCCGCAATCTGCATGAAGCGCTGCCCAGGCGTGCGCGGATTTAATTGTATTACAGCCATTTTTTTCAGTATCTCTTCTGTCTAGCTCCGAACCTTCTTCTCAATATCGTGCTCTACCACGGTATCTTAGAGCCCTTCGAAGAATTCGATCTTGTCGCCTTCTTTAAGCGTTACGTAAGCCTTCTTCCAGTCGATCTGACGGCCCTTGATTGCGCCTTTTTTCCGTTCCTTGCCCATGAAGTTCGAGGTGCGGACCTTGATCACGGTGACCTTGAACAGATGCTCGACCGCCTCGCGAATCTTGTCCTTGCTCGCGCCGGGCCGCACCTTAAACAGGACCTGGCCGGCCTTTTCGCTGGCCATGGTGCCCTTCTCGGTGATGATCGGCGCGATAATCAGACTCTCGGGACTACTCATTTGATTCCCCCGCAGAGCCTGCAGTCGCCTCTCCCGCAAATCGCGCTTCGATTGCCTTGGCGGTCGAACTGGTCATGACCAGTTCCCGATAATTGAGCACGTCGTAAACGTTGAGCCCTTCGAGCGCGAGAACTTTATGCGCCGCGAGATTGCGCGCGGCGAGCAGAAACTTGCCGTCAGCTTCACCGGTAATGATGAGAGCATGCTCGACCCCGAGCTTGCCGAGCGCAGCTTTCGCAGCTTTGGTTTTCGGCTCCGACAGATCGAGCGACTCGACGATGAACAGCTTGCCGTTTTTCGCGCGATCGGAAATCGCGAGACAGAGAGCGGCGCGCCACGCCTTTTTCGGCATCTTGTAGGAATAGTCACGCGGCTGCGGTCCGAAGATAGTTCCGCCGTGACGCCATATTGGCGAGCGGGTCGAGCCTGCGCGCGCGCGTCCGGTCCCCTTCTGCCGCCATGGTTTGCGGCCGCCGCCCGAGATGAGTCCCTTGGTCTTGGTCGACGCGGTTCCGGAGCGCCGATTCGCCAGCTGCATCCGGACTGCCTCATGCAACAGTGAGACGTCGCCGTCGCGCCCGAAGACATTGCCGGCGACTTCGAGCTCGCCGACTTTTTCGTGCGCGGCCGAGTACAGCGGCAGCTTTACAGGCGATGCCGCCGGTTTTTCTTTTTTTATGTTGCGCTCAGGCACTGGCGGTCACCTTTACGTTGGAGCGCTTGCGCGGGCGGGCCGCATGGTGGACCGCGAGCAAGGCGCCGTCGGGTCCGGGCACGGCACCCGAGACGACGACTGCGTTGTCTTCGGCGAGTATCTCGAGCACTTCGAGATTCAGGATTGTGGCAGTCTCGTTGCCCATCTGCCCCGCCATCCGCATCCCCTTGCGCACGCGTCCGGGATAGGAGCGGTTACCAATCGAGCCGCCGTGGCGGAAATATTCGTGAGTGCCGTGCGAGCCGGGGAAGCCGGAAAAGTGGTGGCGCTTGATTACGCCGGCGTAGCCGTGACCTTTGGAGATTCCGGTCACGTCCACCTGATCGCCGACCTTGAACACGTCGGCCGCCGCGATTGGTTGTCCGAGGGTCAACTCGCCTTCGCCGCGGCGCTCGAACTCACCCGACTTGATTCCGGCCGCGATATTAGCCTTGGCGAAATGGCCGCGCTCGCCGCTGGTCACTCGGGTGAGTTTCTTTTTGCCGAACGTCACCTGCACGGCTTCGTAGCCGTCAGTCGCCGCGGTCTTCACTTGCGATACCGTGCATGGCCCGAGTGTCAAGACCGTGGCGGCGCGAACGCGCCCCGCAGGGTCGGTCACCTGGGTCATCCCGATTTTTTTTCCAATCAATCCGGTCAGCATCGGCCCTACTCAAGCTTGATTTCGACGTCCACGCCTGCGGCGAGGTCGAGCTTGCCCAGCGCGTCGATGGTCTGCTGGGTCGGCTCGAGGACGTCGAGCAGACGTTTATGCGTACGTATTTCAAAATGCTCGCGCGACTTCTTATCGACGTGCGGCGAGCGGTTAACCGTAAAGCGCTCTATACGTGTCGGCAGCGGAATCGGACCGGCCACGCGGCCGCCGGTGCGCCGGATGGTATCCACGATTTCGCGAACCGACTGATCGAGCAGGCGGTAGTCGTACGCCTTCAGGCGTATGCGTATCTTGTCGTTCATCTAAAAAATACCGCGCCCGATTCGTTCAGCGCTCCGCTCCCATCTCCACTCGGTTCGTACGACTCTTGTTTCGGTCCCAGTTACTTCAAAATTTTCGAAACGACGCCGGCGCCGACGGTGCGGCCACCCTCGCGAATAGCGAAGCGCAAGCCTTCGTCCATCGCGACCGGCGTGATCAGCTCGCCAAGTATCTTGATGTTATCGCCCGGCATCACCATCTCGGTGCCTTCGGGCAGCGTCAGCACTCCGGTCACGTCGGTGGTGCGGAAGTAGAACTGCGGGCGATAGCCGGTGAAGAACGGCGTATGACGGCCGCCTTCGTCCTTGGTCAGGATGTAGGCCGAGGCCTCGAAGTTGGTGTGCGGCGTGATCGAGCCGGGCTTCGCGAGCACCTGTCCGCGCTCGACGTCTTCGCGCTTGAGACCGCGCAGCAGCACGCCGATATTGTCGCCCGCCTGGCCCTCGTCGAGCAGCTTGCGGAACATCTCGACGCCGGTGACGACAGTCTTGCTGGTGTCCTTGAAGCCGACGATTTCGACTTCCTCACCGACTTTCACCTTGCCCTTTTCGACGCGCCCCGTCACGACGGTGCCGCGGCCGGAGATCGAGAACACGTCTTCCACAGGCATCAGAAACGGCTTTTCAGTCTCGCGCACCGGCTGCGGAATATAGCTGTCGACTGCGTCCATCAGGTCGAGAATCGGCTTGCAGTTGGGACAGTCGGCCTTGCCGCATCCGCAGTTGAGCGCGTTGAGCGCGCTGCCGCGGATGACGGGCACTTCGTCGCCCTTGAAATTGTACTTGGTCAGCAGGTCGCGGACTTCGAGCTCGACCAGGTCGAGCAGCTCGGGATCGTCAACCATATCGACCTTGTTCATGAACACGACGATCGACGGCACGCCGACCTGATACGCGAGCAGGATATGTTCACGCGTCTGCGGCATCGGGCCGTCATTGGCGCCGACCACCAGGATCGCGCCGTCCATCTGCGCGGCGCCGGTGATCATGTTCTTGATGTAGTCAGCATGTCCCGGACAATCGACGTGCGCATAGTGGCGCTTGGTCGTTTCGTACTCGACGTGCGCGATGGAAATCGTGATGCCGCGCTCTTTCTCTTCGGGCGCCTTATCGATCTGATCGAAGGCCGTAAAAGTGGCGAGCTTCTTTGACGCGAGGACCTTGGTAATCGCAGCGGTTAAAGTTGTTTTGCCGTGATCGATATGTCCAATCGTGCCGACATTCGCGTGCGGCTTGGTGCGTTCAAATTTAGCTTTGCCCATTGATGTAACCTCCGATTGAGCGCTTGCTCATGAGTCGTTAAGCGCGCTTCTTTTCCTCTCCGTCGCCGTTGCGCGCCGTCAACTCATCAAAAATATTTTTTGGCACGGGTTCATACGCGCCGAACTGCATTGTGTAGGTCGCGCGGCCCTGCGTCATCGAGCGCAGCCGCGTTGCGTAACCGAACATCGTAGCGAGCGGGACGCGGGCCTCGATAACCTGCGCGCCCGCGCGATTTTCCATGTCGAGAATCTTGCCGCGGCGCCCGCTCAAGTCGCCGATCACCTCACCCATGAACTCCTGCGGCGTGACGGCCTCGACTTCCATCACGGGCTCGAGCAGAATCGGCTCGGCCTTCTCGCAAGCCTCTTTGAAGGCCATCGAGCCGGCGATTTTGAACGCGAGCTCCGACGAGTCGACATCGTGTTCCTTGCCGTCAATCACGATGGCCTTGACGTCGACCATCGGATAGCCGGCGACCACGCCGTTCTCCATCGCCTCTTTCACTCCCGCTTCGATTGCCGGTATGAAGTTGCGCGAGATCGAGCCGCCCTTGGTGCCGTCCTCGAATTCGAAACCGCCGCCCTTGGGAAGCGGTTCGATGCGAAGCTCGACCACCGCGAATTGTCCGTGACCGCCGCTCTGGCGGACCAGCCGGCCCTCGGCCTCAGACACCCGCTTGATGGTCTCGCGGTACGCGACCTGCGGCTTGCCGATATTGGCGTCAACTTTGAATTCGCGCAGCATCCGATCGACGATGATTTCAAGATGGAGCTCGCCCATCCCGGCGATCAGCGTCTGCGAAGTTTCCTTATTAACACTGACGCGGAACGACGGATCTTCCTTGGCGAGCTTCTGCAGAGCCTCGCCGAGCTTCTCCTGGTCGGCCTTGGTCTTGGGCTCGATCGCGATCTGGATGACAGGCTCGGGGAACTCGATCGACTCGAGCACGATCGGCGCAGCCGGATCGCATAGCGTGTCGCCGGTGGTGGTATCGCGCAGGCCTACGGCGCAAATGTCGCCCGCATAGACCTCAGTGATGTCCTCGCGCTTGTTCGCGTGCATCTTGAGCATGCGGCCGATTCGTTCGCGCTTGCCGCGGGTCGAATTGAGCAGCGACGATCCGCTCTCGAGCTTGCCCGAATAAACCCGGATGAAAGTGAGCGTGCCCATGTGCTGGTCGTTCATTATCTTGAACGCGAGCGCAGAGAACGGCGCGTCGTCGCGCGGCCATCGCTCATCGATCTTGTCGCCGACCTTGCCCACAACCGGCGGCAGGTCGAGCGGCGACGGCAGGTATTCGACCACCGCGTCGAGCATCGGCTGCACGCCTTTGTTGCGGAACGCGGAGCCGATAATCACCGGCGTCACCGCCATCTTGAGCGTGGCGACGCGGATTGCGGCGCGAATCTGTTCGGGAGTCGGCGCCTTGCCTTCGAGATACATCTCCATGATGTGCTCGTCGTGATCGGCGAGCGTCTCGATCATCTTGTCGCGATATCCGGCCGCCTGCTCTTTCAACTCGGCCGGAATCTCAGCGACGCGATACTCAGCGCCGAGACGATCCTCGTCCCAGATGAGCGCCTTCTGATCGATCAGATCGACCAGCCCGGTGAACTTTTCCTCGGCGCCGATCGGAAGATGCAACAGCAGCGGCGTGGCCTTGAGCTTGTCGCGCATTTCCTGCACGACGCGCTCGAACTCGGCACCGACGCGATCCATCTTGTTGATAAACGCGACCCGCGGGACGCGGTACTTGTCGGCCTGGCGCCACACGGTCTCAGATTGCGGCTCGACGCCGCCGACCGCGCAGAACACAGCGACCGCGCCATCGAGCACGCGGAGCGAGCGCTCGACTTCAATTGTGAAATCGACGTGTCCGGGCGTATCGATAATATTGATGCGGTGGTCGCGCCAGAAACACGTGGTCGCCGCCGACGTGATCGTGATTCCGCGCTCCTGCTCCTGCACCATCCAGTCCATCGTCGCAGTGCCTTCGTGCACCTCGCCAATCTTGTAGTTGATGCCGGTGTAGAAGAGCACGCGCTCGGTAGTGGTGGTCTTGCCGGCATCGATGTGCGCCATGATGCCGATATTGCGCACCCGTTCTATTGGTGTCTGACGAGCCATCTAAAAAAACTCGGTATTACCAGCGGTAGTGGGCGAACGCCTTGTTGGCATCCGCCATTCGATGTGTGTCTTCGCGCTT
>NZ_JBAUYR010000048.1:0-18032 GCF_049584895.1 Binatus sp. (SeqCode)
GATTTGCATGGACCAGAAAATCACAGGCTAAAGCCTGTGCCACCAAAATCAAGAGCCGGAGAGCGAAAGGTTGTCCTCAACATTTCGCGATTTCTTTTCACTGGGTGCAGGGGTCACCCCTGCCGAAGGAAGCGTGAAACCCATCGCGGGTTTCACTTTCAATAAAGTGATTTACCCTTCCCCGTCAGGGATTGATTATCACCAAGGTGCCCTTGGGTAGGAGTCGCGTCAGCTCTTCGATGTCTTCGTCTTCGACCGAAATGCATCCCGTGGTCCAGTTGATGTCGCCGCGGTTGAGCTCGGGTTCGTCGGTGCCGTGGATTCCGATTCTGCCGCCTACGCCTACCGGGTGGCCATCTTCATGCGGCACCTCGCCGTCGTCGCGCATTTGTTCGTACCGATGGCGGTCGAGGTCGTTTGGATAGTTCAAGGTGAGGAACCAATCCCAGCGGGCGCTGGGATGCTTATCGATAATTGCGTAGACGCCCTCGGGCGTGCGCCGGTCTCCCTCCCACAATTTTGTGCCGGGCTCGAAACTCCGTCCGAACACGGCGTGGTAGCTCTTAAAGAGCCGGCTTTTGTAGTAGACGATCAACTGGTGGCGCTTTTTGAAAATCGTCACCGACCAATTGAACGGATCGTCGAAAGCGATAGCGCGGGTCTTGTCGAACAGGAGTTGACCCGGCGTCGGCACGCGATCGGTCCGCACCCCTTCAATTTTCACTTGCGGGAGCGGTCGCGGAGTAGGCGCCGCGGTCGGCGTCGGGGTGGGAGTAGTTCCAGGACCGGGCGGCTCGGGCGTCGGCATCCCTGGATCTACATACTGGACCTGCTTCGGATTGTACGGTGGAGGCGGCGGCAGCGTGCCTGCCTTCGCGGCGTCACCGGCAGTGATCGGCTCGTTCTGCTGCGCCAACATTGCGGCGGGCCCGGCGAGCACAGGCTCGGCGGCGCACATCAAGACGATAGTCGCGCCAATCAACGCGGCCGTGAACGATCCAACAATCCTGCCCATCAGCTCCAGCCAAACTCCAGCATCGCGGTCACATTATGCATTTTGTAAATGCTTGGTGCGAAGGTCAATTGTAACGTAGCGTGAATATTTGATTTATCGGCGAGCGACCTCGGGAGCTTTCTTGCAATGGAGAACAATCTTGCGCGCGCGATGACCGGTCTCACCACCGGAATATATGTTTTGACCACGCAGGAGAATGGGCGATGCCACGGGATGTCGTCGTCGTGGGTCGCGCAGGTCTCGGGCGAGCCCGTGATGTTCACGGCGGCGGTCGATAACGCGCACTTCAGCAACGCCGTGATCGCCAGAACCGGCGCATTCGGCCTGAACATCGTGGGACGCCGCGGCCGCGAGCTCGAAGATTACTTTTATTCGCCGCGCGCCCGCCGCGACAACAATCTCGACACGATCGAGTTCGAGCTTTCGCCGACCCTCTCAGTGCCATGGCTGAAACTTGCGATGATCGCTCTGGAAGCACGCGTGGTCGACAGCCGCGTCGCTGGCGATCACACGATTTTCGTGGCGTCACCGGTGAGCGTCCGGATTAGCGCGAACGATCGTCCGCTGACGTCGCTCGATCTCGACTACGTTTACCTCGGCGGCAAGAATGTGGTCGCGCGCGATCGCTCCGGATGGGATTAGGAAGGCGGGCACGGCGGCCCGCCCCACTTAACCTTTGCCCGGCGGGCAACCGTGGGGCTGGCCGCCGTGCCCGCCCCGCTTTGACCACCGGCAAAATCGTCTGATAGCATCCGCGCGCGGAGAGATTTAGATGGCAATTGAAAAGAACGAACTGCGGCGCGTGATGGGTCATTTCGCAACCGGCGTTACCGTGATCACGTCGCTTCGCACCTCCGGTGAATTGCATGGCCTGACTGCCAACGCGTTCACTTCCGTCTCGCTGATTCCCCCGCTCGCGCTGGTGTGCGTCGACAAGAAGGCTGAGAGCTATCCGTGTTTCGAGGAGAGCAAAATCTTCACCGTCAACGTACTGGCGTCCGACCAGGAGGCGCTGTCGCGCAAGTTTGCGGTCAGCGGCGGCAACAAGTTCGAAGGCATCAGCTACAAGATCGGCGCGAACGGCGCACCGATCCTCGACGGCGCGCTTGCGTATCTGGAATGCAAGGTGACTGTCGCGATCGACGGCGGCGACCATACGATTTACCTCGGCGAGATCGAGCAGGCCGAAACTCCGCATGAAGGCAAGCCTCTCCTGTTCTTCCGCGGCGGATACCGCGAGCTTGGCGATTAGACCGCAAACGCCAACGTGAGCGCCGTCGCCCGTATCCCAGGCATCAGCGTTTTCCTGCCGTCGCATAACGAGGAAGGCAACGTCGAGCGCGTTGTGCGCTCGTGGATCGCCGAATGCCCGCGGGTCGCAGACGACTTCGAAGTGATCGTGGTTGACGACGGCAGCCGGGATCGCACCGGCGAAATTGCCGAGCGACTCGCCGCCGAGGACTCACACGTCAAGGTCGTGCGTCATCCGGTGAATCGCGGCTACGGCGGTGCGGTGATTTCCGGGATTCGCGCCGCCACTCAGCCCTACGTGCTGCTATGCGACGGCGATGGCCAGTTCGATCCCGCGGATCTCGAGAAGCTGACGCCGTTTGTTCCCGAGTACGACGTGGTTTGCGGAAGCCGCAAGCATCGCGCGGACCACTTGATGCGACGGGTCAACGGCAAGGCATGGACGACTCTCGTCCGCGTCCTGCTCGGCATCACCATCACCGACATCGATTGCGGTTTGAAACTGTTCAAGCGCGAAAAGCTCGACGGGATGGTATTGCGCGCGCATGGCGCGATGATCTCGACCGAGCTGATGGCGCGGCTGGCGGGGCGTCACGCCAAGGTAAAAGAGGTGGACGTGCAGCATCTGCCGCGGCTGACCGGCGAGCAATCGGGCGCAAATCTCAAGGTGGTCGCACGGGCGTTTAAGGAACTGATAGCACTGTATCGCGAGTTAAGAGACGAACGCCAAGGGCAAGGATAGGAGAGTCTCGGCCTCTCCGCGGTGGGAATCGCCCGTACGCAAAGCGGATAGACGGTAGACCGATTGCGTCACCGCGCGGTTCCCGTAGGATGAAATCAAGGAATTTTGTAGGAAGTTCTTGCCGCGCAGCGATGGCACAGGTATAGCAATACGCTTAATAGTCACATTGCGTCCCATTAAGGGCCGCCCCAGATCAAGGAGATCCACGAGTATGAAGCGCACCCTATCAATCCTCTCCGCAGCTTTCTTCGCCACCGCGTTGGCGATGCCGGCATTCGCCCAGGCCCCAGCGGCCGAGCCGAGCATGGCAGCGCCTGCGGCTGAGGGCAGCATGGCGGCACCCGAAGGGGAAGCATCGCCGGCCCCCAAGCATCATCACCACCACCTGTTCCACCACAAGAAGAAGGCGGACGCCTCGGCCAGCGATATGGCATCCCCGGGAGCAGAAGCATCGCCGGCGATGGCTCCCCCGGCCAATCCGTAACAATTTGACGGATAATTCGACAGGGCGACCGCGCACGGCGGCCGCCCTGTTTCGAATCGCCTGAAGCCGATCGATCCATTAAGGGTCGGGGGGCAAAGTTCGCTTTGCCTCCGGCGATCGGCTGGTTGCGCGAAGCTGGTTCGTCCGGCTCGCGATGACTGGCACGACGCCTTTTTTCGCGCGCAGCGTCGTAAAAGCACGCTGCGCGTTTTTTTGCGGAGAAAATTCCTGCTAGCATCTCATTTCTTCCTGCGGGTATCGTTGGCCGCAGGGAGTTGAGAAGTTGTTGAGCTTTCGGCGTTCGATGATTTGCCTGCTTGCACTGATTGCGCTGGTTTTCCAGTCGCCCATCAGCGCCCGCGCCAGCGCCAAAAGCAGTTCTTCCGACGAGCAGGTCTGCGATCCGCTGGCAGACTATTTCCTGGGCATGGAAGATTACCCGGAAGCCATTCGCCGTCATCGGGTCGTGATTGAAAACGATCCGGACAACGCACTCGCTCACTATCACCTTGGGTTTGCTTACGGCGTCGTCGGCGAACATCGTCAGGAACTCGCCGAATATCAAAAGGCGATCGAGCTTGGCCTCAACGATTGGCAATTGTTTTTGAATCTCGGTCTGCTCTATCTCGATTCCGGCCAGACTCGCGACGCAACCCAGGTGCTGAGGTTGGCCGCACTGCTCGGACCGGAGCGGCCCGAGACCCACTTCAACCTCGCGCTCGCCTATGAGCGTCGCGGAGCTCTCGCACAAGCAGAGCAGGAAGCGCTACTGTCGTTGCAAATCGATCCGAGTCAACCGGACGCGCGCAACACGCTCGGCGCAATTTACGCCGAGGAAGGCAATTACGTCAGAGCAAGCCAGGAATGGAACGAGCTGGTCGGTGAGATTCCCGATTATACGCCGGCGCGGACCAACCTTGCGATTTTGCAACACGTCGAAAGCAGTGGCTCGAAGCCCACGCCCGAATCAACCGGGTTCATCCGCATTCCCTGAACGGGGCAGCTTCGGACTAACGCTGACGACGAAGGTAGGTGGTGGATTTGGGGAAGTGGTGGAATTTGTTCAATGGGTCTCGGGGGTTCGTTAGTTTGAAATCTACAGGTTGGCTCGGCTCGGCCGCGATGTTGAGCATCGCGATCGTGTTCGCGGCGTCGCCTGCTCGCGCTTCTGCTCAATGGCGCCGGGTGCATAAGACAACTCATTCGAAGCACGCGGCTCGGGCTGCCACTTCCGGCGGACCGCTCTACAAGGGCGCTCTGCTCGAGGATGCCGACAGCGGGCGCGTGCTGATGGCCTACAACGCAGACATGGAATGGCCGCCGGCCTCGATGGCTAAGATGATGAACTTGCTGGTCGCGCAGGAGCAGATCAACGCGGGCCGTTTCAGTGGCAATGACCCGGTTAGAATTTCGGAACGCGCGGCGCATACGGGCGGCTCGCGCGTCGGCCTAAAGGAAGGCGACGTATATCCGCTGCGCGAACTGATGAAAGCGGCGCTGGTCAAATCAGCCAACGACGCCGCGGTCGCAGTCGCGGAAAAGATCGGTGGCTCGGTCGAGGCGATGGTCCGCATGATGAATGAGCGGGCGCAACAACTCGGGATGAACCATACGCTCTATCAGACCGTCGATGGACTCCCGCCGCGCCCGACTCACGACGCCGATCGCACAACAGCCTACGACCTCGCAATCGTGGGCCGCGCGATTATCCGCGAAACTAACCTGCTGATGTGGTCGAGCCAGGAGCATATGGATTTCGACAACGGCGTCGCCATCCTGAACAACACCAATCATCTGATCGGCCATTTCGAAGGATGCGACGGGCTCAAGACCGGTTTCACCTACCAGGCGGGATTCAACGTCACCACCACCGCCAAGCGCGAGAATATGCGGTTGATAGCGGTTATTCTTGGCGCGCCGTCGAATGCGCAGCGTTTTGCGCAGGCCGCCAAACTGATGGAGTGGGGCTTCGACCAATTCACTGCGGTGTCGTTGCTGAAGTCCGGACAGCCGATTCCGGTCCAGGTGCAGGTCCACGAGGGTCCGCTGATTCAGCCGGTCGCGGCGCACGAACTCAAACTCGTGGTGCCGAAGGCCGATGCCTCTGCGGTAAAGCTCGTGTACGATGTGCCGCCAGCGATCAACGGGCCCGTCACGACAGGAGAGCCTCTCGGGCGCGTGATAGCCCAGGACGAAGGACAGGCAGCGACGGAAGTGATGGCGATAAGCCCAATCGCATTCACCGCGCCGCACACATTAGGGGGCGAGGCGTACAACGCGTCCGCGCCGCCATCGACGAATAATGCAGGTCAGGAGAACCAATGAAGGTAGCTTCGAAACAACGAAACCGGCGCAACCGGAAACTGGCTCGCAAGAAAAAGAGCGATCCGCATCAGGCAAAATCCCGCCTGCGCAAAATGCGCCGCACCCGAATCCGCGGCAAGTAGTTTCGCGCGTCAGAGGTCTTCACTCGCGTACTATTTCTGCGAATTCGCGGTAAGCTCCCCGAACTCCTCTGGTCCAGAGTCGAGGCGCGGGCCGAGGATGCTTTTCAGCTCGTCGGAACCGACGGTCTCCTCCCTCAGCAGCGCTTCTGCCAGCCGATCCAGCCGCTCTCGTGAGTTGGTAAGACAGCGGCGGACTCGATCGTGGGTCTCCTGGAGCATCCGCAGGACTTCCTGGTCAATGCGCGCCGCCGTCGCTTCGCTATAATCGCGTCCCTGCGCAATTTCGTAACCCAGGAAAGGCTGCTGCTCGTCGGTCTTGAAAGCGACCAGTCCGAGCTTGCTCATTCCCCAGCGAGTCACCATCCGCCGAGCAAGGCGCGTCGCCTCGACCAGGTCATTCTCGGCGCCCGTCGTCACCTCGCCGAAGACGATTTCCTCTGCGGTGCGCCCGCCCAACATCACGGCCAGCCGCGCCTTTATATAGGACAGGCTGAGATTGTGCCGCTCTTCTCCCGGAAGCTGCTCGGTCATTCCAAGCGCCTGGCCGTGCGGCACAATCGTCACCTTATGAACTGGATCGGCGGCCGGCGTCATCCACGCAACCACTGCATGGCCGCACTCGTGATAGGCGACCACGCGGCGCTCGCTCGGGTTCACCAAGTGTTGCTGCGCGGCACCCATCCGTATCTTGTCCTCACTCTCTTCGAAATCGGCCATGGTAACCGCCGATCGATTGTGTCTCGCCGCGGTAAGCGCGGCTTCATTGCAAAGGTTCGCCAGATCCGCCCCACTCATTCCTATCGTTCGGCGTGCGAGATTATCCAGATCGACATCGGAGGCAAGTGGCAGCTTGCGCGTATGGATACGCAGGATGCCTTCGCGTCCTTTTCGATCCGGAAGACCGACGACCACCTGGCGATCGAAACGTCCCGGCCGCAGCAGTGCTGGATCGAGAACGTCCGGCCGATTGGTCGCCGCAATAGTGATCACCTCGGTGCGCTCGTCAAAACCGTCGAGTTCGCCCAGTAATTGATTCAGCGTCTGTTCGCGCTCGTCGTTGGTCGCTCCGAGGCCCGCGCCGCGCCGCCGCCCGACCGCGTCGAGCTCGTCAATAAACACTATAGAAGGGGCCGCCTCCTTGGCCTGCCGGAAGAGATCTCGCACGCGGCTCGCTCCCACACCTACAAACATCTCGATGAACTCCGAGGCATTGAGGCTGAAAAACGGAACCCCGGCTTCGCCCGCTACCGCACGAGCCATGAGAGTCTTGCCGGTTCCGGGTGGTCCGACCAGCAGCACGCCCTTGGGTATGCGTGCCCCCAAATCCCGGTATTTCTGGGGATTTCTAAGGAAGTCGACCTCCTCCTGAAGCTCGGACTTGGCTTCGTCCGCCCCCGCGACGTCGTTGAAGGTGACCTTTGGCTGCTCGCTGCTGTAGCGCTTGGCCCTCATCCGTCCGAATCCGAACACACCCGATTGGCTGCGGACGGCCCGGTTGCTCATCCACCAGAAGAACCCGAACAGAAGTATCAGCGGTCCCCAGTCAACCAGCATCGCCACGAACCACGGCGTCGAAGACGATGACACATCTACGACGACGTGGTGCGCAATCAGCAGGGGCATCAATCCAGGGTCGCCGACCGCCGCCGGAAAGGTCGTCGTGAATTCGCGGTACGCTATCGGAGCAGGCGCGGCTGCTTTCGCTGAAGAAGGAGGTGGCGACGCAGAGGGCGCGGAAGGTTTCGACGACGCCTCGGGAGTCCCACTCGCAGGTGGCCAGACGAGAGGCTTTGCGAAAGTTCCGTCGATCTGATCGACGGCAATATGGACCCGGGTGACATTGTCTGCGCGTACCTGCGCGACAAAAACGGAATAAGGGATGGGAGCCTTAGGATGAGGCGCCGGCCACAATCCGGTCAGATACCAGAACATCAGGGCCAGCGAGATCAGCCACCAGAGCAGAGCACCTCGCGGCAGCTGCGGCTGTTTCTCGGGAGTTCTGTTTTCGGGCAGGGGTTGCTGCTGCGCCATCTTTTTAACGTTAGCAAAGTATCCTTCTGGGTGATGGTTCGAACCGCGGAGATCTATGTGGAGCAGGATCATGACGCCCCAAACTCGAGGCGCAGCGCCACCTCCAGTTTAGGCCAGCGGCCAAGTTTGGATCAAAGTCATCCACGCAAAGGCGGGCGTATGCGGCGATGCTATGCGCGCATCGCCGCCGTTCAATTTAACGGCTTATTCCGTCGATTGCGCGTCCTCTCCAGGCGTCGATTTCTCGTGATGCTCGAAAGGATCGGTGAATCTTTCCCAGGTTCGATCCCGATCGATGATGGCGTCTTGAATTGCCTTGCGGCGCCGCTGGAGGTAGCCGTTTCGCACCGCGGCGTACAGGTCGAGCGAAGTGTCCTCGACGTCGTCGTACAGTTTCATGTTATTCGCGCGCTCGTTGATTCTACTCGCGGCGGCGCGGCCGAAGTCGGCGCCGATCGGCGTGATGAACCACGAAAGCGGATCCATGAATGAATCAGCGGCGAACCCAAATGCGTCGCGCACGTCCAGCGGCGGCAACAACGGCAATACCAGGTAGGGTCCGGGCTTCGCGCCGTAGAGCGCAAAGGTCTCTCCGCTATCGGCGTCAGTCTTCTCGAGACCCAGGCGCGAAGCAGGGTCGAACAAACCAGCGACTCCGACTGTCGTGTTGACGACGAAGCGCGTGAGCTCGATGCCGGCACTGGGCAGCCTGCCTTGCAGGACCTTGTTCACGAACCGCTTCGGCATCGCCAGGTTGTAGAACGCGTTAGCCAGACTTTGTCGCACCTCGGCAGGAAACGTTTTCGCCCAGACCTTGGCGGCCGGCTTTATCGCGTAATGGTCGGCTAGATCGAAGTTGAAGTAGAAGGTCTTGTCGTTGAACTTCTCCCACGGATCGTAATCCATCTCCTCGCTCGGCGATGGCATATCCGAAGCAAGCGCCTCCCGCGCTTGCTGATCGCGCACGCGCGAAGCGTCACGTTGCCCGGAACATCCGGCCAAACTGATGACGACGACCGATAGAATCGCAACCACAAGCAACAGGACCAGGCGCCCGTGTGGTGAATCCGCGTAGGTTGCCGAAGTTCCCCGCCCCGCAAGGGGTTGGGAAGTGTTATGCAAGGTTTGAAACTCCATCACGAATGAGCTTCGCCTCCGTAGCGGAAGAGTCGCAATGCGATAAGGAAAGACACGAGGCCGTAACCCACCAGCACCAGCAGCTCAGTTGAAATTGCGATGAGAGTTTTGTCGCGCAGCATCACGTCCTGCAGCGCCGACATCGACCAGGTGGTGATGAGCGCGTTCGCGATTTGCTGCATCAGTCGCGGCAAGTCGTACAAAGGCCAGAACAATCCGCCGAGTGAAGCCAGCACGAACGCCACCGCCAGACCTACCGGAATCGCCTGCTCGCGCGTGCGCACGAATGCGGCAATCACGGCGGCGAAGCAGGTCATCGAGGCGACCACTGCAGTCGCCACCAGGATCATAGCGACCGGTGAATGGCCGAGCCTGAGCCCATAAACGAAATGTCCGAACACCAGCAGCAGGAGCAATTGCGCGGTGCCTACTACCAGGCGCGCCAGCAGCTTTCCGCCGAGGAGAGACGCGGGAGGCACCGGCGCGACCGAGAGCCGCGCACTCGTGCCCCACACTTCCTCCTCGCGCAGCGCCAGCGATACGCTGAAAATCAGGGTGAGCAGGACGAACATCAGGCTGAAGCCCGGGATATTTTGCTCGAGCGACGAGAACGAAACGTTGTCGCCGGTGATGTTACGCTCCTTCACGCTCAGCAGTTCCTGGCTGAAGGGATCGCCCAACGACGCCGTCTCGCGATCGGCAAGCAGCATCACCACTTTGATCGCCTCGAGCTCGCGCCATTGCGCGGGATCGGTGAGCATCTCCACGGTCGAGGGCTTTTGCGCGAGATAACGCTTGCTCAACTCGGGTGGCAGGATGAGTGCGGCGGGAGCGTCGTTCACCTCGGCGACCAGATGTTGTGCCGTCGCGCGGGACACTTCGCGCACATCAAGATGCTCGCGAAAGGCGCGAATCAGCGCAGTTGCAACCGGTCCCTGATCCTCGTTGACGACGGGGAACAGGATGCTCTTGCTGCCGTCGCCGGATTGCGTGGCGGAAGCGACGACCATTATCACCACGATCGGAACGACCAGCAGCGCAATCAGGCCGAAACGATCGCGGCAGATGAGCCGGAGGTCCTTCAGCATCATCGCCACCGTCTTCATGACTGGGCCTCGCCGCTGGCGTTGCCGTATTTCCGCCGCATCAGGGTGAGCACGTCGTCGACGCTCATCCGCGAAAGGAGATCGTTGAGCTGGCTGCCGAGGTTGGCGGTCAGACTGACGTCCTCGACCGTGATCGAGGTCGCCATCCAGGTATCGCCCTCGGGTTTTAGCCGATACGTAACGTCGAACTGATCGCGCGGCGTGACGATTTTGGTATCGACGACTGCGCCTGCGCCGGTTGACTGCTCGCCCGCATAAACGAAATTCGGATTTTCGAAGAGCAGGAGTTTCTGCACGTAGGTCCGCTGGAGAAGCTCGCGGAACAGACCCAGGAACTCCTGCTGCTGATCGGGCGTAAAGCTCGACCAATGCGGGCCGAGCGCCTCCCGACCCATCTCGTCAGTGTCGAGAAATTTGCTGAACAGGGTGGACAGCGCAGCCAGCTTTTCGTTGTGAGTCTGACTGCCGGCGACGATTACGCGCGCCTGCTCGAGAGTCGTGCGCGTGTAATCGAGCGGGGTCGCGGCCCGAGCCGGAGCGACCAGCAGAAGCACGGCCACCAGCATGATGGATAAGGTGCGCATCAATCGCGAAGCTCCATTCCGGTCAGATGTAGAAAAAGATTTTCGAGGCTGAGCGGCGCAATCTTGATGCGCACATTTTGATCTGCGCGACTGAGAATCTTTTGAAGCGGCCACAGGTAATCAGTGGCGCGTTTTACGTACAGTCGAACGACGCCGTCGCGGCGCTCGATCTGGCTGACTCCGCCCAACGCCTTCATCCCGCCGAGATCGAAACCAGCCGGCAGTCCCCGCACCTCGATGATTTCCGCGAATTCCAAACCGTTCAGAAGAGACTCGAGAGTGCCCACTGCGACGAGCTTGCCTTCGCTCAGGATTCCGAGGCGGTCGCAAAGCCGCTCCGCTTCTTCCATGTAGTGCGTGGTGTAGAGGATGGCGTTGCCGTCATCGCGCAGGCCGCCGATAATTTTCAGGATCTGCTCACGCGATTGTGGATCGACTCCCGCAGTCGGCTCGTCGAGCAGAATCAGTTTCGGCCGATGTACCAGCGAAACTGCGAGATTCAGACGCCGCTTCATACCGCCGGAGAAAATGCCGACCTGATCGTCGCGGTGAGCCTCCAATCCGACCAGTGCCAGCAACTCGTCGATACGTTCACGCAGCTCAGCGTGCCTCACTCCATAGATGCGCCCGAAGAACTGCAGGTTCTCTGCCGCGGTAAGCGCCGGGTATAGCGAGACTTCCTGCGGTGCAAGACCGATCATCTGGCGAACGAGATATGGATTCCTGCTCGCGCTATGACCGAACAGCGTCGCGTCTCCCGATGATGGCCGGTTCTGCGTCGCGAGCATCGCAATCGTGGTGGTCTTGCCCGCTCCGTTGGGGCCTAGCAGGCCGAAAATCTCGCCTTCGAGAATCTCGAAATTCAATGCGTTGACGGCAGTGGTCGTACCGTAGCGCTTGGTCAGGGCGACAACACGCAGTGCGATCTTTTTGTCAGTGGGATCCGGCCGAAGGAATGGATCGCCGCGAGTACCAGGACCTGTCCTGCCCAAATTGTTGCGCAATGCAGTGGTGGCTGGGCTGATTCGCATTTTAACTGCCTGATTACGAAGCTCGGGGGCCTGCCCGCGCTTACCTGAGAGACGTGAATCGTGACAGCACAATCTGCGCCACGAAGCTTTCCTGGACGAACGGCGCGAATTTACCGGCGTAGCTACGGATTGTCTCGGATGGACGGGAGCGTCTTTTGCGATTTGCTCTCGCGGTTTGCAAGAAAGTTCTTTGAACGCTGCTCGCGCATCACTTTCTTCGACTCGATTGCATTCGGCCGCCAGTTTTGACCGCTGAGCGCCGAATCATTCGCGGCTTATCCCCGGGGCGCTTGTTTTTCTCCCAGGTAAGGATCAAAGACCTCAAACGACGTGGGTCGATTCCCAAGGCATCGCACACATCCTCGAAAGAGAAAGGTCCGTCGGCCTTGTCATGGAAAATCCAGAACCGGGCTTCCCTGAATTCCTGTCGCCTGCCCGGACTTTTCGCCTCGAAATTGCGCTGAAAAGTTCGCACCGCGTCGGCAAGGATACCGCCCATCAGGCGCATGATTGGTTCGACTGAAGCCGAGCCTCGCCGCGCCGGATAGAATTGCGCGGGCATGACGGCGTCGGCGCGGAGTTCGTCGCCCGCCGCACCTATCGTCGTATCGATTCGCGTGACCGCATCGTCCATGACTGACTACCTCGGCGGTTTCGTCTCAGAGGATCCACAACGCTGCGGCTGCGCCGGTCAGGACTGAAGCCGCGGACATCAGGACCACTGCCATCGTGTACAAAGTCCGATCACTCATACCGATTCACTCCCAGACGCGGTTGCCAACGAAAAAGCCCACACGGCGTCGCTATTTTCCTGCTCAGGAGGGACAGAGAGACGGCGCGCCCGACCGTGTGGGCGATCTTTTTTCGACGACTACAGCTCTTCAACCCTCCGCGTTAGCAGGCGTGAAAAATGACCGCACAAGCAGCATGCCGCGGGATTGTCGCGCAGCAGGCCAGAGTCGCGATCACCAAAGTTTAAGGCGTAACGGTCTAATAGAGAGGCTTAGATAGCATCAGTGGGGCGAATACTAACCTGGCGCACACATACAATCAGGGAGCATAGAAGTAGTATTCGGCTGTGTAAGAGACCCGAGTCTGCTCCCCTTTGTCCGACGGTGCACAGCCGCTCGCGGGAGCCTCACCGCCTTTTGTCTGCAAGCGCTGGATGCTGGAAACGTTCGTCAGCACGCCGCTGCCGGTGTGGCCGGTCGCGGTCAGCAGCAGCCACGGAATCGAATCCGGATTAGGAGCAGCACTGGATATCGGTCTCCCTGTCACCTGGCTTCCGTCTAACCATCGCCAGGTTGGTCCGGCAAAATGAGAGCCCACATTTCGTCCGGCTTGGTCAAAGAGTTTGGCATCGGGTCCGCTGAGAATCCATTTTGATCCATCGCAGGTGTAAATCTGTTGCCCCGATGCGTGCGCGTGCGCTCGCAGATGTTCGCCGGCGGGCGGCTTGAGAATCTCCGGCACTGACGGCAGCGTCTGCGGCTCTGCACCATGCGACCTGATTGCAACCGCTGCGAAGACAGCAGCGACGAGGACCCGTCGGAGAGCGCGAGAGCTACCTGCGATCTTGCTTGCGACCTGAGTTTCTCTGTCGTCTGCGCTATTCATGCAACGAATAATCCATCTTCAAACTAACGTGGCAAGAACCGCTTTTCTGCGGATTGTTGGCAATTCGACCGGGCGAAATTGACAAAGGTCTCTGCGGTCGGTTACCAATGTATGTGCCCCTTCGATCGACATCCTCGTACTGCGGAGAAAGTTTCTGGCCGATGTCTCGGTGATCGCCGTCGTACCGGCGCGGTACGGATCTTCCCGCCTGCCCGCAAAGGCGCTGGCGGAGATCGCCGGAGTGCCGATGATCGTGCGGGTGTGGCGGCAGGCATCGAAAGCGAAATCGATCGCGCGCGTGATCGTCGCGACTGACGACGAACGAATCGCGGCGCCCGTGCGGGCGGCGGGCGGCGAAGCGATTATGACCTCGCCAGAGCATGCGAGCGGCACCGATCGGCTCGCCGAGGTCGCGTCGAAGATCGTCGCCGACATCTATCTCGGCGTGCAGGGCGATCAACCGTTCATCGCGCCCGACGATCTCGACGCGCTGGCCGAGGCGATGCGCGCCGATGCGTCGATTCAAATGGCGACGTTGGCGACGCCGATTATCGACCATCTGGAGTGGACCGATCCGAACAAGGTGAAGGTTGTGTGCAGCGCAGACTGCCACGCGCTATACTTCTCCCGAAGCCCAATTCCACACGCCCGCGACGGCGGAATGCCCAAAGAGGCGCTTCGCCATATCGGTGTTTATGCGTACCGGCGCGACTTCCTTATGAAATTTGCCGCCCTTCCGATGGGCGTGCTGGAGAGCATCGAAAAGCTGGAGCAATTGCGCGCGCTTGAACATGGTTACGTTATCAGGGTGGTCAGGTCGGTGGCGCCGTCGATTGAAGTAGATACCGCGGACGATCTTTCGCGCGCTCGCGAGGCGGCAGGGGATTCAACTCGTTGAGGATGGGGAGGGAATCGACTTGGAGAGGGCAAAGACTAAATTTATATTCGTAACCGGCGGCGTGGTTTCGTCGCTAGGCAAAGGCCTGGCGGCCGCGTCGCTCGGCGCGTTGCTCGAGGCGCGCGGGCTCAAAGTCACGATGCTCAAGATGGATCCCTATATCAACGTGGATCCTGGCACGATGAGTCCCACTCAGCATGGCGAAGTTTTCGTCACTGACGACGGCGCTGAAACTGATCTCGACCTCGGCCATTACGAGCGCTTCGTGCAAACTCCGATGGGTAAGCGCAACAACTGCACCACCGGCCAGATTTACGACACCGTCATCCAGAAGGAACGGCGCGGCGATTACCTCGGCGCTACCGTGCAGGTGATTCCGCATATCACCGACGAGATCAAACGGCGCATCCTCGCCGCGGCCGAGGGCTCGGATCTGATTATCGTTGAGATCGGCGGGACAGTCGGCGATATCGAGAGCCTGCCATTCCTGGAAGCGGTGCGCGAATTTCGATGGGACCTCGGCCGTGAAAATGTTCTGTACGTGCATCTGACTCTGGTCCCGTTTATCCCGACCGCCGGCGAGCTCAAGACCAAGCCTACGCAGCACAGCGTGAAGGAGCTGACCGGGCTCGGGATTCAACCGGACATCCTGCTCTGCCGATGCGATCACCAACTTGATAAAAAACTCAAGGCGAAGATCGCGCACTTCTGCAACGTCGAGGAGAACTGCGTCATCTCGGCGCCGGACGTGCCGACGATTTACGAAGTGCCGCTGCGCTATCACGACGAGGGTTTCGATCAGCGCGTGTGCGAGAGACTCAACATCTGGACCGGCGAGCCGAACCTTTCCAAATGGCGGCGAGTCGTCAAGGCCGCGCAGAGTCCGAAGGTTACCGTCAACGTCGCGGTGGTCGGCAAGTACGTCAATTTGAAGGACGCCTACAAGAGCCTGCACGAGGCGATCGCGCATGGCGCAATCAGCAATGAGGCGCGGGTCAATATCGACTACGTCGATTCCGAAGAGCTCGAGAAGCAAAACGTCGAGGAGCGCCTCGCGCAGGCGCACGCGATAATCATTCCCGGCGGCTTCGGCGAGCGCGGCACTGAGGGCATGATTCGCGCGGTCCGCTATGCGCGCGAGAACGGCGTGCCGATTCTCGGCATCTGCTACGGCCTGCACATGATGGTGATCGAAGCGTCGCGCAATTTGCTTGGCCTCAAGCGCGCGAACACGTCGGAGAACGCGCCCGACTCGCCCGACCCCGTGATCCATATAATGGAATCGCAGCGCGACGTCTCGAAGAAAGGCGGCACGATGCGCCTCGGGGCGTACCCTGCGGTGCTCACGTCGGGATCGATCGCGGCATCGCTGTATCGCAAGGCGCGCATCTCGGAACGGCATCGCCATCGATGGGAAGTGAACAACTCGTATCGCGAGAAGCTCGAAAAAGTCGGACTCGTCGCGACCGGCATCTCACCCGACAACAGCCTGGTCGAGATAATGGAGTTGAAGGGGCATCCGTGGTTTCTCGGCGGCCAGTTCCATCCGGAGTTGAAGTCGCGACCGCTCGATTGTCATCCTCTCTTTCGCGGATTGATTCGCGCGGCCGTGCAGCGCCGTGCTGAGCTCGGAGTGAAGCGCCCGAAGGTGCGGGAGCTGAGATCGGTTTCGTGAGCGTGGCCCAGGTCAAAGCCGGCGACGCCATCTTCGGCGGCCCGGAGCTCGTGCTGATCGCGGGTCCGTGCGTGATCGAGAGCTACGATTCATGCATCCGGCATGCGACGCGGCTCGCGGATATCGCGCGTCGCGCGAAGTTGCCATTCGTTTTCAAATCTTCATTCGACAAGGCCAATCGCACCAGCCACAACTCGTTTCGCGGACCTGGTCTGGTCGAAGGGCTCGAGATTTTGGCGGCGGTGAAGCGCGAGGCGGGCGTCGCCGTGCTGACTGATATCCATGAACCGTCGCAGGCAGCGGCCGCGGCAAAAGTCGTCGATGTGATCCAGATTCCCGCGCTGCTCTCGCGCCAGACAGATCTGATCGACGCGGCCGCGAAGACCGGTTGCGTTGTCAACATCAAGAAGGGGCAGTTCCTGGCGCCGTGGGATATGAAAGCGGTGGTTGCAAAGGCGGAGAGCGCAGGCACGCGCCGAATCATTTTGACCGAGCGCGGATTTTCATTTGGCTACAACAACCTGGTCTCCGACATGCGCTCGCTCGTGATCATGCGCGGCTTCGGCTACCCGGTCGTCTTCGATGCGACCCATTCGGCGCAGCTTCCTGGAGCGGGCGAGGGTGGCATATCCTCGGGCGGTCAGCGCGAGTTCGTGGCTCCACTGGCGCGCGCGGCGGTCGCGACCGGAGTCGACGGAATTTTCATGGAAGTACACGAGAATCCCGACCGCGCCCTGAGCGACGGTCCCAATTCATATCGGCTCGACGACCTGCCGGCGCTGCTCGAAACCCTCAAGCAAATCCATCACCTGTCTCAAAAGTCCGATTGATCTAAACTTACGGGTGTTGGCACGAAGTTAGATTCGCGGCGGCCAAAGGAATAATGAGTGCATGTTCGCAGCGGATTGCAAGTATGGTGCCGAATCGCCTTTAGGTTTACTCTGAAAAAGGTGCTTGTTACCGTGGACGATTGGAGAAATTGAACTTGAGTCCGAGGCGAATCGCTAAGTTCCTGGCCGGTTTTGGCGCGATCGCGCTGGTGATCCTGCTGGTCGCGACCATCTGGATCGTGCGGCATCGCTCTGCCACCCAGGTGTTGCAGACTGCGGCCGGGCTGGTGCCGGGAACTCTCCTTCGGGCGCACAATTTCCACTGGACGCAGATGAAAGCCGGCGAGCGCCAGTGGGTGCTGACCGCGGGCGAGGCCGATTATTCGGCGGACAAGACGATGCTGAAGCTGACCGATGCGGTCGTCACGATGGTTTCGTCGGACGGCAAACCGGTGGTCGTCAACTCGCCTCATGCGGATTTGACGATGAACGGGAATCACGTGACCAAGGCGTATCTGACCGGCGGCACCGTAATCCATTTTGGCGACTACGTCCTCAGCACTGATTCCGCAACCTTCATGCCTGATGACGACAAGGTCGAAGCGCCCGGCCTCGTGACTGTTATCGGCGACGGACTCAAAGTGACCGGAGTTGGACTCAGCGGGCATCCCAAGACGCGGGTCTTCGAACTTCATACGCAGGTTCAGACTGAAGTGATGCCGAAGAAAGATAGTGAAAAACCCAAGCAAAGTTAGCCGAGTATCGCGAATACTTGCGAGCGCGATAGTCGCGATCGCGCTTGCGTCACCGACGTGGGCGCAGGATGGCGTCAACACACCGATGTCGTCGCCGGACGCGTCGTCCGCGGTTGGCGGTTCGGGGACCGTCGGCGACTCGATTCGCAACACGCCGTCGAATTCGACGCCGCCAGCGGCGTCCGCTCCGCGAGGCGCCAACAGCGACGATTCGAGCGAAGATTCGATCAGCGTGACCGGTGGAGTGCCGGGCGCTCCGCCGTCTGCGCCCGCATCGGATACGACGCAGGCGCAACCTGCGGTCGCGCCTGCGCCGGCAGAAGCGCCGCCTGCGGCGCCGGCCGTCGCAGTCGCGCCCGCTCCGGCGCCTTCGGCGCCGGAGGTGCCGGTGACAGCCGCAGACGTTGCGCCTGCGGCGTCGTCGTCGAC
>NZ_JBAUYR010000049.1:0-32409 GCF_049584895.1 Binatus sp. (SeqCode)
GCCGGTTTACTTGCCGTATTGCTACGACTTTCTCCCACGACTTGCATGTCTCAGGCACGCCGCCAGCGTTCGTTCTGAGCCAGGATCAAACTCTCCATTATAGCTCAGTATATCCACCGTTCGAGACGCGGCTAACGCGTCATGGAACGGCAGGACTGACCGCATATTAAATCAAAGAAATCGGTCGGGCATACGAGTCCATTCCTGGACCCCCGCCGCCGATTAAGGCATGCACTACTATTCAGTTTTCAAAGACCAACCCTTTTCAGGGCGAACGGAAACAGTACTCTTCTAATCCGGTCCGTGTCAACGGGTATGTGAGGATTACTGAAGCGAACTTTCCACAGGCCGCGCCGCAAAGCGCCGCCGAACAAGAATCTACGCAGTCTAAACCCCGAAGTAAATACCTCTGCGTGGAGAAAATCGATGCTCCGCCGAAATCTCGACGCCCTGCTTTGATTAAGGCCACCATTCATACTAATATCCTCACCTACTTGACGGCATCATTTAATACTTTTTGTGATGCTTCGCGGGCCCGGAGGACTTGAAAAAAAAGGACGACCTCGATGCGACGAATAATGAGCTTGGCGGCGTTCGGTTTCGGGTTTTACTATTTGTGGTACAACACCGACACGACCACCGAGATGCTCGGCGTCGGCGCGATGGGTTTCGCGCTGCTGCTCGAGTTCATCGGCGCCGACTGATCTGATTTCCGTCAACGGCGCGACTTGTGCGCGCCCTGCCCCGGCGAGAGCTCTCCCCTGAGCGCGACCGGCCCGTCCGGCGCATCGCTGTAAGATTCATTTTCGAGCGTAATCGCGAGCGACATTCCTTTCTCGCGCCCCGGCGGCAAATCCACCGGCACCATTGCAGTTCCGTCATCGCCAACTAAAAAATCCGCAGCCCAAATCGGCACGCCACGTCTCGGCATCCACCAGATCCGGTAAACCTGGAAAGGCCCGGTCGGCTGGAGCCCGCTTGCTTCGAGCATCGCGGAGTCGGCCGACTCGCTCATCGCAAGTTTGCCTTCCGGGAGATCGACGCCAACTGCTGGCGGCACAGATTTCTCTCTGGCCCGGTCCTTCTCGATCGGCGCCGCCAGCTTGAACGTTTTAAGGTCTGAGGCGAAAAGAATTTTCTCGAACACCTCGCCGACGCTCGCACGTTCGCGCGCGGAGCCCAGCTTGCGCTGCTCGCTCGCCGTTTGATGGCGCAGGCTGCGAACGGTCGCGTTCAGAGTGGCTACGCGGCGATCCATATAATGGCTTTGCCGCACAACCCTTCCGGTAAGTTCGGACATTACGATGAGCAACCAGATCGTGATTGCGACGCACATCCCGGCCACTGCCTGCCACAGCCGGACGCGAAAGAGTCGCGGCGGACGCCCATCAGACGGCACTTCTCCGCTCTGATGCTCTTCAGAAACCGGTGCGGTCTCGCCCTGCTCCATCACGGTATTGCGCTTATCCGTCGGTATTATGCCGAATGGGTGGCGTCTTTGTTAGCAGCATTCTTTCTTATAGAAATAAGCATTACCTATGCGCCGAATTCAGGACGTACATGTCCTCGCCACGGAACCTTTGATCGCACCGAATCTACTCAAGAACGAGATGCCGGTGGACGAAGGCATCGCTCGCACCGTGGTCGAGGCGCGCGAGACGATTCGCGAGATTCTCGCCGGTCGCGACCGCCGAATGCTCTGCATTGTCGGCCCCTGTTCCATTCACGATCCCGATGCGGCGCTTGATTATGCGCGGCGGTTGGCGAAGCTGAAGGACGCCACTTCCGATCGGCTCTACATAATGATGCGCGTGTACTTCGAGAAACCACGCACGACCGTCGGGTGGAAGGGGCTCATCAATGACCCGCACATGGACGACAGTTGCGACATGCGCGAAGGATTGCGCATCGCGCGGCGGTTGTTGATCGAAATAAATCGGATGGGTCTCGCTGCGGGAACTGAGCTGCTCGATCCGATCACGCCGCAATACATCGCGGACCTGGTTGCATGGGCCGCGATCGGCGCGCGCACGACCGAGTCGCAGACCCATCGCGAGATGGCGAGCGGACTGTCGATGCCGGTTGGATTCAAGAACACCACCGAAGGAAACCTGCAGGCAGCGATCAATGCGATTCAATCGGCGCGCCGTCCGCATTCTTTTCTCGGCATCACGCAGGAAGGAATGTCCGCCGTGATTCGCACCTCGGGAAATCCCGACACGCACGTCGTACTCCGCGGCGGACGCAAGCCGAACTACGACGCCGGCAGTATCGAGGAGTGTCGCAAGATACTCGCGAGCGCCGCGCTCGAGCCGCGCATGATGGTGGATTGCTCGCACGCGCAGACCAGCAAGGACTACACCAAGCAGCCCGAAGTATTGCGGACGCTGGTTGACCAGGTGTGTGCCGGCAGCAACGCAATCATGGGCGCGATGCTCGAGAGCAATATCGAAGCGGGCAGTCAGCCGGTCAGCTCGAATCGCGCCAAGCTCAAGTACGGCGTGTCGATCACCGACCCGTGCATCGACTGGCCCACCACCGAGCGATGCCTCCACGCCGCCGCCGCCGCACTCGGGTCGACCCCCGCAACGCCAGCCTGAGCAAGCCCAGGGATTCGAGAATTGACCGGTCGACGCATCGTGCAACGGATCGGGATGTGGCTGTTCGCCGTCACCAGCGTGGTATTCATGCTGTCGCCGGTCTGGGTGTTGGGCGATTCCAACTACTCGATGCTGCTAAGCGAGAATATCATTCGCAAGCACTCGACCTATCTGAACGCCTACGAATTTCCGGAGCCGATCCAGGAAGCTCGGCGCTGCGTATCTCCATCGGCGCGGCTCCGGTCAGCGTTTCTGACGTACCAACTCGATCGCGTCGGTGGGAACGTTGTTTATTGTTATCCGAATGGAACCTCGATCCTCTCGATACCTTTCGTCGCGCTGATGAATGTACTGGGCGTGCACTGCTACAGCCCGGATGGGCGCTGCCTTCCGCTGGGCGAGGGAATCATACAACGCATTCTCGCGGCGCTGCTGATGGCCGGATTCGCAGTCGTCGTATTCAACACCGCGACCCAAATGCTGGATGTCGGACTGAGTCTTATAGTTGCAGTCGGCGCCGCGTTCGGCACGCAGGTATGGAGTACGGCCTCGCGAGTGATGGAATCGCACACCTGGCTTATTTTCCTTGGTGGTCTCGCAGCCTGGTACATGTTGGGCCGCGAGACCGGCCGCTCCAAGCGCGCTCATCCAATGGTTCTCGCGACCTTGGTCTCGTGGATGTACCTGGTCAGACCAACCGGCGCGATCCCGGTCGTGTGCGTCACTATCTACGTCTTCGCATTCTGGCGCCGCGACTTTATCGCCTACTCGCTGACGGGCTTGGCGTGGTTTGCCGGATTCGTCGGTTATTCGTGGCTCACCTTTGGGAAGTTGATCCCGGACTACTACCTGGACTCGCGCACTGATTTTGGAAATCTGAAGAACCTGCCCGCCATCCTCTTTAGTCCTTCGCGCGGCCTGTTCGTTTTCGTCCCGGCATTTGCTTTCGTGCTGTACTTGCTAGTCCGGTATCGACAGACGCTCAAGTACCGGAGTCTCGCCGTGCTGGCTCTCTCGATGGTGATTCTGCAAATCGTGATGGTCTCACTGTGGCCAACCTGGTGGGGCGGTTATTCATACGGCCCGCGGCTGATGGCCGACGCGCTACCGTGGATGGCTCTGCTCGGGATCCTTGGCTTGGCAGCGCGCGCCGTGGACACCAGCAGAATAAGACTAGCCAAAGCTGAGATCGCTGTGGCGATCGTTCTGCTCGCGCTGAGCATCGTCATCAACGGCCGTGGAGCGTGGTCGCATGCAACCAGTAACTGGAATGCAGCCTTCGATATCGACAGTCATCCGGAGCGTTTGAAGGACTGGTCAAACCCGCAGTTCATGGCAGGGCTCATTCCGGCACCTGACCGGAATCGTCCTTGATCGGGGACGCTCAGAAAGGATTGGCCAACGACCGAGCGATGCACCCTCGACGCCTCCATGACGGCCGTTACCAGTGGCCCGCGGCGTTCCTGCTCTTCCTCGCATTTTCGATTCTTCTGTTCGGTAGCAGTCTCGCAGGCCACCTGACCACGGCATACATCGGGCACGACGAAGATCCGCGAATATACATGTGGTTCCTACGATGGTGGCGGTACGCACTCGATCAGCACATCAACCCCTTTTTCACTGACCTGTTGTGGGCGCCACACGGATTCAATCTGGCGTGGTCGGCGTTCGTACCGCTTCCGGCGTGGATTGCGATTCCGATCGGGCGCGCGCTCGGCGAGGCCGCCGCTTACAACGTTCTCTGTATCATCGCGCTCCCGCTTGCCGCACTTTCCGCATTCCTGCTGTGCCGCCGCGTCACCGGCGCGTTCTGGCCCTCAATCCTCGGCGGTTACATCTTCGGTTTCTCGCCGTACATGCTGGCGCAGATGCTGGGCGGCCATTTGAATTTGATATTCGCGTTCGCGATTCCGCTGCTTGTGTTGGCGGTGTTTCGACGACTGGACGGCGAGGTCCCGGCGTGGCGTTTCACGCTCGAGATTGCCGTGCTTTTGATAGTGCAATTTTTATGCGGGATCGAACTCTTCGCGACCATGACACTCTTCGGCGGATTCGCAATCTTGATCGCGCTCGTCTTCTTCGACGGCGACTCGCGCGCGCGACTGGTTCGATTGATCGGCCCGCTGGCCGCGGCCTACGCAATCGCGATGCTGGTTGTCTCGCCGTACCTCTACTATCTCTTCATGCGCGGTTCTGCTGGCGCTCCGGCCTGGCCGCCGGCCAGGTTCACGGGAGACCTGCTCAACTTCATCATTCCGACCGAAGTAAATCTCTTCGGCACTTTTGGACTCGCGCGCGCGATCACCGGAAAGTTCAGCGGCGACCTCTACGAGAAGAGCGTCTACGTCGGGATCCCATTGCTCTTGCTGATCGAGTCGTATCGCCGGATGAAATGGCGCACGCGGGCGGGCAGGTTTCTGATCGTGATGCTCGCGATTACGGTCGTTGCTTCATTCGGGCCCGCGCTGCGCGTGGCGGGGCGCGCGGTACTTCCGATGCCGTGGGCGATATTCACGATACTGCCAGTGTTATCCGGCGCATTGGCGGCAAGGTTCGCTATCTATACATCGCTCGTGATTTCGGTAATCGCGGCGACATGGTTCAGCGACGCGCCGGCGCGAACGTCGACAAAAATAATCGCTGCCGCTTCGGTCGCCTTGTTCCTTGTGCCAAATCTCGTTCCGTCGTTCTGGAAAAGCAGGCTCGACATACCCGCATTCTTCACCGATCGCGCTTACGCAAATGAACTTGCACCGCGCGAGATCGTTTTGCCGCTGCCATTTCCGGACAGCGGCAAAAGTATGTATTGGCAGGCGGATAGCGACATGTACTTCAGGATGGCGGGCGGATGGACCGTGACCTCACCGTTCGAGTTCACAAGAATGCCGGCGGTCAGATATTTCTACGGCGCGATCGATCTGCCCGAGGCTGCCGATCAGTTGAAAGCATACATCGCGCGGTTCGGTGTGCAGGCGGTTATCGCGGATCCGGAAGAAACAAATTTTCCGATATGGCAGCAGACTCTCGCGCCGCTTGGAATCACGGCACAAAACGAAAAGGGTGTGTGGATTTACAAAATCCCGGGCGATTCGTTTGCCGCCTATGCCAAACTTCCGGCTGCGCAGGTTGAGGCGCGCGCCAATGCGTTGCGATTCGATGCTATCGTCGAGGCTGCGGGAAAATATCTCGCCGATGGACACGATCTGTCCAAGCTCTCTCCGCTTGAACTCAAGCGGCTCGATCTCCTTCCGCGCGACTGGCTCGTCAATGCTGCGCCCGACGCCTATAGGGACTGGCAAATTGCGCCGGCAAGTGGCGGCCAGGTCGGCATCATCGTCGTCGGCTCGTATGAAGGAGTGCGGCCGCTGATCGAGCGCTACCGCGCGATCGCGTCCGAGATTGACTATCCTGCGCCGACGCGATGGACGCCCGATGCGCATCCGCGCCTCGACGTCGTCAAGCCGTTGCTGGTGACTTTCGATTCAGCCCATCTCACTGCCGCCGCGCAAAAACTTCGCGATTCGCCGCCACCTGAACGAACGACGCCGTTCGTGGCCGGTGTGACCGCAGGCTTGTAAGGATTTAATCCTGACGTTTCTGCGCGCGCAGCTTTTCGCTGATTGTCAGCGCACCGAGCGCCGCGGTCGGCCGCACCGGAAACTCTGCCGGTCGCCGCAACGCCTTGTAGCGGGCGTCGAGAGTCGTGAGTCCGTTCATCACTCGCTCGCGCGCTTCGGTCAGGGTCGGCCGCGGCATGATGCGTCGGCCATTTTCGAAAACGCTCTCCATCAACAGAACCGTTTTCGACGGTACCGGCTTGAATTCACGTGCGACTGTCGTCGCGCCCTCGTCCACAATTCCGATCATGTCGGCAAAGAACGATCCGCTCGGAGCGTAGCCGCGAAATAATTGCTTGCGGCCCGGCGTCGAACTCTTCCCGGTCGAGGTTTTGAGCCGCGCGCGATCCTTGTACTCGACGAGCTTGTAGACGAAATCGGCCGACGGAGCGTCGTCGCTGACGGCGAGCGCGGTGCCGACTCCGAAGGCGTCGATCGGCGCGCCCGCGTCCACCAGTTCGGCGATTCGGTATTCGTCGAGGTTGCCGCTCGCGACGATCGCAATATCGCCGAGGCCCGCCTGATCGAGAATCCGGCGCGCCTTGCGGCTCAAATCATCGAGGTCACCGCTGTCCAGCCGCACCGCCTGAATTTTCACCCCGGCCTCGCGAACCTTCGCAGCGACTGCGGCCGCGTCATCGACGCCGCGGATCGTGTCGTACGTATCCACCAGCAGCGTGCTGAGCGTCGGGAAGCTCGCGGCGAAATCGGCGAATGCGTCGCGCTCGCTCTCGTGCGCCATCACGAAGCTGTGACTCATCGTGCCGAAAACCGGAATGCCGTACCGCTTGCCGGCGAGCACGTTGGCGGTACCGTGAAAGCCCGCCATGTAGCTCGAGCGCGCCGCGATGAGAGACGCGTCGGCGCCCTGTGCGCGTCGCGGACCGAAGTCCACCAACCGCCGGCCGCCCGCAACCGCGAAGCATCGCGCCGCCTTGGTCGCGACGACCGAAGCGAAGCCGACCTGATTGAGCGTCAGCGTCTCGATGAGCTGGGCTTCGATCAGCGGCGCACGGATCTCGACGATCGGTTCGCCGGGAAAATAGATCGTGCCTTCGGGGAGCGCGCGGACCGATCCGGTGAAGCGAAGATTGGAAAGAAATTCCAGAAACGCAGGCTTGAAGATCTGTAGCGACTCGAGATGCTCGATTGCGCTCGCGTCGAAACGATATTCCTCGAGCGCCTCGATCAGCCGTTCGATTCCCGCGGCGATCATGAAGCCGCGTCCCGGCGGCATCCGGCGCATCGCAACTTCGAACGACGCCGTGTCGTTGAAGCCGTGCTCGAAGAACGCCGCGCCGACCGTCAGCTCGTAGAGATCGGTGAACAGCGCCACCTCCGCGGGGTCGAGTCGGAGATCTATCGGCATCCCGGCGGTCCTTCTAGCTCGGAGGCTCGGGCGGCGCCGGCGGTTTGGGTGCGGGAGTATTTGGCGCGGGCTCCTGCACGACGCGAGTTTCGCCGAGCGGACGATCGCGCAGGATGTTAGCCATGTTCTTGAGCCGCTGATCGACCAGATAGTTGATAGTGCCGGGCTGATCGATCGTTCCGGCGCGCACGCCGGTCAGCGTCTCGATGCCGCGATCGATGCTATCGATCGGGTAGATGTGGAATTCTCCGCGCGCGATTGCGGCGGAGGTCTCCGGATCGAGCATCAGGTTAGAGACGTTCGTGCGCGGCACCATCACGCCCTGGCTCCCCGTCAAGCCAATCGCCTTGCACACTCGGTAGAAGCCTTCGACCTTCTGATTGACGCCGCCAATCGCCTGCACCGTTCCGTATTGATCGACCGAACCCGTCACCGCGAGATCCTGCCGAATCGGAACGCCCGACAGCGCCGACATCAGCGCATACAGCTCGGTCGAGCTGGCGCTGTCGCCGTCGATTCCCGAGTACGATTGCTCGAAGCAGATGCTCGCCGACATTGCGATCGGATGATGCTGTCCGAATCGCGCGCGGATAAATCCGCTCAGTATCATGATGCCCTTGTCGTGCGTCGATCCCGACAACCGCGCCTCGCGCTCGATATTGATAACGCCCGCCTGCCCGAGCGCGACGGTCGCGGTCACGCGCGACGGCCGCCCGAAGCTGTAGCCGCCAACGTCCAGCACGGCGAGACCGTTGATCTGTCCGACGCTCGTGCCGCGAATATTTACGATGAGCGTGCCTTCGGCGATCAGCCTGCGGATTTCCTCTTCGATAAAATTGAGCCGCAGCATCCGCTCGGTGAGCGCCCGATCGACATGCGCCGCGGTCACGCGCTGGGCGCCTTCACTGCGCGCGAAGTACGCCGACTCGCGCGCGAGATCGTCGATCGGCTCGAGCATCGCCAGCACTCGCGATCTGTCGCCCGCCATCCGCATGCCGAATTCGACGATCTTCGCCAGCGCTCCCGCGTCGAACGGCGGCAGATTCTCGTTGCGCGCCAGCGATCCCACCCGCGCGGCGTAATGGGCCGCAGCCGCGCCGTCAGCCGCCACCGACGGCCGCATCTCGGCTTTGACTTTGAACAGCCCTGAAAAATCCTGATCGTAAAAATAGAGCATGTTGTAAAGGTACGCGCCGCCCAGCGTTACGAGCTTGTTGTGAATCTCGATCGGCTCGGGCTTCAGCCCGCTCATCGAAAAAAACGGCAGCGGCTCGAAGGTCTCGAGCGTCATGCGTCCCGACTTGAGCGTGCGCTTGAGCGTTTGCCAGACGCCGGGCTCGACCACTGCGTCCTCGAGATCGAATACCAGGAATCCGCCATGCGATTTCAGAAACGATCCGCCGATGATGCGCGTGAAGTTAGTGCCCGATCTCCCCAGCGGATCGATCCACCTCTCGATCGTGCCGAACAGATTGCGATAGGTCGGCGCGTCTTCGAGCACCACTGGCGCGCCGTGCGTAGCCGAGTTGTCGACCATCACGTTGATCTGGTAGTCAAACCATCGCGCTTCCTCGGTCGCGGGAGGTCTCGGACCCTGCCCCTGCTCGGGCGGCTGCTCGCGAAAGCGATCGAGATTTCCCAGCATGTGTTCCGCAACTTGATCGAGGTATTTGTCGACCGCGGGATTATTAAAGTGATGCTTTAAGTCCTCGATCGACGGTGTTATCAGCCGCGCCGCGAACGCCCGCTCGATCGCGCGGATGTCGTCGATCAGCTCGCGCATCATTTCCTGCTGGCGCATCGTCAACGTCGCCAGCTCGTCCTGCAGCTCTCCCTGCGCCTTCGTCAGTTGCTCGCGCTCGGCGTCGGTCTTCGCCGCCATCGCCTTGTTGAGCGCGTCGGGCGACTCGGGCATTTTGCCGTCGATCAGCGGGATGAAAATCACCTGACCGGTCGGCGCGCTCTGAATCGCGAAGCCGCGTTCGCGCGCGCGCGTCTCGAGATTGCCGAACAGCTCCTGCGCGCGCTTGTTGTACTTGTCGCGCAGCGCCGCACGTTCCTGATCGAAGTCCTCGCGCCGAAAGGCCTTCGGCAGTTGCTCGAGCACGAAGCTGACCAGCTCCGTCATTCGCGCGCGCAACTCAACACCCTGGCCCGGCTTCAGGTAGATGGCGACTGGAGATTCAGGATTGCGAAAATTATTTACGTAGACCCAGTCGCCCGGCGTCGGCATCGTCGCGGCTTTTTCTCTGAGTAAGCGCAGGACCGATTCGCGCTCATGACGCGAGCGCAAGCCGCTTACATAAACGTTGTAGCCGGGCGCGTCGATTCCGATGGCGAGTCGTATCGCATCAAGCGCGCGACTCTGCCCGAACAATTCACCGTTGCCGTCGCTCGCCGCGGCGCGCTCCAACGAGGCCGCATCGAGCGGTGCGCGCCCCCTGAGCTCCGAAGCGCTAAGCTCCGGCGGCGGCGGCACATGAATCAGCGCGGCGCTGGCGTCGTTAGCGATGAGGTCGCTCTTGTCGGTCATATTTGCCTGCGTTGTTTCGCGGCGCGCGATCGCTAATCCTTGAGCGCGATTCGCCGGCCTTTCTTTTTCGGCACGGTGATGACGAGTGTTCCTTCGGACCATTTCGCGGTCGAGGCTTCGCCGTCGATCGAGTCGGAGAAAGCAAATGAACTCTCGAGGGTGCCGCCGAGTTTATCCGGCATCCGAAGCGCGAGCCGCTGACCCGAAACTTCGGCCTGTATCTTCGCGGGATCGACGCCGACCGCGGCGACTCGCACTTCGTAACGATCGGGATGATCGATAACCTGCGCGCGTTCGAACTCAACCGCGGGCGTTCCGCACTTCCATCGATCGATCAGCAGTTCATCGAAGAACTCGTCGAAGGCCCGCTCGAAATCCGCAATCCCAAATCCGCGACTGGTAGGCATAGTGTCTCAGTTTCCCACGATTTTGCGTAAATTGTAATGCAGCGCCACCGCGTGGGTCGAGTCCGCGCGCCGATCAAACGTCCCTTGCCACGATTGCGGTCCCGGCGTTATGGTTTCGATGTGCCAACCTTTTCAAAAATTGTCGCCGCCACCGATTTCTCTGAAGATTCAACCCTCGCGCTGAGCTACGCCCAGGAGCTTGCTCTCAAGTTCTCGGCCGATATCGTGCTGCTGCACGTCGATCAGCCGCTCGCCCCGGTCATGATGACGCCGGAGCTGGGACCTGCGATGGACGTGGGTGCAATGGGCCGGATTGCCGAAGAGCAACGGATGCTTGCGCAAAAGGAGCTCGACAAGCTCGCAGGCAACCTGCGCAACGCCGGATTGAAGGTCAAGGTCCAGCTCAAGGTCGGCTCGCCGTTCCTGGAAATTCTGCACGCGTCACAGACCGAGAACGCCGACCTGATCGTGCTCGGCACTCACGGACGCACAGGTTTAGCGCACGTCCTGATGGGCAGCGTCGCCGAGCGCGTCGTGCAAAAAGCGCCATGCCCGGTGCTCACGATTCGTCACCCCGATCGCAAGTTCAAGCATCCGCTCGACAAGTAGCTCCCCTGTTCGTCATGTCCCCTTTTGACGGCCGGAAGGAAGCCCGACTTTTTCGATACGCAAAAGCGGCCAGGCTCTTAATACATAGAAGCTTGCGACGATCTCAACGAGCTGAAAACGCCGGCGAGCCTGTCAATTGGGATTGTCATTCCGGTTTTCGGCCGATTCGCAATCCCAAGTAGCGAGGGTCGGCGTGCGGCACAACACGTTCGGATGTGAGGCCGTACCTGATCCCCGCTTGGTCAAACGCCCACGCAAGAGCACGAGCATCATCGGGAAATTCACCACCTTTGTGGTGAATAGTCAGACCAAACTGGTCGAGCGCAGGAGAATCGAAATTATCTGTGGAAACGCTATAGCCAGCGCTCATACCCGCTTCCCGAAACATTCTCGTCAGTTGCTTAGCATAGCTATCAGCCTCAGAATCGGTTGACACACAATACGTTTCCCATATCACCGGCGTCTTTCCGTCCAAAGAATCTCGAAACTTCTGTCGCTGGTCCGCACTGATCCGCCGCGGTGCCTGCTGGTCAAGCTTTCCGATTTGCACCTGCAACGCCTCAATTTTCTTGTTCGCGGCGTCGATAACCGCCGAAGCCGGGCCACCCGTCGTCTGAGTATTGGCTTGAAGCGTTCGAAAGGTTTCCCCGCCCAAGAGCGCCAACATGTCGGCTTTTGTCGATAACTGCGTCTGTCCGACCAGTAACTTCTCGTTCAAATCGGCGATAGTCATGTTTAATGCCTTCGTGGATCGGTGATCGGCGATCCATGCAATGACTGCGATTACCAAGCCGCCTAACGCCCACAGAGCGATCTCGACCAAGCTCGGCGGGCTCGTCATGGTGGCCATCCTCAGCGCAAGCGCAGCGTCAAACAGAATCCACAGAAAATAGAGCATGCCGATTCTCTTCGAGTGAAATTTCCCTTCGGGGTATCGTAATGCGCTTGGGGGCAGTGTTTTTAGGGACTTTGCACTCTAACGGCCGTCTGCTCGCCACAACTCACAAAAACCCTCATGGCAGAGTGCCGCGGATTAAGATAGGAATCGGCTCACGCTTTGCAGTTGAGCGGAGGAGGGTCCAAAAATCTACGTCGATGACCCGCCAGAAGTCTCTCCTCATAGTCGCGTGCCGCCTTCTTGTCCGGTTTAACGATCCAGTCGACCCAGAGAGTATGAAGTGGAAAGCGGTCTTCGTATTGATAGTCATGAAACCTCAAGCCGGCCGCATGGTACGTCTTCCCGTCGAGAACAGCATTTTGGAACGCTTCAATTCTCCATGAAAGATTGGTGTGTATTGTGTCGCCAGCCTCACCAATGTCCAAGATACCTTCTGGATCGTCGCAGCTAAGTCGCCGGAGAAGTACTGGTCGCCCCTCGGCGTTTAAGACACGAATCCGATAGACGCCCGCCTTTCTTGGAAGCGCTGATAACAACTGTTTGGTCCTGTTGACGTCAAACAATCTAACCGGCTGTGACCAAATAGCCGCTGCCATCAATCCGCCTGACATGGTCACCTCCTTGCTCTCGAGGTTGTGGTTGAGAGCGGTTATTTGGGCAACCCCAGACTCAGGGCTTCGTTCTTTTCCAGCGTCACTTGCCGGTGAACCTCGGCGCGCGCTTTTCGACGAACGCCTCCACGCCCTCTTTGAAATCTTCCGAATGCGTCATCATCTCCATCGACGCGTCGTCGTCGCGCACTCCGGTGGCAAGGTCGGTGAACAGATGCTGGTAGATCATCTTCTTCGCCTGCGCGACTCCTAGCGGCGAGCACTTGGTCGCGATCCCTGACGCGATCTCGCGCACGGTCGCCATCAACTTGTCCTGCGGCACGACGCGGTTCACCAGCCCCATCTCGAGCGCTTCGTTCGCATCGACCAGCCTGCCCGTAATCGCCAGCTCAGTCGCCCGCGCCAGGCCGATGATTCGCGGCAGCATCCAACTGCTGCCATGCTCGATCGCAAGTCCGCGCTGCGTGAAGATCAATCCCATCCGCGCGTTCTCCGACGCGATCCGAATATCCTGGTAGAGACAGGTGGTAAATCCCAGCCCGACGCATGCGCCGTTGATCGCGCCAATCACCGGCGTGTTGAGCGCAAGCGGCCACGAGTACGAAGTGCGGTAGTCGGCACGCTGCGCGGCCAGCCATTCATCGGGGGCGTCCGCCGTACGCGCGCCCGCGTGTCCAGCCGCGATATTGGACAGCGCGCCCATGTCCGCGCCCGCGCAGTACGCACGTCCCGCGCCGGTCACGATTATCGCGCCGATCGACGGGTCGCGTTCGGCATCGAGCATCGCCGTGCGCATCTCCGCGCCCATCTTGGGCGTCCACGCATTCATCTTCTCCGGCCGGTTCATCGTGACAGTGGCGACGCGATCCTTCTTCTCGTAAATGATTTCGGCGAAATCCATTTTGTCCCTCCGATTTTCTAGTGACTCGCCCGCTACTCTAACGCGAGAGAAGGCTGTCCGAATAGGTTTGACCAGGCACGCAGAAAATCGGCGCGACGATCTGAGACCGCCGCGCCGAAATCGTATGAGCTGCCTGTCGTAAGGACTTGCACTACATGATGAACAGCATCTCCTGGTACGTCGCCAGCGGCCACAAGTCATCAGCGACCATGCCCTCGAGCATGTCCGCGCTCTTGCGCACCGCCGCCATCGCAGGAAGCACCGCGTTGCACAGATGCTTGGCGTGGTCGAGTTTGCTGTGACCGCCGCCCTCAGCCATCATCCCTTCGAGCTTCACGATTCCGTCCTGTAGGTCCTTCACCAGCACGGTAACTCTGTCGAGCGTGTCGGTGTCGAACACGTAGCCGACGGCCTTCAGATGCGCGCAGGTCTGTGCCAGCTCGCCCTGGTAGCGAATCGCCGCCGGAAAGATAATCGTCCTCGCCATCTCGATCACGGTCCGCGCTTCGAGTCCGACCACGAGGCAATACTGCTCGAGGTCCACATCCATGCGGCCGTGCGTCTCGCGCTCCGTCAGCACGCCGTACTTGGCGAATAGCTCCGTCGCCTCCTTGGTTCCAAGCAGGGGGAGTGCTTCCACGCACGATCGCAGGTTAGGCAGCCCGCGGCTTTCCGCTTCCTTGTGCCACGCCTCGGAGTAGCCGTTGCCGTTGAATACGACGGCGCCGTTCTCGGCCATGATCTCTTCGAGCACCTTCTGCACGGCGCCGTTGAGCTTCGACGAATCGGCGCCCACCGCCGCTTCGAGCTTGCTTGCGATGTAGTCGAGCGATTCCGCCACGATCGTATTCATCGCGATCATCGGTCCCGCGATCGACTGGCTGGATCCCACCGCGCGGAACTCGAAGCGGTTGCCCGTGAACGCGAAAGGACTCGTGCGATTGCGGTCGCCGGCGTCTTTAGGAATGACGGGCAGCGAATCGACCCCGACCTTCAGCGTTTCCCCGCCCTTGGAGTTCTTGGGTCCGCCCTTGGTCACCTGCTCGAAAATGTCGTTGAGCTGCTCGCCCAGGAAGACCGAAATGATCGCAGGCGGCGCTTCGTTGGCGCCAAGACGATGATCATTCGACGCAGACGCGACGACCGCTCGCAACAGCCCACCCCATCGATGGACCGAGCGGATCACTGCCGCGCAAAAAATCAGGAACTGCGCATTGGCGTGCGGGTTGTCGCCCGGATCGAGCAGGTTGCCCTGGGTCGCGTTGCCGATCGAGAAGTTCACGTGCTTGCCCGACCCGTTGACGCCCGCGAACGGCTTTTCGTGCAACAGGCAAGTCATCCCGTACTTCTCGGCCACCCGCTTCAGCGTGACCATCGTCAATTGTTGATGGTCGGCCGCGATGTTCCCGTTCTCGAACATCGGCGCCAGTTCGAATTGCCCCGGCGCGACCTCGTTGTGCCGCGTCTTGGCTGGTATCCCGAGCTTGAACAGCTCGCGCTCGCTCTCGAGCATGAAGGCGAGCACACGCTCGGGAATTGCGCCCAGGTAATGATCTTCGAACTCCTGGCCCTTGGGCGGCGGCGATCCGAACAACGTCCGCCCGGTCGCGAGCAGATCCGGCCGCGAAAAATAGAAATGCCGGTCGATCAGAAAATATTCCTGCTCGCAGCCGGCGTAGGAGACTACATGAGCTGGATTCTCGTGTCCGAAGAGTTTCAGAATCCGCTGCGCCTGCTTGTTCAACGCCTGCATCGATCGCAGCAGCGGCGTCTTCTTGTCGAGCGCCTCGCCGGTCCACGAGACGAACGCGGTCGGAATGCACAGCGTAGTGCCGTTCGGGTTCTCGAGGATGTAGGCGGGACTGGTGACGTCCCACATCGTGTAGCCGCGCGCCTCGAAGGTGTTGCGGATGCCGCCGTTGGGGAAGCTCGACGCGTCGGGCTCACCCTGGGTGAGAGTCTTGCCCGAAAATTCCGCCAGCGCGCCGCCGTCGGCGTCGGGCGACAGGAAGCTGTCGTGCTTTTCGGCAGTGAATCCGGTCAGCGGATAGAACACGTGCGAATAGTGCGTGGCGCCTTTGGATATCGCCCAGTCCTTCATCGCCGCCGCCACAGTATCCGCGATCGCCGGGTCGAGGTGCGATCCCGTCTCGATCGTCTTCACCAGCGACTTGAAGACGGGCTTGGGTAGCCGTTCCTTCATCACCGTCTTGTTGAAGACGTTCGAGCCGAATAATTCGCTGGCCGAAACGTTGGCAAATGACATGGGCGCCGCGGTGGGACGGTAAGTCGTAACGGCCTCGATAGCCTGCAAGCGAGCCGAGCTTCCGCTCAATATCGTATCCTCCAAAATTTTGAGTTGCCGATCCCGCAGGCGACGATCCTGACGAGCGCAATCTGTCAAATAGTGCAAGGATCGCGCCCCATGCGGAACGAACTAAGAATCAAGCAACAAATAGAGATTTCAATTTGCACGCGGCGTGCGATGCCTCTATTTCCAACATGATGCGCGGCAAACAAGCGGTAGTCGCTTGCGACAACCAGTTCGTTACGAATGATGATGCGCGGGGATATAGAATCGTGCAAAACGCAGGCGCGCGGAGAATGACGTGATCGAAGCAGTCATATGGGATTTTGGCGGCGTGTTTACGACTTCACCGTTCGAGGCTTTCGCCCGCTATGAGCGCGAACGCGGAATACCGGTGGGGGTGATCCGCAAGATCAACTCCACCAACCACGAGAACAATGCGTGGGCGATGTTCGAGCGCTCGGCTATCGACTTCGCCGGCTTCGACGCGGCGTTCGCGGCCGAAGCCATGATGCTCGGCTACCAGATCCCCGGCCGCGACGTAGTCGCGCTGCTGGCGGGCGACTTCCGGCCCGAGATGATCGAGGCGCTGCGACGCATCAAGACCAGGTTCAAAACCGGGTGTATCACCAACAACATGCCGGCGGACGCGGCCGCTGCCGTCGCCACCAGCCGCTCGATTTATTCGCGCGAGATCATGGAACTGTTCGACGAGCTGATCGAGTCTTCAAAGATTGGCATCCGCAAACCCGACCCGCGCATCTACCTGATGATGTGCGAGAAGCTCGGCGTGAAGCCGGAGGCTTGCGTTTACCTCGACGACCTCGGCGGAAATCTCAAGCCGGCGCGCGCGCTCGGCATGACGACGATCAAAGTCGAGAGCGGCCCGCAAGCGATTTCCGAACTGGAAGCCGCCACCGGATTAAAATTGATCTGATCGGATCGAAACCCGCCCTGTGTAACTCTCACAATCTTGCGTGAAATTTTTTCACGCTTCCCCGCTTCGGGGCAAAGGTGACGGTAAATAGCGACATTCTGGCTACAAATTCGTTTGGCAGCGCTTTTGCTCAGACTGACTGCTGAAGCTTGACGATGACGCGCTGAGAAGCGGAGGACAATCATGGAAGCCACCTCATACGCATCCCACGACGACCTGCCGAATATATTTAGCGGCGTGGGTATCCTGCCGGTTCAGTTTGGCGAGTCTCGACGGAGGAAGCTGCCGTCGGAAGGCGAACGCAAGCTGCTGTTCGCAGTGCTCGAGGACGCCATCCGGACCTACCTGCGACATCGCGACGCCGGCCCATCGGCGCGCAATAACGAAGAGTTCCTCGAAGCGGTCGAGTGGCTCAGTGTCGATGACGATTCCAGTCCGTTCACGTTCCTCAACGTGTGCGAGGCTCTGGAAATCGACCCCGATTGCTTGCGCCTGGGAATTTCAAACCATACCGGCCGGCTCGAAGAGATCCGCACCTGATGAACTGACTGCTTAACCCAGGGCGCGGGTAAACTCCTCGAGGAGATCGCGCCAGTGCTCGGTGCCGACGGAGATGCGGACCAGCGCCTCATTGATTCCCGCGGCGGACATCTCCTCGGATGACAGTTCGCTGTGAGTAGTGGTCATCGGATGGCAGACGAGAGTTTCGACGCCGCCGAGGCTGACCGCGTTCTTTGCGATTTTCAGACGGCGCAGAAACTCAAATGCGCCGGTCTTCCCCCCTTCAACTTCCAACGACAGCAGCGAGCCGGGATAGTCGGTCTGCGCATCGCGAATCTTTATCTGCGCGTCGTCGGTGAATAGCGATGGATAGATCACGCGCTTGACGCGCGCGTGCTTGGCCAACTGCTCGGCGATTCGCTGCGCGTTCTTGCTCTGACGGTTCATCCGCAACGCAACCGTCGACAGCCGCGAGTCGAGCATCCAGCATTCGTCGGCTTGCAAGATATTGCCGAGCAGAGCGCGCATCCCCGTCAGCGTCTGAATCAATTCGGGATCAGTCGCGACCACCGCGCCGGCCAGCAGGTCGCTGAATCCGCCGAGAAACTTAGTCGCCGAGTAAATCGCCAGGTCGGCACCGTGAATCAGCGGATGCTGAAACGTAGGACCGAGCAGAGTGTTGTCGATCGCGAGCAGCGCACGCTTCGGCCGTTTGCGGATTGCGGCGGCCGCTTGCGCGATGTCGGTCATCATGAGCGTGGGATTCGCGGGAGTCTCGATCAGAACGAGACTCAGATTGCTCGCATTCTCGATGGCCTCGGTCAGCGCCTTCGTATTCCCAGCAGGCACCCCGCGCGCGTCGAAACCGAGCGGCTCGATTACCTGGTGGATCAGGTGCTGGCTGCCTCCATACAGCGGCTGGGTGTAGATGAGCGAGCCGCCGCGCTCAAGAAACGTAAGCATCACGGTGAAGATCGCGGCCATTCCGGAATTGAAGATCGCGGCGGAGTTGGCGCCGCGCTCAAGCGGCACGAGTTGCTCCTCGAGGATTTCGGCGTTGGGATGATTCAGCCGCGCATAAATTAGGTCGGGACGATCATCGCCGAGCGGCTTGATTTTCCCGAGCACGATCCCAAATGCGCGCTCAGCCGCCTCCGGACTCGGAAAGACGAAAGTCGAACTGCGATAAACCGGCGGTCGCGCCGACCCGACCGACAACTCCGGGTCGAAGCCGCGCGTCAGCACCGCGGTCTCCGGCCGCACTCGATATGAAATCTTTGGCATCAGCGCTTCTCGCCGAGACCCGCTCTCACTGATACGTCCGCATAGCCGATTCCAAGATGCATCTTGTAGCCGACGAGGTCGCGCACTTTTTTGTCGAGTGTCCGCGCAATCTCGCCGGGAACGTCGATATACTGATTCTCCTCTTGCCGCAGCCATCCAAGCGAGTACGACAGAAAGACGCCGTAGCGCCACTCGTCGGTTCGATTCGCGCCGGCGCCGTGCAGAGTGCCGCCCATCCAGAGCAGCACGGACCCGGCCGGCATCGCGGCGGCAACGACTTCGTCAGGCCGTGCGACGCGATCCGCCGGCCACAGATGGCTGCCGGGGACTATCTTCGTTCCGCCGTTGGCCTCGGTGAAATCGGTTATCGCCCACATGCTGGCGAGAATCATTCGCGGCCGAGGCACCTTGAAAAACTGGTAGGGATCCTCCTCGCGATGTAGTACCTGTTCGCGCGCGCCGGGACCGATCTTGAGCGCCGCCGTCGCATGCACCTGGTAATGCACGCAGTTGGGTTTCAGAATCGCGTCGCACGCCGACAGCATCAACGGATGCGTCACGAAAGTGCGGAAAGTCTCCGAGCGGGCGACCAGCGCGGTGATTCGCTTGGTCTTGCCTGGATAGAAATTCGCGGTACCGCCGTCAGCCTCATAAACCTTGTTGATGCTGGCGTCGGGATCCACCACTTCGAGATGCGGCGCGAGTTCGCGCAGCACGGCATCGCGAGTGGTGCGATCGATTACGTCGGAGACGACGACGGCGCCGTCACGCTCGATACATCCGATGACCTTGGCAGAAGAGTCCTTGGCACTGACAACGGGGATTGAAGGCATCGACAAGTCCTCCGACGTTGAGCGCGCTCGAGGATCCATCGACGCGCGCACGTCCCATCTATTTTCTTATCAACTCGATGCGACTGACGACACTAGCTGCTGGCAGCGCTCGACTACATCGAGGCGTAAACCGCGTCGATCAGCGCGGTCGCGCGCGGATCGATCAGCAAGCTGTTCTGCATTTTGTTCATCGTGTAGCCGAATCCGATCTTCGCTTCGGGATCGGCGTATCCGAGCGAGCCGCCCGCGCCCGGATGTCCGAATGATTTCGGATTCGGCCCGAACGACGCGCCCGGCTGCGACATCATGAAGCCGAGCGAGAAGCGTGTGTTGATTACCAGCAAGGCGTCGGGGCCGTTAGACTGCTCGATCGAGCATTTTGCGATCTCGTCCTTCGACATCACGTGAACACCGTCCAGGTCGCCGCCGCGCGACAGCGCGCCGTATAATCGCGCCAGAGAACGAGCGGTGCCGTGTCCGTTGGCCGCGGGAATTTCTGCCCCGCGCCATTCGCGCGAATTGACCAGCCCCGGCTTAGTCAGCACCGGTGGATTCATGAACGCCTTGGCGCCGGCCGACTCCGGGTTCTTCATCATCTCGGCGAACATGTTTGGCTCGCCCGGTCCTGGCGGCGCCGCAGGTATCAGGCCCGCAACGCGAGCATCATGCTTCGCGTCGAGGCCGATATGAAAATCCAGCTCGAGCGGCCCCGCGATTTCGTCCCGCAGGTAGGTCCCCGGACTCTTGCCCGTGATGCGCCGAATCACCTCGCCGACCAGGTAGCCGAACGTGACCGCGTGATAGCCATGCGCGGTGCCGGGTTCCCACCACGGCTCCTGCTCAGCCAGCGCAGTCGTCATGGTGTTCCAGTTGAAGAGCGCGTTCTCGTCCAAAATTTTGCGGACGGCGGGAAGACCTGCGCGGTGGCTTAGTAGAAACCGCACCGGCAGCTTGTCCTTGCCCGCTTGCGCGAACTCGGGCCAATACTTCGCGACGGGCGCGTCGATATCGAGCAGGCCTTTGCCGGCCAGCCGATGCGCGCAAATCGCGGTGACGCCTTTGGTGGTCGAGTAAACGTTGACCAGCGTGTCGCGCGTCCACGGCTTGGTCTTCGCTTTGTCGGCGTGTCCTGCCCAGATGTCGACGACGCTCTTGCCGTCGAGCATGACTGCGGCGGCAGCACCGACCTCGCCGCGCTTTTCGAAATTCTCGGAGAACGCGTCCTTGACGCGATTGAATTTGGGATCGCAGGTACCTTCGATTTTCACTGCCATGAACAGTCTCCTGAGAGTTCGCGCGCCGATCACGACGCAGCGTTCGTTCCTCATATCATTAATATGAAAGCAGACCCAAAAGGCGGGCCGTCTTAAGCGATCGCGCCGCCGCAGCTCGAGCCCGCGCCCGCGGTGCATCCGAAACAATGCGATCCGGTCGCGATGCGCGCGCCGGCAAGTGCGCCGACGTCATCGAGGTCCCAGATTGTCGATACGGCATTGGCACCGATCGGAATTTCCAGCATCTGGTTGAAGTCGCAGTCGTAAAGACGCCCGTCCCATCCGACGCTCACGAGATCGCGGCACATCAGCGCGTCCACGGTCGCGGAGTTGAAGTGATTCACCAGCAGACTCATGTACGCCGCATGATTGCCGGCGATGCTCAGCTGGTTAGCGAAGCGGGCGATCGGCATATTCGTGATTGTCAGCAGGCGATCGAAAACGACTCCGAAATTGCCCGCGAGCTCGTCGCGATATTGCGCCTCAAGCTCGGCCTGCGGCGGCGGCAGTGACGCGCCAATTGGGTTGTACACGAGATCGAGCCGCAATGCGCCGCGCCCGAAGCCGGCGGCATTCAGATTCCTCAACGCCACGATGCTCTTGTCGAATACGCCCGCGCCACGCTGACGATCAGTGTTCTCGGCGGTGTAGCATGGCAGCGAGCAAACCAGCTCGACGCCCGCCCGCCGATAAAATTCCACCAGCCATTCCATGCCGGGTTCCAGAGTGACGGTCAGGTTGCATCGAACGATCACCTTGCGGCCGAGCGCGCGCGCCCGCTCCACCAGCATCGCAAAGTTCGAGTTCAGCTCGGGCGCTCCGCCGGTGATGTCGAGCGTCTCGACGCGAGCACTCGCCGCGAGCACATCGATCACCCGCTCCGCCGTCTCACGCGTCATCCGTTCGGTACGTCGCGGGCCCGCATCGACGTGACAATGGTGGCACGCCTGGTTGCACCACTTGCCGACGTTTACCTGGATGGTCGCGGGCGATTTGCGGCCGAGCGCGCGAAGTCCATGACTCGCGAGCGTCGCGCTGAAGTCCTGATTAGAGACTGACGGGGATACCGCGGCCATCAGGCGATACTAACACGCGCTGCGTCCGATGGTCACGGCAGGATCGCTTCAACGAAAAGAAAAAGCAGGAGACCGGACAGCCGGCCTCCTGCGCTATTGGGGGGAATCAACTGGGCACAGATTCACTCGTGATGCTTGTTGTACGCCTCCGCGCGATGCATGAACCGGTAAGGATGCGACTTGAAGTCGTGTTTAATATTCGGATGAGCCCTTAGATATTCGTGAAGGCCCGGATGAGCGTCCAGGAACGCCTGGTTGTCGATCAGCGTCGGATCCTTTTGAAGTTTCCGCGTGATGTCGGGATGTGAGTCGAAATAACTGGTATCGGCACTTGCGGCTGCAGGACCCATCGGCATTTGTGCCATCACCGGACCGGCCATCGCAAAAGTCAGCGCCACCGCAGAAAAAATCATCGTTGCTCGTTTCATATTTGTGGGCTCCTCCGCCCGCTAAGTAATACGACATTCGTAGCGTCTGGTTTCAGGATACGCAGCCAATAAGCAGCAGAGTTAAGCCGGTTTCCTTGCGGCGAGTGCTGGGTTAAAAGAGCCCTGATGAAGAAGACGCCAAACCAACGAACCTACCGCGGCGGATGCCATTGCGGACGCGTCCGCTTCGAAGTCAGGGGCATGCTCGAGCGCGTATCGGAATGCAACTGCTCGATTTGCACCAAGAAGGGCTACGTCCATTGGATCGTCGAGCGCGCCGCGTTCCGGCTGCTCACGCCGTCGGACAATATCGCTGCGTACACATTCAATACGAAAGTCGCGAAGCATCTCTTCTGCCCGAATTGCGGCGTCGCCTCGTTTTATATCCCGCGCTCCGATCCCGAGAGCATCGACGTCAACGTGCGATGTCTCGAAGGCGTCAACCTGGACAAGCTGGAGCACGACCAGTTCGACGGGCGCAATTGGGAGAAGGCCTTTCAGGAGCGCGAGCGCGGCCGAGTCGCGAAGTGAAGTTGGATTCAGATTGATGGCGACGCTGGGTTTTCTAAGCCGCGACTTCGACGTGTTCGCGATTGACGATTTCAGCACGCGCCTGGCGAAGATCGACGAGCTGGTGACGCCGCGCCTGATGCAGCTCGCGCCGGATTTCAACCGGGAATTGTCGCGCAACCTCAATGTGGATCTCCATCCGCATTACGCTCGCCACATGCGGCGCGGGGCGAGTCCTCCGGCTGAAACTTGGGCAGCATTCGGGCCGTCGCCGACCGGATACAAGCGCAACGGATATCTCGCCTTGTGCGTATCGGGTGTGGGCATCCATGCGCGCGCCGTGGTGAAATCAACCGCCGACCATCGACCCGAGATGGCGCGAGCGATCAAATCAAAGTCGGCCGATCTGGAGAGATCGTTTCGTGGCACCAGAATCCAACAGTACCAAAACTGGGAAGGCCGCGAGTTGCCGAAATCGATCGCAGCCAACGCCGGCTTCTTCGAGGGACTCGGCGATGCGCTCGCGAAAACATCCGGCAGCATCGACGTCGGCTTCGGATGGCCTGTGCGCGACGCGCTGACCGTGGATCGCGCCGAAGTGCTCGACGCGCTTCGCGAGCTTGGACCGCTCTATCGCGTGATCCTCTCGGTCGCATCGTGACTGCGCGCGTCGGGACATTGGACGATGCGCGGTTGTTGAGCCGCGAGGGAACCATCACGCGGCTCGCGTACTCCTGCATGCTGATGGTTGGCATCAACAGCGGCTGGATTGGACCCTTTCTGCCGGAGATCTCGCACGCCGCCCATCTGCCGATCGAGCGCGTCGGATTGATCGTCAGCGCTTCGGCGGCCGGTTCTCTCATATCGGTAGTGGTCGCCGGCGAGATCAATCAACAATTGAGCGCGCAGAAGATCCTGGTCGGCGCGATGGCGTTCTTCACGGCAGGATTGGCCGGGCTCGCTGCGTCTCCCGGACTTGCGGGACTGCTGTGCGCGGGATTCCTGCTCGGCCTCGCCAATGGCGGCATCGACATCGGCGCCAATGCGCTGATCGTCGAGCTCAATCGGGAGCGGCTTGCCTCTGCGCTCAACTACCTGCACGTCCTGTTCGGAGTCGGCGCTTTGCTCGGACCGCTGATCGTGAGCGCTGCGTTCGCGACCCGCGTGCCGTACTGGTGGGTGTTTGGTGGAGGCGCGCTGGCATGTGCCGCGATCGCATTTCGCCTGGGCACGACGCCGGCGCTCGAAGTTCGAATGGCTCCAACGTCCGGCGACGGATTTATCGCGATGCTTGCGCGTCCGCACATTTGGGTCATCAGCGGAGTGATGTTCCTTTACGTCGGCGCCGAAATCGGAATCGGCGCGTGGCTTTTTCTGTACTTGCGGATGGCGGGCGCGCTCGGCCCGATACTCGCGTCGTCCGGCGTCTCGCTATATTGGCTGGGACTGGTGTGCGGGCGCGCGTTCGGCGGACGACTGGGGCATCGCATCGCGTTGCCGCAATTCACGATGCTCGCTTCCGCGCTGTCTGCCGCCGCGCTTGTGCTTTTGATCGCAGCGCCGGCGGCGGGCGGCTTTGCAGCATCTGCTGTGTTCCTGATCGGCGTCGGATACGGTCCAGTCTTTCCCAACATGATCGCAGTTGGTGCATCGCGATTCCCGGCCGAGGTCGGCAGGATGACGTCGATCGTAGTAGCAGGCGGCGCGCTCGGCGCAATCGTCGCACCGTGGATAATGGGCCAGGCGATCGCGCACGTGAGCCCCCGCGCCAGCATGGAGATAGCGCTGGCATTCACAATCGCAATGGCAGCGTTGTCGCTCTCACTCCGTGCGTTCGATGCCTCCCGCAGAAACAACTCTCAATCTAACTGAACGCCGTTCATTCGGGCGACGGTTTAATGGGGTGGTACTAGAACGTAGGCGGCTTCGGCCAATCGAATGAATGTTTCCTCGACATTGCCTCGGCCCGCTCGGACCCACGTTGCAGGGTCTCCTGAAAAGTATTCTTTGAAGTATTTCAATACGACTTCAAGTCGTATTTGGACGCGCTCATTGTTCCGGCCGTCGTGGAAAGAGTCCTTCCCCTCACAATAAACCCTATGAGTGTTTATAGGATGCTTTTCTCCTTTTTCTCGAAAGTGGTGAAGTCGCGAGAATGCCTCGTCTGTGAAACCTAATGTTTGTAATTCGTCGAGATACGCAATCGTTTGTCTCGGGTTCCTCATCGTGAGCTCCAGTTTAAAGCCAGTTTAAAGATAGATAGGCCCATTTGCCGAGCGCTCGGCGGCAACGAACTAGTCGCGCAGGATTACGCTCCAGCTTAACTGCTGGCCGTCCGCTCCGCTGCCGCGAGACAAGGCGATTATAGCGAATTTGATACCAACTCCGCTTTTGGCATACTCGCGAGGATGCCCACCTTTGCCGACGCCACCGAATTGGGCGACCGTTTCGTCGAATATATAGTAGCGGTTCTAAAGCAATACTATCTGATTACGACGGGCGCGATTCTCACGCTTGTCCTGCCTTGGCTGGAAAACCGGTTCTTCACAAACGCGGCGGCTCAGACTGATCTCAAGCTCTTGTTTGACAGATGGTCGCTGCCAGTGGGAATGGCGTTGTTATTTGTCGCTACTTTCCGCGCTTGGAACGAGCAACGAGAGGTAGTTGGCACTCGTCATGCGGAGCCGTGCTTCAAGGGCTTTATGTATCCGTTTAATTTTGTCGATGTTTCCTACGAAAAAGACTTCTATGGAATTGAAATCCGTATCCAGGTTGATATCCGGAACCTAGGCTCTCCAAGCGTCGTGACAGGCTGGAGACTGTACCTCGACTTGCCGGACGGTCCGTCTAAACAGTTCGGGGGAATATTGAGCCTTCCTGCTTTCAGAGACTTGCAGCATACGATTTCGACGGCAGAACTGGTTAGGGAAGCGCCGATTATTCCCAGCGGCGGCCAGCACACGTTCAACTTGCGTTTTCACGCGTCTGAAACCGACAGAGACCTGATCATTGGACGCGGCAAGACGTGGCGTCTGGTCTACTCGGATCTCGTTGGAAACGAATATAAAAATTCCTATCGTACCTAAGGGCGGAGGCGGTGTGATTCGAAATCTTGCTGCGGCAATCGCGATCGCGACAAGTCTAATTTTGGCCGCCGTTTTGAGTGGAGGGCTCTATGAAACCCGCGCCTCCGGAGACGGGATTTTTCTTTGGCGAACCAATCGCTTCACGGGAGCGATCACAATCTGCATGGCAAAAGGCGCAAGTGCGAGTCCTGTTTGTTTCGACGCAAAATCAAACTAGAAATCGCAGAAGGAAACCAGAACTCAGATCTTCTGGTTTGTTTTGCGCCAGTCGGCCAGGAAGCGTTCGAGGCCCAGGTCTGTTAGCGGGTGGTGGAGGGTTTGCTTCAGGACTGCGAACGGGACGGTTGCGATGTCGGCGCCGACTTCGGCTGCGCGAATCAGGTGCGTCGTGCTGCGGACGGAGGCGACCAGCACTTCAGCTGGGTAGTCGTAGTTGGACAGGATCTGCACCATGTCCTCGACCAGCGCGAAGCCGTCCTGGCCGATGTCATCCAAGCGTCCAATGAACGGCGAGAGGAACGACGCGCCTACTTTGGCCGCCGCGAGCGCCTGCAGTGGAGTGAAAATCAAAGTGACGTTGACGCGGATGCCGCGTTTGGCGAGCGCGTGAGTCGCCTTCAAGCCTTCGATGATCATCGGGCACTTGACCACGATGTTCTTGTGGAGCTTGGCGAGCTTCTCGCCTTCCGCGATCATCGCCGACGCTTCGGTAGCGACGACCTCGGCGCTGATAGGGCCGTCGACGATTTCACAAATCTCCTTGAGCACGTCGTGATAAGGGCGGCCGGTTTTCGCCATCAGCGATGGATTGGTGGTGACGCCGTCGACAAGCCCCCAACTTGCGGCCTCGCGAATCTCGGCCACGTCGGCAGTATCAATAAAATATTTCATCGGGATGCCTCTTTCTTTGGGGATTGCGGCCTCAGCAGGTCCGCTCTCGCGAGGGTAACACGAAACGGCGACTTAAGTCCTGCCAGCATTTCGGAAATCGACGCGTTGAGCTTCGGATGAATCAGCGCGGGCGCCAGCTCGCTCATCGGGGCAAGCACGAAGCGTCGCTCATGGAGGCGCGGATGCGGCACTTTGAGAACGCGCGTGTCGATGGTTTCTTTATTGAAGAACAGCAAGTCGAGATCGATAATTCGCGGCCGGTACTTGCCTCGCGTCTGCTTGCGACCCTTGACCCGCTTGCGCCCCATGATTCGCTCGAGCGCGAGCAATCGGCGCATCAGGACTTCGGCCGGCAGCTCGGTCTCGACTTCGATGACGCCGTTTAAGAACGCGCCCTTGAGATCGCCCATCGGCTCGGTCTCGTAGATCGAGGATTGGCGCACGACCCTCGTGTCCGGGATCGACGCGATCCGTTGAATCGCCTCACGATAATTGGCGGCTCGATCGCCTAGGTTACTGCCTATTCCGATAAAGGCCCGATTGGGCATTCTCGCCGTTACAACCGCAGCGCTTTTAGTCGGTCCACCGCCTCGACCAACCGTTCGCTCGTAAGAGAAAAGCGAACGTAACCCTCACCACCCTTGCCGAACCCGGAGCCCGGCGTAATTGCGATGCCGGATTCCTTCAAGACGCGCTCGGTAAATGAAACCGAGGTGTAAACACGGGGAACTTTGGTCCAGACGTAAAAGGTCGCGCGCGGATTCTCGCATTCGAGTCCGAGCGCTCGCAGAGCCTTGACCAGCAGGTCGCGGCGCTCTTTGTAGATTGCGCAATATTCGGCGAGCTTGTCGCCGTCGCCGCCCGCGAGGCCAGTGATCGCGGCTTCCTGCACGGCCTGGAAGACGCCGGAATCCATGTTGGTCTTGACCTTGCCGAGCGCGCCGATCAACTTCGCGTTGCCTATTGCGAAACCGACGCGCCATCCGGTCATCGAGAAGGTCTTCGACAATGAGTGGAACTCGATTGCGCATTCGCGCGAACCGTCGGTTTGGAAAACGCTCGGCGAGCGATAGCCGTCGTAGGCAATTTCGGAGTACGCGCTGTCGTGCGCGAGGATGACGTCGTGCTTGAGGCTGAATTTGACGGCGTCCTGAAAGAACGAAAGGTCAACGGTCGCGGCGGTCGGATTGTTGGGATAGTTGAGCCACAACACTTTGGCGCGCCGCGCGATTTCAGCGGGAATCGAGCCGAGGTCTGGCAGGAACGCGTTTTCTTTTCGGAGCGGCAGGAAATACGGCTCGCCGCCGTTGAAGACGCATCCGGAGTAGTACACTGGATAGCCCGGGTCGGGAATCAACACGATGTCGCCAGGATCGACGACGGCGGTCGCGAAGTTCGCGATGCCTTCCTTCGAGCCGATCAGCGCGCACACTTCACGCTGATAATCGAAGCTGACGCCGAACCGGCGCCGATACCAATCCGCGGAGGCCTCGCGAAATTGCGGCAAGCCCTCGTAGTCGGGATAACGGTGATTCTTAGGCTCGTCGGCAGCGCGCTTCAGAGTTTCGACGATGTGACGCGGAGTGGGCAGGTCGGGGTCGCCGATCGAGAGGCTGATGACGTCGACGCCCTTGCTCGCGACCTCTTTTTTGAGGCGGTCAAGCTCGGCGAAAAGGTATGGCGGTAAAAGAGCCAGTCTGGAAGCAGTCTTGATTTCCACCTGTCGAAGCAGCCTTAAACCCTGATGATCCAGTCATAAGTAACATAGTTTCGTTAGTGTCGGAACTACCTGCTCCAATAAATCGGCGTTCTCGCACAATGGGAATCCACAGGCGGTTGCTTCCATAAGAAGCGGCGTTATCGCAGGTACTATTAATTTTACTTGATTAACGAGAGCACCATTGTTAGAAATTTTGACTGTCGCACGGTGGCCATCGGCTCTGTTTCGGATTACTTTCGGATAATTCACCAAATCTGAATCGTCAGCATGAACCGGACAATCCTGCCGCTGGCCCTCCTGATGCTCGCTCTGGGCGGTGCCGTCATCGCGCTCTCGCAGAGGCCGTGGGCGCCCCGCAATGACGTAGTCCAGCCGATCCCCTTCAGTCATCGAGTGCATGCGGGGGTGAACAAGATTCCCTGCCAGTACTGCCACGCTTATGCGAGCCGGTCTTCCGAACCGGGGATTCCGGCGGTGGCGCGATGCGTTGGATGTCATGGCAACGGGATTGCCGGAGGCGGAATCGCGCCAGTGACGCGGCCGTGGACCGACAATACGCCGGAGGCGTTCGAGATTCAGTGGAATCGCGTGTACACGCTGCCGGACTTCGTGCGCTTCACTCATCGGCCGCACATTCATGCGGGTATCGAATGCCAGCGCTGTCACGGGCCGGTCCAGACGATGGATCGCGTCGTGCCGGTGCATGAAATCAACATGGGCTTCTGTGTGGATTGTCACACGGAGAAAAAAGCGACGCTCGACTGCGTCGGCTGTCATCACTGAGCGAGGAACGTGAAGATACAGAAGCACGAGGGGACCTCGATATCCAGGCGAGCGTTCATCAAGCTGGCCGCGACCGCGGGTGCAGCGGCGGCGATTCCCGGCTGCGAGCCGGCCGCGCGCAAGCTGATCCCGTACGTCGTGCCCGACGAGAACGTAGTCCCCGGCGTCCCGAGTTTTTTCGCGACTACGTGCAGCGAGTGTCCGGCCGGATGCGGCGTGGTTGCGCGAATCCGCGAAGGGCGCGTCATCAAGCTCGAAGGAAATCCCGAGGACCCTATCGGCCAGGGCGCCCTATGCGCGCGCGGGCAGGCCGCGTTGCAAGGCGTGTACAATCCGGACCGGCTGGCGAATCCACAGGTTCGCGGCGGCGACGGCGCGATGCGGGCAGTGTCGTGGTACGAAGCTGAGAAAATGCTCGCCGACAAATTGGCGGCTGCGTCGAAGGCGGGCAAGGATCGCGTCACGTTCTTCGGGTCGCCGAATGGACCGACGTTCGGAAAAATCGCGCTGACGTTTCTCGGCAGTTTCAATTCGTCACGCGCGATATTCTATGAAGCCATCAGCAACGAGCCGGCGCGGGCTGCGGCCAAGACTTTGTTCGGCCGGCGCGATCTGCCGATCTATCGAATCGATCAAGCCGAAGTGCTGATTTCGTTCAGCGCGGACTTTCTCGAGACCTGGCAATCTCCGGTGGAACTCGCGCGACAATACTCACTGTTCCGCACGCCGCAGAAACGACGCGGTGCACTGACTATCGGCCGCGCCACCTATGTCGGCCCGCGGCTCAGCATGACGGCGTCGAAATGCGACGACTGGATCGCGACGGTTCCAGGAGCGCAGGCCGACGTTGCGTGGAGCATCCTCAACGTCCTGGTCAAGAACGGGAAGGTCTCGCCGAATTCAGGCTTCGATCTCGCGGCGCTGACTAAGGCGGTCGAGAATTTCGATCCGACAGCGACGAGCGCGCGCACCGGCGTGCCGGTCGAAACAATCGCTCAACTCGGTGAGACGTTTGGCAAGGCGGACGGGGCGCTAGCGATCGCGGGCACCGACGATTCGTCGGCGCATCTCGCGGCCATGATCCTCAACTCGGTCACCGGCAACTTTGGCAAGACCATCATGTTCTTCGAAGACTCGCCGGCTGAAGCGACCAGCACGCCTGACGAAGTCGACGCAGCGGTTGACGCGATGCGCAGCGGTCAGATCGACGTGGCGTTCCTCGCTGGCGGAAATCCTGTATTCACGATGCCGCCATCGGCGCGAATCGCCGAGGCGCTGCAGAAGGTTCCGTTCGTAGTCTGGGCGGGCGGAGTGCCGGATGAAACCGCCGCGATGGCGAGTTTGTTGTTGCCGGCGCATCATCCGCTCGAATCATGGCGCGACACGGCGCCGCGCGCCGGTATTCGGGGTTTGGGACAGCCGGTGATGCAGCCGGTGTTCGCAAGCAAGCCGGTCGGCGACATCATGCTCGATGCGGCTGCAAAAGCATCGAGCACGAAACTTCAGTGGGCTACCACTGCGGATGCCGTCAAGGCTGAATGGCTCGCGCTGGCTCCCAAAGCGGACGATGCCAATCCCGAAGATTTCTGGACGAAAGTCCGGCGCGAAGGCGGATTGTTCGAAGAGCAGCATGTGTCCGCACTGAAGCTAGATACTTCCCCATTCAAGGCGGCCGTACCAACTGCGGCGCAGATGGAACTTTCGGTGTACGCCTATCCTCACATTTTTCTTTACGACGGGCGCGGTGCCGACAAGCCATGGCTGCAGGAATTGCCCGAGCCGGTCGCCCAGATCGTGTGGGATAGCTGGGCCGAGATAAATCCTGACACCGCTCGGAAGCTCGGCGTCAGCCAGGACGACATAATCGAGATCAAAACCGAACACGGCAAGATTGAGGCGCCGGTTTTGGTCGCGCCTACCATGCGTAGCGGAGTGATCGCGGTGCCTCTGGGGCAGGGACATCGCGCGTACGGACGCTACGCGAAAAACGTGGGCGCTAACCCATGGGCGATACTCCCAGCCGGCGCGACATATGCCTCCGCGACGGCGCATGCGACGGGCGAAACTCGCAAGCTCGTCACTCCGTTGGGCAACGGCGATATGCTGGGGCGTTCGATCGTCGAGGCGATGAGTATCGAGCAACTCGCAAATGGCATCGTGCCGAAAAATCCTCACGAACAGGAAGCCCCCGAGCCGTCCGAAATGTATCCGCCGTGGAAATACGCAGGACACAAATGGGGCATGACGATCGACGTCAACGCGTGCACCGGATGCAGCGCATGCGTGACGGCGTGCTACGCGGAAAACAATGTTCCCTGGGTCGGCAAGCAAGGCGTCGATAACGGACGAATCATGTCGTGGATTCGCATCGAGCGTTACTTCCCCCAGCCAAAGGAAGCGGCAGAGGCGCCGCAACTCTACCTCGCGCCGATGCTCTGTCAGCAATGCGATCACGCGCCGTGCGAGCCGGTTTGCCCGGTATTCGCGTCGTATCACACTGAGGAAGGACTCAACGGCCAGATTTACAATCGATGCGTCGGAACGCGCTACTGCGAAAATAACTGCCCGTACAAGGTCCGCCGATTCAACTGGTTCGTGCCGGAATGGCCGGCCCCGATGAACCTGCAACTCAATCCTGACGTGACCGTACGCGGCGCCGGTGTGATGGAGAAATGCACCTTCTGCGTGCAGCGAATCCAGTTCGCCGAGCTCAACGCGAAGACTGAGGATCGCCAACTGCGCGACGGCGAGATCGTCACGGCCTGCCAGCAGGCGTGTCCGACCCGGGCAATCACCTTCGGCGACAGCAACGATCCCGCGAGCGCGATGATGCGTCGTCGCGACGACAACAAGCTGCGCAACTACCGCGCGCTGGAAGAACTCAACACGAAACCCGCGATTACGTATCTGCGCGATCTCTATCGCGAGAAAGGTAAAGCCTGAAGTGGCAGCGGCGCCGAAAATAAACACGGAACCGACCTACCGCGACATCGACCGCAGCGTGCTGCGGGTGATGGAACCGGCGGGCCGTGCCTACTGGGCGTGGGTCGGATTCTGTTTCACGCTGGTCGGCATCGCGGCCGCGTTGTGGATGCGCCAGGTTTATACGGGTCTGGGTGTTACCGGTCTGCGCCAGCCGGTGATGTGGGCGATATACATCACCAATTTCGTTTTCTGGGTCGGTATCGCGCATTCGGGGACATTGATTTCCGCGATACTATTTCTGTTCCGGA
>NZ_JBAUYR010000050.1:0-2142 GCF_049584895.1 Binatus sp. (SeqCode)
GCTTGGACTCGACCACCTGTCCTACCGTGCCGGCCTTCATCGTCTGCCCGAGCGGAATCGCCGGTATGTAGGTATCCATCGACATCCAGCCGCGCTGCGTGGGATCGAACGAGAACGCCAGGTTGCGCATCAGCACCTGTCCATCCTTGAGCGCCGGAACCGCGGTCTCATTCCAGGCGAAGTCGCTCTCCTTGATTATGCCGTGCGGGCGCGCCGCCAGCAGCCATTGCCGATTTTTGAGTTCTGCCATCTTGAATTTCCCCTCACTGCGAGTGTGACTTGGACTTAGCCGATAAGCGCCCTTCAAACAAGGAACGCTTCGCGACGGAACGCGTCGCGACATGCTGGTACGACGTTGGCGCATGACCGGCTCAAATCCTAATATCGTGCGGACAAACCGTTCGGCGCTGCTGGCTTCAGGCGAATGATGCGGGAATACTAATTGTAGGATTTCATTAGGGGAGGAGCCGCGACATGTCGATGATGGGCCGCTTCGTACAGGTCTCGCCGGATCGCCTGAAACAGATTATTGAGGATCCTTCAGGCGTCGAAGGACTTTTTGTCACCGAGCAGGTTTCCCAGGCCATTCCGAAAATGATGGAGACGCTGCAAGCTTCGCTGCGGAAGCGCACGCCGCAGATGCTCGCCGCCTCGATAGCTGCGATGGATCCTGCAAAACGCGAGATGGTCTTGAAGGGGTATGCTGCTGCGGGCGTGGACGTCGACGCACTCGCGCGCGGCGAAGTCAGCGGTGAGACGCTGGCGAATTTGATGATGGAGCGCGGTCGCGCTTTGGCTGCCGCCGCCGGACTGAAGCCGCCGCCCGCATCAACCAACAAGGCGCAAGCCTCGGGCAAAGGCGCGAGCATCTCGATCGAGAAGGCGTGGCACGGCTTGCACTACCTGTTGTGCGGCCAGGCCGTGCCCGGATCGGACCTCGCGAGCCAGGTGGTGATGGGCGGGACGGACGTCGGCGAGGACCTCGGCTACGGACCTGCACGCTACTTCGACGCCGCCAAAGTCGCCGCGATTGCCAACGAGCTAACTCGGCCAAATCTCGAAGCGGAGATGATGGCGCGATGGGATCCGGATCAGATGACAAATCTGGGAATCTATCCCGCAGTATTCGAGCCCGACGACGACCAGTGGTTGATGGACGCGTTCCGAAAGGTGCGACAATTCTTCGTTGATGCGAGCGCCGCCAATCTCGCCGTCGTGACGTGTCTGGAGTGAGCGTTAGAACAAGCGCTGACCGAAGAAGACCGCGTTGATGTCGCGCTTCGACGACGCGAGCGCGTCGCGCGATTTCGCCGCCATTGTTTTCGCCAGTTCATGCGCGGCCGGCATCAGCGCTTCGGGTTTGACGACACGATTAAGCGCGCCCATCGCGAACAACTCCTCGGCCTTGTAGTGGCAGCACATCAGGATCGCTTCTTTCGCGCGCCACGGACCGAGCATAGCTGCGAGCACGCTGGCGGGAGCGCCGCGATACGGTACGTCGAGATCCACCTCGGGCACCCAGAACTCCGCGCCTTCGACTGCGATTGCGAAATCGAACGCGAGCGCGAAAGACCATCCACCGCCGACCGCGTAGCCGTTGATCGCGCCAATCGTGATCTGATCCAGATGCGCGAGCACGTCGAACGCGCGTCCTATAAGCCGCGGCCAACGTTTGCCGAACTCGCTCATGCGTCGGCGCCGCTCGGCGGGATCGACTACCGCGCCCGCCGGAGATTCGAACATCGATTTGTCCGCGCCGGCGCAGAACGCAGTGCCTTTGCCGGTCACGATTAGCACGCGGCAATCGCGATCGTCGCGGACCGCATGCAGGTGACGCTCGAAGTCGAGGATGACCGCCTGGTCGAGGCAGTTGCGGCGCTCGGGCCGGTTGAAGGTGATCGTCGTAATCGGACCGTCATGTTCGACGAGGAAGTTTTCTGTCATGCGCTCAGCTCCAATGCCGCCGAGCCTACGACTCGTGAAGCGCTCATTACAATAGTTCGTTTCGGCTTATGAATTACGATTTTGAGGCTCATATGATCAGTCCTTGATAGGACAGGCCAAGTCAGGCCAAGTTTCCACGATTTCGATCACTTTTTTTTATTCTTAAGGCAACGAGCAAAACGGGTTAGGGATTTAATC
>NZ_JBAUYR010000051.1:0-63303 GCF_049584895.1 Binatus sp. (SeqCode)
GCGGCGCCAAGCATCACGCTTATGAAGCTGGGCTGCAGCCCTTTCCCGTGCGTCAGGTAGATCGAGAAAAAGCCCCACATGACGATGTCAAGCACCGGCCACCAGAGCGTGTCGACGACGCGATCAAAGTTGCGCCGCGACTCATATACATGCCGCGCGATCACGGCGTTGACTCGATGTAATTTCATGCTGCCTTGCCTTTGACCACGCGCATGAAGACTTCCTCCAGCGCGGGCTCCTCGCGTTCTTCTTCGAGAATCGCCTGCGTGATTTCGATCGGACTGCCCGCCGCAATTATTTTCCCGTGATGCAGAAAAATAATCCGCTTACACATCCGCTCGACCTCATCCATGTTGTGCGACGTGTACAGAATCGTCGTGCCCTTTTCGCGTTGAGCGTCGAGCAGCGCGTTCTTCACCTGCCACGCGATTTCGGGATCGAGATACGCGGTCGGCTCGTCGAGCAGCAGCAGCTCCGGATCGTTCATGAAAGCCTTGCACAGCCCGACCCGCGTATTCTCGCCCGACGACAGCCCCGAAATGGCCTTGTCGCGCAGCTTGGTGATTCCGAACCGCTCTAACTGTTCGTCGATTCGTTCGCGCGGCTTTTTCAGATTGTAGATGCGCGCGAAGACCTTCAGGTTCTCGAGCACCGTCAGCCGAAACGGAAAGGTGGAGTAGGGCGACGTGAAGTTCACCTTCTCCAGGATTTCTCCGCGATGCGTCGCCATCGACTTGCCGAAAATGCTGATGCGCCCCGAGGTCGGCGTGATCAGCCCGAGGACCATATGAATCGTGGTGGTCTTGCCGGCACCGTTCGCCCCGAGCAGGCCTATGATCTCGCCGCGCTCGATCCCGAAACTGACGTCATCGACCGCGCGAAAGTCGCCGAAGGTCTTACTCAAATTTTCCACTTCTACCAACATCGAATTACCTGCCTTCAACGCGCGTGCGCGTTTTTCGTCCCGCCAAAAAACAAAACGGCCACGGAGTGCTAGCACCCGTGGCCGTCTTACGCGTTCTGATTATGCTATTGAGTCAATGATGATCGAACGTCGCAGACACACCACCACGGGAGGTTCCCCGTGCCCTTTCGATATTCGGATTCATCGTTAGTGTCTTCCTGCGAGTTCGCGCTTTTAGTATCTAGCAGCTTCTTCGCTTAAGGGCTAGAGGTCCCGCGACTCCGCGATGGAATCGGGCATCGTGGATCAACTATTCTCGTTCGAGGAACTGGTTGGAATCGTGGACGAATGGGAGACGAGCCAGAAAGAACCAGAATCGTGAGCAAAGCGGGGACGCTGCGTTCGTGTGTCAATCAATTGCTTGCGACTGAAATTGCATCAATAGCGTTGTTCGGAGCCCTTATGCGTTGGCCATGGCAGGTTTACCTGGCGGCTCCAATATCCATATTACTGTTGCCGATCTTCGCATTCGAAAACCAAGACCATGGAGAACTGGCACTCACTGTGCTGATAGACATTGTCTTCATTTCGGTAATGACTGCTTTAATTGTGAGAAACTTGAAACGACCAGCGCGGGCGATCCTTTTGCTATTTACCGTTGCGAGTATGCTTCTGGTTTTTGAGATTCCTTTTTGAAATTTCAAACTGAGACAGTACCCACTGGCGGTACTTTTATGTTCGAGTTCTATCTGAATCGCGCGTTTGATAGCCTCAAGCCGTCGCGCGCGGCGCCGGTTGAGGGCCGCGAATCAGCTTGCCGGGCATCGCGTCGGTCGCCTTGCCGTCCTCGAACGAAATTTCGCCGCTCACCACGGTGTGCCTGTAACCCTCGGCGCGCTGAATCAATCGGCGTCCACCTGCAGGAAGATCGAACACCATCTGCGGCGGATGCAACCGCAGCGCGTCCATGTCGATCACGTTGACGTCGCCCTTCATTCCGGGCACGAGCACTCCGCGATCCCGCAATCCGTAGAACTTCGCGGTGTCGCTCGTCTGCCGCTTCACGATCATCTCGATCGGCAGGCGCTCGCCGCGGCTGCGATCGCGCACCCAGTGCGTGAGCATGTAGGTCGGCATGCTGGCGTCGCAGATCAGTCCGCAATGCGCGCCGCCGTCGCTAAGTCCGAGCGCGGTCGCCGGATTGAGCAGCATCTCGCGCAGCGCGTCGAAGTTGTAATCCGAATAGTTGGCAAACGGCATGTAGAGCAGCTCGCGTCCTTCCCGCTCGAGCATCAAGTCGTAAGTCAGCTCCGCTGGCGACTTGCCCTCGCGCTCGGCGCGTGCGGCAACGCTGGTCTCGCGCGCGGGCTCGTAGTTGGGAGGATCGCCGAGCGCGAAGTACTTCGCGAAGTTGGTCAGCAGATACAGTGTCACGCGATCCTTCACCGCCGGCTGGTCGGCGAGGATTCGCGCGCGGACCTGCGGATCGCGCATCCTTGCAACGCGCTCATCAATCGGCAGATGCGCAATCTCCTGGTAGCTCCGATGCGCGATGAACGGGTGCAGCGAGCTTTGCAGTCCCATCAGCATCCCCGTCGGCCTGCCCGGAATCTGCGGCACCAAGTGCGCGCCATTCGCGTTGTATTTGCGCACGCGCTCGAGCATATGGCGGAAGCCGTCGGGATTGCTGTCGACCTGCGCCATGGCGAACGTGATCGGCAGCCCGGTCTCGGTCGAGAGCTTGATCATCCACTCCATCGTCGCGTCGGCGCCGACCATGTCCGACGCCATTTCGAACACGCCGTGCCCGACGTCGCCCATCGCGCGCCCGATCCCGAGCAGTTCAGCCTCGCTGGCAAAAGTTCCCGGCACGAGATCCTTGTTCTTCGCGCGATGCAGCATCGTGCGCGAAGTCGTGAATCCAAGCGCGCCGGCCTTGAGCGAATCGCGCACGAGGGCCGCCATCTTCGCGATATCGTCGGGCGTCGCTTCCTCGTTGCGCGCGCCGCGCTCGCCCATCACGTAGGTGCGCAGCGAGCCGTGCGGCATTTGCGCGCCAACGTCGAGCACGCGCGGCATCTTCTCGATCGCGTTCATGTATTCGGGAAACGATTCCCAGCCCCACTTGATTCCTTCGGAGAGCGCGCTGCCGGGGATGTCCTCGACGCCTTCCATCAGCCCGATCAGAAACTCCTGCTGCCCCGGATGGACCGGCGCAAAGCCGACTCCGCAGTTACCCATCACGATCGTCGTAACGCCGTGCCAGCTCGAAGGGCTGAGGTACGGATCCCACGTGACCTGGCCGTCGTAGTGCGTGTGGATATCGACCCATCCCGGTGTCACGACGAGGCCCGCCGCATCGATTTCGCGCCGCGCCGCGCCAGCTTTCGCGCCAACGCTGGTGATTACACCGTCGTCGATCGCGATGTCGCCGGTGAACGCAGGCGCTCCGCTGCCATCGACAATTTTGCCGTTTCGAATTACCAGATCGTGCATGGCTTAGTTCTCCCACCAGAAGAATCGCGCATCTTGATACGATCACGCAAGCGAAATCTTAAACGATCGTTCAATGAGCGATTTGTTCCCGTTGCACATTCGATTGGCGGGAACTAATTCTGGGACCTGAATCGCGACCGCATAGGAGCTGACGATGTTCGAACCAAAATATGGCGACGTATCCGTGAAGCTCGACGGCAATGTGGCGACACTCGAGATTCATCGCCCGCCGCACAACTTCTTCGATTTCAATCTGATTCACGATCTCGCCGACGCGTTCGAGGCGCTCGACCAGACCCCCGAATGCCGCGCGCTGATGCTCTGCTCTGAGGGCAAGTCGTTTTGCGCCGGTGCCAACTTCGCCAATCGCGACGCGCAGAGCGGCGAGGCCCCCGCGCGTCCCGGCGAGAATCCGCTCTACATCGAAGGCGTGCGACTGTTCCGATGCAAAAAGCCCGTCGTCGCCGCAGTTCAAGGCTCCGCGATCGGCGGAGGTTTCGGACTCGCGCTGGTAGCAGACTTCCGGGTCGCGACCGCCGACAGTCGCTTCGCCGCGAACTTCGTCAAGCTCGGCATCCACCCCGGCTTCGGCTTGACGTACACGCTGCCGCGTTTGATCGGTGTGCAGAAAGCCAGCCTGATGTTCTACACCGGCCGCCGCATCGATGGTAAAGAAGCGCTCGAATGGGGCCTGTGCGATCAGCTGGTTGAGCCGGACGATCTCCGCAACTCCGCGCTCGCGCTTGCGAAGGAAATCGCGGAGGGCGCCCCGCTCGCGCTGCTATCGACGCGCGCGACGATGCGCCAGGGCCTCGCCGACGCCGTCAAGGCGCAAACCGATCACGAATTCAAGGAACAATCCCGGCTCTTCAAAACCGAAGACCACCGCGAAGGCGTCAAAGCAGTAAGCGAGAGGCGTCCGGGCAAGTTCATCGGCAAGTAAGCGAAGCGCTCGCGGCGAAGAACCCAACCCCTAACCCCTTCCCGAGCGGGAAGGGGAACCAGATTTAAAAAGAGACAGCCCGGTTGCCCGGGCTGTCTCAAAAGCTCAACATCTTCGATTCTTTCTTACGCCGCTTCAGCCTTCACTCCGTTCAGCTTCTTTAATTCCGGCATCACGTCGCTCGCGAACAGCCGCAGGCTCTTCTCCGCGTCCTCGATTGGCATCCCAGCGTAGCTGAACACGCCGGTGAAATGATCCGCGCCGACCTTCTGCCGAATCTCATCGATCTTGTTGAAGCACATCTCGGGGGTGCCCCAGACCTGGAGGCTCAGGAAGTACTCGATCGACGCGCTGGTGTTGCCCTTCAGGTTCTTCGCCATCTGCTCGTAGTACTCGTAGCCCTTGGCTTTGCCGAAATGCTCGCTCGCCATCTCGTAATGCCGCAGCGCGGTGTCCCAGTAGCCGCCGATGTATTTTACCGCCATCTCGCGCGCGCGGTCGGCGCTCTTGTCGCAGAAGGTCCATCCCGCCGCGATCGTCGGCAACGGCTCACCGCCGTTCACCTGTTTGTAGATAGTGCGATACTCGCCCAGTTCCTGCGCGACGGCCTCCCACGGCTTCTGCGGAATGATCAGGATGCCGATGCCGAGCTTCGCCATGATTCGCGCGGACTCGGGCGACACCGCCGCAGCGTAAGTGCGTCCCTTGAACGACTTGAACGGCTTGGGCCGGATGTCGCGGCGCGGCTGTTTGATGTACTTGCCGTCGTATTCGCAGTAGCCCTTCTCGAGCCCCTCGAGCAGCATCTCGGCCGACTCGATAAAGCGCTCGCGCGATTCACCGAGCGGTACGCGGAAGCCCTCGAACTCGATCCGCGCAAGTCCGCGCCCGAGTCCCAGAATCATGCGCCCGTTCGACATGTGATCGACCACCGACACCTGCTCCGCGACACGCATCGGATCATGCCACGGCATCACGACCACCATCGATCCGAGCTGGATCGTCTTGGTGCGGCCGGCGTAGTAGGTCAGGAACTGCAGCACGTCGGGGCACATCGTGTAGTCGTCGAAATGATGCTCGACGCTCCAGATGGAATCGAATCCGAGCGGCTCGTAGAGGTCGCCGATCCGCAGATCTTCGACGTAAACGTCGCGGTCCGATCGGACATTGTGCGGATTCTGAAAGATAACAGCGCCACCAACTTTCATTCGGAGATCCTCCGTGGGTCGGGTCTTCAGTCGTTCGCCAGAACGTACCACAACCCGATAATTGAGACTTCCAATCACATACCAATCGTTTAGTAAAATTGCAAAGCTCTTCTCACCTGCGCCGCGGGGCGAGTAAGTATCCTCGATACTTCGCTTCGGTAAAGTGCCGGCGATTTGGGAACGTATCCAGTGACAGGGATGATCGTACATATCGTCAGGCGGATTGAGTGGATGCTTGCAGTCGGGCGCGGGACGTACGCGGCTGATAGTTTGCGCTCGGAGGGGTTCATCCATTGCTCGAAGCTCACACAAGTGATCGACACTGCTAATCGTTTTTATCGCGGGCAACGGGACCTGGTCGTCTTGTGTATCGAGGAGTCGCGGCTGACGGCGGAGTTGAAGTATGAGGCGCCCGCAATGCCGCGCGATGAAGCGCCGGGCGAGTTGTTTCCTCATCTATATGGTGAGTTGAATGTCGAGGCGGTCGCGCGGGTGGTCGAGTTGCCGTGCGAGGCCGACGGATCGTTTCGATTGCCCGACGAGTTGCTGGAGAGAGCTAGATGAATCTGACCAGGAATTAAAAGATGAAGAATGGTTTGCGAGTCTTATTGTTGGTGATTGTGGGCGCGACGCTCGCCACTGGAGCGGGATTTGCGGCAGACGTAGCGACGCCCGAATACAAGCTGGCCGCGACCTATAAGATTGGCGGCGAGGGCGGATGGGACTACGCGACGCTTCACCACGGCATCCTGTACGTCACTCGCGTCACCCATACGATGGCGATCGACGTATCGACGGGAAGAGTCGTGGCGGATATTTACGGCCAGAAGAGATCTCATGGCGTGGCGCTGGTCCCGGACGCGCATCGCGGATTTATCAGCGACGGCGGCAGCGGCTCGGTATTGATCTTCGACCTGAGGTCTCACGCGGTGCTGGGCCACGTGCCGGCGGCAGATGACGCCGACGGTATCATCTATGATCGCGCGAGCAATCGCGTGCTGGTGATGTGCGGCGACGCACATAAGCTGGTCGCGATTGCTCCCGATGTGAATCCGAACGGTGGTCAACCTGCCGCGAGCGTCGATCTGGGCGGCTCGCCGGAGTTCGCGGTCGCCGACGAGAAGGGCAAGGTCTACGTCAATATCGCGGACAAGGACGAGGTTGCGGTTGTCGATACGAAGACGATGAAAGTTGTCGCACGATGGCCGACTGCGCCCGGAATGCGGCCGACCGGGATGTCGATGGATCGCGCGACGCGACGCCTGTTCATCGGATGTCGAAACAAACATCTGATCGTGATGAACGCAGATGACGGCAAGATCGTGGCGGATCTTTCAATCGGCGCGTTCGTCGACGCGACTGCGTTTCGTGACGGCCTGGCTTTCGCGAGTTGCGGCGACGGAACTTTGACGATCATTCGCGAAGTGTCACCGGACAAGTTCGAAGTCGCGCAAGTGTTGAAGACCGAGGTGGGTGCGCGGACGATGGCCGTCGATCCTACCGGCGTGATGATTTATCTGCCGACGGCGGACCTGACGTTTCCTGCCGGCTCGAATCCGGCGCATCCGCGACCAGTGCCGGTTCCCGAAACGTTCAGAATACTGGTGGTGACGCCCTAATTACCTCTCCCCGCGGGAGAGGTCGATGCGAGCCCGCGAGCATCGGGTGAGGGCGCTCGCATTCAGCTCGATCCACGGGCCCTCACCCGCGCCGCTGGCGCGTCCTCTCCCGGCGGGAGAGGTAAAGAAGGATTGATCTCAGGCGACGACGTGGTCGGAGAATCCGTTTACGTCGTAGCTCATTATCAGGAGATCGCGGGCGCGGCCGCGACGGTCCTCGACCCAGTCCGACAGTATCGCCTCGACCTGAAAGCCCAGATGCTCGAAAGCGGCGCGTGCGGCGGACTGATCGGTCGTCATTTGCGCGGTGATCTTTTTGAGGCCAAGCGATCGCGCGAGATCGAATACCTCGGCGGCCAGACGGCGGCCCAGTCCCGCGCCACGATAGCGCGACGAAGTGATGATGCGGATTTCGCCCACCCGCCGGGTCCATCGCGCCTGGTCGAGATGAACGCTGGCGTAGGCCGCGAGCTCGCCGTCAACCTCGGCGAGCAGTGTGATGGTGTGTCCGTTCTTGATATTGTCGATCCATTGCTGGACGACGTGGCGGTCCGTGATGTCGGTGCGGAGGAAGAGCAGATCGTCGGCGGGCAGGTTTCTGGCGAAATCGATTATGCGGTCGAGGTCGCCCGGCTCCATGACGCGAATGGCGGCGCTGCGACCGTCGCGCAATTTAAGCTGAATTGGATAAGGGCGATTAGTCTTAATCTGCTCGGCCATCGAAACCTCCGGCGAAACTACTCCGGGCAAGCGCAGCCGTCGAGAATACTCGTAAGACGCTCTTAACCCGCGCCAGCGCTATCCTTAGATCAGTGATAGGCCGTCGGCAAGCGTAGCTGGAATAAAATTCGGCTTGCACTTTGGATGGCATGCCTGCCAAACTTTGCGCACTACGGCATTGTGATTTTCAGGATTTTTCGGCTCGGACAGAGCCCCGAGCCGTGGCCCAAACCCCGGGGGCAACTGGTTCGAAAGGTGAGGTTCGAATGGCCGAAAAATCAACGTTTCCATCCCCCGCGAGCTATCGGCTGTCGACACAGGACGCGACGTTCATCTATGGCGAATCGCAAAGCGGTCCGCTGCATATCGGTTCGATCGGGCTGTTCGAAGGACGAGTCGACTTCAACGCGCTACTGGGGCATTTCGAGGAGCGGATGCATCTGGTGCCGCGCTACCGACAGCGGCTGAACGAAGTTCCGCTGAACTTCTCGCACGCGATGATGGAAGATGATCCGGAATTCGCGCTCGAGAATCATGTGTTTCTGCATGAGCTCCCCGAGGGAATGAGCGACGCCGACGCGCTCGCGGAAATGATGCGGGTTTACCAGAAGCCGCTCGATCGCAAGCATCCGCTGTGGGAATTGCACACATTCCACAACCTCGACGGAAATCGCACGGCCCTGATGTGGAAAGTGCATCATTGCCTGGTCGATGGCGTGTCGGGGGTCGAGCTGCTCAAGGTGATGTACGATTTTCGCGCGGAGCCCGACGATGTCCCGCAGCCGCCGGAACCGTGGGTCGCGGCGCGGCCCTCGAGCATGATTCGGCGTTTCGCGGAGGCGTTGCGCGATCAGGTTCAACGCACGGTTAACTCGACGATTAACGCCGCGGTCGAAGCGATCGAGGACCCGGGGTCGGTGGCGGAGCGCGCGCGCCAACTCGCAGAGGCGTCGCGGGTGATGACGGAGCTCGCGACGCGGCGAATAGTTGCGACGCCATGGAACTCGACGCCGGTTACGCAGGATCGCGTCGTGGCATGGACGCGCCAGTCGTTCTCGGACTTTCGCGCAATCAGATCGGCCTTCGGCGGATCGGTCAACGACGTCGTACTGGCTATGCTGACCGAGGGCGCCGCACGCTACTTGCAGCATCATGGGTACGCCGTCGAGGGACAGCAACTGTGTATTGGATGTCCGGTCAACGTGCGGCACAAAAGCGAAAAGAGTTCGCTGGGAAATCGCGTCTCGATGATGTTCCCGACCGCGCCGGCGGCGCCGATGGATATTATCGAACGGCTCAAACTTATCAACGAAGAGACCGAGCGAATCAAAGCGGCCGGCTCGGCACAGGCTCTGGAAGCCGTAATGCAGCTCGGTGACGCGATTCCGCCGAGCCTGATCGGACCGGCCGCGCGCGCCGCGACCACGATGATGGACGTGGCGGGACGGATGGCGAAGTGGACGGACTGGAAGCCGCGGCCCGACGGATTCGGGCTGCCCGCATTCGGAATAAACTTTATCGCGACCAACGTGCCGGGCGTGCAGGTGCCGCAATATATAAACGGTCACGTATGCCTGGACATGGTACCGCTAGTACCACTCGGCGCGACCATGGGGTATGCAGTCGCGATACTCAGTTACTATAAGAGTTTATACTTCGGAATGATGGCGGACCCGCGCGTCATGCCCGACGTTGCACTGATGAAAGCGTTCGTCGATGACGCGTTCGCGGAGATGAAGCGTCGATGCGCGGAAAAATCAGCCGAGAAGGCTGAGCTCGAGCCAGAACGCCAACTCGCCAGCGGCGCGTGAGGGGAAGGGTAGATCACGCAATCAAATGTGAAACCCGCGGTGGGTTTCACGCTTCCCTCGGCAGGGGTGACCCCTGCACCCACTGCTAAGAAAGGATGCGGGACTCGTCCCTGTTAGAACTTTTACGGGCAGCAAGTGCGCCACTCCTCTTCTCCACGTCCGGTTCCCCTTCCCACTATGGGAAGGGGCTAGGGGTTAGGTTATGCGTTGCGGATGGGCGCGCAATGAATTGGCTATTCGCTATCACGATGAAGAGTGGGGCGTGCCGGTGCATGACGATCGGCGATGGTTCGAGTTCATTTCGCTCGAAGGTGCGCAAGCTGGATTGAGCTGGGACACGATTCTGCGCAAGCGCGAGGGCTATCGGAGCGCCTTCAAGGAGTTCGATCCGGCGCGCGTCGCGAAGTTCGGAGACCGCGACGTGACGAGACTGCTCGCGGACGCGGGGATCGTTCGCAATCGGTTGAAGATCAATTCGGCGATCAGCAACGCGAAGGCGTTCATCGCGGTACAGAAGGAGTTTGGCAGCTTCGACGATTTCATCTGGCGATTCGTCGGCGGACGGTCTCGGATCAACAAGTGGCGCGAGTTGAAGCAGCTGCCGGCACGAACGGACGAGTCGGACGCGATGAGCAAGGAGCTGCTTGGCCGCGGCTTCAAGTTCGTAGGATCGACAATCTGCTACGCGATGATGCAGGCGACCGGGATGGTGAACGATCACCTGGTCGATTGCGCGAGGTACAAAGCGGTGATGCGGTCTGCGAAGTGATGAAGCGGATTCGCCGCGTAGGATTTGCCGCGCTTGACGAGTACCAGGTGGCGGTTGCCGTGATCGGAGGTCAGGACGGGTTCGAAGTCGAGCGCCTCACTCTGATGCGTTTTCCAGACGCTGGCGGGCATGATGATAAAGCCCGGCGGCGCCTCGCCGAGGCGGCCGTCGAGCACAGGTGCATCGCGATCGAGATAGAACAGGAGAGGCGCGACCTCTTCATGGAATCCGTAGAGGTAGAGTGGGTCGGCAGGCGCGACTACGCGAGCGATTTCTTCGGCGGCGGGGCGAAATGAATCGTCGCGGCAGGATTCCATTTCCGCTCGTGGAATATAGATGAAATTGAAGACGACGAGCCCGGCGCATAGCGCGGCGAACGACCAGATCGCGGCGCGGCGGAATGCAGGCGGCGCCACAGTGACGATCCACCACCCGAGAATTACGGCGGCCGCGGGCCATACGGGCAGCAAATACGATCGGCGTTTGTAGGCTGCGATGCTGAAGAAGATAACGGTGGCGAAGTAGAAAATCGCGAAGAGTCGGACGGCGGAGCGTCCTTTCTCGGGACGAGAAGTAGAATCATCGCCGTTAGGAGTGACTATTGGACTGAGTAATGCGTAAACGGCGGCGACCGGGACCAGCAGGCTCAGCGGAGCCGAGTTGAGCAGGATTGGTTTCAAGTAGTACCACGGCGCCATCGCGCCCAGTGAGCCGAAGAAGCGGCCGACGTTTTCGGTGTCGAGTTGGCGATTGAGGAAGGCGTTGCGGCCGCCGAGATAGCATGCGAGATACCAGCTCGAAGCGATCGCGGCGCCGAGAATGATTGCGCCCGGATCGAGCATCGTCAGGATTTGGCGTCCGCGGTGCTCGGCGACCATGAAAATCAGGATCGAAACTCCCGGAAGAATTGCGCCAACCGGACCCTTGGCGAGCACTCCGAGACCGAGAGCGGCCGCGAGTGAATATAGCGCGGGCAGATTGGACTCGAAGCGCGCGTCGCGGCCGGACAAAGTCGGCTCGCGCGGCAGCCACCACAGAAAAGCGAACAGGGACAGGGACTCGAAGAAACATAGCGTCATGTCGACGCGGCCGAAGCGCCCCTGGCTGATGTACTGGTAGGACGCCGCCAGCGTCAGTCCGGCGAGGACGGCGACGTCGAGACCGAGGATTTCGTACGCGCAGATCATCGTGAGAAGCGCGCCGGCGATCGCGTAGAGCGCGGCGGGTAGCCGCAGATTCGCGGCAGTTACTTTGCTGATGCCGAGGACTCGATCAATCGCGACCGCGGTCCAGTGGAACAGCGGCGGCTTGTACATCGGGACGTTGCCGTTCTCGACCGGGAACAGAAAATGCCCGTGCTCGACCATCTGCTGGACGAACACGCCCTCGACCGCCTCGTTGCCAGTGCATACGTCGCCCGCTCCGAGCCGATGAAAGGTCAAAACCGCTACGATAAGAGCGATCGCCAGGATGGCAACGGCCGGTGGAAGTTTAACCAGCATCGAATAGTCAGTCGAATAGTCAGTCGAGGTCAGTGCGCAATATACTCAGGCTCTCGATGCGTGCGGTATCGTAGTCTTTCCACTTGGCCTGCGAGACGTCGCGAGCCGTCGCGAGTTTGAAGCCGAGCCGCGTGAAGAGATGTGCTACGCGATCGTCACTGGTGCAAGCAAAGACGTACTTGAGGTGACGCGCTTCGGCTTCCTTCAGGATCTCGCGGACCAGCACTGCGGCGACGCCCTCGCCCTGGAAACGCGTCAACGTGTACATCGCGGTGATCTCGCCGGCGCGGTCGCGGCGGTAGGGCTCGGTCAACAGCGAGCAGATTCCAGCGAGGTGCTCGTCGCCGATTCTATAGCCAAAGCATGAAGGCAGAATCTGCGCGATCTGTTCTGGAGTGCGAGGAAGAAGGTGGCCTTCAGTCTGACCGCGGACGATTAGCGCCTCGACTTCCTCGAAGTCGTCGATCGAGACCGGGCGGACGAAGCCGTATTGCATCTCGGTGAACAGCGTTCCGGCACCAATAAAACTGAACAACTCTTCGTAAACGTCGCCCGGCGCAACCAGGTTGACCGAGCCGACGCCGTCTTCGAGCGCGTCGAGTGCAGCGCGCACGATGGCTCTGCGAGCGCGCCCGCGGATGTTGCGCATGGTGCGGCGGATCCGATGTTCCTCGACGAACGAGAGACGGTTACCGTCCTTGTCGATTAAGCCGCCACGCCGATCGAGCATCAGGAGCTTGAAGACGCGAAGGCGGCTCGCGAGCTCGCGCGCGAAGACGGTGAGATCGTCGGCGTCGTCGCGGCTCATCGAGGCAACGACGATCGAACCGGCGCGAAGCCTCGCCCAGATCTCGGCGACTGCAGAATCGGGAGGATATGGGCGCGAGCGCAATCCTTCAGAGGGATTAAAAACGGGAGGCGGTTCTTTCGGCGCGAGCTTGCCCAGGCGGCGCATCAGCTTCGGGAGCGCGCTCGGCGACACTATGACAACGCATCGGGTTTGATTGCGGCGCAATTCGCGGAGCGTGAGGACGAGAGAATCGAAGTCTGAAATACGCTGTCCGGCGGGAGGAATCAGCGCGAAGAGCAGGCTCTTGCCGTAGAATTCTTCGAGATAGAAAGTTTTCTCGGTAAAGACCGGGGCGCCGCGACGCGGTTTGTCGATGAAATCGTTGAGGTTGATAGCTGCGAAGTCACTCACGGTGTTGGGTCCAGAGAAGAGAGGAACCTAACCCCTAACCCCTTCCCTCGAGGGAAGGGGAATAATCGCGCGGAGGGTGTTCGCGACGTCGGGGTTCGAGATGTCTTCAATTGGGCTACGCGGGCTGGGACTTCGCGGGCGATATCGAGGGTGCCTCGGGAGGACAGATCGGGAGCGAAGGACGGGACGCCGCGATTTCGGCGAGCGAGGTGTCGGAGAACACTTCCAGCAACACGCGCTGGCCCTTCTCCCACACGCGATACATGCGGCAAGTCGGCTGCAGCGCGCACGAACTGCTACCGTCGGTGCATACGTTGAGAGTGATCGGTCCCTCGACGGCTTCGATGATGTCGCGGAACGTGACGGTGTCGGCCTTGCGCGCGAGCTGGTAGCCGCCGCCCGGACCGCGACGCGCATGGACGAGTCCGCGGCGCATCAGATCGCGGATCACTTTTTCGAGGTAGTACTTCGGAATGTGCTCGCGAGTAGCTATTTCGGTGCCGCGCGCCACGCCCGCCGGATGATCGGCGAGGTAGATCATCGCACGCAATGCGTACTCGATCTTGCGCGGTATCTGCATCAGGCTCATCTGTTCACTGTCTATGCGGGGGTTGCGGCGGCTCGCACCGCCAGAATCTTCTCCACGTATTTCACCAGCATGTCGTTCTCGATGTTGACCGAGTCACCGGCCTGCTTGAAACCGAGCGTGGTCGATCGCAGCGTGTGCGGAATCACCTCGACCGAAAAACTATTGTCCTTGATCGAAAAAATCGTGAGGCTGATGCCGTCGATGCCAACCGAGCCCTTCTCGACCAGGTAGCGCGCTTGCGCGGGCGCCACCTCGAAGCTGAAAAGTTTCGAGTCGCCCTCGGGCTTGATCGACACGACGCGGCCAATGCCGTCAACGTGACCGGACACCAGATGACCGCCCAGCAGCTTGCCGAGCGTGAGGCATCGCTCGAGATTGACGCGGCTGCCGGGTTTAAGATCGCCAAGCCCGGTGCATCGGAGAGTCTCGGCGGAGATGTCCATCGCAAAGCGGCCGGGACTTTTGGAAATCACGGTCAGGCACGCGCCGTTGACGGTGATCGAGTCGCCGATGTTGATTTCGGAAATCGGCAGCGAGGTGTGCACCGAAATTACCGCGCCCTGGTCGGTCGGTTTGAGGCTTTCGACGGTGCCGAGGTCTTCTATAATGCCGGTGAACATCACTTCTCCTGGCGCGTTGCGGAGCGGCGAGAAATCTCCAGAAAAATCATATCTTTTTGAGAGATGGCCGCGCAACTAATGACGAGGAAACCGCGGTGCCCTGCTAAGCTGATGCAGAATGAGTTCCAAGAAAAAACCAAAACTGAAAGCACTACTATTCGACTTTGGCGGCACACTCGCGTTCCTGGATTTCGAATTGCTGGCGCGCGAATTCTCGCGCGAGGGGCGGAAGCTCGATGCGCTCGCGCTCGAGCATGCGGAGTACGCGGGTCGCGAGGCTATAGATCGACATCTGATGAGCCCGGGGAACGGACAGGCCACCTCAGCCGCGTACGAGCATTTTTTTCGCGGCTGGATGACGGCGGCAGGAATTCCTGAGGAGGAGTTTCAGGAATGCGCAACCAGGTTTGGCGCGATACATCGCGAGGCGACGCTGTGGCGCGTGGTGCGGCCGGGAGTTTTTGAGGCGCTGGAGGCGTTCAAGTCGGCGGGCTACAAGCTGGCGATCGTGTCGAATGCGGAGGGGCAGGTCGAAGCCGATGCGAAACGATTCGGGTTGGCGAAGTACTTCGACGTGATTATCGACTCGCATATCGTCGGCGTCGCGAAGCCGGACCCGCGGATCTTTCAGATCGCACTCGAGCGGCTCGGCGTCGGTCCAGACGAAGTGAAATTTACCGGCGACATTTATTCGATCGACGTCGAAGGTGCGCGAGCCGCTGGAATCGAAGCGCGGCTGATCGATCAGCATCGCCGCTATACGTGGGTCGAGCACGAGAAGATCTTGCACATCAGGGAGCTGCACCGGATCGAAGGGAGCGGCAGCTATGGGCGTGATTAGAGATCAATCGGAAAAGATTTTTACCGGCGCGATTACGACTCGGCAGTTTCATCCGTTGCTGCCGACTGGCGAGTATGAGGAAGTTGCTGATGGGGTGATGTTCTATCGCTGGTTTGCGAACGTGACGGCGGCCAAGACCCGCGAAGGGTTGGTGCTGATCGACACGGGCGGCTACTTCAACCAGGACGCCACCGTCAAGCTGATTCGGCAGTTCTCGCCGGAGCGGGTGAACACGGCGATCTACACGCATGGGCACGTCGATCACGCGTGCGGGATGCCGGCGATTGTTGCGGATGCGCAGAGGAACAAGGTCGCTCGCCCGCGCGTCGTGGGGCATCGCGCGGTCGCGGCGCGCTTCGATCGCTACAAGCGAACCGCTGGCTATAACAATGTAGTCAATACGCGGCAGTTCAACCGGCCCGCATCGTGGCCGACTGAGTATGTATATCCGGATACTTACTTCGATAGTCAGTTGAATGTAGTTGCGGGCGACGACAAGTTCGAATGCCATCATGCGCGCGGCGAGACTGACGACCATTGCTGGATTTATATTCCGCAGCGCAAAGTGCTGTGCACCGGCGATTTGATCATCTGGGCGGCGCCCAACGCAGGCAATCCGCAGAAAGCGCAACGCTATGCGCGCGAATGGGCAGAGGCGTTGCGGGTGATGGCACGGCTGGGAGCTGAAGTGCTCGTGCCGGGACATGGCTACCCGGTGTTCGGCGCGATTCGAGTGCGCGCGGTGTTGAACGACACGGCGAACTATCTGCAAAGTTTATACGATCAGACGATTGCGATGATGAATGCGGGCGCGCCGCTCGACGAAGTAATTCATACGGTGAAGCCGCCGGCGAATCTTGCGGAGAAGCCGTGGCTGCAGGCGGTTTACGACGAGCCCGAGTTCATCGTGCGAAACATCTGGCGGCTCGAAGGCGGATGGTACGACGGCATGCCGTCGAATCTGAAACCCGCAACCGACGCCGAGCGGGCGCGGGAGATCGCAGCGCTCGCGGGTGGCGTCGAGGCGGTGATTGCGCGCGCTAACGAGAAACTTGCGGCGGGCGAAGTCATGCTCGCATGTCATCTGGCGGATTGGGCGGTGGCGGCAGCGCCGGATGACAAGTCGGCGCATGAGGTAAGGATGAGAGTGTATGCGGCGCGGGCGGATCGCGAGGAATCGACGATGGCGCATGGGATCTTTCGATCGGCGGTGGTCGAGTCGGCGGCGAAGGCGGGAGTCGCGGCGCCGGAGGATAAGAGGAGCGCGTGAGGGGGATCAAGGGAGAGACCTTATCTAATGTGAAACCCGCGGTGGGTTTCACGCTTCCTTCGGCAGGGCTGAGCCTTGCACCCAGTGTTAAGAAAAAATGATGCGGGACTTCGTCCCTGTTAGAACTGGTTAGGGGAGAGGACAGCGATCCTCTCTCTCCGCGTCCGGTTCCCCTTCCCGTGCGGGAAGGGGTTAGGGGTTAGGTTCTTCGCGTTGTTCGCGATACCAGCCCGTCTGGATTAGTCAGTCCGTCTCTTTTTGGACGATGTGAGTAATCGAAGCGGGTAAAGCAGTCAGGCGGGTTTTTATAAAGGCCGGGAAGAGATTCAAGTTCGCGAGTGCGTCGAGGCGGTGCCATCGGAAGATCAGTGGAGTGCCGTTTTCTTCCTTGCCGTAAAACTCCTGCTCAAGATTCAGCTGAGGGGCTTCGGCCGGCGGCGTCACCAGATAGAAGAAGCCGAGCTCATGATGGGGTTTGCCGTCGAGCGTGTAGAAGTTCTCGGCCACCCAGATCAGGCGATCGATTACCACGGTCAGGCCGGTTTCCTCGCGCATCTCCCGGCGCATCGCGGCGTCGGCGAGCTCGCCGATTTCGACGTGGCCACCGGGGAGGAACCAGGAGGGGTACTGCTCGACGCGGACCAGGAGAACGTGATCGCGGTGAATTGCGATCGCGGCGACGCGAAAATCGAACTGCAAGCCGTTGCGTTCGAAGGCGATCATGCCAGTGGGGCCGGCGGCAGAGTTAGTTTGCCGAGGATGGCGGGGGCGCGCGCGCCGGTGACGCTCGGGATGTTCCCCTGGCGGCCACGCAGCATCTGGAAGCCGAGGATCGCGAATGCGACTGCCTCGACAGCGTCGCCGTCGACGCCTACCTTCTCGGCGGTGATCACTTCGACATCGGGAAGCTCGGCCGCGATCATGCGCATGAGGGTGGGATTTTTCGCGCCGCCACCGGTGACGATCAGCTGATCGACGCGGCCGCGCGGAAAAATGAAGCGGCGGCATGCGTCGGCGATCGAGCGCGCAGTCAACGCGGTGACGGTCGCGAGTAGATCGTGGTCAACGACTCTAATGCTGCGGGCGTCGGCGACGAAGCGATCGAGCAAGTGGGTGCCGAATTCCTCGCGGCCGGTGGATTTTGGCGGGCGGCGACGGAAATAAGGATGTTGCATCATTCTCGCTAGCAGCGGCCGGTTGACGTGGCCGCCTGCCGCGATGCGACCGTTGCGATCCATTCGCAAGCGCCCGCCGGAGATTCGCGATGCGAGCGCATCGATCGTTCCGTTGCCTGGGCCGGTGTCGAACGCGACCAAGTCGGTGTCGCCGAGCCGCGCGCGCGGCGGAATGTAAGTGGCGTTGGCGATGCCGCCGATGTTCAGCACGACGCGGCCGCGCTTCGGATCGGCGAACAGCCAGAGATGAGCGAGCGGTGCGAGAGGAGCGCCCTCGCCGCCGAGCGCAACATCCATCGCGCGGAAGTCGGCGACGACCGGAACGCCGGTGGCCGCGGCGATGATCGCGGACTCGCCGAGTTGCAGTGTGGAGGCGACCTGTCCGCGCGTCGCGCGGCGCGGCGGCAGGTGAAAAAATGTGTGGCCGTGCGATCCGATGAAGGCGACGTCCGACAGCGAAACGCGCGCGCGGCGTGCGACTTCGATTGCGGCGCGTGCAAGCTCGCGGCCGAGGGCGAAGTTGAGCGTGGAAATGGCAGCGGCGCCGATTTTCTCGTCGGCGGAAGCGTCGAGCAGTTCTTTGCGGAAGCGCGCAGGGTACGGGAAAGTCTGAAACGCGATCAATCGCGCGGGCGGACGCGTACGCTCGTCCAGCTCCACGACGGCCGCGCTGATGCCGTCATGCGACGTCCCCGACATCAGCCCGATCGCCTCGAGCTTACCGCGTTGGAGTCTAATCGTGATCGGGCTCATCTTCGTCCACGTCCGGATCGTCAGATTCGCTTTCGCTGTCGTCCAAATCGGCAGGACGAGTTAAACGAAGCGCCTCGAATCCCGCAAGCAACAGTCGCCATCCGGCGGGAAAATCGAGCGAGCCTGAATCGTCGTGCGATTCGGGCACGATGATCACCTTGCGCCCGCGGTGCCATTGCACCAGCAGCATCTGATGACCGAGCTGGCGGCCGGTGACGCGATCGATCGAGAAGTCGCCGAACATCGTGGTGGTGCGCAAATCGGAGAATGCGGCACGGAGCATCGCGTCGTCTAGACGGCCGGCGCTCGCAAGCGCGGCGGCGGTCAGCAGACCTGCGGCGTAGATCTGCGCGGCGGGATAATCGGGAGAATCAACGGCGCCTGCCGCGCGCATTCGGCGCGCAAACTCCGCGGGCGTCGGGCCGAGCGCTGGTTCAATCTCGAAGGAATCCTCCCATTGCGACGGGCCGACGAGTCCGTCGGCAAGTTCGCCCAGGTCCGACGCGAAGCGAGCGACTCCTGCCGCTACGCATCCGAGCACCAGGATGTTGAGCGTGGATTTCGCGACCGCGCGCATCACGGCGACGTCATGCTGATAGCTGCCGGCGCTGGCGAGCGCATCGACGCGGTTGCGTCTGAGGGCTGGAAAGAGCCGCGCGGGAGTGGACTCCGGGTCGAACGCGCCGTTCCATTTTACGCGGACGCGGACGCCTCGGCGGCGAGCTGATCGTTCGTCGGCGGCGCGCTCGAAGCCCGATGCAACCGCGCGTCCGAAAGCAGACTTCGATGCGACGATCGCGACGCGCTTGCGCCACAACTTGAGCTGAGTGAGTAATCGGACGAAGCCGCGCAAATAGTCACTTGCGGGAGTGAGTACTCCGACGATTAGCTTGTAGCCGTGTTCGTATAGTTCATCGCCGGCGCCGCCATGATTCACGAAAAGGCGGCCGGATTGCTCGACGATGGGCGCGGCGATGCGCGCGAGGCGGTTGGAGTAGGGGCCGAAGATGATATCTGCGCGCCGATCTGCACATAGGGAGCGATAGATTTCAGCGCATCGGACGGGATCGCTCGCGTCGTCGTGGCATTCGAGCGCGAACTCACATCGATCGCCGCCGACGCGTAGCGCGCTGGTGGCGTTGGCGTCGGCGATGAACAGTTGAATCGCGCGTTCAGCCTGCCGGCCCATCGGCGCATATTCGCCGGTCAGCGAGAGCGAGAGGCCGATGGTGATTTTCACAAAGTCAGGGTGCGACTTCGGCGATGCCGCCCTTGATGACGGGCTGGCCACCGGGATTGAAAGTCTCGTAGGCGAAAACTTTGCGGCCCTCGCGATCGCCGTCGGTCCATACTTTAGTGGTGATGGTCTGGCCGGGCAGCACAGGGCGGGAGAAGCGGACGCGCAGGCGTTTTAGGCGAGTCGGGTCGCCGGCACATAGCCTGTCGATCGCGACCTTCGAGGTAAACGCCATCGTGCAGAGGCCGTGCACGATGATTCCCGGCAAACCCGCCATCTTTGCGATGTTCTCGTCGACGTGGATCGGATTTGGATCGCCTGAAGCCTCCGCGTAACGGAAGGTCTGATCCTGGTCGATGGTTTGCGCGACCGAGAAGAGCGGAGCACCGCGCTCAGGCTCGACGGGGCGCGGTTCCGAAGATGCAGCGTCGCGGTTGCGAGCGCCTCGAATAAAAATAATGAAGTGCGTCTTCTGAACCGGCTGACCTTTCTGATTGGAAGCCTTGAGTTCAACGGTCATCGTCTCGCCAGTAGACTTGGCATCGATCGAAAGGACCTTTGCGGTCGCGGTGATGACGTCGCCGGGACGAATTGGATGTGGAAACTCCATGTCTTGCTCGCCGTGCACGAGTCGCAGCAGGTCGACGTGCAGATCGGGATCCATCATGGCTTTCATCAGCGCGTCCCACGTGACGGTGACGCCGAACATCGGCGGCGCGACGATACCGCCGGTGCGGGTCGCATCAACGAAGGCGGGGTTGTCGTCGTTATAGGCGCGCGCGTACTTCTGGAGCGCGTCGAGGGTGACGTTGATGGTGACGGCCGGGTACTCGCGGCCGACGCAGGCGGTGTTCAGGGGCATCTGTTGGCTCCGATTTTTTTCAGTGAAAGTCTGCCGGCGACTTAGTTCAGCTCGCGACCGCCGATGAATACTGACTTCAACTGTAGCGCCCGGCTGAGCAGGATTAAATCGGCGCGCGCGCCGATCCGAATGCTGCCGCGATCATTTGCACCGATGACTCTGGCGGGATTGGTAGCGGCCATCACGGCCGCATCGCCGATGCTTACATGAACTGTTTCAACCATGATGCGGACGCCGTCGAGCATCGAGATGATGCTGCCGGCGAGCGTCCCGTCATCGAGACGAGCGGCGCCGTCGCGAATCGTCGCGCGAGCTCGCCCGACAATTTTTTCCGAACTGCTAGTTCCTGCCAGCGCGACTTTGTCGGTTACCAGGATCAGGCCGTCTCTGCCGCGAGCGCCGAACGCGAGCCTCAGCATTGCAGGATGGACGTGGACGCCGTCGGAAATGATCGCGGGGATTGCGCGCGACGGCGCAAGTGCGGCGGCGATGACCCCGGGATCGCGATGGTTCAGCGGGCGCATCGCATTGAACAGATGTGTGAACATCCGCGCGCCGGCGTCGACGCCAGCATTCGCCTCGTCAAGGGTCGCGTTGGTATGGCCGATGGAAACGACCACGTCGCGCGCAGTAAGTCTGCGAATCGCGTCGAGTGCGCCAGGCAACTCGGGCGCGAGCGTGATCAATCGAAGCGCGCGCATCGCGAGCACTCGCTCGAGGGCGTCGCCGCTCGGCTCGAGGTTGAGTGGGGGATGCGCGCCGAGGCGGAGCGGCGAGATGAAAGGACCTTCGAGATGCATCCCGAGGATTGCGGCAAAGTCGGCGGAGTCATCGCGGTTCGAATTTTCAAACGCAGTCGCGGTCGACTCGCTAACCTTCTCGATTTTTTCGATCGGCGCCGTCACGGCAGTTGGCATCCATGCTGTTGTGCCTTCGCGCGCGAGATGACGGCTGAGAGCGGCGAGTGCGTCAGCCGACGCGTTCATCACGTCGATACCGTGCGAGCCATTCACTTGTAGATCGACAAAGCCGGGCAGGATGTGATCGTCGCCGGCGTCATTGACGGCATCGAGCGCGGTGATCCGATCGGCGAACGAGACCTGCCCGCGCACGATCGAGCCGTCGGGCTTTGCGATAAGGCCCGAGAGCTTCAATTCGCGCCGAATCGCTCGGCGAGCAAACGCGAGAAGCGCGGCAGGTACACCAGGTCGAAGGTCTCTTCCTTGCCGGGGAACATCGCAACCGCCGCGCCCTTGAGCGCGAGCACGTGCTCCCATCCGAGCTCGAGGGTCATGTCGTTGTCCTGCGCGATGGTTGCGAAGGTCAGCTCGACCAGGAAGCGCAGCCGGCGAATCATTTTGTTCTCATGCTCGATTTTCGCTGCGCGGTCGTCGTCGGCCATGAGTGCCTTCTCCGTGTGAATCTCGTGAGGTTTCATTATATCATCGAAGCATCGAGTGGTCATCGGCAAAAGCCGCGGGCTTGTTTCGATTGTGTCGGGATGCCAACCTTTACCGCGCAGTGAATCCTGTCCGCCTCAAAAGCAGCTTCATATATCTTGCAAACGCCGTAAACGATCTGCGCGGAAATTGGACATTGCTGGCCGTGGTGCTTGCGCCGCTGCTGCTCGCGGCGTCGTTGTGCTTGCTGCCCGACGCCTTGAATCTGCAATACCGCCTGGCAACGACCTTCGAGCCGGGCTCGCAAAACATCAGCTACACGCAGGTCGATACCGCAAACACGCCGAGCAAGGCCCCGCCGCTGGTGGAGCCGCAACCATACTCGCCGTGGGTCACCAAGACGCTTCACCTCGTGATCGGGCTGGTCACGCTGATGGTGACGCTGGTTACGTTGTGTTCGCTCAAGCGGATCCAGGCGGGAATCCGCGAGCCGACTCTTATCCACGAAGCGATCGAAATTTATCGTCGATCGATTCCGCTTGCGCCCGGATTTATCTGGGTGACGATTCTACAACTGCTCGCGCCGGCGTTGGGGCTGTTCCTGTTCCAGGAGGCGTCGAGTTTTCTACCCGGTTCCGGTTCGCTTGGGGTGTGGGCCTATATCGTGCTGGTGCTGATGATCATGCTCGGCGCGTTGATTTACGCATGGTTGTACTTCGCGCAGTATGCGCTGGTTTTCGACGGCAAGCACAGTTGGCATGCGCTGCTGTTCAGCCGCGATCTGATGCGCAAGCGCTTTTTCAAAGTCGCGACGCGCATCGTCGTGTTTCTCGCGGTCTGGTCGGGATACAACACCTGGGCCGCGGGCGCGTTCGTGGTGGTGAGCCTGCTGTTCGGACCAGTCGGAGTGGTGACGGGCTTTCTCGGAACGACGATCTTTCTTGTCGGTATGGCCGAGATCGCCGTCAACTTCGCGACGACTGCGTTCCTCGTGGCGGCCAGCCTGAGACTATACCAGGACTTGAGGGAGCCGGAGGCAGCGGAGCGCGTCGACTCCGTAGCGCAGGTCGCGATGCAGCCAACAGCTCAACTACCGCAAGCCGCGCTCTCGCGGTAACTGTTCTCCTCTACGCGGTTTGGGAAATGAAGCAATCTCACACATTTGTCATGCGGCCAGGCGGGATAGGGCGCAGATTGTGACCTGGATTGCGGGGAGGCTCGGCGGTTGCAGGGTCTTTAGTTCGTCGAACAGGCGGGCGACTTCTGCGAAGCGGTTGGCGCGGACGCGCTTCAGCTGTTCGATCGATTCATCCACCGTCAGATAGCGATCGTCGGCGATTGCGTCTAGCACCGCGCAGCACATCTTGATGCGCGCGGCGCGAAGTTCGGACGCGAGCTCGTTGGCGGCGCGCCGCTCCCAGCGGTCGTCAGTGCCGACCGATTCAAGTGCCTCTTCTAGCATAGCGAAGTGGAGTTGCGCGCTTAGCTGGAAGTATGCGTGCGCCGCTTTGGTGGATTCGATTTCGCGGGAGAAGCTTAGGCTCAGCACGCTCAGAATGTGATCTGCGAAGGCGAGGCGCGCGAGTCCGTGCGCCAACTCGCCGTCCAGCACGTCAACCCGTAGCTCGCGGTAGAGCCGCTCGAAGCGATCGCGCTCACCACCTGCGAGCATCGTCTCGAACTCACCGCTCAGCGTTTCGAACGCGGGCTTAAAGCGGGTTACTGCGGCGCCGATCGACATGGCCTGTTCCAATTCGCCGAGCGCCCACCCGGTCGCGCTGCGAGATGCGCGTTCGAGTGCGAGAAATGCGCCTAGTTCAGAATCGGCCGCCATCATCGAGCTGTTGCGCTTGAGTTCGGCGGCGCGCTCATGAATCGAAAGCACGTCGGTCGCGATTATCCATGCGCGGACGACGTCCTCGGCCGCGACGCCGCGATCGCGCACGTGGCTGAAGACGAAGGTCGATCCGACCAGATCGACCAGTTCGTTGACGGCGCGAGTCGCGATGAGCTCGTGACGAAGGCGATGAGTGCCGATGTCCGCATGCTCGGCCAGCGAGGGCGGAAAGTACGGCTGGAGAAAACGCCCGACCAGGTACGAATCGTCAACCAGCACCGTGGTCTCGAGGCGCTGGATTAGGTCGATCTTGGTATACGCAGTCGCCAGCGCGAGCTCGGGCCGGGTGAGCCCCGGATAGTGCGCGTGGCGTTCATGGAGTACTTCGCGCGGAGGTATCGCAGGCGCCATGCCGGTCAGGATGCCGCGATCCTCGATGGCCTGAAGATGGTCGCGAAATTCGTTCAAGAGCGTGCGGCTGCGAAGCTGCTCGAGGCTGAGCGACAATACCTGGTCGCGATTATCGGCGATGACACGGTCGGCGACTTCGTCGGCGCATGCGGCGAGCGCTCGGTTGCGGGCATCGAAAGAGAGTTCGCCGCGGGCCACTGCGGGCTCGAGCAGAATCTTCAGATTGACCTCGTGATCCGACATATCGACGCCGGCCGAGTTATCGATCGCGTCAGTGTTGATGCGTCCGCCTTTGAGCGCGTACTCGATGCGCCCCTTTTGAGTGAAGCCGAGATTGCCGCCTTCAACGACAATCTTCGCGCGAAGCTCCGGCCCGGTGATTCGGCACGCGTCGTTGGCGTGGTCGGCGACTTCGGCGTCGGTCTCGGTGGTGGCGCGGACGTAAGTGCCGATGCCGCCGTTGTAGAACAGATCGACCGGCGCGCGCAGGATGCATTGGATCAACGACTCGCCGTCGAGCGCGTCGGCGTCGCATCCGATCGCAGCGCGCGCTTGCGGACTCAACTCGATTCGCTTCTGCCCGCGCCGGAACACACCCCCGCCGGGACTGATGAGCTTGGGATCGTAGTCCGCCCAGCTCGAGCGCGGCAGATCGAACAGGCGCTTGCGTTCGTCGAAGCTGGCCGCGGGGTCGGGATCGGGATCGATGAAGATGTGACGATGGTCGAAGGCTGCTATGAGCTTCAAGTTGCGCGAGCGCAGCAGGCCGTTGCCGAACACGTCGCCCGACATGTCGCCGATGCCGATCATCGTGATGGGCGCGCCGCGATCGGGGTCGCGGCCCATCTCGCGCAGATGCCGGCGCGCAGACTCCCACGCGCCGCGCGCCGTGATCGCCATCTTCTTGTGGTCGTAGCCGTGCTCGCCGCCGGACGCGAACGCGTCGCCCAGCCAGAAGCAGCGCTCGATTGCGATCTGATTGGCGATGTCCGAGAAACTCGCGGTGCCTTTGTCCGCCGCAACGACCAGATACGGACCGTCGTTATCGAGCACCCTGACTCGCGCGGGATGCACCGGGCCGTCGTCGGTAAGATTGTCGGTGAGATCAAGCATCGCGTTCATCAGCGTCTTGTAAGCCTCGACGCCGTCGGTCGCGCCGGTCTGTTGACGAGCGCGCGGCTTCACTATGAAGCCGCCCTTCGCGCCGCGCGGGACGATGATCGCGTTCTTCACGGTCTGCGTCTTCATCAGATCGAGAATCTCGGTGCGGTAATCGTCAGGCCGATCACTGAAGCGAATACCGCCGCGCGCGAGGCGCCCGTGGCGCAGATGGCATCCTTCCATGCGTGGACTGTTCACGTGAATCTCGTAGAGCGGCGCCGTGTCGGGCAGCCTCGTGATGCGCGCGCTCTCGAACTTGAGCGCGATGTAGGGGTCGGGCGACGGCATCGCGCAGAAAAAATTCGTGCGCACGGTCGCTTCCACCAGCGATAGCAGCGCGCGCGCGGTGCGATCGTCAACGATGTTGTCGATCGAGGTGAGCCGAGCGAGAAAGGCTTCGCGCAACTCCGCTACTTTTTCCGGCGTGGCCGGACTGTCGAACGAGAGGCGCGCGGTAAACAGTTCGAACAAAGATCTCGCGAGATCCGGATACAGCAACAGAACGCGTTGCAAGCTGAGCCGCGAGGGCGCAAGGCGCATCTGAAACGCGGCGACGAGATACGCCCGCAGCAGCGCGACCTCGCGCCAGGCGAGGCCCGCAGTCAAAGTGAGCGCGTTGAGGGAATCGTCGGCGGCAAGGCCGTTGCGCACTGCTGCGATCGCATCGGCAATCAGCGCGGCGCCGGGAAATTCCGCGAACGGCCGATGGTCGGGGCCCTGGACCGAAAAAACCTCCAGGTACGCGCGCGTCACCTTGCCGTCGGTGCGAGGGTGAAGCTCATGCGCGTCCTCGGACAACACCTCGATCGCGAAGTTCTGCAACGTCGGCATCAAGTCGGAGAGAATCGGAGCCTCGCCGAGGCCGACAATCCGTATGTCGCTGTGCGCGTCGCCGTCGTGGGTGCCGGATGCGTGAGGTCCGGCCTCGACCATGAAATCGCGGCCGCCGGCGATCAACGTTTCGACGTCTCCGACGTCATCGACCGCGCGCGCCACGTCGATCGCGGCCTGGTAGTCGGGGCTGAACGCACTGGCCCATCGATCGGCGAGCAAACGTCCACGCTTTGGTCCAAATTTTTTGATCAACTGCTCGCTGAACCGATCGTCCCATCGCCGTGCGAGCTCAGCGATCGCGGTTTCAAGGCTATGGATCACCGAAGTCTTCGGAGGATCGGCAACGAAGCAGAAATGCAGGCGCGCCGTGTAACCTTCGCCGAGCGCCAGATAGAAATAAACCAGTGTGCCGTGGAGCGCCGCGGCCAGAGTGTCCTGGATGCGCCGGCTGAGATCGGCTGAGCCTGCCTCGCGCGGCATCACGACCAGAGCGATCACGTTGCCGTGACGCAAGTCGGGCGCGATGAACAGCCGCACCGTGGCCTCGCTCTTAAGGTCGAGGATCAGCCGCAGTTGCGCGCGCAGTTCGGCGACAGGCGCGCGAAAAAGTTCGTCCTTGGGGAAGCTGTTGAAGGCGGAAACGATTTCCTTGTAGTCGTGCGAGCCCGGCGCTGCGCCCTCGGATGCCAGCACTTCGTTCAGCTTCGCGCGCAGGACCGGAATGTGTTGCGCCTCTTCCGCGTAGGCCTTCGACGTGAACAGCCCGATAAAATTGTCGAACGCGACGACGCGGCCGAAATCGTCTACGCGGCGAATCGAGACACTGTCCATCGGGCGCCGCCGATGTACGTGCGACTCGGCGCGACTCTTGCCGATCACCAGCGGCGGCCCTTCGAAGAAAAGCTTGCGGCGCGCGGGCGACAGTTCCTCGAGCGGGACCGAACTGCGAAATCGCGACTCGTCGTCCTCGCGCATGATGCCGAGCTCAGTGCCGGGATCGAGAACGAATTTGGCGGTGCCGTCCTCGCCGCTCACCAGGTAGCGTCGATAGCCGAGAAACACGAAGCCGCCGTTGATGAGCCATCGCAGAAGGTCGCGGACCTCGATCAGATCGCGCCTGGCCGCGGTCTCCTCGCAAATCTGCAACGCGCGGGAGATCATCGCGTCGAAGTCGCTGGTGGCCTCGTGGACTTCGGTCAGAATCGAGATGACGTCGCGCTCGATTTCACGCGCCTGCTCGGGCGTCGGAATGAGTTCGAGTTCCGCGTGAACGAACGACTCGCCGCGCTCGGTCGATACCGACCGTTCGAAGGTTGCGATCCGGCCCTCCTTGTCGCGAGTGACTTTGATGATTGGATGTAGAATCGTGCGAACGCTCGCGCCGAGGTGATGGAAATATTCGAGCAGGCTGTCGACGATGAACGGGCAATCGGTGGTGACGGTCTCGACGATTGTTAGCGTGTCGTTGTCGTCGCCGGTGACGGTCTCGACCCGCGCGATGACCGGCTCGGTGCGAACCGAAAAGAATTCGAACGCCGACTGCACCAGAGCAAGCCGGCGCTTGGCCGGGACGCGCTCCCGATTGTCGGCGGAGTCGCGCGCGAAAAGCCGCTCGGCAAATGCGGACACGAGCGGAGCCGAATCCGCCGGAAGATTCCTGTCGATTAGTTCGCGAAGTTCAGTCTCGATCGCCAAGGGTAGTCACCGGGTGGGAGTTTGAGATGAAACGGACGGCGCGTGCGCGTGCTTCATTATAAGGCGCGTCGCGCAGATTGCGTAGGGGGGATAAACTTGGATGCCGATGCCGCAGATTGAGATCAGCGCGATGACGTTCGGGCCGTTCGGCGTCGGTCGTCATGACGGCAAGGCAGTGATGGTTCCCGGCGCGGTGGCGGGCGACAAGCTGGAGGTCGAGATAGTTTCAGAGCGCCGCGACTACGCGGTCGCGAAAATTCGCGAGGTCGTCAGCGCGAGCGCCGATCGGCGCGTCGCGCCGTGTCCATACTTGCCGCGATGCGGCGGATGCGACTGGCAGCATATCGACTACAGCGCGCAAGTGCGTTTCAAGGGCGAGGTCGTCGCGCGCGAACTGGGCTATACGCTTGGCCTCGAGATCGATCCGGTCGGACTGGTCGAGCCGGCGCCTGCCGAGTTCGGCTATCGATCAAGGATCCGGCTCAGGGTCGGCGCCAAAGGCGTGCTCGGATTTTACGAGGCGGGCAGCAACACGATCGTCGAGATCGATTCATGCATGGTCGCCGAGGCGGGCATCCGGATGCCTCTGCACCTGGCGCGATCGCTCGGCAAGCGCGTCGAAGAGATCGAGGTGGTGCGCGACAACGCGCGAGAGGTGCAGGTTGCACATCTTAAGAAGCCGGTGTCCGACGAGGACCTACGGCGTGCGCAGAACGTGCTCGAGGCAGACAGCGAGATCGCGGGAATCGTGCTGCGCGCGGGCACGAGTCGGGCGACGGTCGGCAATACCGCAATTTCAATTGAACTCGAACCCGAACTTTCGATCGACGTCGACGCCGATCTTTTCAGCCAGGTGAATCGCGCGCAGAACCAGAAGCTGGTCGCGAGCGTGATGGAAATGGCGGCGATTCACGAGTCGTCGCCGGTGCTCGATCTGTTTTGTGGAGCTGGAAACTTCAGCCTGCCCGCATCGCGACGCGGTGCGCGAGTGACGGGCGTCGATGATGATGCGGGCGCAATCGCGGCGGCGGCGCGCAATGCGGAGCGCCTGAAATTTCGCGCCGCACAATTCATCGCGATGAAAGCGTCGGCGACCGCGGATTTTCTGCATCGAGCGCGCTATCGCCCCGAGGTCATCATTCTCGATCCACCGCGCACCGGCGCGCTGGATCTGATGGAACCGATCGTCAAACTGCGCGCGCCCGCTGTCATTTACGTATCGTGCGACGTGACGACGCTCGCGCGGGATTTGCGCGTGCTAGCGGGAGCGGGCTACAAAATCAATCGCGTGCGCGGATTCGATTTTTTTCCCAACACGCATCATGTGGAGATCGCAGTGCACGCGCTATTGACTTAGATCGCAGGGCATTCTTAGAGTAATTGAGCGGTCGATTCCCGCATCCTCCCGCCAGAGGGTTGATCAAAGAGATGCCCAAGCAGGAAAAGGAAAAGCTCCCGAGGCCGAAGATTACGATTATCCCGGGCCGCGGGGTCGCGCAGACGATTAATTATTTGCTTGAGGACCGGGACGACCTCGAATGGATCATCGCGGTCGGGCGCACGAAGAACGGCGAGCTGTTCTTCTACGACACCGGCGGCGACATCGTCGAGGACCTCGGCACGCTCGAGTACCTCAAGGCGCGTATCGTGCGCGCTCACTTCGGCGACGAGTACGAATAAACCGTAGTCGCTTTCTCAGTCTTCGAACTCTTCCTGCGGTGGCCGCGCGTAGATGACTCCGTCCTCTATTTCGGTCATCACCCGGTAGAGATATTTGCCGCATGCAGTCGGCGGTCCCGCGATACATTCGCCGCTCGCCGGTTCATAGTAGGCGTTGTGCGTCTGGCACATCAGGTACCGCCCGTCTTCCGCGAAAAACTGATTGTCCACCCAGTCCATCGCCATCGGCACATGCCGGCATCGATTGACGTAGGCGTGGAACTCGCCGCCGAAGTTGATCAGAAAACATTCCTCGTCGGCGCCGCGAATCGGCAGCATGAACTTCAGCGACTCGCCCGGCGCGAGCGAATCGGTGCGCGCGACTCTGTAGCGAGCGCGCGTGGGCGCGTCCTTGCGTCTCGAACGCGATCCGGTCAGAGCAGCGCGGCGTCGATGTTGGTCGGACATTCTATATGGACGGACTTTCGGGCGCGGAATTCCTGTCAGCTTGCCGCAGTTTGTCAAAGCTCATAGCATCTGTAAACGCGGCGTTAGTTCCAGGCCGCTGACGACTTTTAAGATTTATATTTCGTGATGGAATACCCAAAGATTCGCGCCGTCGAGGCTTTCCCCGTCGAGCAGCAGGATCAGACGCTGATCTGTCTGCGCGACCCGAGCGGGCTGGCGCCCGAGCCGATCATGCTCGGGATGGGCGCGTACTTCATCGTCACGTTGTTCGACGGCCGGATGTCGCTGAAGGACATCCAGGCCGCGTTTGCGAAGCGCTTCGGCGAGATGATTCCGCTCGAGAAGCTCGATGAACTGATCGCGGCGCTCGATCGCGCGTACTATCTCGACTCGCCCGCATTTCACGAGCGCGAGCGGCGGGTGCGCGAAGAATTTCTCGCGAGCCCCGACCGTCCGGCGGCGCTTGCGGGCCTTTGCTACGAGAAGGACCCGGCGAAGCTGCGCCTCGAGTTGGCGGCGTTCTTCGATCCGCCTGAAGGCCCCGGTCGCGTCCCGACGAGGAAAAACTCGGCGTCGCTTGCAGGTCTGATTGCTCCGCATATCGATCCGCGCCGAGGCGCTGCCGCCTATGCGCATGCGTACCACGAGCTGATGTCGCAAGAACTGCCCGAGCTGGTCGTGATCCTTGGAACCTCGCATTACGGCGCCGGTCCCGAATTGTTCAGCGCGACGCGTAAGAACTATGCGACGCCCTTCGGCGCGGTTGAAACTGACGGGGCATTTATCGATCGGCTCGCGGCGCGCTACGACGGCGATCTGTTCGCCGACGAGATGCTGCATCGCGGCGAGCACTCGATCGAATTCCAGGCAGTGTTTCTCGCCTACGCGCTCGGAATACGCGGCTACCAGGTCGTGCCGATCCTGGTCAGCTCATTCCACGAATTGGTCGAGAGCGGCGTCTCTCCCGCGCGCGATTCGCGCGTCGGATCGTTCATCGCGGCGATGAGAGCCGAGCTCGACGCTGAGAATCGCCGGGTGCTAATTCTGGCGGGTGTCGATTTCGCGCACGTTGGCAAGAAATTCGGGGACGAATTCGCCGCCGATCGCGCGGTGGCCGAGCGAGTCCAACGCGAGGATCTCGGACTCATCGAAAATATCAAGCGCGGTGACCCCGATGGCTTCTTCGCCGACATCCTGAAGGATCGCGACGCGCGCCGAATTTGCGGCCTGTCTCCGATGTACACGCAACTCGAGCTGCTGCGCGGCCACAGCGCACGCCTGCTCAAGTACGGAATCGCGATGGAACCGCAGAGCGAGTCGGCGGTATCGTTCGCAAGCCTCGCGATCGACTAGCCCGCCTACCCCTCCTTGCTTTCCTGTCCCGTGCCGGAGACTTACGGAGTTCACACGTTCCTCCCGTATTGTTCAAAGGACTGTCAAACCGCCGCAACGATCTTCCTATAGCGTTATAAGTCAGGGTCTTACTGATCCTTGGACCGGTCGGATGAGTGCTGGGGGTTTTTATGGAAGAACACCGGGTCCGGTGCGGCGACCGTTCTCCTGCGCGTTTCTCAAACCTCGAGGAACGCGACCCTATAGCTCGCGAATTCGAATCTGAGACTCTTGGCAACTTCACTCAGCAGCATATCTGCGTTGTTACTGAGACCTACTCACCCGAAATAAATGGCGTCGCCATAACCCTGTCGCGTCTAGTCAGTGGATTGCGGGCGCGCGGCAATCGGGTCTCTGTGGTCCATCCAAGACAGAGGAACGATATGCTCAACGGTGAATTTGATGACATCCGCGTTCGCGGGCTGCCTCTCCCCGGTTATCACGGATTGCAGTTCGGAGTGCCCGCAGGACGGCTCCTGAAGGAAGCATGGAATCATCACCGTCCCGAGGTGGTGTACGTCGCGACAGAAGGTCCACTCGGATGGTCTGCGGTTCGAGCTGCCCAAGGTATGGGAATTCCCGCAGTAAGTGGCTTCCATACCAACTTTCACTCCTACTGCAAGCACTACGGTATAGGCTGGCTGCAGCACGTCGCACTTCGCTATCTGCGCTGGTTCCACAACCAGACGGAACGGACGCTGGTTTCGAATGAGGAGCTACGAGACCAGCTGAAAGATGTTGGATTCCTCAATGTGGGTATCATTGAGCGTGGCGTGGATAGCCAGTTGTTCACGCCTGAGCGACGATGCACCGAGTTGAGGCGTGAGTGGGGGCTGTCCAAGGACGATCTGGCTCTAATTTATGTAGGCCGCATAGCGCCTGAAAAGAATCTCGCCATGGCCGTCGAAGCGTACCGTGCGATTAAGCGTTTCAACAGCCGAATCAAGTTTGTACTTGTGGGCGACGGACCGCAGCGCCAAAGCCTGCAAAGAGAAAATCCAGATCTGATTTTTACGGGCATGCGAATGGGCGAAGAGCTTGGTAAACACTACGCGTCCGCCGACGTATTTCTCTTCCCGAGCGAAACAGAAACCTTTGGAAACGTAACCCTGGAAGCGATGGCCAGCGGTCTGGCTGTGGTCGCTTACAACTACGCCTGCGCCAAGCTTCATATAACCAATGGCGAGACGGGCGTCCTGGTGAAATTCGGAGACGCGAAGTCCTTTGTCGGCTCAGCTTGCGCGTTGGTGCGGGAACCTCGGGACATTTTACGAATAGGACGGCTAGGACGCCAATACGCGTCCTATCTGGGTTGGGATCGCGTGGTGGAGAGGTTTGAATCTCTGCTGCTGAATACTGGCAGGCAAGGTCGCGGGGCGGCGGCTTCTCCGCTGAGGCGAAGGCTGGCCACTTAGCTTGTTGAGGAGCATATGACTATAGAAATGCTTGAAAAGCTTCAAGGCTGGATAAAACATTATCATCTTGCCGGGTCGGAGCCCGAAAGATACCTGGAAATCTCGTTGGGAATTTTATTATCGGCCCTTCTCTTAAGGTTTGTTCTTCAACAAATTATAATGATGGTTCTGACCTCCAGGGCTTTGGCTCTTGCGCCAAGTGTCTCCCGGCGATTGTCGGGCTGGGTAAAATCGCTTGACTATTTGGAACGCGACGTTTGGGGCGCCGACGGAGCCGGAGAGCGATTTGTTGCGCGTCGCAAGGACGCTGTCAATCGTCTGGCCGCTTATTTTCAAGAGCACTGCGCTAAGTCGATAGCATGGGGCAACAATATCCGGGATAGCTTCTCCGATTTGCGTTTCACCGACGCGAATCGAGTTCCTTTCCCTTTCATGCGAGCGATGCGCGAGAAATTCAACCTTTGCTCGGTTGTGACGGAGTCCAAAGGTCCAAGGCTGCGCGACCTCGATGGCAACTGGAGCCTGGATGTAAGCGGCTCATATGGGCTCAATCTCGCCGGCTTTGACCATTACAAGGAATGGATGGAAGGCGGATTGGAAAGGGTCAAGGACCTTGGCGCGGTGCTGGGCCCGCTACATCCTATAGTTGCTGAGAACATTTCGATTCTGAAATCGATTTCGAAGCTGGACGAAGTGTCCTTTCATATGAGTGGCACCGAAGCCGTGATGGCGGCGGTGCGGTTGGCGCGATTCAACAAACGCCGAAAGCTGATCGTTTGTTTTTCGGGCGCCTACCACGGATGGTGGGACGGAGTGCAGCCGGGATTGGGCAGCGAGCGAAATATCACCGACTGTTTAACGCTCAAGGACCTGCATCCGGCTTCTCTCGATCTGATCCTTCATCGCGCGCACGAGATAGCGGGTGTTCTTATCAACCCGGTTCAGTCCTTCCATCCTAATTCACCTCCACCGAGCGATACGATTCTGCTCACCAGCGAGATTCGCAAGACCGAGGATTCATCGTCACCATATGCGCAATGGTTGCATAAGTTGCGGGAAGTCTGCAGCGCCAACGACATTCCGCTGATCTTCGATGAAGTGTTCAGTGGGTTTCGGTTGGCGCCGGGCGGAGCGCAGGAGTATTTCGGCGTTCAGGCCGACATGGTCGTTTACGGAAAATCAGTCGCCGGCGGCATGCCTATAGGAGTTGTTTGCGGAAAGAAGGATTTGATGAGGCGATTTGATCCCGAACATCCGATGCGAATCGCATATGTGATCGGCACCTTTTCAGCTCATCCGGTGGTGATGGGCGCTATGAATGAGTTCCTGCACTGGCTCTCAAGACCCGTAACCCCGGAGCTTTACACAGAGGCTCAACGACGCTGCGCACAGTGGGTTCGTTCGACGAACGAGACCCTGAATCAGCTCGATCTGCCCGTAAGGGTTATGAACTTCACGACCATCTGGACAGTGCTCTTTAAGGAGCCCGGCCGTTACAACTGGCTGCTGCAATACTATCTGCGCGCCGAAGGAGTGATCCTGAGCTGGGTAGGAACAGGCAGATGCATGAGCAGTCTCGATTTTTCCGTCGAAGACTATCAGGAGTTGCAAGCGAAAATAGTCAGAGCCGCACAAGCGATGAAGAGTGATGGGTGGTGGCTAAACGAAGAGCAACAGCCGGGCAGGGAGAGAGCTATGCGAACTCGCCTGATTTGGGAGATGGTGAAAAGCGTCGTGCAAGTGCCAAAGCCTCTAACCGCCTTTTACTTCGAGATTATGCAGCGCAAGAAGGACGACCATCACGCGTCGCATAGCAATCTCATCAATCAATTGTTCCATCTTCTCAGTTCGAGCACTTTCATATTTTGCTACATCTTTATCTTTTTTAATTTCACAGTCGCGATGTTCCTGGGGATGGCGGCGTTATTCGTCCGCCAGTTTGGACACGCGATACTCGAGCCGCCGTGTCATGACAAGGAAAAAGCGCTACTGGGTTTCAATACTCGAAACAAATCAATCATTGTAGGCGGCTATATCCTGATTCCTGTCGTGCAAATGATACAGGGATATGGCCTTGAGTCCTTCACGTCGATACTCCCTTCGGTTGCGCTCCTATGGTTTCTTTTGACGCTGGCGGCAGTATTCGGACGCGTCCTATATCTCATCTGGGCGCATGACTTCCGAACATCGATGATTTGGTTCGTCAAACTGATCACCGACCCCATCACCGACATTTTCGCCTACTACAACAGCGCCGACAAGATTTTCCGCCTGCCGCCGCGCCGCGGAAGCGAAGCTACCTCATAGAGGATGTCTTAGACGCCGGCGTACCAGTCGTAACCCAGGTCTTCCCAGTAACCGCCGGTGCGGGTCGGGAGAAAATTTACTTCGGTCAGGTACTTCACGCACTTGTAGCCGAGCTTGACCGGGGAGTAGAGGCGAATCGGCGCGCCGTGATCGGGATATAGCGGCCGCCCGTTCATGCCATAGGCAAGAATCGTCTGCGGATGAAGCGAGCTCTCGATGTCCCAGGTCGAGTAGTAGCCCTTGTCGAATGACAGAAATTCAACGTACTGCGCATCGCGGCTCGCCCCGACCATTTGCGCAATCTCGCTGAGCCGCACCCCATTCCACGCCGCCACCGCAGACCAGCCCTCGACGCAATGATGGCGAATGCGCATCCCGGTTTGCGGCATCCGCTTGATCTGTTCGAGCGTCAGAACCGCTGGCCGCGCAACCATGCCGCCAACCTTGAGCGTCCAATTGTCCGGCGCGAACGGCATCGAGTCTGAAATAAAATAGCTCGGGAAAGCGGTCTCGGGCGTGAGTTCGGAAACAGGCGGCTCGGGCGCGAGCCGATTCTCCGAAAACAGCAGCCGATCGACCCGCTCGTTCCAACGTCCCATCCCGGCGAGGAATGACTTGGCGGCACTGCGACCGTCGCATCCGGCAAGCGCGGTGCTCGCGGCGAGACCGAGCAGAAGTTTTCGCCGCGTGATCACGTGAAAAACCTAGCCACGCGGTCCTCCAGTTACCATCGTAACTATCGTCCGCGGATGCAGCGCAACCAGCACCAGGTGCATCACGGTGAACAACGCGAGCAGGACCAGGCAGCTCAGATGCACCACGCGGGCGGCATCGTATCCGCCGAACGCCGCGGTGATCCAATGCAGCTGAACCGGTTTGTAGATCGCCAGTCCCGAGAAGACCACCACTAGCCCGAACAGTATCGCGGACGTGTACGCCATGCGCTGCAGGCCGTTGTAAAAGTCCTCGGGCGGTGGAGTTCTGCGAATGCGCAAGTAGTAGCCGAACATCGCGATCGCGTTCGAACTGTCGCGAGTCGGAATGAAGACGCGCCGGCGCCATTCGCCGCTCGCTATCATATAGATCAGATAGATGAGCCCGTTGAGGATGAGGAACCATGCGATCGCGAAATGCCAGTGACGCGCACCCGCGAGCCATCCGCCGAAGCGCAACCACGACGGCGGCGCTTCGTTCTGAAACGGATACCAGCTGTACAGCGCGCCGCGCGGTCCAAGCGCGGGGTACGCGGCCAGAATCTGCAGACCGCTGCCGGCCATAATCACGAGTAGCGGAATGTTGATCCAGTGCGCCAGTCGAATTACGGCGGGCTGCGCGAGGCGTCGCTTGCGCCGGCTTTCTGCGCGCGACGAGGGGGCAGACTCACTCCAGGGTGGCGAGAATCGAAGCGGCGTGGTGGCTCTCGCGGGCTTTCGATCCTTTGCCGGACGCGCTTCCATCTTGAATGTCTAACCGTTCCGCAGACCTCAAAGTTCCTAGGGGCTCATGGGCGCAGGCTTGCCGCCTTTCATCATTAGATGCCCGTCCATCAGGATGGTTTCACCGTCTTGCAGATGAAATATCTGGCCGTCTTTGGGTTTGACGGTGCCGTCGACTTCGACCTTCGTGCCATCCGACATCGTGACTTCGTGGTCCATCGGGGTTATCGGATGCCCCGCTTTCATCATCATCATTTTTCCGCCGTGCATCATCACGCCGTCCATGTCAGCGGCGGCAATCGCGGTCGCGAACAGCGAGAATAAAAAGATCACCGCGATCAGAGAAATGCCCAGGCGCGAGGATCTCACTGGTCGCAATTGCTACATCGGCATTGGCGCTTTCTTGCCAACGTGGCCTCCCTTGTCCTCGCAGGTTTTGGCGTCGGTCGTGATGACGTAGCCCTTACCCTTGCACGAATTCTTGCCCTGGCAGTCATTGGTGGCAGTTTTGCACGCGCTCTGTCCTTTGCACGCATTCGCACCGAGGCACTTCAATTGTGGCGCATTGGGGGACGCGCTCGACGAGTCTGCCGCGCTTACTGCGCTGCCGGTGAAGGCCAATGCGACTGCGGTCGCGAGCATCGCCCCTGCTATCGTGGTTTTCTTCATCGCGTAAATCTCCTTTCAAGTTTGAATCAGGCGACAAGCTTAAGGCGCCGATTTTTCGCGATTTGTCTCGAAAGTTCCAGAACCTCAGATTTGAAAATCACCTTTGCGCGGTTTCGGATTCTTCCCCTGCCGGGCTTCGACCTGCATCGCTTCGACCTCGTCGTTGATTTCGTTTAACCGATGCTGAAATTCCGAGGCCTCGACCTTCACCCCAACCTTGCAGCCCTGGCAGATGATATGGGTCTCGCTGTGCTGCTCGATTTCCCGCACCAGCAATGAGTTCTTGAAGCCGCATTTCGGACAAGCAATGTCTATCGTTTCGTCTTCAAACATATCGAGACCTCACGGTAGTCGTACAAATTCGCGACGATACCTGATTCGCAGGATCACAGGACTTCAACGCTAATTCAATCGGCGGCAACCGCCAAACAGAAGTTTCTCAACTGTAGATTAATTTGGTGGACGCACCTGGACTCGAACCAGGGACCTCTTGCATGTGAGGCAAGCGCTCTAACCGGGCTGAGCTATGCGTCCACCGGAGGGTGGGATTATCGCGCCGTGCGCGCGGCCTCGCAAGAGCGCGGGACATCGGCGATATTAGTGGCTTCGAACACACCACGTCGAGGAGCGAACGATGGGACGACTACGCCAGGTGGGCAAGGCCGAGGCTACACCAGAAGTCCAGGAACTGTACAAGCAATTCTTCGGCGACCGTGACCCTGTCGCGCAGCCGGGCACTGCAACCGGGACGCCCGGTGATTATTGGACGACGTTTGCGCTCGTGCCCGACCTGCTCTTTCAGGCGCGCAACTCGCTGATGGCGTTGATGCAGCCCGGCCGCAAGCTGGCGGCGAAACTGCGCGAGCTGGCGATTCTTCGCACTGGAATCGTCGGCGAATCCCGGTTCGAGTTTTCGCAGCATCTGAAGGTCGCGCGGATGGTCGGCGTTTCCGAAGACAAGCTGGCCGCGATAAAAGGCTGGGCGACCAGCGACAAGTTCACCGAGGTCGAGCGCGCGGTGATGCAAGCGACCGATGAAATCGTCGGGCGCAATCTGGTCGAAGATGAGACGTTCGCGGCGCTGAAAAGTCATCTGTCCGACGAACAGATCATGGAGCTGTTCTATGTGATCGGACTGTGGCGGATGCATGGAATGATCGTGCGCGCGCTGCATCTCGAGTACGACGCGGATACGACGGTGCGCATGAAGGAAGTGCCCGCGCCACCCGCTGCGGCGGGGGCGCAGGGTCGGGAAGCGGCTCCGTTGTCGCCGCGCAAGGCCTAAGGCGCGCGATGAAACTGTACGACGAGCTCGCGGAATGGTGGCCGCTGTTCTCGGCGCCCGCCGACTATGCGGAGGAAGCGGCGTTCTTTGCGCGGGTGCTGACTGACGCGTGTGAACCTGCGCCGCGCACAGTTCTCGAGCTCGGATCCGGCGGCGGTAACAATGCGCTCCACCTCAAATCGAAATTCGAGATGACGCTGGTCGATCTGTCGCCGCAGATGCTGGCCGTCAGCCGCAAGCTCAATCCCGAATGCGAGCATCGCGTGGGCGACATGTGCACGGTGAACCTGGGACGCACCTTCGATGCGGTCTTTATCCATGACGCGATCGCATATATGACGAGCGAGGCTGCGCTGGGAGCCGCGGTGAGTAACGCATACCGGCACTGTCGCGCGGGCGGCGTCGCGTTATTCGTGCCGGACCGCGTGCGAGAGACCTTCGTCGCGGAAACGAAGCATGGCGGCCACGACGGCGACGACGGCCGTGGCCTTCGCTATCTAATGTGGACGGTAGATCCCGACCCGACCGACACGACCTATAGAACCGACTTCGCGATCATGTTGCGCGATCGGAATGGTGATACGGGCATGACGCACGATTATCACATCGAAGGCCTGTTTCCGCGGGCTGAATGGATGCGCCTGTTGCGCGAAGCGGGATTCGAAGCGCGCGAATTGATGGATGAGTGGGGCAGGGAAATCTTCGTCGCGAAGCGTTCACGCTAAGGAGCGCTGCGCGATTTCAAAACCGGTACCGGCTTCGCTCACGCGAAGCTGTCCGGAGGCCAGAAGCCAAGTCCTGCCGCTCGCGTTGCTCGCTTCGTCAGGATGACAGATTTGTGAGGCGGATGACTTCGGCGCGGCCCCATTCGACCTCGGCGCGATGCCGATTTGCCATCGCAGTCAAGCAGTCGTGGATAGGGCCGTCCGCAGGCGCGAGGGCGAGCGCGACTTCGGTTTTGCGCGCGGCCCATTCCTGGCCGCGTGACATCAGGTTCAGGCGATCGCGAATCGAACCGAGCGCGGCGGCCTTGCGCGCGAATGGTCCGACGGCGGTGGACGGTTTGCCGTCGTTGTTGCGAATCAAAGTCTCGAGTTCCTCGGCGTTGCGCTGTTCCATCGCGCGCGAGCCGGACAGGAATTTCTTCAGCTCGTCCTGCTTGACGTCGGCTATGAGAGCGTCGAGCGCAATCACGCCGGCGCGCTCTGATTCGAGCAAAAGGTTGAGTGCTTGTTCGAGCTGGGCGTCCACATCGCGAACTTAGTAATTGGATTTCGGAATCGCAAGGCGGTTGTCATCCTGACAAAGCGAGCAGCGCGAGCGGCAGGACCTGGCTTCTGGCCTCCGGACAGCTTCGCGCCAACGAAGCCGGCACCGGTTTGAGTCGCTGCGTCCAACTTTATTGATAGAGCATCCGAATCGAGGTCAGCAGCAGGAACACACCGAAAATGCGACGAAGAGTCGACGCGGGCATTTTGACGGCATACACAGCGCCGATGTAAGCGCCGATCAGCAATCCCAAACCCAGCAGCAGCGCGTAAGTGACGTTGAGATGGCCGTGCTTGTAGTACTCGTACGCGCCGAGGATTCCGACGGGGGGCAGCAGGGCACCGAGAGAAGTGCCGACCGCGAGATGCTGATCAAAACCGAGCGCCAGCACGAGTACCGGAACGATCAGGACGCCGCCGCCGACGCCGATGAAACCGCCGAGGATGCCCGCGGCAAGTCCGAGTGCAAGAACGATCGCGATTTCGCCCATAGTCGTTTTGTCTCCAGCGCTCACAATTTCGCGAGAGTATCAGAACGCGGGAGCGGGATTGAAGACGGAGCCCCGCGAGCGGCTAGTCGATTGCTTCGCGTTCGAGGTCGTCTTCGTAGTTTGGTTCGACCAGCTTGAGGCGCGCGGCTGGCTTGCGGAAGCTGCGGAACCAGTTTTCCATGTCGTCGAACAGGGAGAAGGCGACCGGCGTGAACAGGAGCGTGATCAGCAGGCATAGTGTCTGACCGCCGATTACGACCAGCGCGATTGCGCGGACCGAGCTGTCGCCGGCGCCCTGCCCGATCGCGACGGGGATCATGCCGGCGACCAGCGCTGCCGTGGTCATCAGGATCGGCCGCAGACGATCGCGATTTGCGGTGAGGATTGCCTGGCGGCGCGGCAGTCCCGCGCGGATCAGGTTGAGGGTCTGATCGAGTTGCAAGATCGAATTTTTCTTCACGATGCCGAAGAGCAGCAAAATCCCGAGCGTCGAGTACAACGCCAGGTGCTCGCGGAAAACGAATAGCGAGATCAGCGCGAACGGCACCGCAAGCGGCAGCGACAGCATGATCGTGATCGGATGGATGAAGCTCTCGAACTGCGCCGCCAGCACCATGTACATGAAGATGATCGAGAGCAGAAAGGCTATCACGAAGCCGGTGACCATCTCGCCGTAAATCTTGCTCTGCCCGCCGAACTCCGTGATGTAGCCGGGCGGCAGGTGAATCTGATTCACCTCGCGCGTGACGGCGTCCATCACCTTGTTCATCGCGAATCCGGGCGCGAGGTTGAACACGATCGCAATATTGCGCTGGCGATCCTGCCGGTCGATCTGCACCGGGCCGGTCCCGTGCGTCAGCGTGGCGACGTTGTCGAGCCGCACCTGCCCAACCTTGCTCGACGGAATCGTCAGGCCCGCGACCACCACCGGATTGTTGCGATCCTTGTCGGCCAACTGCAGCCGCACGTCATAAGTATCCTGGCCCTCGCGAAACCGCGTGATCACGTCGCCCTGCACCATCGTGCGCATCGTCTGCGCGATATCGTCGACCGACACGCCGAGGTCCGCCGACTTGGCGCGATCGATATTGACCTGCAACTCCGGCAGCCCGCCTTCGTAGCTCGAATCGAGATCGACGATGCCCGGAATTTTCCGCAGCCGCGTCATCAGGTTGTCGGCATAGACTCGCAGCGTGTCGAGGTCTGCGCCGCGCATGTCATATTCGACCGCGACGTCGCGATAGCCGCCCTGCTCCCACGGCTTGATCGCATCGACGCTGACGCGCAGTGCCGGAAACGCGTCCATCAACTTGCGCGCGTCGGCCATGACGAGTTCCTGGCTGCGATGGCGCTGGTTGAGCGGGAACAACTTCGCGTCGACTTCGGCCACCGTCACGCGATCGTCGCCGTTGGTGTCACCGACAGTGGTGAACAGGTCGCGCACCTCGGGGATCGTCCGCAGGCGATCTTCGATTTGCGCGACTATCTCATCGGTATGCGCGAGCGAATAGCCGGGCGGCGTGCGGATGCTGACGGCGAATTCGCTCGAGTCGTCGTCGGGCATGAACGTCGCCCCGACCAGCTTGCCCAGGAACGGAATCGAGATGATCAGCGCGAGCGCCACGAGGACCAGCACCCATCGATGGTCGAGCGACCAGCGCAGCGCCAGGTCGTAGTAGTCTTCGATCCAGCGGAAAATTTTCCAGTCCTTGGTGCGATTGTGCTTCGCGCCCCCAGGGCCCTTTGGTTTCAGGTAGCGCGAACACAGCATGGGAGTCAGCGTGAACGAGACCAGCAGCGACACCATGATCGCGAACGCCATCGTCAAGCCGAACGAATTCAGAAAGCGGCCCATCACGCCGTGGATGAACGCGACGGGCACGAAAATTACTGCGAGCGAGAGCGTGGTCGCGCTGACGGCCAATCCGACTTCAGCGGTGGCCGCTTTCGCCGCGGAAATCGGGTCCATGTTCTTTTCTTCGATGAAGCGAAAAATATTTTCGAGCACCACGATCGCGTCGTCGATCACGATTCCAACTGCCAGCGTTAGTGCGAGCAGGGTCATGCGGTTGAGTGTGAAACCCATCCACAGCAGCAATGAGTAAGTCGCGATGATTGAAACGGGAATCGCGACCGCGGCGATCAGGGTCGAGGTGATCGATCCAAGAAAAAAGAACACCACGATTGCGGCGCAGATACCGCCGAGCACCAGATGCTCCTGCACGGTCTCGACTGCCGCGCGGATGAAGCTGGACGCGTCGCGCGTGAAGATCACGTCGACGCCCGGCGGCAGCGTGCTCTTGATCTCTTCGTAGCGCTCTTTGACGCGGTCGACGATTTCGATCGTGTTCTCGCCCGATTGCTTGCGCACGATCAGCGACACCGCGTTCTTGTTGTCCCATCGCGACAGCGAGCGCGGCTCCTTGACGCTGTCCTCGACCGACGCGACGTCGCCGACCGTGACCGGCCGGCCCTCGACTTCGCTCACGATCACCTTGGCGAAATCCGGCACCTCGGTGATTCGGCCGAGCGTACGCAGCATCTCCTCGGACATCCCCTGCTTCATGCGGCCGCCGGGATACTCGACATTTTGCCGTGAGAGCGCCGCGCCGACCTGCTGAATCGTCACCCCGGTCGCGTGCAGTTTGTCGGCGTCTACGTCGACGTGAACTTCGCGCTGGCGTCCGCCGACGATGTCGATCGAACCGACGCCGTCGACCGATTCGAGCGGTTCCTTGAGCCGCCGGCGCGCCAGCTCGGTGAGTTCTTTCAGGCTCTGGTAGCCTGTGACCGTGATCGTCACGACCGGGACAGCGTCGAGGTCGAACTTTTGCACCAGCGGTGGCTTGGTGCCGTCGGGCAGTTGATCGAGCACTGTACCGATCTTGTCGCGCACGTCCTGCACGGCGGCGTCGAGGTCGCGTTCGAGCTTGAACTGGATGATGATCCGGGAGACGCCTTCGAGCGTGTTCGATCGCATCTCGTCGATCCCGCTGACGGTGTTCACTGCTTCCTCGATCGGCTTGGTGACGCGCGCTTCGGTTTCTTCAGGCGCGGCGCCGGGCAGGAAGGTCGTGACCATCACCGTCGGCACGTCGACGCGCGGAAACAGATCGACGCCGAGGCGCATGTAGGAAAACCAGCCGAGCACGACCAGCACGCCGACGAACATCGTCGCGAAGACGGGGCGGCGCACGCACAGGTCGGCGAGAATCACGACTGCTCCTTCGCGATAACCGCGGTGCCATCGGCCAGGCGATCGACATCGCTCACCGCAACGTGATCGCCCTCCTTCAGTCCGCCGGTGATCTCAGTCTGGTCGCCAACCACGCTGCCGGTGGTCACCTCGCGCGCGCGCACTACGCCTTGATCGACGATGAACACGCGCGCGACGCCCGCATAGCGAAGCACCGCGGCGGTCGGCACGAACAGCGCGCGATCGTGGCCCAGATCCATCGTCACGTGCGCGAAGAATCCAGGCTTCAGGGCGCCGTCGGGGTTGGCGACTTCGGCCTCGATCAGCAGGGTCCGACTGCTTTCATCGAGTGCCGGCGCGATGCGCGTGATCTTCCCGGTGTACGAAGTCCCCTGGTCAGCGTCGATCGCCAACTTCACCGGCATGCCGACGCGCGCCAGCGGGACGAGTCGCTCCGGCATCGGGCAGCGCAACTTGATTGGGTCGGTCGCGATCAGCTCGTAAATTTCTTTGCCGGGCGCGACGTACTCGCCGAGCGAGACCATCCGCTTCTGCACCGAGCCGCTGAACGGCGCCTTGATTTCGGTGTCGCCGAGCTTCTTGCGCGCCATCGCGAGCGCTTCATCCGCCGACTCGGTGTCCGCCTGGTCGACGCGCATTTGTGACGCAAACTGATCGAACTGCTCCGACGAAATAGCCGCTGCTTGCTTCAGGGTCTGCGCGCGATTGTAACGCGCCGTCGAATTCGCGAGCTTCGCGCGCGCCTGGTCGAGGGCAGCCTGTGCGGTCTCGACCCGCAGTTGGTATTCGCGCGGATTGATCTTCAGCATCACCTGTCCGGCCGCGACCTTGTCGCCAAAGTCCGCGACTACTTCCGTCACCCGGCCCTCGACCTCCGACGACATCACCGCATGCTCGCGCGGAAACAACGCGCCTTGCATCTCAGCGGTGCGATCGAGGCTCTGCTGATGCGCCGCGGCAACCGCGATCGCAATCGGCGCCGGCCCCGTCTTGCTATCGACCTCGGCCGCAGCTGGCTGATGGCATCCGGCAAGCGCGAACGCTGCCAGCAAGGAGAGAACTCCGATGGGCAAAAACGGCTTCATGGAACTGCCACGATGCCCTTGAGGAAAAGTTCCACGACCGCTTCCGCGTCCGACTCGATCGGACTCGACGCCAGCTTGAGCAGCCGACGCCGCAACGAACCGGTCAGTATCTCGCCGAGCATGAACGCCGCGAAGTGCGGATCGATCCGCCGGATTGCGCCGCGATCGATCGCGTCCTGCAGCACCGACGCCATGAAATCGAGGTGTCCGGCGTAGACCCGCATGTACTCGCGGCCAGCCTCCGATTCGAGCCCCATATCGAGCGAGTTGCCGATAATCAGCGTCTTCAGAAAATCCTGGTTCGACGCCTGGATTCGGAACTGCGCCAGAATGAGTTTGCGGATTCGCTCGAGCGGCGGTATCGACGGTTCGTCCGACGCCACCGTCTCCGCCACCATCTCGCGCAGACCCTCGAGCACGGCGGCATGCACCAGCTCGTCCTTGGTGTCGAAGTATAGGTAGATAGTGCCCTTGGCGACCTTCGCTTCCTCGGCGACGCGATCGACGGTAGTGCCCTGCATACCGTATCGAGCCATCACGCGGCGTGCGGCTTCGAGGATTTCGCGCACGCGATATTCCTTGATTACCTCTTCTTTGGTCATAGCGAACTGGACAGTCAGTCAAATGAACGTACGGTCAGTCTAGGCAAATAGCCAAATTTGACGCAAGGGGAATGCCGATCGAGAAATCCGAGGGAAGTCTGTGTGGAGAGGCTGGCGCGTCAGTTCAGGGCGCTGGCTTTTCGAGCTGATCGCCCAGAATTTCGGCCAACCGCTCGGCCGGTACGCGGCGCAGATCGGGAATCATCAAGCCTGACGCCGCTGCATGGCCTCCGCCGCCAAAATGTTGCGCGAGGACTGACAAATCGACGTCGCTGTCGGAGCTGCGCCGGAGGCTGACGCCTTGGCTGCGCAAGTCGAACAGCGCGACCACGGTGCGCGTCTGCCCCTTGTAGAGATGCGCCGCGACTTCGCTGCTATAGCCGAAGCAACACGCCGTCCGCAGCGTGTTGCCATTGTCGAGCTTGCGATCGACCATCGTCGCCTGCGCCAACTCGAGGCTGCGGCGCATCGCATCCTGACCCGACTCGAATGCGGCGCGCAGCTTGCGGCTCATCCGCGGCTCCCGCAGTTTCAGAATCTCGCGATACGACGCCGTTCCACCCAGGGTCTGCACGGCGAGCGCCCATTGGGACGATTCGGGAATCTGGTGGACCCAGCGATCGTGATCGTCGGCGATCATCACGAACGGCTCGAAGGCGTCAAACTCAGCGCGCTGCTCCTCGGAAAGATCGCGCCCCAATTCCTTCAGAAAATTGAATGTCAGCCGCGCCGCCGAGTATTGTTCGCTCAGAACTTTGCCCGCGAAGGGCACCTTGAACTCCGCGGCATCGGCGCGGGAGACTGCGGTCCGATGATGATCGATCCAGTAAATCTGCGTGCCCCGCTCGCTCAGCTCGGTCAGATGCGCGCCGGTCGCCGGTGAGTTCCAGGATAAATCGGTGATCCAGATTTCATCGTTGTTATCTTCGGACCTGAGCGCGAGATTCCCGATTGTATGGTCGGCCTCGTTGTTGCCGGCCAAGGTCGTGAAGACTTTATGGCCATCGTAAAAGCGCGCCACCGCCGCCGCTGCCATCACACCGTCGAGGCATGAGGGGCCGTGGCTGACGATCTGAATCGTGCGGGAAGTTTTTCCAAGCATAAGAGTTCAATTGTAGAGCATTCGGCCATGGCGAGCGAAGTGAAACGCGACGCTCCCAGCAATCTGATTCTCGCGCAGATACCCAACGGCCTGAGCGCAATCAGATTCGCGCTGGCAGCAATCTGGATCCAACTGGCCGCGCACGGGCATGAAGGAAGGTTGGCATTCGCGATTGTCGCGATCGTCGCCGCGGGCAGCGATTTCATCGACGGGCGAATCGCGCGACGGCTCGGAGTCGCGAGTGGCAGCGGGCGATGGCTGGACGGAATCGCGGACGTGACCTTCGTGCTGGCTGCTCTCTTCTGCCAAGCGGCGGCGCGAGCGATACCGTTGTGCATCCCGATCCTCGTCGCGCTGTCGTTCGGTCAGTACGCGATCGATTCCCTCCTTATAGGTCAGCCCGCGACCGGCCCGATCAGAAGCCGTCTCGGGCATTGGGGCGGCATCATCAACTACGCACTCGTGATCGCGCTCGCAATTGCACCGCCACCTGCATTCCCCGGCACAATCGTGGGCGACCTCGCTCCGCTGATCGCGCTGTTCTACATCGCCGCAATCTCAGAACGCGTCTGGCTCTACTACCGCCCGCGCTGACTCGAAATCGAACCTCAAGCGAAGCGTAAAGCTCGCAAGCCTTGCTATACCGAACTACCAGATAACACTACCGAATGTAGGTATGGGACTTGCTCGATCACATGCGGCCCGCGATGAAACTGCAAGCGCACTTGCCCTCAGTCAGCATCGGCGCGCGCGACTGGCACGCGGCGACGGTTGCATGGACTGCTATCCTCGGAGCGTCGATACTCCTGCTGGTCCTGGAATCGAGCGGTTTCCTCAACAATTTGTTATTGGCGCAGTTTCAGCCATTGTCGATAAGCCCTTTTGAGGTTGATGCTTTCAATCCGGTTTCGCTCGATATTCACTCCCTGAGCAGTCCGATCGATTCGACCAGACGGTTTTCAGTTGCGCACCAGCTACCCGAGAATGTGGCTTCGTCGCAACCATTCTCGATTGGCGGCGATGCGCGAGGTGAATTCGAGACCTTTGGGGATTCCGCACAACGCGACATGCTGGCCGACGAGAACACAGCGCGCCAGCTGAAGCCGAATGATCGTCTGATGCTGATGCTGATGTTGCTGCGTCTCCATCCGCATCGCCAATAAGACTCACTCTCTTTGCATACGCCCGACTAGATAGCGGTGACCGCCGGCCTGTCGCCTTTCGATAGCCGGTGATACAAGATGCCGGAGCTTGCAAACTTTCAAGGGGATGACGGCATCATGAAGAAGAGCGCGAGGTTTGAATTCTCGGTGTTAGCGGTGTTGGCGATTATTCTGAGCGGATGCGCCAGCACGCAGAGCTCGCCGCAAAGTGCTCCGGCCCAGAGTGCCGCACCTGCGAGCGCAGCACCGGTAACCGGAATTGCCGCCGAGACCGTCTTAACGGTCCACGGCAAGATTGTCTCCGTCGATCAGGCAAACAAGCAGGTGACATTGGAGGGGCCGCGCGGCAAAGACGTCACCCTCACCGTGAACAATCCGTACAACCTTCAGTCCTTGAAAGCTGGCGACCGCTACGTGGCGCGATTTACGGAAAATGTGACGATCGTCGCCAAGGGGCCGAGCGATAAGCCGCCGGTCGCTACTTTGACGGGAGGATTGTGGACGGCGAATCCGGGTGCGACTCCTGGCGCGGTCGTCGCGCGGCAGGCGCATCTGGTCGTAGTAGTTTCGGCGATCGATCAGGCCGACCAGCGCGTCACATTGCAAGCTCCAGACGGCTCAACCGAAAACATCCACGTGACGAATCCGGAAGCGTTGCAGGGCGTGCAGATCGGCGACCGAATCGCGATCACTCTCACGCAGTCGGTGGCGATCGCCCTCGCGCCCGAACCCGGCAGTGCCCAATAAGGTGCTAAGTGCTCAATGCAGTACGCGGTTAAATCAGGTTCAATGGAAGTGATGGGCCCGGCACCACCGATGCTACCAGTAGGATCTCTGCGCCGCGCTTGCCGTCGGCGGCCAGGCGATGGGGCGTGCGGGCGTCGAAATGGGCGGCATCGCCGGCCTCCAGCAGATGCTCTTCGCTCTCGAATACCAGCTTGACCCGCCCCGACAGCACGTAGAGCCATTCCTCACCTTCGTGCTGGTTGAATTTCTCGTAGTGCCGGTTGGCGGGAATCTCGATTGCGATCGCTTGCAGATTGGTGAGCGCGCCGCCCCCGGAAATCGGGCGGTAGCTGAGTCCGTTTGCCGACCTGGGGAGCGCACTGCCGGCGCGAATCACTGCGCATCGCAACGATTGCTCGTCGCCGTCATCGAGCAGCGTGCGAATCGGTATGTTGTAGACTTGCCCCAGTGTGATCAACGCGGCCAGCGAAGGCTGGCGAGTCCCTCCCTCGAGCCGGGAGAGATATGGCTCCGACAACTTGGTGCGTTTGCTCAGCTGCTCGAGCGTCCATCCATGTTGGCTGCGCAAGGATTTGAGCCGCGTGCCCAGCGTCACCAGAATCTGCTCGAGCGGCCGGTCTATTCCAGCGGCCATCGCAATGTCGATTAACACTGATCCTGCCTGCTGGGCAACCCATTTTTCTATTCGATTGTCACCGGGTCATCGCGTCGAATGACGCCTCCATGTGCGACCGTCACGTAGACACCGACCTTCGCCCGATTGGCGTGTACTGCGGTCCGAAGAATGCCGAGGTCTTTGGGAAGATCGCCTTGCGCGAGCGTGGTCATCACACAGCGTCCGGTGGGCCGAAGGATGCGCAGGCGAACCTGCTCGCCAATCGCGATCGTCCGTCCGATCCACGAGTCTTCGACAAATGCCGACTCGGCGCGAGCGGGAGTCACCACCAGGTTCGGGCGAAAGCGAAGGGGATCGAAGCTTCCCGAAGGATAAAGGCTATGGAGTCTGGCCAGGGTTGCGGTGGTCAGGAGATGCATCACCTCGCCGTCGAAAAAACCGTTGGGCGGCATCTCCTCGTCAGTGACCGCCTCGCGATGCGCCAGGTTTTCCAGATCGGGCCAGTATTGCTCGAGTTGGGCTCGCTCCGGCACTTGCGATAGCAGCGACACCTCCCGTTCGAGCGCACAGGACAAGACCCGATCCACATCGCCCTGTTCGCTGCTCACGCGCGTCCCGTTGGGCAGCGCGATCATCACGGGAGGTACTCGTTCGCGCACGTCGGGAAGATCCATCAACGCAGCTTTGAACTTGAACAGGGTAGGCCACCTGCGAGGGTTCTTCGAGCTGACGATTCTCCCGGTCTCTCGATCCATCAGCGCGTACGCGCGGTCGCCGAGCAGTCCGCGTTCGGTTACAAGTGTGGCCTCGACCTCCTCGCCCAGCATCGACTTCACCGGGTATCGCCACACCGACAATATTGATCCTATCGACTTATGATTTTTCTCTGGTGACACCGGTTCTATTTCCTCAAATCGCCTGCCGCTGCGGCTCCATCGCGCTAACCTCGGCTTCGATCGGCTGGCCGTGATCGCTGTACACGCGTCGCGTAACTTCAGCCGAGTATCCGGGTGTGCGCTTGTGGACCGAGAAGATCCAGGCGATCCCGATGAGCAGATACGCGCCGAAGATATACGGGAACACGTTCACCGGCCACGACGGAACCGGATACACGCTTCCTACCGCAGGGACCAGCAGGAGTGCTACCGACGCGACTGCTAGTGCAGTGTCGCGGCCGCGCAGAATCCCGGCTTTCTTCAAGTACGCCGGCGCCGCCAGCGAAATCAGGAAGTATGCGCCCAGGAAGCCAAAGGCGCCGAAAGTTCCAGCATCGTTGAAGACGTCGAGGATCTGCATTCCGAACCCCAACAGCATCACCGACGGCACCAGGAAAATCAGTGCCGCCATGACGGTGACTGCGACGTGGGGAGTTTCATTGGTCTCATGCGCATTGCCCATCGCCGCCGGGAATACGCCGTGACGCGCCATCGGGTAGAGAATTCGTGCGCCGGAGTTCAAGCATGAGAGCGCAAGCGAGAAGAAGCTGACCATTGCGCCGATCGACACGGGCGCCTTCAGCCACGGCATGCTCACCAATTCGGCCAACACGTTGAGGGGCGCGTCGACCTTGTCGAGCGTGGTCTTGTAGCCGGTGAATCCAAGCACCTCGGTGTAGGTAACGATGACGAAGAACAGCCCTGTCAGAATCAGGCTCCAGATGACCGCGCGAGGGATCGTCTTGAGCGGATTTTTGGCTTCCTCACCGAAGGCGGTCGCGCACTCGAATCCGACCAGGCTGAAAATCGCGGTCACCACTCCCAACGAGATGCCGGAGAAGGACGCTCCGCTCAGGCTGAGCTGTGCAGTGTCGAATTTGAAGCTGTGATGATAAAGCACGACCCAGCACAGCAAGAGGATCAGCGCGACCGATGCGCCCTCGAGGAAGAGCATCAGGATGCTCGAAAGCTGGATGTCCTTGTAAGCCAGAACCCAGATTACCGCCGCGCAAATCGCAAACAGCACCAGGTTCGGGACCTGAAATCCCATCATACCGCACAGCGTGTTGGCGAAGATTGTGAAACCGGTCATGCCCGCGGTCCCGATAAACAAATACGCCCACGCAAGGCACCACCCGGAAATGCCACCCGCCGTCGTGCCGAGACCCATCACCGTGTAGGCATACATCGAGCCGGCTGACGTCGATCGGCGCGCGAACTGATTGAGATTCAACGCGACGAACAGGAGCATCACGGTGCCGAACAGGTAAGCGAGCCAGCTCGCGTTGCCGGCGCTGCTGTACATCAACGGAATGATCAGCGCCGCGGTCATCGTCGGCGAGATCAGAGCGATCGCAAGCGAGGTGACCTCCGAGAAGTTAAGGCATCCTTTCCTTAGAGAGCCGGTAGATTCCGCGTTCATAGAGAGATTCCCTCCGAATCACTTTCGTCGAGCAGCCGCCGAACGCATCGAGGAGCGATTGGCCGGTTGCCCGCGAGCGGGTGAAAATTACCTGTGAGGCAAGAATGCAAGGAGGGTGCCTGTCAGGCAATCAAGCTACCCGTGAGGCAAAACGGGTCAAACGTCGATAAAGCGGGTGAGTGGATGGCTGCGGAAAAGTCAGTTGCCATCCATAGAAGCAGCAGCAGTGCCGCGACGTTGACACGCGTGCGGCGCCGAATGTTCGAGGCTTAGATGATTGAAGATCTGCGCAACGCCGTCGCGGCGCTCAATGGTCGCAAGCGATCAGTGCTTGCCGTAGTCGAGCGGGACGCCTTTGCGCTGGGCAAGTATGTACGCTTCGAGTGCGCGCAATTTTGGATCGTTGGGATCGAGCGCCTTGCCCTTGACCGGATTCTCGATACACCAATCGATCATGTCGCGCAGCAGCGCCACCTTCTGAAGCTGCACCTGGTACTTCGGATAAGTTTCGGGATGCGTATTCGACGCGTCCGGATGGCACATGTCGCAGCTCACGCCAATCGTGCCGCCAAGTTCCTTGTCGCTGTGAAAAATCTTTTTCCCTTCCGCGACGAAGTTGTCGGTCTCGTTCTTCCAGATTTTGTAGTCGCGATCGGTGAAGCTGGCGTAGGTGTCGCCCTGTTGCTGTCCCTTGATGGGCGCCTTCCCGGTATTCTCCATGCTCGGGACGTTGCTGCTTGGCTTGGAGACATTCGCGCCCGACGCTGCCGACGGAGCGGGCACCGGCTGTGAGGACTCGTCAGTCTGCGCCATCTGCCATTTTTCGTCGGGATGCTCGGCCTGCCACTTCGCCATCAGCTCGCGCGTGACCTCGACCGCTTGCGCATGACTCATCGACTCGCCGGTCTTGAGGCCTTTGACTTCCATGCTGGTCTTGCCGTCGCATAGCATCACGACCACGCCACCGTCTTTCGCTTGCGGCACCTGATGGATAGGCATTGGTGTCGACGGCGCCTGCTGCGCGCGAATCCGCGGCGCGTACGCGACGGCCGCGGCGATGGCCGCACATCCCGCGGCAGTTGCCAATGCGATTGATCGTCGGATCATGCTCGCCTCGAAGGACCTCGTGCCTCAGTAGCTTGCGAATTGCGGCGCGGGCGGCCGCGCGACCTTGCCGTGCGAAATCAGGTAATCGGCCTTGACCGACACCGGGTTGCGATCCCACAGGTTGTAAATCTTGTCGGCCAATCCGTCGGGACGCACATTGAATTGACCGTCGCCAAGCCCGTCGAACTGATCGAACGGATCTGCACGGTTCATCTGAACCGTCAGCGGCGGCAACCCAGTTGGTGCGTACGGCCACGGCCATGCCGTCGAGAGCATCCCGTAGAAACTGATGTTCGCGATCTGGTTATAGAGCATTTGATGCGTATGGCCGTGGATCACCGTCACGTGCTTGTACGGCTTCAGAATCGCCTGCACCTGCTCGGCATCTTCAGTCCAGAAATTCCAGTTGCGGTAGTATTTGTAGAGCGGCGAATGCGAGAAGACCAAGAGCGGCGTCGTGTGCGGCACTTTGGCGAGGTCGTCGGACAGCCACTTGCGCTCTTCGTCGCCGACCTCGAAGCGTGACTGGATTCCGTTGTCGAGACCCGCGACGGTTTGCATGCGCTCGGCCGGCGTCATTTTGCGCGCCGTCCAGAAATCTTTCTCATGCACGCTCATCAGCACCACGACGTGCACGCCCTTCCAGTCGAACGAGTAGTTGGGCGGCCCGAACATGTCCTGCCACGCTTCGCCCAGGTCGTAGAACCAGTCGTGCTCGCCGACCATCATTTTCACCGGCGCCTTCAGCTCGGCGAGGATCTGTCTGCCTAGTTCGAGCTCCTCGTGACGCCCGAGCTGCGCCAGATCGCCGCCGAACAGGACAAAGTCCGGCTGCGGATCGAGTGCATTGACGTCTTCGACCGCCTTGACCGCTCCGCGCACGAAGCGCTGGTTGAGCGTGCGCGGATATAGATGAGTGTCCGAGATGTAGGCGAAGGTGAACGGCGGCTGGCCCGCCATCCCGGTCGCTTCCGCGGTCTTGTCGGGCGCCGCGTTGGCAACCTCGACCAGCTGAAACGTATGCGGCGGCATCAGGCTCTTCGCCATCACGGCGCCCGCCGACGCCGCCAGCACTTTCAGGAAGGTGCGCCGGTCGAGGCCGCGCAGTCCGCGCAGGACCGCGTCGCGCTCTTCCATGTATTTCGTTTCGACGCTCTTATGCCGAGCAGCCATCGCCCGCCTGCCTTTTTTCTTTCATCAGGTTAATCGCCACCGAGCAGCGCCGGATTTTCGAGATCCTGCGGTGGTCCAATATCGCCAAACGGTCCCGCCAATCCCGGACCTCGACCTTTGTCGCCGTTGGCCGCGGCCTCGTCGCGCTGCGGCCGGTCCGTGCGCGATCGTTTGAACTGCAGGTCATACTCCTGCTTCGCGTCGTCGGCATATTCGGGACTGGTCAGGGTCGCGAGAAAATTGACCAGGTCATCCTCTTCCGCTTCGGTGAGTCCGAGCGGGGTGATGCCGCCGTCGAGGTACGGGTTCTGTACTCCGCCCTTATTGTAATGATCGATCGTGTCCCACAGCGTCGCCTGCGATCCGTCGTGGAAGTACGGCTCCGTGACCAGCAGGTTGCGCAAACTCATCGTGCGGAATCCGCCGATGTCATGCGGCTGCTTGGTCACCAGGAATCGCCCGAGCCCGCTCATGTCGGTCCCAATCGCCAGCTTATCGATCGCTTCGGAGCCACCGCCACTCGTGCTGAGCATGACGAGCGCCTTGCGCGCGAGCGGCACGAAGTCGGCCTTATGGGCGGACACTCCGATGTTGTGGAACTTCTGATCGGTGAACAGTGGCGATGTCGGATTCCATCCGTGACACGACATGCATCGGCCCTTGCCGTTGAATATCGACCATCCACGCTTGGCGGAATCGCTGATCGCGCTCTGATCGCCGTTGATGAATTTGTCGAACGGCGAGTCGAACGAGAGCTGCGTGCGCTCGTAAGCCGCGATCGCGCGCTCCATATCGGCAAAGTTGACGTCGCGCCCGAAGACTTCCTGGAATTGCTTCTGATATTGGGGAATCGCCTTGATAGCCGCCACCGCATCGTCGGTCGATTTCATGCCCATCTCGACCGGATTGGTAACTGGGCCCTCGATCTGCGCTTCGAGCGTCGGTGAGCGTCCATCCCAGAACTGGGTCACATTGAACAGCGCGTTGAGGATTGTCGGTGCGTTGCGCTGGCCGAACTGCGCGTGGATACCCATCGAGGTCGGCAGCTGATCGGTGAAGCCCTTGGCAGGCGAGTGGCAGTGATCGCACGAGATCTTGCCGTCGGCAGACAGCGCGTCTTCAAAAAACAGCGCCTTGCCGAGCGCGATCTTCGCCGGCGTCTGCTCGTTGTCCGGCGGAATCACCCACGAATAGAGAGTCGCCGGGAAGCCGACCTGGTTGGTGGACTTGGGATCGGCGATCGGACCCGGCCCTTGCGCACTAGCCAAACTGAAGCAGACGGCTACCGCTGTTGCTGCAAGCAGAAAAGAGGGAACGACGCGTGCGGACTTCATCGTGGCAAGACTCCGGTAACACGATGGCGAAGCGTGATGCCCCGCGCGCTTTCAGGCTACCAAATATTGCACGCACAGCGACCGAGTCAATAGATTTTCTGCGGCCGTGGGCGCTGAGAGCGGACGCGAGAGAGCGCATCGCAATGGCGGGCATTAGAGACGCGGCTGCACAAGCATCAGCCGCGTCCCTATCATCGTCGCAGATCGTCAGCCCATCTTGGTGAGCAGGTCCAACATGTCGTTGGCGTGCTCCTCTTCCACCTTGTTGATCTGCTCGATCAATATCTTGGTGGTGGGATCGCTGTCGCCCAGCCATCGGATGACGTCTGAATAGTGTTGGATCGCGACCCGCTCGGCGATCAGGTCTTCCTTGATCATATCGACCAGCGACTTGCCTTCGGCATACTCCGAGGCTGAGCGGTCCGCGAGTGTCGTGGGTCTGAAGTCTGGCTCGCCGCCGAGTTGCGTGATGCGCTCCGCGACCCAATCCGCATGCTGCTGCTCTTCGTTGGCGTGCTGCAGAAATTCTTCCTTGACCGAATCGGAGTTGATGCCCTGCGCCATGTAATAGTGGCGCTTGTAGCGCAGCACGCAGACCAACTCGGTCGCGAGCACGTCGTTGAGTACCTTCAGTACCTGCTTGACGTCTGCCTTGTAGCTGTCTGTGACGGCGCCTTTTTCCATGTTTTTGCGGGCGTTGTCCCGGAGCTTTTTCACGTCGGTGATAAATTGATCCATGTTGAGGTCTCCTTTGGCTCTTTCATTAGCGTAACTCTTTTCGCGATTCGGGGGCAGGGTAAACGCGGTTCAATGCAGTTTTTTCGGTGTTGCGGGGCGATGAAGCCTGCGCGCCATCGTGCTAGGTTTGGACGAATTTCGGGCAAGGGCAAGGCAAGTGGAACCCCGCATATTACCCCGCGCCGAGCATCCGATCTCACGCCGCGATATCGACGCCAACGTCCTCAAGGTGCTCTATCGCCTGGCAGGCGCCGGCTTCGACGCATACCTGGTCGGCGGTGGCGTGCGCGACCTGATGCTCTCGCGCAAGCCCAAGGATTTCGACGTCGCCACTTCGGCCCATCCGCAGCAGGTGCGCGACCTGTTCCGCAACTCGCGCATGATAGGCCGGCGCTTCCGCCTGGTTCACGTTTTCTTCGGCCGCCAGAACGTCGAGGTCGCCACCTTCCGCAAACAGGCCGAGGCCGTCGCCGATACCGACGATCCGCTGATCCGTCTCGACAACACTTTCGGCACGCCGGAGGAAGACGCGTTTCGCCGCGACTTCACCGTCAACGCACTGTTCTACAGTCCGCAAACTTTTGAGGTAATCGATTTTCCGGGTGGAGTTGACGATCTCGAGGCGCGCTTGATCCGCACGATCGGTGATCCCGAGCTGCGGATGCGCGAGGATCCGGTGCGCATGATGCGTGCGGTGCGATTCGCCGCCAAGCTCGGCTTCGAAATCGAGCCTGCCACGCGCGCCGCCATCGGGCGTCATCGCGCCGATCTCGACAAGGCCAGCGTGCCGCGCCTGGTCGATGAAACTTATAAAACGCTCGGCCAGCCCGAGGCCGCGCACGCGCTCGTCCTGATGGAAGAGCTGGGATTGCTCGAGCACGTAATCCCGGTGCTCGCGAGACATCTGAAATCGCGCGGCGCCACGCTCGCAGAGCAGCCCGCCGTCCGCAACATGGCCGCGCTCGGCCGCGCCATCGGAAGCGGACTCTCGCCCGACCATTCGATCGTGCTCGCCGCACTGATGCTCGACTTGTACCGCGACGAGCACCGGCGCGAGCGCGGCGATCCGCGCCGGGTCGACATCCTGGGCGAACTCCGAGGACGCGGCTTCGCGCGCGGCGACACCGAGCAGATGCGCCTCATCCTCGAGGCGTTCCAGAATCTCGCCGCGCCCACCCGTCGCACGCGGCGCCTGATGCGCCGGCCGTACTTTCCCGATGCCCGGATGTTCTTCGAGATGAGCGCGCCGACCTACTCGATCGATGCGACCCGCACGATTCGCTTCCTCGCCGACCCCGACGCTTTCACCGCAAGCCAGGCCGCATCCCCGATAAACGGCGTACAGCCCCCCGCCAGTACTCGACGACGACGCCGTCGTCGTCGCCGCCGCTCGCGCCACGGCGTCGCACCTATCGCCGCAGGCGACCTGAACGGCGCGAGCGTATCGCCAGACCCCACGCGCCGCGACTAACCATTGTACTCTAGTTCCCCTTCCCGCTTGGGAAGCCCCACATTCCGTCCCCCTTCCCACTAGGGGTTAGGGGTTAGGTTCTTCTGCCCCATCGACTAACCAGTCACCTTCGACTACTTTTGACTCCACTATGCCCGCGAACAATCTCCGCTCGGATCGAATCTGGATGGACGGCGTAATGGTCCCCTTCGACGAGGCCACCGTCCACGTTTTGACCCACAGCCTGCACTACGGCCTCGGGGTCTTCGAAGGGATGCGATGCTACAAGAGCGACGACGGCCGCTCGGCAATCTTTCGCGCCCGCGAACATATCCGCCGCCTCATCGACTCCGGCCACATCGTCGAGATGGAAGTCCCGTACAGCCAGGAGGAGTTGCTCAAGGCATGTGCCGACGTCGTGCGGATCAACAAGTTCGCCGAATGCTACATCCGGCCGCTGGTGTTCTTCGGCGAAGGTGAGATGGGCCTGTCGGCGCGCGGCAACAAGATTCGCGTCTCGATCGCCGCGTGGCCGTGGGGCGCATATCTCGGCGAGGACGGCGTCGACAAGGGCGTGCGCCTCAAGACGTCGTCGTTCGTGAGGTTCCATCACAACTCGATGATGCCGGCCGCCAAAGCCACCGGTCATTACGTCAACTCGATCCTCGCCGGCTACGAGGCCCGCCGCAACGGCTACGACGAAGCGCTCCTGCTCAACACCGAGGGCTTCGTCGCGGAGGGCAGTGGCGAGAATGTTTTCGTGGTGCGCGACGGAGTCGTGCGCACGCCGCCACTTACGTCCGTGCTGGCGGGAATCACGCGCGACGCCGTCATTAAGATCCTGCGCGACAACGCGGTCGAGGTGCGCGAGGAATATTTCGCCCGCGACGCATTCTACATCGCCGACGAAGCGTTCATGACCGGCACCGCCGCCGAGGTGACTCCGGTCGTCGAGCTGGACGATCGCAAAATAGGCCCCGGCAAGCCCGGCCCAATCACGGCCAAAGTGCAGCAAGTGTTCCACGCAACGCTGCACGGCCGCGAACCGCGCTACCGCGACTGGCTCTACTACATCTAGGTATTTCTCTGGTCCCCCTTCCCGCTCGGGAAGGGGGTAGGGGTTGGGTTGCGAGGTGTCATCGCGCTGCGTGTTTTTCGGGGAACCTTCCAACCTCGCGATAGGTTAGTATCCAAACGGGGAAGAACTCGAATGAAAATGATCACCATCGGACTAATCGCAATCGCCGCAATCATGGTCGCAGTCGCGATACGCCCACGACTCGCGCGCGCCGAACTCCTTAAGGAAGGAGAAATCGCGCCACCGTTCACCACTCAGATGGTAACCGGCGAGCAAGTAGGTCCAATGGCGCTCGCCGACTACCACGGCCGAAAAGTCATCCTCTATTTCTATCCCAAGGATGAAACCTCGGGATGCACCAAAGAGGCGTGTGCGTTCCGCGACGGCTACGCGCGCTTCACCAACGCCGGGCTGGTGGTGCTCGGATGCAGCGTCGACTCTGCGGACGCGCACAAGGATTTCATTCGCAAGAACGGCTTGCCGTTCCCATTGCTGCTCGATCCCGACAAGAAGATCGCAACCGCCTACGGCGCAGCCAACGGCATTCCGATCCTCGGCCTCGACCGCCGCATCACCTACGTCATCGACGAGAACGGCAAGATCATCAAAGTGTACCCGAGCGTCGATCCGTCCACGCACGCAACAGAAATCCTGAGCGACCTCGGCGCGAACAACCCTCCTGCTCCAGCGCAACCCGCCCCCGCCGTCCCGGCGGCCCCAGCCTCCAACTAACGAAGGCTCACTGCACCTCGGCCGGCGAATATCCCAGGCTCACAGCGAGCATCACAGCCGCCGCCGCAAGTATCTCCGCATTCGACTCGCATCGAATCAACTCCGCGAGTCGTTGAATATGAGCGGTGACGATCTCTTCTTCGTCGATGCCGGGAATTCCACCCGCGTCGAACATCGCATCGATCAATGGATTCGCATCGTAGTTGGACTCAGCCAACGCCTCGCGAACGGCGCGCCGCCAGAACTCGCGCGGCTCGACTCGATCCAAATCGACGGTCGCCCCGATGCGCTCACGAAAAACAGCGAGCAACCACGCATAGCGCGCGTTCGCCGCGAGGTACTCATCGACACCCTGCGCCGCGAGGAAGTTATCGACGTTGCCGTCGACGCCATAAACGCCTAGCGATCCCTCTGCAGGTTCCAGCCTAACGAATTTCTCACTGATGGCAGCTTCAATGTGCTCGATCCCAATAGGGTACAATCGGCAAGCGAGCGGCCGTCCACGATGGACCCCGCAACGCGTGCCCTCAAGCGCAACGCATGCACCGCCATCGTAGAACTTCAGAATCGAGCCTCTCCGAATCGTAAAGCGATCGATCGCCTCGCGCGTCGATGCTCCCGCAGCCCGCGCCAGTCGAATCACATCGTAAGGCGACAGTGTAATGACCTTGTTGTGGCAACAAAACCCGCACGCATTGCAGAGATACGAAAATGCGCTGCTACGATTCACTACCGGTTCCTTCGCTGCGCTCAGGATGCCACAAAAACTGGATGACAGAAGAAGAGAGCACGCATTGTGGGTCGATTTAGAGCGACCTAACTGTGATGCTTCAATAGGTTGTCCTTCCGGGAGGACGCATAGGTTGCCGTATGCCATCGCCTAAAAGCACGTGCAGACCTTAATGTTTCTACGGTAAATGTTTCTGATTACGCACGCGCCTATGCGTATCTGGCCAAAAAACCGACGATTTTGCTACATTTTCGTCTCTGGCTCATAGTTTGCGTCTTTCTCAAAGCAAAATCGCGTATTCGGAGAGTCGCTCGCTGGAGGGTATGCTTAAGCTCGCAAAACTGCGGAGTTACTGAGTGGGCACGAATGAATCCGAGCTCAGCCTCAAAGCGGCTTCATTCGCAGCTTCGTTTTCTGCCTCATTTGCGGCTCCGGGCGCGTGGGCGGACGTCAATCCTCACTCGCATCTGGTTCAATTCTACGAAGACGACGGCTTCCTAATCGATTCACTGACGCATTGGTTCGCCGACGGCCTCAGCGTCGGTGACAGTTGCGTGTACGTCGGCACTGACTCGCACCGCATCAGCCTCGAGCAACGTCTCGCAGCCCAAGGCGTCGATCTCGACAAACTTCGCAAAGAGGGTCGCTTCGTCTGCCGCGATACCTCCCAGACGCTTTCCACCTTCATGGTCGACGAGTGGCCCGATGAGCCCTTGTTCACTCGAGCCATCGAGAGCGTTATCGCCTGCGTGACCAAGCCGCGCGACCTCCGCGTATTCGGCGAGATGGTTGCGCTTCTGTGGGCTGACGGAAACCGGCAGGCTGCCGTCCGCCTCGAGGAAATGTGGAACACGTTCATGAAGACGCACGCGCTTTCGCTGTGCTGCGCGTATCCTCTTCACAGCTTTGGCTCCGACGCCGATGCGTCGCTGTTTCTCAAAGTATGCGCGAATCACACTCCGGTCCTGCCCGCTGAGAGTTATAGCGCGCTGCCAACCGAAGCCGAACGTTTTCGCGCGATCAGCCTACTGCAACAAAAAGCCCGCGTGCTTGACGCCGAAAAAGCCGGACGCAAGGAAGCTGAAAAGTCGCTTCATCTGCGCCAGAAGGAGCTTTCGGATTTCATCGAGAATGCGCTCGAAGGTCTCCACCAGGTCGGTCCCGACGGCAAAATTCTGTGGGCAAATCCTGCCCAACTGAAACTGCTCGGCTACTCCGCCGCCGAATACATCGGGCGTCATCTCTCTGATTTTTACGTCGAGCGCAATCGGTTCGACGAATTCTGGAACCGGCTGATGCGGGGCGAGGTCATCTACGACTTCCAGGCGGCGCTGCGATGCAAAGACGGATCGATCAAGCATGTCCTTATCCATTCGAGCGGACGATGGGTAGACAGCAGGTTCGTCTACACGCGATGCTTCATCCGCGACGTGACCGAACGCGTGGAATTGGAACGGGAACTCAAGGTCAGGCTCGCCGAACTCGCGCAGGCCGATCAGCGCAAGAACGAATTCCTCGCGATGCTGGGTCATGAGCTTCGCAACCCCCTATCCGCGGTACTGGACGCTATCGCAACTGCGCAGCTGGACCACAGCCGCCGCGATCGCGCCCTGATCATCGCGCGCCGCCAGACTGATCAGCTCGCAGGCCTGGTCGACGACTTGCTCGACGTCGGACGAATTACGCAGGGCAGGATCGCTCTCAAGAAGGAAGCGATCAAAGTCGGAAGCATCGTCAAGCAGGCGGTCGAAGAAGCGCAATGTCTGGTCGAACCCGGTCAGCATCAGTTGTCGGTTAGAATATCGTCGGTCGCTGACGAAGCAATGATCGAGGCCGACCCGGCACGCATGCGCCAGGTGATCACCAATCTCATGCACAACGCCGCGAAGTTCACACCGCCCGGCGGCCGTATCGACGTGCTGGCCGAGCGCACCGACCAGGAGGTCGTCTTGCGCGTGTGTGATTCCGGCATCGGCATCTCGCGCGACCTCCTGCCTCACGTATTCGATCTCTTCACGCAGGCCGAGCGCCCGCTTGACCGCTCGCACGGCGGATTGGGCATCGGACTGACCCTGGTCAAGCGTCTGGTCGAGATGCACGGCGGCAGCGTTCAGGCGCATAGCGCAGGACCCGGGATGGGCAGTGAATTCGAGGTTCGCCTGCCAGTCTCGGCAACCGCCCGCCCCCAAACGAACGCGACCGCGATCGACAGCAAGGCGCAGGGCGATTTGCGCGTCGTGATCGTCGAGGACAACTACGACGCGGCCGAAGCGCTGACGATGTTGATCGAGCTGTTCGGACACCAGGCCACCATCGTTGCCGACGGATTGGCCGCGATCGACGCGGTCCGCGATGACTCATTCGACATCGGGCTGGTGGATATTGGACTGCCGGGCATCGACGGATACGAGGTAGCGCGTCGCATCCGGATGCTCCCGAACGCAAAGACCATGAAGCTCGTGGCTCTGACCGGCTACGGCCAGGAAACCGACAAACAGCGGGCCCTCTCAGCCGGCTTCGACGAACACCTGACCAAGCCGGTAAAAATCGAACGCCTGCAAGCCCTCCTGAACCGCCCGCGCTAACTAATTACTTTTTCAGAAGCGCAAGGAATTCGCCGGCTCCTATTTCAACAGTCCGGAGAATCGCTCGTAGCGTCCCTCGGTCGAGTTCTCGATGAAGCGGCACGGTTACGGGATTTCGATTCGGGCACACTAACCGCACGTGACTTCCTCTCTGACGCGCCTGTCGATACCCCATCTTCGTCAGAGCGGCGATGCATTCTCCGCCTGAAATGACGGGTAGCGGGATCACTCTTGGGTTTACGGATGAGCAGGTTTTGGTCTAGGAGACAGCGCTGTCGCTATCTTTTTCCGAAAGTCCTTCCAAGCAGAATCGGCATTGGAGAGGACCTTTTCGGTCTCGGCGAGATCCTCCGGAGTTAACAGAGCCCGTGCGCGAGGATTCGCAAGGAAGAAGAGTTCGCGACGATCGAGACCAAGCACTTCCGCAAGACGCACTACGATCTTGTCGGAAGGATGGCGTTTGCCTGACTCCAGATGGCCGACATAGTTCGTGGAGGTCTTCAGGCGGCGGGCTACTTCATCCTTGGTAAGGTCGAGTTGCCTTCTGCGCTCGCGAATGACTTGTCCGAAGGTAGGGGCTTTTCTTGTAGCGACACCGCGGACGTGTCGCGCAGGCCTCGCTAGTCTGGCCGTTGCGCTAGCATTGGCGATTCTGATCCGTGCGACGTCGTAGTGAGATGCCAGTTCCCATCCTTCTTCCGCGCGGCTTTCGAGGCACAGCTCGATCGCTTCCCGCACATTACGGAGGGCTTCGCTTCGTGTGCGACCTTGGCTGATACAGCCGGGAATCACCGGACACTCCGCGACTATGTACCCGTCCTGCCCGGCGTTGAGAATTACTGGCAGTTCCATGGTTCGCACAGAGTATCACCTGTGGCGGCTGCTCGAAAACATGATGGAGTTCTCAGATGACTGAAAAATCCGGCTGACGCGAGCACCAAAAAAGTGGTGGAGGCGGGGGGAATTGAACCCCCGTCCGAAGGCCTTCCGGCGACGGCCACTACACGCTTAGTCTGCGAATTCTAGCTCGCGCCCGGAGCGCCCACAGACGGGCTTTCCTGACGCCAGCCGGCTGAAGTTTCGGTAAACCGCCCAGCCGGTGAACTGCGGGTCCCTAGCCCACTAAATGACGCCCCGACCCGCTGCCATGGGCGAGCAGCGGCGGGACGCTAGCGGCCCTTAGGCCGCCAGAGCGTAACCGTTATTGTCTGCGGGTAAATTTCGCAGTCTGCCAGTTT
>NZ_JBAUYR010000052.1:0-20901 GCF_049584895.1 Binatus sp. (SeqCode)
CGTGAAAAGAACCTGAGAGCAACAGGGCGTCCTCGCCATTTTGCGACTAGTACTGGGTGCAGGGGCCACCCCTGCCCAGGAAAGCGTGAAAACCACGGTGTTTTTCACATTAAATAAGGTGATTTTCTTCCCTCCCACTGCATTCGCGGCCTCTACGGCGTAGAATCTGTACATCGCGGCTGAACTTATCTAAGGTTCGGGGCGTTGCAATGGGAGGATTCGAGCGGTGGCGATAAAAGTCGGGATTAACGGATTCGGGCGGATTGGCCGGATGTTCCTGCGGGCGGCGCTGACCAAAAAGGATATCGAAGTCGTCGCCGTCAACGATATTACCGACGCGCCCACGCTGGCGCATCTGCTGAAGTACGATTCTATCCACGGCACGCTGCGCCACGAAGTCAAAGCGGAAGGCGCCAGTATTTTCCTCGATGGCAAGCCGCTGCAGGTGCTCGCTGAACGGGACCCCGCCAAGTTGCCGTGGAGCAAGCTCGGGGTGCAGGTGGTGGTCGAATCGACCGGACTGTTCACAGCGCGCGACAAGGCCGCGATGCATCTGGCGGCCGGCGCGAAGAAAGTCGTTATCAGCGCGCCCGCCGACGGTGCCGACGTCACGCTATGCCTCGGCGTTAACCAAAACGCTTACGACCCGAAGAAGCACGACGTGATTTCCAACGCGTCGTGCACTACCAACTGCCTCGCACCGATTGGCAAAGTTTTGCACGAGAGTTTCGGCATCGTTCACGGGTTGATGACCACCGTGCACAGCTACACGTCGGATCAGATGTTGCAGGATGGCCCGCACAAGGATTTGCGACGCGCACGCGCCGCGGCGGTCTCGATGATCCCGACGTCGACGGGAGCGGCCAAGGCGATTGGCCTCGTGCTGCCAGCGCTTAACGGCAAGCTCGATGGAATCGCGATTCGAGTGCCGACCTCGAACGTCTCGCTGGTTGATCTGACGGCGACGCTCGAGAAGGACACCGAGGTGAAATCGGTCAACGCTGCGATGAAAGCGGCGGCGGACGGCGCGCTTAAGGGGATTCTCGAATACAGCGAAGCGCCCCTGGTGTCAGTGGATCTGAACGGCAATCCGCATTCGTCGATTTTCGACGCGCCGTTGACCAAGGTCGTCGGCAAGCGGCTGGTGAAAGTATTTTCGTGGTACGACAACGAATGGGGCTACTCGAACCGGCTGGCAGACATAGCCGCATTCGTGGCGGACCGGCTCTAGCGGTTAATCGTTTAGTCCATCGAGGACAGCCTTCGCGTCTTTCAGATCGGCGATGTCGAGGCCCTCGCTGAACCAGTTGTAGATTTCGGAGAGCATCGCGCGAGCCTCGTCGCGCTTTCCTTCACGAGCCAGCAGTTGCGCGAGGCTTGTGCTCGCGCGCAGTTGTTCCATTTTCGCGCTCTGATCGGCGCTCAATTGGATAGACTGGCGGAGACTCTGTTGCGCTTCGTCGATCGAGCCGGCTCTCAGCAGCAACTCGCCGCGGATGCGCCAATAAAGTGCGTCGGTACCTCTGGCAGAGTGCTGGTTCCTTACCTCGAGCCATTGGTTGAGAGCCGCGAGACCGCGGTCGAACTCGCCGAGGCGGCTGTAGGTATCGGCGACGAACGGGAGCAAGTTCAATCGGTTGATCTCGGCTTCGATGCTTTCCGCTTGAGCGAGCTGTTCGTTCATCATCGCGAGGCCTTCGCGCAGCCGCCCTTGCAACAGAATCGTCCAGGCCAGACATCGGTTCGCGATCGCGAGCCAAAAGGGAAAGCCGTGCTCGGTGCACAACGCGATCAGGTCGTCGCATAACTTGGCGGCCATCGCGCCCTCACGCCGAGCGCAATGAGCCTGGACCAAAGTCAGCAGGGCCATCGCATAGCTGAAAGGATCTGACTCTCTCGTGACGGCCTTCATCGCTTCATGGCACCGCTGCAACGATTGGTCGGGATAGCCGAGATTAAACAGCAGGTCGCTCAGGCCGGTGAGGCAGAGCACGTTTGGATCGGGGCCGAAGCGCGCAATTCCTTCGATGCGCGCCGGTACGTTCTCAAACGACAGCGATTTTTCGAGATGATCGTGCGCGGCGGTCAAGTCGCCGGCCTGCACCAACGACGCACCCAGGGCGTAGTGCGCGAACTTGAGCATTCGCGCGCGTGGGAGCTGCACACTGTCGTCGAGGCTCAGCGCCTGGGCCATCGTCTCTTGCGCCACTCTCAGCGCAGATGCCGTGTCGCCGCGAGTGTAGTGAAAACCCCAGACGCCTTGCAGCGCCATAAATCTCTGACTCTGTTGCAGAGGGTCTGTGAGGTTGCGCGCGAGTTCATAGCCGCGCGAGAAGGCCCGCTCGACATCTTCGGACAAGAAGCCCTTCGCCGCCATCAGCGCGACGCCCAGCACCATCTGCAGCCTGAGTTCATCCTGCGCGCGCGCCTCGCTTTCCGGCGTCGTCGCCAGCAATTCAAGCGCGCGATTGACGTAATCGATCGCCTCCGCGTAGAGCGAGCGCTGCGACGCCTGGTTCGCCGCGCGCCACAGGAACTCGACGGCCTTGGTGAGATTTGCGCTGCGACTATACTGGTTGGCCAGCTCCGCCAGATGGTCGTCGAGCTGCGACGCATGAATCGTCTCGATCGCCGCCGCCGTCCGCTCATGCAATATCTTGCGCCGCTCCATCAGCACCGATTGGTACGTGACCTGCTGCGTGAGCGCGTGCTTGAAGGTGTATTCGAATTCGCCAGCTGAAGGCTGCTCGTAGACGAACTCCGCGACCTGCAGGTCGTCCACCATCGGCTGGATCTGGTCGTTCGGGATTCCAGTCACCGCGCGAACGAGGTTGAGCGGAAACTCTTTGCCGATCACCGACATCGTTTGCAGCAGTTCCTTTTCGGCCGGCGGCAATCTGTCGATGCGCGCGGCGAGGATTCCCTGGACGGTTGGCGGAATCTTGAGATCGCCCAGCGGACTGATCAGACTGACGGTCCCATTGCGCACCAGCGCGCCGTCCTCGAACAACGTCTGCACCATCTCTTCGATGAAGAAAGGATTGCCCTCGGTCTTTTCGACAATGAGCCGCTTGAGCGGGTCGAGCTGCGCGCCGTCTCCGAGTATGGACTGAAGCATCTCGGCGGCGTTTTCTTTTGCGAGCGGGTCGAGCCGCAACTGCGTGTAGTAAGTCTTGCCGCCCCATTCATGGCGATACTCGGGGCGGTAGTTCACCAGTAGCAGGATTCTCGAAGTGGCGATCGAGTCGGCGAGCAGGTTCAGCAGAGCCTGCGTCTCCTCGTCGATCCAGTGCAGGTCCTCGAAGATCACCATCAGCGGCTGGTTGAGCGACTCGCGCGTCAGGATACGCTTGATCGCGTCGAGCGTGCGCCGCTTCTTGATCTGCGCATCCATCTGCGCGAGCGGGTCCTTCTTTTGCAACTCGCGCAGGTATTCGTCGAGACGATCGAGGCTTTGCTCCCAGTGCCACTGATTGCGATCGTCCCCCTCGACGATCCCCAACAGCGAGAACAGGTACGGCCGCGTACCTTCCAGCGACGGATCAAGGATCGCGAGCCGTCCGGCAATTTTCTCGCGTCGCTTGCGGGCATCGTCTTCAGGCGAAATCTCGAAGTAGGAGTGCAACAGGCCGATCACCGGCAAGTATGCGGTCGCTTTGCCGTACGACACCGAAAACGTCTCCAGCACCATCCAGCCTGATTGCGAAGTCGCTTTGAATTCGTAAATCAGGCGCGACTTGCCGACTCCCGGCTCCGCCATCGCGGCAACAATCTGCCCGTGACCGGCGCGGGCCTGATCCGCCGCAGTCTTCATCGCTTCGATCTCGCGATTGCGCCCGACGAATTTCGTGAAGCCGCGCCCAGCCGACCGCTGGAGCCGGGTTCTGAGCGGACCGAGTCCCGTAACTTCATAAACCTCGACCGGATCGCTGACGCCTTTGATCCGCGCGGGCCCAAGCGGCTTGAGTGCGAAGTAACCCTCCACCAGTTTGCGCACCGTATCGCTTATCGCGATCGATCCGGGGGCCGAGAGCGCCTGGAGCCGCGACGCGAGGCTGGTCGAGTGTCCGATCGGTGTGTACTCGGTGTTCCGCTCGTCGGTCTTGATGGTGCGGACTACGACCTCGCCGGTGTTCACGCCGACGCGCACCTGCAGGTTCACACCTTTTTCGGCGCGCAGCTTCTCTGCGTATCGCTTGACCTCTTCCTGCATGCGCAGGGCAGCGTACAAAGCGCGCTGCGGATGGTCCTCGTGCGAAACCGGGGCACCGAACAGCGCGAAGATGCCGTCGCCGGTGGACTGTACAACGTAGCCGTCGTAACGATGGGCCGCGTCGATCATCAGCTTCAGGGCAGGATCGACGATCGCGCGGGCCTCCTCGGGATCGAGGTCTTCGATCAGATCCATCGAGCCCTTGATGTCCGCGAACAGCGCGGTGACCGTCTTGCGCTCGCCTTCGAGATTTCCGGCGGCGGGCGTCTCGGCTATTCGAATCGGCGAGTCATTCGATTTCTCTGTCGAGGCCGCAGCCGCGGGTGATCCGAGCGCCGTGCCGCAGGTTCCACAAAAGCGCTGGCCGCCGGGATTGTCGGCGCCGCATTTTGGACAGAGATTGGCGAGCAGCGCGCCACAATCGCCACAGAACTTGTTGCCGGCCGGATTTTCACTTTTGCAATTCGAGCAGCGCATCGGTTTTCCCTGCTGAAGGCAGGCGCCGCCCAATCTTCTTATCACCCGGCGCGCGCCCAGCACTACACGGCTGCAGGGTTTCCCAGCTAACATGCAGGATTAGCTAATTCGCAAGTTTTTCCCCAGCCTGTTAAATTATTCGGCTCTATGTGCCGCAAAAATCAAAGCGCGTCACTGGCGACCCGGATTGAGTGAGTGGTCCCGCGATGCCCGTAGTACCGATCACGAACCTTCAGTTCAAAGACAAGAAGGTGCTGGTGCGATGCGATTTCAACGTGCCGATCGCCGAGGGCAAAATTCAGGACCCGGCGCGAATTGACGCGAGCCTCGATACGATTCGCTATATCCTCGAGCACGGCGGCGTGGCCGTGCTCTGTTCGCATCTCGGTCGTCCCAAGGAACGATCCGCAGAGTTCAGTCTCAAGCCGGTCGCCGAGTACCTGACCAAGGTGCTCGGGCAGAAGGTGAAGCTTGCACCTGACTGTGTCGGCGATCACACCGGCAGAATGATCGATGCGCTCAAGCCGGGCGAGGCGATCCTGCTGGAAAATCTGCGCTTCCACAAAGAGGAGGAGGCCAACGATCGCGACTTCTCGCATGAGCTCGCGCGTTACAAGCAGGTTTACGTGAACGACGGTTTCGGCACGGCGCATCGCGCCCACGCGTCGACGGTGGGAGTCACGCGATTTCTCTCGGAGCGCGCGGCGGGATTCCTGATGATGCGCGAGCTGGACGCGCTACGCAAAGTTACTGAGGATCCGCAGCGGCCGTCGGTCGCAATCATGGGCGGCGCGAAGGTCTCCGACAAAATCGGACTAATCAAAAATCTGCTGAACAAAGTCGATTCGATTCTGATTGGCGGCGCGATGGCGTACACGTTCCTCAAGGCTCAGGGTATCACAGTGGGTCGCTCGCGAGTCGAAGACGACAAGATCGAGTTGGCGAAGGAGCTGCTGGCCGACGCCGGACGCAAGGGCGTCAAAATTATCCTGCCCTCGGATCATATCGTCGCGGGCGCTCCTGAAGGCGCCGCGACGCCTCATACGGTCACTGAAATTCCATCCGAGATGATGGGGCTCGATATCGGGCCGCAGACCGTCGATACGTTTATCGCGGAGATCGCGCGCGCGAAGACCGTCATTTGGAACGGGCCGCTCGGATTCTTCGAGGTCCCGGCCTTCGCGACCGGCACGATGCGCGTGGGCGAGGCGCTCGCGAATCAGGCGGGCGTAATCTCGATAATCGGCGGCGGCGACACGGCGGCGGCGATCGCGCATGCGCCGTGGGCGAACAAGTTCACGCATATCTCGACCGGAGGCGGCGCCACCCTCGAATTTCTCGAAGGCCGCGAGCTGCCGGGCGTAAAGGCGCTCGAAGTCTGACACCGATGCGCAGGAAATTGATCGCCGGGAACTGGAAGATGCATCTGCTGCCGGCGGGCGCGCGCGCGCTGGTCGAGAGAATCCGCGCTGAGATCGATCCTCTCGCCGCGACGCTCGCGAAAGATCGCGAGGTGATGGTCGCGCCGCCCGCGATTCTCATACCGGCTGTGGCGCAGGCGCTTGCGGGGTCGTCGATTCTGCTGGGCGCGCAAAATATGCACTACGAGGACAAGGGCGCGTTCACCGGCGAAGTGTCGCCGCCGATGCTGCTCGCGTACGGCGTCACTCACGTGATCCTCGGGCATTCGGAGCGCCGCCATATCTTTCACGAAAACGACGAGCTGATTAACAAGAAGGTGCTCGCCGCATTGCACCATCGGATGACCCCGATAATGTGCGTCGGTGAAACCCAGGACGAACACGACAGCGGTCGCGCGCTCGACGTCGTACTGCGCCAGCTTCAGCGCGGGCTCGAAAACATCGGTGACGATCACGTGATCAGGATAGTGATCGCGTACGAGCCGGTGTGGGCGATTGGCACCGGGCGCACCGCGACGCCCGAGCAGGCCGAAGCAATCCATGGCGCGATTCGCGGCGCGATACTCGAACGATATGGGCGCGAGCGCGCGGATGCAGTGCGGATTCTCTACGGCGGCAGCGTCAACGACGAGAATGTTGACTCGCTCGTGTCCAAGCCCGATATTGACGGGGCTCTGGTCGGCGGGGCAAGCTTAAAGGCTGACTCGTTCGCGCGGATCGTCAGGGCGCGGACTCGCTAAAGAAGAAAAATGGTTTCAATCGTCATTTCGATTCATGTGATCGTCTGCGTTGCGATGGTCATTATTATACTACTGCAGCAGGGCAAGGGTGCGGAGGTCGGCGCCGTGTTCGGCGGATCGAGCCAGACCGTGTTCGGCGCGAGCGGCGCGGGCAACGCGCTGACCAAGACGACGTGGGCGCTCGCGATAATTTTTTTCTCGACTTCGATCTTTCTGGCGCTGGCGTCCTCGCGGCGCGTCACCGGCAGTATCTTCGAGCATCCGTTTTCGTCGATGCCGGCGGGGAGCGTGATGCCGGCGAAGCAAGCGCCCAAGAACGCGAATCCCGCGGCGCCCGCTCCGGCGGCTGCAAATCCGGCCGCACCGGCGACGCCAGGATCAACGAAGTAATCGTCGCATTTTCGCAGCTGCGGCGGAGCGCCTGCCCTCAACTGAAGCTCCGGGCTGCATACTCGATGCGCGGGTGGTGGAATGGCAGACACGCCAGTTTGAGGGGCTGGTGGTAGCAATACCGTGCGGGTTCAAGTCCCGCCCCGCGCACCAGAATTAAATGTGAAACCCGCGGTGGGTTTCACACTTCCTTCGGCAGGGGTGACCCCTGCACCCAGTGTTAAGAAAAAAGTGAGCTCTGTCGCGGCGGCTGCGGCGTGACCGGCGGTTGCGTCATGTAGCGATCGGTGATCGGGAAACCGTGGCGCTCGCGGATGCGATTGAAAATCATGCGCATCCTGTCGTCGTAGGCGTTCGGTGCGTATTCCGCGCGGCCATAGAACATGTCGATACGCTCGGCCAGATGCGGGAAGCGCTCCTTGATGAACGGAATGAAGCGGCGCGCTGCCGCGGGTTTCAGAAACAGCGAACGCCACCATACGCCCGACGCGTTCGCGCGACGCGCCGCGCGAATCACATTTTCGATCGCCGCGGGATCGTCAGTGAGGCCCGGAATCATCGGCATCATCAGTACGTTGCATCGGATTCCCACGCGCGCCAGCTCGAATAGCGCGCGCAGGCGCAGGCCCGGTCGCGGCGCCCGCGGCTCGAGGATTCGCTGCAGCTTGCGATCGAGCGTTATCAGCGAGAAGTTCACCGACAGCTTCGAGCGGCGATTAATTTTTCGCAGCAGCTCGAGGTCGCGGACGATCAGGCTCGACTTGGTCGTGATCGATAGATCCAGGCCCTGGAGCTGCGCGAAAATTTCGAGCATCGAGCGCGTCAGACCGTACTTCCGCTCGGCCGGCTGATAGGGATCGGTCGCGGTGCCGATCGCGATCGCGTCGGTGCCAATCGGCGTGCGCGACAGGGTGCGCGACAAGACCTCGGCCGCCATCCGCTTGACGAAAATCTTGCGCTCGAAGTCCATCGGATCGCGCAACTCGAGAAAATCGTGGGTATAGCGCGCGTAGCAGTAGACGCATCCGAACTCGCATCCGCGATACGGGTTGATGGTCCATCGAAAGGGCATGCGCGGACTGTCGCATCGATTGAGAATCTGGCGCACCGGCATCTCGATAAACTCGACCCCGCGAGTCGCGTCGAGGTCGTCGGGCGGCGGCGAATAGAGTGGCAGTGTGGCGGCGGTGTTCATATGACGGCATGGCTATCTTCGCTTTTTCTTCGCTATATTGTCAAGGCCATCTTGCAAAACAGAGCAGCAATTCTGCAGCCTGCGAGAACATGGTAGGACGGAATTTATTCCGTCGGGGAAAGAAATCGATTGTGGCATTAGCGAGCGCCGGAGTTTTCGCGATCGGGATTGTGGTGTCACAACCTGCTAGATAGTAATCGGATGGCTTGGCGCACGGTACCGGGATTAACGCAGATCCGGAGCAAAAGCGGAATCTTGAATCGCGCGCTGCGCGCGCTGAATAAGGACCCTCACCTTCGATCCTCTCCCTTGTGGGGAGAGGGGAAGAGCAGGTCCGGAGGAATCGCATATGGCTGATACCGGGCGCAAGTATCGGGAGAAGTACGGCCAATGGGCTCTTGTGACCGGAGCGTCGGCGGGGATTGGGCTTGAGTTTGCGCGGGCGCTTGCGCGCGAGGGCATGTCGATTGTGCTGACGGCTCGGCGCGAGGATCGGCTGAATGCGCTCGCCGCCGAGCTTAAGGAAAAATATCGCGTCAATACTCGCGTGGTCGCGGTCGATCTCGCGGCGAATGACGGCGCGGATCGGTTGGCGGACGCGGTCGCGGATTTGGAGATCGCGGTGCTCGTCAACAATGCGGGCTTTGGTTACGCGGGACGTTTCGACAAGCTCGCGACGGACAGGCTGCGCTCGATGGTGGTCGTGAACTGCGTGGTGCCTGTTGTGCTGACGAGCAGAATCATTCCTGGGATGGTGAAGCGTGGGCGCGGCGCGGTAATTATCGTGGGATCGGTCGCCGGACGTCAGCCGCTGCCGCTGCATGCGGTTTATAGCGCGACCAAGGGATTCGATTTGCTGTTCGGCGAGGGATTGTGGGGCGAGCTGCGCGGGACGGGCGTCGACGCGCTGGTGATCGAGCCGGGTCCAACCAAGACTGAGTTCCAATCGGTGGCGGGCGAGAGTGTGGGCGACGATCACGGCGAGCCTGCGGAGAATGTGGTACGGGTCGCACTCGACGCGCTCGGGAAACATCCGAGTGTTATCTCGGGATGGTTCAACTGGGTGCGCGCGAACGCGGTGCGGCTGGTGCCGCGATCGACGGCGACGATAATCGCGAAAAGAGTTATCGAGGGGCAGACGCCGGTCGAGATGCGGTAAAGGCGCTCTAGCAGCAGAATCTTGAGTCACAAGGGGTGGTCACCTATTCTCGCTACGGCTTCGGCGGGTTCTTGTCGCTAAGGAGTTCCGATGGCGCGACCGCAAGCAAAGAATTTTCGTAGCCCCGATCAGGTGCGGCAGTTTTCCAACGGCCGGATTGCGAACGTTTCACATGGCGAGACGACGATCGGCCGTTTCGTGTTTCAACCGGGATGGCGATGGTCGCGTGATGTCGGGCCGATCGCGGGCACGCGTTCCTGCCAGATTCATCACCAAGGCGTCGTGCTACGAGGAAGGCTGCTGGTGGAGAGTGATACGGGCGAGGTGTGCGAGTTCGCCATCGACGACGTCTATGACATTCCGCCTGGTCACGACGCGACAGTGCCCGGCGACGAGCCGTTCGAGGCAATCGAATTCGCGAGCGCGCGGCTTTACGCCGCCCCGGGCGATGGAGATCGCGCGCTCGCCGCGATGCTATGCACCGATATCGTCGATTCAACTGCGCATCTGCGGAGGCTAGGAGATTCGGCGTGGCGTGAGCTGCTCCTCGAGCATAACCATCAGGTGCGCCTGGAACTGAACAACTTTCGCGGGCGGGAGATTCAGACGACCGGCGACGGGTTCCTTGCGGTGTTCGACGGTCCCGCGCGAGCGGTTCGATGCGCGCGGTCGATTGGCCGATCGGTTACGCGGCTCGGTATCGCAATTCGCGCAGGGGTTCACACAGGCGAGGTGGAGTTCGTGGGCGATAACGTAAGAGGGCTGGCGGTCCATGAAGCCGCGCGCGTCGCGGGAGTTGCGGGGGCAGGCGAGGTCCTCGTTTCTGCGACGACGAAGCATTTGCTGGAAGGTTCGGGGATCGCGCTTGAATCTGCCGGAGTCCATGAGCTCAAGGGCCTGGGTGAGGCGCGCGAGTTGTTCAGGATTACGGGGTCTGAGTGAAGGAAGGGTGAGAATCGGTGGCGGAAGTCAGCCGCTGCCGTTGCCACCAAGAACTTCGCCGGACGATCAATGTCTTAGTCGCCAGATTACGGTTGAGATAATCAGCCAGATCACGGTAGCGGCAGATAGGACTGCCGCGGCGCTATGTCTGTCGATCAACTGCCATACGACAAGGCCGAATCCAATGAGTCCTATGCTGCCGATTGCGGCGCCGACCGCGTCCAGGGCAGCGGCTTGTGCTCCGCGTCTTGCGCCATGAAGTCCGGCTTGTTTCTTTTTTTTGATTTCATTTTTTTCGACTAAGGTCGCGCTCGCAGGAAAGATTGCGGGGAAAGCCAGGAAGAGACCGCCCACACCTGGTCCAAAGTGTTGGGCAATCAAGCCAGTCGCGACAGTGACCAGTCCACCGAAAAGAAAACGGATTGCATAGTCGGTCCATCGGGTTCGGCGCAAAGCTGAAAGATTTACTGAAACTGTCATCTAGCCGGGCCAGACCGCATAGAAACTGAAAGCTACTACAAACCACAGCAGCAGGAACCCCGGCGCAGCTATCGACGCGGAAAGCCTGAATCGCTGTATGGCGTAGGCCACTGCGCACGCGTAGGCCATGAAGGCGATCGCCCCTACAATCATTGAGCGAGCTTCTATAGCAGCGTAGCCGGGTCCTTCTCGATAGACAGTTAGAGAAATTGTTGCGAGAGCTATCGACGGGGCGGCGCCGAAGAGTCCCGCGAAGTTCTTAGGCTTAAGGACATCGCCTATAGCCGCAAAGGCTGAGACTACTATTCCGCCGACCAGGAATCGGATTGCTAAGTCGCCCATGTTTATATCTGTCCGAAGTCCTGGCGCGCGCCTCTAGCATGATATGGCCAGTCGACGGGACGTCCGCGCCAGACGGAGTCGCTCTCTTCAATCTACGTCAACGACAATCCCGGTCAATGGAAATTGGACTCTAGTCGCGCGATAGACGGTGCCCGTGGCGGCTGCCGGCTCGTGAAGGAAAGGGGCAGCCAGCGCTGGGTTACGGAATTATCGCGAGGTCGTAGGCCGGAGGCAGTTTCTCGGCGAGCGTCGTGAGCGACGCGCCGTCGGTGCTGGCGCGAATGACTGCGCCGTCGTTGCATACGGCGAAGAATCCCCCATTTTCAGGATCGGCTTTGATTCGCATCACCATCCCACGCCCGAAATTCTGTTCGGCTGAGATTGGCTCGAAACTCTCGCCGCGATCGGCGCTGCGGAAAAGCATCGCGTCCGCTCCCGTCGGTGCGACGCGCCAGGTGGGCGGCGGACCCATCGCAGCCGCGGTGAAGAGGTCGTCGCGATCCGGCGCACTGACGAGCAGTGGGATCGTGTAGGTACGGTTGAGCCCGCGCGTCACCTGCTCCCACGACTTGCCCGCGTTGTTGGACAGGTAGAAGCCGCCGCCAGTAGTCGCGTAAAGGCGGCGCGAGTCGCGCGAATCCACCGCGACGGTGTGAATGTCCTCGTAGAGGCCGTCGTTGAGCGTCTCGAAAGTCGCGCCCTCGTTGCGCGATCGGAAGACGCCGCCCTCTTCGACGCCGACGTACATCGTCGACGGCTCATGCGGATCGAAAGCGATCGAGCGCACGTGCGGAATATGCGGCGGCGGCGGAAACGTCCAGCGGTCGCGTCCCGGAATTCTCAGGAAGCCGTCGGACTCCTTGAAGACGCGGCCGCGATCGTCGCTACGGAACAGGCGCGCGTGCGAGGTGCCGACGAATACGCGATCCTTCACGGCCGGAGATGCGGCGACCGACCAGACTTCTTCTTCGCGCGCGAGGGGGGGAGTGACGTCGGTCCAGGTGCGGCCGCCGTCGGTCGATCGGGCGAGCGTGCCCTTGCCGCGGATTTGCTCGGTCGATCCGGCATAGATGAGATTGGGATCGGCGGCGTCCTGCGCCATGCACCAGACGGCCGACGGATCCGCGAGCACCATCAACGGCGTCGCCCCGCGCGCAGGATCCAGAATCACAATCCCCTTAGCCGTCCCGACGCAAAGTCTCATCCCCGTAACACCTCCTCAGCCGCGACGGGATCGTAGCGCAAAGGATGACAGCGGGACAGCGGGGAACGAGAACATAGGAACGTTATTGAATGTGAAACCAGCCTGGGTTTCACACTCCCCTGGGCCGGGGTGACCCCTGCACCCAGTAAAAAAGAAAGATGCGGGACTTCGTCCCTGTTAGAACTTTTTTGGGGCGGAGAGGCGCAGTGATTTACCTCGCCCGTTACTTTACGGGAGAGGAGGCCGGCGGGCGCAGCCGCCGGTCGGTGAGGGTTCCGGGCTCAATCACAAATGCTCGCCTGCTCACTTTTTTCTGTCGCTCCGTCTTTGTGTCATTCTAGAGCGAAGCGAAGAATCCCGGATCTTTTCCTTTGCCGCTCTATGTCGATGAAGCCTCACCACGCCTTCGCGCTTGCGATTGTTCTTTGGTACCTGATGATTCCGCCGATCGGCCTCGATAACAAAATTGATCCGCATGCGCCGTTATCGAATTGGAGAATAGGCGTGGGTTTTCAGTCTCAGAAAGAATGCGACGACTCGCTCAAGGACGCGATCCAAAACCCTATGACTCCGGCTGAGTATCAGGCAGCAGCCAAGGCAACGCAGAAGGCGAAGATGAAGCCGCTGACCATGTCGGAGATGACAAAGCGGACGGCGGAGTCGCTATGCGTCGCGGGCGACGATCCTCGGCTTAAGGCAAAAGCAAAAAGCGCGTTGCCGAAATAATTACGTCAGCTTCGCACCGACTTTGAGATCGCCGCCCGATGCCAGCTCGGCAGGTGCGACCTTTTTCGGATTTGGATCGATTCGGGCTCGCTTCACTGTGATCGTTCCGCCGGAGAGCGCGATCTTCATTCCGTCCGCATCGACGGCGACTATTGTGCCCGGTTCGGCTTGCGAGCTGGTGGCTGAGAACGCGGCTTCATACATGCGCAGGCGTTGGTCGCCGAGGTTTGCGAAAGCGCCGGGCTGCGGATCGCATCCACGGATCAGGTTGAAGACTTCGCGCGCCGGCTTTGCGAAATCGATCTTTGCGTGCTCGTCGCGGCATGGCGGCTCGTAGGTCGCTTTGCTTTCGTCCTGCATAATCGAGGGCGCGTTGCCGGATTTGATCAGGTCAACCGCCTCGACCATCGCGTCGATGCCCGTCGGGAAGAGCGTGTTAAAATAAATCGAGCCGACGGTGTCGCTCTCCGCGATCGGCACGCGCTTTTGCACGAGTATCGGGCCGGTGTCGATACCCTTATCCGGCCAGAACCATGTGACTCCCGTTTCCGCATCGCCCTGGATGATCGCCCAGTTGATGCCGCTGGCGCCGCGATGGCGCGGCAGCAGGGAAGGGTGAAAGCAAATCGATTTGTAGCGCGGCGCGTAGAGAATTCGCTCGGGCACAATCAGTGTGACGAACGCGAGGATCGCGAGGTCGGCGTCGAGAGCCTTGAAATGATCGAAGGCGGCGTCGTTCTTGAACGATTTGGGCTGGCTGAGCGGCAGGTTCATCGCGCGGGCTTTGGCAGCGAGCGGATCCGCCTTGCCCGCGGGCGAATCGGGCGGCGCGAAGACGTGAACGATCTCGTCGCCATGATCGACGAGCGCCGCGAGCGCTTTTTCCGCGAATGCGGCCTGGCCGAGCAGTGCAATACGCAACGTCGTGGACCTCCGACTTTCTCCGGTCACGCTACCAAATCAAAAATCGAGTTGCATCCTGAAACGGCATGTCATCGGCGGCGTACATTGAACTGGAGCTTCAGGGGAAAACTGAGGATGCGCGGATCTGCTATTTCAACGCTCCTTGCCGCGGCGATATTCGCGGCCGCTGTGATTTCCGCGACTGCGGGCGGCCCGGCGAATCAGCCGGTGCCGGCGCCGGGGAATCACAACGAGACGCTCGTGCTCGGCACCGGCACAAAAAAGATGACGCGCACGAAGAATCGGCTGCCGGAGAAATGGGTCGGCAAGCCGAGCGACAGCCTGAACGCGACCGACGTCATCTGGGAATTTTTCAAGGCGCATCCGCGGATGCCGTTAACCAGTCCGATCGCGAAGAATCATTGACACAGTTGGCTGTGGGCCTGTTTGATGACCGATCGAATGTCTTCCACTCGACGGCTGTCTGAAATTCTCGCGGTTCTCTTTTTATTTTTAGTATCTGTTGGTGCGCCGATCTGCGCGCAGGATTCTGCCAGCGCGCATCGCGGTCGCGGACGTATCGTGGTCTTGATGGTGTGGGACGGGCTGCGGCCCGACTTCGTCACGCAACGCGACACGCCGAATCTCTTTCGGCTCGCGCGCGAGGGCGTGCGCTTCGACAAGCATCACTCGATCTTTCCGACGCTGACGATGGTGAACGCGACTGCGCTCGCCACTGGTGCGCCGCCGGGCGTCAACGGACTCGAGGGCAACAACTTCTACTTGCCGCCCTCGGCGGAAACGCCGAAGGGTCAGGTGGTCAGTGCTGAGGGCGCCAAGGCGATTCTGAATCTGAACGGGTCCAGTCAATTCAAAGGGCGCCTGATTGGCCTGGACACCATCGCGCAGGAAGTAGCGCGCGAGGGCGGTTACGTCAGCGTTGTTGGCAAGCAGGGACCGACCGCGGTGTTTGATAATCGGGTCGCGACGCTCGTCGACGGCAAGGACATCGTGGGCGAGGCGCACAAGGATTACCTGTTCGCGTCCGAAGATTTAGTTGCGCAGTCGGCGAGTCAGAAGATCACGGTTCCGCCCGATTCGAAAACTACGGTCGCTGACGAGCAGCGCGATTTGTACTATGCGCGGTTGGTAGTCGAAGACGCGCTACCGGCCGCCAAGCTCGCCGCCGACGCCGGCCGGCCCGCGCTCGTCGTTTTCTGGCAGCATAATCCCGATCTCACGCAGCACGTCGCCGGTCTCGGCACGTTGCCGGCGATGGAAGCGCTCAGCCTTTGCGACAACAACCTGATGAGCGTGCGTGCGGCGATCGAGGCGTTGGGAATCGCGGACAAGACTGATCTGATCATCGTCTCGGACCACGGCTTTGCGACGATCAAGTTTCGAATCGTGCTGTCGGAGATGCTGGTCGCGGCGGGAATCAAGAAATCGCACGACAGCACCGACGTGGTGGTCGTGCCCAACGGCGGCGCGGACCTCGTGTACCTTTCGCCGACGGAATTTGCGACGCCGGAATCGAAGCAGGCGGTGCTGCAGAAGATCGTCAACTTTGCCGAGGCGCAGGAATGGTGCGGGCCGATCTTCTCGCGCGATCCTGCGACAGCGCCCGACGAGCCTAGTCGCCGCGGACATCGTCAGCGCGCGCCGAAGCCGTATCTCGGATGGATCAATGGGACCTTCAGCCAGCGCGTCATCGGCCTGTACAATGCGGAGCGATCGCCCGACCTGGTGATTTCATTTCGCGAGGAGCCCGATGCTGATAACAAAAATCTCACCGGCCCAACCAATCCCGCGTTTCTGATCGGGCAAATCGGACAAGTCTCGATGCCGAACAAATCCGCCGAACTGCTGCATCCGGTGAAAGGACTCGTGTACGCCGACACCGGGACCAGTCAGACGTTCACCACCGGCATGGGGATGCATGGCGCGGCAGGCGAGCGCGAGATTCATAATTTCTGCGCGGCGACCGGCCCGGACTTCCGGCGCGGGTTCGTCGATCTGAATCCCACCGCGAACATCGACGTCGCGCCCACAATCACGGAGATACTCGGCACGCTGCCGAATATCGGGCCCGGCGGCGTCGCGCCCGCAGGACGCGCAATGGCAGAGGCACTCATTGACGGCCACCGCAGCGCCGGCGGATCGCATACGCAGACGATGACGGCGGACCTGATGCTGCCAGGCGTCGAGGCGGTAACGACACTGCACGTGTCATGGATCGGCGACGAACCGTATCTCGACAGCTCAACCGTCGAACACAAACCACTCGGCAGCTCGCCGTGAGCGGCGCATACGAGGAACTTAGTTGAAATGAAACCACCGTGGGTTTCACGCTTCCTTCGGCACGGGTGACCTCCTTCGGCTTCGCTCAGGACAGGCTCTGCACCGGTGAAAAAGAAATCGCGAAATGTTGAGGACAACATTTCGCTCACAGGTTCGGAAGGGCGGCGCGGCTCCGAAAATTCCTCGCCCGTTCCTTTACGGGAGAGGAGGACGGCCGCATCGCGGCCGGTAGGTGAGGGTTCCGGGCCTCAAGAAACCCGCTCGCCACGTCGCAATCTCTTCTCTGTGTCTTTGCTCCTTGTGTCATTCTAGAGCGAAGCGAAGAATCCCGGTTCTTTCTTTGGTCTGCCTCAGCCAGGTCCTCGATTCGGTCACTCAAGTCGCGGCGGCAGTGCCGTCCTTAGCCGAGCGGATTGCCGCCGAAGATTATGGGATGTAGCGCGAGGATCACGGCTGTCAGCACTACGCCCGCGCCGATCGCGGCCCACGGCGTGTCGCCGCTGGCCCATCGGACTTGGCCGCTAATTAGCGCCGCGAACGGCACGAATGACGTGTGCGCGACCAACTCGCGATAGCGATCGCCGAGCTCACGAATCTTGCGCGCGTCCTGATGCATCCCGCCGATGATTCCGAGCGCGGGGAACATCCCAAAGAAAATCACGTCGCCGGCCCATCCGTTCATCAGGATGTGCGCGATACCGAACAGGCTGAACGCGACGAATGACGGGTGCCGTGTGATCTTCAGAATGCCGCGCGGTTCCATTGTGCCGCCCGGCGCCATCCCCGCAGGGTTCGGGTTGATGAAACTGCCGACGAACAGGATCAGCGCGGTCAGCATCAGGATCCACGCGAGCCATCGAATCGGCGCCACCGCGCGCAGATACCAGAGCAATGGACCGGCGTGCTTGTTGCGCGCGAACTCATAGATGAGCGGGCCAAGCGTCGCCGCCGCAACGATCGAATAGATGCCGCGATACGGCTGCTCACCGACCGCACTTATCAGGCTCGCGCGCACGGCGGACGACGATATGATCAGATGACTGCCGAGGAATGAGACTGCCCATAGTGCAATCCAGCCGGTCGGATCCATAGCGCGATAATCGCAGGATCGCGGCGTGCGTCAATGCAGCGCGCGCGTTGCACCACAGTGCTCGATTCACAGATCGGCTCGAGCGGGGTTGTAGGTATCAGGAGCACAAAACAATGATACCCACCATCCAGATAGAAGAGGCGCGGTTCACCGAAGTTGCGGAGCGCGCGGTCGAACGCGAGATCGGCGACGGCATGCGGCTGGCGCAGGCGTGCGTCCTCGAGGAAATTCTCGGCGCGGTTTTCGGATCGATCACGCTGTGGTACTTGGTGAGTTCTATCGCCAGCCTTTCGTGACAGACGCGATGCCGACGTTCAATCTCAAGCTGCCGCCGCCATTCGAAGACGCGGTGAAAAGCATGGAGCGCGAGATCATGCGCTTCCTGGTGCGATCGACCGGCGATCGCGACGACGCGATGGATCTCTTCCAGGAGACGTGGCTGCGCGCCTATCGCGCCTATCCGACGCTGCAATCGGAAGACGGGCTGCGGCCGTGGATTTTCCGAATCGCGTCGAACCTGTGCCGCAATCGCGCGCGCGACCGGATGCGCCGCGGACGCGTCATCTCGAATGAGAGCGCGGACAGCGAAAGCGAATCGATCGAGCGTCGCGCGGCTCATCATCTCAACGGCGGACCTGAGGGCGCGCTTCATCTGAAGAGATCGATCGCGCGGCTGCCCGGAAAGCAGGGTCAGGCACTGATGATGCGCAAGTTCGCGGGACTCGAATATGCGGAAATCGGCACGGCGCTGAATTGCTCGGCCGAAAGCGCGCGAGCCTGCGTCTATCAAGCGCTGAAGAAACTAAGGATCGAAGAGTGACCAGTATGAAGACCAATCGAACGGCGACGCGTGTGAAAGAGAGTCCACCTATAGACGACCGGATGATCGACGCGATGATCGGGAAGACGCGGCCACGCATCGAGCGCGCGATGAAAATCATTCGACGCCCGCAAGCGCGAGTCGGCGTGATTCCGTCACCGCTGGGAAAGCTGCTGGTCGCTGAGAGCGATCGTGGCCTCGCGGCGCTTCATTTTCTTTTTATCAGTGGAGGCGAGCGGACGCTCGAGATGCTGCGCAGGAAGTTCGATCTGATCGAGAACGAGGCGAGCGCGCGCCGGATCGAGAAGGAAATCGACCGCGTGTTCGAGGGCGGCATCGACGCGACCGATCGCCCGGTAGATCTGAGCCTGGTCGAGAGCGAATTCCAGCGCCATGCGTACATGCTGCTGCGAAAGGTCCCGGCCGGCGCGGTGATCACCTACCAGGGGCTGGCCGCAAGTGCGGGAAAGCCGAACGCGCAGCGCGCAATCGGCACCACGATGGCGACGAATCCGATTCCGATCTTCGTGCCGTGTCATCGCGTGATCAAATCCGACGGAACGATCGGCAACTACGGCGGCGGCGTGGACAACAAGATCAAGCTGCTGCGCGCGGAGGGATTCGACGTCAGCCGCGACCTGCGATTGCCGTCGCGCGCCGTCATGGGCCATCGACATACAAAAATATTCTGCCGCCCCGATTGCTCGGCGGCGCGCCGCGCCGATCCTAACAACGCGTTAATCTACGCGGACTCGGGACACGCACGACACGAGGGACTGAGGGCATGCAAGCTGTGCAAGCCGGAATGAATCGCGGTTATTGAAAAACGAAAAGAGCGACGCCAGGTGCGGCGCCGCTCTTCTTTTGTGAGGATCGCGCGGTTCGGAATTACTCGGTTTCCGACTGCGATTTCATCTGCTGAATCTGTTCGCGCTGATTCTCGATTTCCTGCTGCTGCTGCTGCACCTGGGCCTGCGTCTGCGCGTTGGCGTTCTGCGTATTCTGCATCGAGTTGCCGATTACGTAGCCAGTTCCGCCGCCGAGGACACCACCGAGTGCGGCGCCCGCCAGAGGATGGCCGACAGCCGCTCCGACCAGGGTACCACCAACCGCACCAATGCCCGCCCCGCCAAGTGTGCCTTCTTCACGAGTCGAGAGCGGCTGCCCTGAGCATCCGGCTACAACGAGCGATCCCGCCAGAGCCAAACTCATTATTATTGCTGTTAAACCTTTGCGCATCTGAGAACCTCCATCTTCCAATCACTATACGTCAGCCGGGCTATTCGGTTTCCTGTTGGCCCTTCAATTGTTGGATTTGCTGACGTTGCTCTTCAAGTTGTTGTTGTTGCTGCTGAACCTGCGCCTGGGTCTGCGCCTGCGCATTGTCATTGTTCTGCATCGCATTGCCAACCGCGAAGCCGCCTACGCCGCCGATAGCGGTTCCGATAGCTGCGCCCGCCAGAGGTGCACCGACGGCAGCACCAATTATAGCGCCAGTAGCCGCGCCGACCGCCGCACCGCCCAAGGTGCCTTTCTCACGGGTGGACATCGGATCTCCCGAGCATCCTGCCACCAGGAACAGGGCAGCGAGCGCCAATGCACCTGTGACAATAGCATGTCTGCGCATGGAGTTTTCCCTTGCTATTCCGTCTCGCCCGAACTCTTCAACTGTTGAATCTGTCTCTGCTGAGACTCGAGCTGTCGTTGTTGGGAGCTGATTTGCGCCTGGGTCTGCGCGTTTTCGTTCTCGCGATTCTGCATCTCGTTGCCGACCGCGTATCCGCCCAAGGCTCCGATACCACCGCCGATCGCAGCACCCGCCAGCGGGTTGCCTACCGCCGCGCCGATTATTGCGCCAGTTGCGGCGCCGACGCCGGTGCCGATGAAGGTGCCTTTTTCACGGGTCGAGAGTGGCTGCCCCGAGCATCCCATGACCACTGCGATCGCAACCGCCACGAACAGACCCTTGATTATCGATGCCGCATTTGTCCGCACGGCGTCCTCCTTCGAGTTTGATGAGCAGTTTTCATGCCCGCGAGCGGCGATATTTCCCCGCTAACTGCGGACCGGTTTCAGTTTCGCCCAAGCTAGTTTTCTACCTTATTCGTTCTCAATCAACCATTTAGAGCATGATTCGATCGATTGAAATTTTTACCTGATTCTCAAATTTCGGAGCGACCATGGTAAACGAATATTCATCTTCGACCCCGCCCGCAACAATACCAAAACCTCGACCGCGAAACCGCCCTCGACCAACCATCGCAACCGCGGGCATCGCGGAGAGGCATCATAAGTCAGACGACGACTCATTGGAATGATCTCCCAACCTCGCGATTGTCCCCCTTCCTCGAGGGAAGGGGTTACTCATCCAATCCGGTTCCCCTTCCCTGGAGGGAAGGGGTTAGGGGTTAGGTGTCGAGTTGCAACAGGTTGTCCCTCGGAAGGCGAGAGATAGGAGTGCGGCCGCCGATGCCTTGATGGGGGCGGTGATGATTGTA
>NZ_JBAUYR010000053.1:0-9346 GCF_049584895.1 Binatus sp. (SeqCode)
GAAAATCACAGGCTAAAGCCTGTGCCACCGGGTTCTAATTTTCCTGGAGCGGCTGACCCTTCAGTCTCCCGCGTTCGTCGCGTTGATATCGCGAGGCTGCGATTCGCTTGTACTGACGGTCCGCCAGCCATGCGTAGCCGGGGACGTACCACAGGTAGGCGAGGTAACCCTTGAGTCCGCTCTGACGCCGCAGAATTTCATTGATCGCCCGCGCGCCGCGATACACACGGCCATCTTCATCCACCGCGTGCAGTTCTTCGAGCAGGTTCTCCATCTTCAAGTCGGGAAATTTCGCGCGCACTTCTTCGTCATGAAGATCGAGCGGCTCCATTTTTCCCGAATTGTCGAATTGCCGGATTCCGTCGAGACTCGCCCGGCACATGTCGCATGAGCCGTCGTACAAAATCGCGAGCTTGCCCGCCGACGCCTTGCCGACCCTCAATGCTTGCTCGTCCGCGCTCATCGCGTCAGCGGTTCGACCACCTTGGATTCGCGTGTATCCGGCGCAGCCGCGCATTCTCCTGAATGATCCGCCATTCGTAGCCGTCGAGCAGCGACACCCATGCCGACTCGATCGTGTTCGACGACTTGGCCAGCGTCGTCCACACCAGGTCACCATCGGCAAATTTCTTCACCGACACGACGTCAGCCTCGGTCGAGGCGCCGGTCGCATGCTGATAGGTTTCGATTACTTTCACCGGCTCGAGGTACGGAAAATATTTCAGCAGCGCCTTGCGCAGCGCCACGTCGAGCGCATGCAGGACGCCGACGCCCGAAGCAGCCTCGGTTTCTTCGACGTCGCCGATCCTGATGATCAGAGTCGCGTCGACCGTCATCTTGCCGTCGTACACGTCGTCGATCACGCGCCGCCGCACGATCTCGAACGGCGCGAGATAGCCGGCCGAGGCGCGCAGCTTAGCCAGCTCGCGCGACGCCTGGGGTGGCTCCGCCTCGTAAAAGTCTGCCTGACGTTCGGTACTCATCCGGCTTACCTAAATTTCCGGTGATCGTCTAATTTGATTATTATGAGCAGTCCTACCGCTTACAAGTGCAAACACAGTTGCCATAATAGTTGACTCGTGACAGCAGTGCGTGCGCAGTCGAGTCTCTCCGGTAACCAAAACCTCAAATTCATGTATATCCTCGACGTATTCTATCGCATGACCCCACTTCGCGGCCTCCATCAAGATAAACAGTCAACAGCGAGGTTGTGGATAATCCTGACGATGGCGAGCGTTATCTTGCTCGCCCGCGCCACAGCCGCGCGCGCGTCGCAGGTCCGCATTCCGATGACCATCGACTACATCACTTTGCGCGAGGCGCTGAAGCGGAAACTCTACACCGCACCCGGCGGACGCGCCGAACTTTGGAACGGTCTCAACGATTGCCAATATCTCTACGCCGAGAATCCCGAGTTCTCGCGCGCGACCGCGGGCGGCGCTGCGACCGTGCAACTGGAAACCGCGAACAGTCTCGGGCTGGGCGTCGCGATGGGCTCGCAATGTCTTAACGCGGTCCAGTGGAGCGGCATCGTGCAGGCACTCGGCGTCCCGTACATCGCGCCGGGCCTTCAGCTCAAGTTCCATTTCACGGATTTGAATGTCTTCGACTCGGCGCATCAGAAAACCGAGGTCGTCAGCCAGGGTTTCGATCTGATCAAAGGCGATCTGATTCCGCGGCTCAACGATTTTTCTTATGACCTCAAACCTGCCGTACAACAACTGGCCGCGATGATCACCGACTCGATTCCTGCCGACGCCGCCGATCGCTTCCGCGCTGCAATCGCAAGTCTCACCGCCGAGCAAAAAATCGTCGCGCTCGACGACGGGGTCCGCGTCACGCTCGTGATGACCGTCCCCGACGTCCCCGCACCCGCGATCCCCGCCGCGGGCGCCTCGCCTACGCCCGCCGAGCTTAAGGCCTTTCAGGACACGCTCGATCAATGGGACGCGTTTCTCTCTTTCTCAATCAAGCACCTCGGAGCCGCGGTCGGCGACCAACAGTTCCGCGATCAGTTGCTGCAAATCCTGCTCGACAGCCGCTACCGTCTCGTTCAGGCGTTGAACAATCCGGCGGCGGCTGGGCCTGATCCGGTTCGCATTTTGTTTCTCGACGAATGGACCCAGTTGCACGACGCGGTCCGCGCTGCGGCGCGGCGCGGGATGCTCGGTGCGCACGCGCTCGAATTCATGTCGTTTATCTCGGCCGGCGACGCGCTGTTCGCGCTGGATCAGGCCGCGCCCGCGCTCGGGATGCGCATCTCGGCGGCCGACCTGCGCCGCCTCGCGCATATCATGGCGCCAGGCGCGACCGGCGACCCGCTGCAATTCAACTACCGCGAAGATCAAGACATGAAAAAACTCTTTTCAGTGCCCGAGCCGCCGCGGAGCCGACATCCAATCGAAGAGGAGAGCATACCTCCCTCCGACTCCAGCGCGCCCGCCCGCCCACCGAATCCAATGCCCTCGCCGAAGCTTGGCCCCAGCGCGCGCTTGTTCCCCTTCCCACGAGGGCCCGAGAAAAGGGGGTTAGGGGTTAGGTTGCTGGACCTCCTCTCCCCCTGCGAGGCCGACGCCGCCGAAGATGCCGGCGCAATGCAGATTAACCGCCTTCAGGATGTTGCCGACCGCCTCTACCGGCTCGTCATCAACGACGAAAATGCCGACGACTATCGCCACGACATGGGCCTGCTGCTGAATCTCAGCGCCGCTTACCAACTCAGCCAGATCGCATCCGGCATGAACGCTCTCGACACTGACAACGGCCGCGTTTACGTAACGCTGGTGCTCGCGACCGCATGGCAGGAAAGCTGCTGGCGGCAGTTCGTGATGGACGGCGATCGCGTCCGATGGCTCGAATCCAGCAGCGGCGACATCGGTGTGATGCAGGTGAACAAGCACGTCTGGCGCGGGTTCTACGATATCGATCGCCTCAAATGGGACGTGCTCTACAACGCGGGTGCGGGATGCGAGATTCTCGCGCGCATGATGCAGTTCGCCGCCATCACGCAGCCGAAATACGATCCCGTGATGATCTCGAGCCATCTGGCGCGATCAACATACGCCGGCTACAACGGCGGCCCCGGCGCATGCAATCGATGGCGCCGCCGCGAACCCGTAGCGCTCAAGCAAATCGATTTGAGCTTCCTGGAGAAATACCACGCCGTAGAAAACGGCACGCAAATCGACATCCTAAGCTGCTCCCGCTCCTGGAGCCACTGATGCGCGAGTCTCTCATTTATCTGGTTCCCCTTCCCGAGCGGGAAGGGGAACCGGATTAAAAAGCTACGGGTTAGATTGCTGCGCGTCCTGCGACTCTTCCTCGCGCGATTCCTTTTGCACTGACTGTACCGTTCCGTCAGGTCCGTACGTGAGCCGATAGACCGTGAGTTGTTCCTCGGTGTGATGGATCCTCGCCTGATGCACGACGGTCGCAATACCGCCGGTGAAGACGCCTGCTGCGATATTGCGCGCATAAACTTTCGGCTTTACGAATTTCGAACCGTCGGGATTGAACTCGTATACGTCCTGCACCACGCCGCCCTGGTCGCTGGTTTCGTTGGGCGCGCCGAAGGCAGTCGCGATTTGACTGCGCGATACGCCCTCGCGCAGCAGACTCGGATCTTCGTGCACGGACGTGTCCTTCATGGTGGCATTCTGCTCGAACGCCGTCGGACTCAGTCGTTGCGCGGGATCGAATCGCGACGAGTCGAACTGTCCATTCTGTTCCATAATCCCCGACGCGAGGCATCCCGCCAGCAGCACGGTCGGAATCAGCAACAATCTCTTCATGCCATCAGGCTCGCATCAACCCGAAACAACCGCAGCCCGGCGTGACGCGCGGTCGCTGCGGCTACTGCGGCTACTGCGGGCTCAGCAGGACGTTGCAGCTCGACGACGCACTGCCGGCGCCGGTTCCGCTGGGGAGCGCGTCGGCATACACCTCGACGATCATGTCGTAGCATCCCGCGGTCAGCGGCAGACTCATAGATAGCGGGACGTCCTGGCCGTTGGTGGCCTGCTCATTGACGATAAACATCGGCGACGGGCCGACGGTCTCGATGCTCACAACTCCCGTAGCAGTAATGTTGCCGATATCTTCATTCGCACTCGCTTGGACCGACCCACTCAGCGAGTAGTTAGTGTCCGACGCGATGCAGAATACGGTCTTCATCTCGGTAATACCCTGATTCTCCGCAGTGCACACAGGCGACGGTCCGACGCACAACGAGAGGTCCGCATCGGCGGCGGCGGATTCATCGGCTGAGATTGTAGAGCCGTCAGCCGCCGAGGTTTGCGAGGCTGACGCCGACCCCGAAATCGAGACGTTGGTGTCGCTCACGCTGATACTGTCGGTGAACGAGGGTGTCGAGACCGCGACTGACTGGCTGGTCTCAACCGGGTTGGGCGCTGCATTCGGGTTGCTCAGCGCGACCACGCCCGACGCGGTTTCCGAAATGCTCTCGAGCGTGTATGTCGCCGTCGACGTGCCGCTCGGGGAGGGTGTCGCGGTGGCAGTCGCAGTCGGGGTTGCGCCGCCGGTCGCTGTGGTAGTCGGGGTCGCAGTGATGCTCGCGGTCGACGTCATCGACGGCGTCGGACTCGGCGTTGACGTTGGCGTCGCGACACCTTTGCCTTTGAGCTCAACGGTGTGACCGCTCTTCTTCGATTGATCGGTGAACATCAGCTTGCCGGTGAATTTCTTGCCCTTCGCCAAAGGGGCGAAGCTCACGCCGATCTGGCACGTCCCGCCCGCCGGCACCGGGGTCTCGCAGGTGTTGCTCGCCAAACTGAAGTATTGCCCGCTGACCTCGGGAACCTCGATCGCATCGGTGGTCTTGCTCTTGTTGTGCAAGGTGACCGATTTGATCGGCGCATCTCCGGTCTCGACGTTGCCGAAGCTCAGCGAGGTCGGCGAGATGGTAAGTTTTATCAGTGGCGGCTTGGGCGTCGGCGATGGTGACGGCGTGATCGTGATTGTCGCCGTCGCGGTTGCCGTACTGGTCGCGGTCGCGGTCGCAGTAGGAGTTGCGGTCGCAGTCAGAGTTGCCGTGGCGCTGGCGGTTGCGGTCGGGGTAGCGGTGGCCGTGGCCGTGCTCGTGACGGTCGCAGTTGCCGTTGGAGTGGCGGTCGGCGACGCTGCTGCCGTTCCGGTCGAGGTTGCAGTGACGGTTGGCGTCGCGCTCGCGGTCGGCGTACCAAGCGCGTCGATCGATTCGAACGCGCCGATGTCGCATGCGTTGCTCATGTCCCCCGGGTCGGGGCGTGGATCGCCGCGCTGATCGGTCGGCGGGCAATCGGCGATCGGAACTGCGTTCACCGCCGGGCTGTTCGGCTGCAACGCGATCGTGTCGGTCGGGCCGCCGTTGTTCTGCAGCCCGCCGGTAGCCGGCAACGGGTTGACGTCGTCGCCGATTGTGTCGCCGTTGGCGCCGAGGCTGCTCCCGAAACCGCACGAAGTATCGTCGGAGATGTTGTAGCCGCCATTGCCGATGACGCCGCCGCTCTGCACGCCGCAGTTGAGCCCCGTGCTATTCGACAGAATCGAGTTGGTAACCTCGACGGTAGTATTATTGGCCAGGATCGCGGCGCCGGCGCCCGATACTCCGGCACTGTTGTTCGAGAAAGTGCTGCTCGTCACGGTCCCGCCGTGATCGCTGTGGATCGCGCCGCCGCCCGCTCCCGAGTTGCCTGAAAAGGTACAGTTGGTTACGGCCAGTGTGCCGCTGCCGGAATTGAAAATGGCGCCGCCCGCCGCCGCGCTGTTCCCGAGAAAGGTGGAGTTGGTGACGGTCAGAGGGCCGGCGTTAAATATGCCCCCGCCGTTTCCGGTCGTCTCGCCGTTGGCGATTGTGAGGTTGTTGAGCGTGAGCGCGCCGGAGGAGTTCAGCAAGACGCTATTCGCGCCGCCCCCATCGATTGTGATCGTCTGTCCGGTCCCATCGATTTCGAGCGTGTGCTGAACCGAAGGAAGTCCGCTCGCCAGCGCAATCGTCCCGCTCAGGTTGAACACAATCGTGTCGTTGCCGGTGCCCGGTGCGCAGTCGCCCTGGGTGGTATCGGCCTCCGCGTTGGCATTGGAGATAGCCTCGCGCAGGGAGACACAGATTGTCACCGGCCGTGCCCGGATCGAGCAGCGAATTAACTGTAACGGTGTTGGTGCCGGCGGCGTGGAGCGAATGGCCGAGCGTGAAGATGACTGCGGGCGCGATCAGAAGAACGACTACGGCCAATACAGCCGGCCGCACAACCCCTCGAGCAAAATACCGGGCCCACGCCCGCAGACTAGCGCCTCTCCCCACCCGAGCAATTCCGCTTGGCGCGCGATGTTTTGTCAAGCGAAATTTCGGCTACGCGATTAATATCTGCAATTGTCGATCGTTCGCACTGCAATATCGCGTCAAGTACGAACACAAAGTCGAACCGCCGGAGCGATGACTCGCTCTAAGCCCTAAGGTGCAGGGCTTAGCCCTGCCCAAGGAGGTGCGGAACCCACGGCGGGTTCCGCTACAATTAAGTTCCTGCCTACATCGCGAGGCCGCCGTCCACCTGGATTACGGCCCCAGTTATGTACGCCGCGGCGTCACTCAGCAGGAACGCCGCCATCGGCACCACGTCCTCGACCTTCCCGAAGCGCCCCAGCGGGATCATCGCAAGCGCCTGCGCCCGATTCTCTTCGGGCAGTGATGCGGTCATGTCGGTCTCGATAAATCCCAATGCCAGCGCGTTGACCCGAACACCTAGCCGCCCTACCTCCTTCGCGACCGATTTCGTAAGTCCTATCAGTCCCGCCTTCGCCGCCGAATAGTTAGCCTGCCCCGGCAGTCCGATAAGACCGCTGACCGAGGTGATATTGAGGATCGAGCCGCGCTTCGCTTTCATCATCATGAACGCCGCCGCGCGCGCGAAATTGAACGCGCCCGTCAGATTGACCCGGATAACCTCGTTCCAGTCCTCCTCCGACATCATCACGAACACTTTGTCGCGCGTGACGCCGGCGTTGTTTACCAGCCCGTCGATTTGCCCGAATTCCTTCTTGGTTGCGTTGACCATCTCGCGCACACTCTTGAGATCGCCGACATCAACCTTGTACGCGAGCGCCTTGACGCCGAGCTTTTCGATTTCGGCCTTGAGCTCGGCCGCATTCTGATCGCTCTTGACGTAATTGAAAGATACGTTGGCGCCGCGCCGCGCGACTTCTATCGCGATCGCCCGCCCGATTCCGCGCGTCGCGCCGGTCACGATAATTCCGCGCCCCTCGAAGTCTGTCATTTTGAGCTCCTGAACCTCAGGCGGTGTCCGCCGCCGCCATCTCGCGCTCGAGCGTCGGCCGGTACTGATCGATGTACGACAAATAATTGTATCCGAAGGCGCGCTCAAGCTCGGCGTCGTACTTCGGCGCCTCGGCGCCCAGGTCCTTCGCGAGCCACGTCAGCACCATCCACTCTTCGGAACGTGGCGCCTTGCGCAATGCGTCGCGCCGGAGCATCACCTGCGTCGGCCTGACGCCCGCCAGATGCGCCAGCAGCGGGATCATCTCGCTCTCGTTGTTCTGCATCTCGTCGCGCGCGAACAGATTCACCGAGTAGATCAGCATCGTGGCTATACACGCCGCCACCTTCTCGGGCGTTGCACGGTCGCAATACATATGAAGGGGCCCTTTCGGCGAAAGCGCGTAGGCGAGGAAGTCCGCATTGGCGTCGAGAAGCGTCGAGATAAACTGGACGGCGCGGGGCGACCCCGCCTCGGCCAGTCGTGCGCGCGTCGCATCGAGCCCAGGCTTCGCCAGCCGCCGCATAAACCGCCGCCGCGCCGGCGACAGCCAGTAGATCAATCCCGAAAGCATCGTGCCTCCGATTTAACAGCGCCCGTCGCAATAAAAAAGGCCGCTCTTTGGAGCGGCCTCGTTTTCTCTTTCTCTGGTTCCCCTCGCCAGAAGGGAGAGGGGCTAGGGGAGAGGTGGTTACGCGCTGAACGACGACCCGCATCCGCAAGTGCGGCTCGCGCGAGGATTGTCGAAGCGGAATCCCGCACCGTGCAATCCCTCGACGTAGTCGAGCGTCGTGCCCGCGATATACGGCAGCGAAATTTCGTCGACGAGCACCAACACGCCGCCGAAATCCGTAATCCGGTCCCCTTCTTTCTGCGTGTCGAAGTTCAATGAATATTGAAACCCGGAGCATCCGCCACCGACCACGCCGATTCGCATCCCATGGTCAGCGCCGAGGCCTTCTTTCGCGCGCATCTTGCTGACCATCTCGATCGCCTTGGGCGTCAGATTCACATCCGGCAACGACGCGTTGTCTATAGGCTGGACGGCCGGCGCCTGCTGCTCGACGTGCTCGTGCTGGTTCCCATGCTCATGCCCATGATGCTCGATATGAAGTCCTTCGGCCATTTTCTCCAGAAACCTCCAGTAAGCAGCGCTTACAATTCGATCGCGCTCCTCACCACGAAACTAATCATAGCAAATAGTCGAGTCAATGTATCCACAATTCCCCGAGGATGAACTCCTCAGCCTGCCCCACTATCGCCGGACATGATAATTCATCAGGTATGGAAGCTTTGCACAACTTGCCGAAGCATCATGCTCTCTGTTCCCCTCTCCAGAAGGGAGAGGGGTTAGGGGTGAGGTTCCGAGCGACTCGAACAGGCATAAAATCTCTCTTCCGAAAACACAAATCTGACGGAACGAAGCTACCCTTAGCGGTGCGCTCATCATTGGACCACAACAGGTAGTATAAATTGCCACTTTTCCCTGAAACATTGACGCACGCCGCCACCGAATTGGGCTTCGCTTTGGTCGGATTCGCACGACTTCACCCGTTGAACGGTCGCGAGGACTTCTATCACCAATGGCTCGCCGACGGCGGTCACGCCTCGATGACCTACCTCGCGCGTGAGCCCGACCGACGCTTCGATCCCCGCCGCCTCGACGCCCGCTACAAATCCGTCGTCAGTCTTGCCTATCCGTATGCCGCGCGCGCGACGCCCGACCTCAACTGGCGCGCCGAGATGCGCGGGAGAATCGCCGCCTACGCGCTCGGCCGCGACTATCACGACGTCGTCAAGAAGCGGGCGCGCGCGGTCGGCAACATAATCCGCCAACTTCGTCCCGGCTCGGTAACGCGCACCTACGTCGACACCGGCCCGGTCTTCGAGCGCGAATGGGCGTCGGCCGCGCGCATCGGATGGTTCGGCAAGAACACGATGATTCTGAACCGCGAGCACGGTTCGTATTTTTTCCTGGCCGAGATTTTCACCGACGTCGAATTCGACGCGCCAACTGAGCCTTACCGCGATCATTGCGGAACCTGCCGCCGATGCCTCGATCTGTGCCCCACCGG
>NZ_JBAUYR010000054.1:0-18684 GCF_049584895.1 Binatus sp. (SeqCode)
GATCGGTCTCGGGACCCTTCTTGGCCTTGTAGGCGTGAATAGGTTCCTTGATGAAGCGGCGCATCAGGCTCTCGAGCGAGAAATCCGCGCCCTCGAATTCCGTAGTGTGATGAATCGATCCGGTCGGGCACGGCTCGCTGCAAAGCCCGCAGTACATGCACTTTGCGATGTCGATGTCGAACTGCGACAGCAGCATCTGGCGCGTCTGCGGATCCTTGTCGACCACGATTACGATGCAATCGATCGGGCAGGCGCGCTCGCACGCCAGGCATCCGGTGCAGATTTCGAGATCGACTTCCAGGATTCCGCGATAACGAAACGGCAGCGTGTCCTGCACGCGCACCGGCATCCGGTCCGGATACTGGACCGTGTACGGCTTGCGCATGAAATGCGACGCCGTCACCGCCATGCCCTCGAAGATGCTCGTGACTGCGTCTTTAATATTTCCTACGTATTCCGAAACCGCGCTCATCAATAGCCTCTATATAGTCGGATTGAAGTATACTTCCATCCGCGAACGCCTGAGATAGTATATTACCCGCTGAGTGAATACTGCGCCGAGCCCGAGCGCCGCGGCCAACATGATATAGCCCATTATGGTAGTGCCATCGGGCCAAATGGCTACCCACACCGCGGTTCCGATCATATTCACAAACGAAATCGGCACGAAGTATTTCCAGCAAAGCGTCATTAGCTGATCGATACGCACTCGCGGCAGGGTCGCGCGTATCCACATCGACACGAACACCAGGAATAGTACTTTAACGTTGAAGGTAATCGCCTCAAGTATATTCATCGCGACTACGCTTTTCGTCACGTGCGGGAACTGCCAGCCGCCGAGGAACAGGGTCGCGATGATCGCGCCGATGATGAACAGGTTTCCCCATTCGGCCATGAAGAAAAACAGGTAGCGCATGCCGCTATACTCAGTCGCGAAACCCGCGACCAATTCGGACTCGGCCTCGGGCAAATCGAACGGAGTGCGATTACCCTCGGCTAGCGCAGATATATAGAGGATGTTCGCCGCGACGAAGGTGAATGGATTCGCGAACAGGAACCAATGCTGGGGAGCCCAGCCCTGCGCGCGGATGATTCCCTGCATCGACAAAGTGCCGGTCATCAGCACGACGGGAAAAATCGAGAGCCCGGCCGGTATTTCGTAACTGACTATTTGCGCCGCCGAGCGGATTCCGCCGATCAGCGACCACTTGTCATTCGAGGCCCATCCCGCCATCAACACGCCGACGACGGTGAGCGCAGTGACCGACGTCATATAGAGGATGCCGACGTTGAGGTCAGCGAGAATCAGCGACGACGAGAACGGCATCACCGCCCACGGCAGGGTGAACGCGAGCATCACCAGGTACGGCGCCATCTTGAACAGGGGGGCGTCGGACTCGTCGGGAATGATGTCTTCCTTGCAGACGTGTTTGACGCCGTCAGCCAGCCACTGCAGGAAGCCCTGCGGTCCGACGCGGTTGGGACCGACGCGCGACTGGATTCGCGCCCACACGCGGCGCTCGGCCCAGCTCACGATTCCCGCAAACGGAAATGCGACGCCGAGGAAGACCACCGCGCTCATCACGAACACGACGATCGCGGCGACCAGGTGCGGCGAGGCGCTCTTGCCGAACGCGCCCGACGCGATCAGATTTTTTACCAACGTGTCCATCGAGGATTAACGATCGATCTCCGGCGCTATCACGTCCAGGCTTGCGATAAGAGTGACCAGGTCCGCGATCATCAGTCCCGCGCTGAGCTTCTGAATGATTCCCATCGCCGCGAACGACCCTGTCCGGACGTGCACTCGCCACGGATATCCGGTGCCGTCGCTCACGACGTACCATCCCATGTCGCCGCGTCCGCTCTCGAGCCGAATCTGGCATTCACCGGCAGGCGGCTTGAAATTGCGCGCGACTTTCGCGAGCACCGGGCCGCCCGGAATCTTCTGCAGCGCCTGCCGCAGAATTTTCGACGACTCCGCCATCTCGCGAATCCGCACGACGTAGCGATCCATCGAGTCGCCGAGCTTGCCCCAATGGCCGTCGCCGATCGGCACGTCGAATTCAAACTCGGGGTACACCGAATAGGGGATGTCCTTGCGGATGTCCCACTTGATTCCGCACGCGCGCAGGTTCGGCCCGACCAGGTTGTAATTGATCGCTTCCGCGGGCGTGATCACGCCGACGTTCGCAAGTCGCTCGATATAAATTTTGTTCCACGAAATGAGCGCGTTGTATTCCTCGAGGATCGGATCGAAATGATCGAGGTACGCGAGCGCCTTCTCACGCCATCCGGGCGGCAGGTCCCACGCCACGCCGCCGATTCGCATGTAGTTGAACGTGAGCCGCGCGCCGCACAGCTCTTCGATCAAGTCGTTGATCATCTCGCGCTCGCGGATCGCATGGGTGAACGGCGTCACCGCGCCGATATCCATCGCCATTGCACCGACCGAGAGCAGATGCGACGCGAGTCGATTGAACTCCGCCGCGATCACGCGACAGTACTCGCCGCGATGGGGCACTTCGATTCCCGCGAGCTTCTCACACGCCATGCCCCAACCCTGGTTGGTGAACATCGCGCATACGTAATCGACGCGATCGGTGTACGGCATAAAGCCGTGGTAGCCGACCTTTTCCGCAATCTTCTCGATCGATCGATGCAGGTAGCCGACGTCCGGGATCGCCTCGCGCATCACCTCGCCGTCGGCCCGCACCACGAAGCGCAGCACGCCGTGCGTCGACGGATGCTGCGGGCCCATGTTGAGCGTCATTTCTTCGGTGTGCAGCGTGCTCATTTCTTTTTGGTGTCGAGCCGGATTATCGGGCTCTCCCTGACGGTTGAAATTCCGTGGTATTCGGCGGGCTCGACGAAATCTTTGCGCTGCGGATGACCGATCCAATCCTCCGGCATCAGGATTCGCCGCATGTCGCTATGTCCTTCGAAATTCACGCCGATCAGATCAAAAATTTCGCGCTCCATCCAGTTCGCCGATTTCCACACGCCCTCGAGCGTCGCGATGCTTGGGTTGTCGCGAGGCAGCTTCACCTTCAACACCGCGCCGTGCCGCTTCGAGTAAGAGAACAGGTGATAGACCACCTCGATGCGGTCTTTGTAGTCGACCCCGGTCTCGTTGGATAGGCAGTCCATCGCGAGCTCGGGATCCTCGTTCATGAACTTCCCGATCTCGACGATAGCTTTTGGGTCAACGACCACGAATGGATCGGGCTTCTTCTCGGAAGTTTCCAGCACGCGGTCGCCGAACTTGTTCTTGACCCGTTCGAGTATTTGAAGCGACTCCATCGTTTCAGGCAGCGGCCACCTGCTTGCCATTGCCGTTGCCGTTGGGCGAGCGCACCAACCACCGCTCAGTCATCATCTTCTCCTGCAATTTGAGCAGGCCTTCGGTCAGCGCTTCGGGACGCGGCGGGCATCCTGGAACGTACACATCGACTGGCAGAATCTTGTCGACGCCGTCGCAGACCGAGTAGGCGAGCTGGAAGAGTCCGCCGCAGCTGGCGCACGAACCCATCGAGATGACGTACTTCGGGTCGGGCATCTGATCGTAAAGCAGCCGCGTGCGCAACGCCATTTTCAAAGTCAGCGTGCCTGCAACTATCATCAAATCAGACTGGCGCGCGGACGCGCGCGGCGTCGCGCCGAAACGATCGATATCAGCGCGCGGGCCGCCCGTATGCATCAGCTCAATCGCGCAGCAAGCCAGGCCGAACAGCATGTACCAGATGCTCGATTTGCGCATCCAGTTCAGCAGTTCGTCCGTCTTGGTGGTCAAGACGTAATCGGGAAGTGTGTTCAACAGGGGCATAAGACAAACCTCAGTCTTCGACCGGTACTTTTTTGATCCATTCGAGGTCGTGCTTGACCCAAACGTAAACCAGGCCGACGAACAGGATCAGCAGAAAAATTAAAATCTCGCTGAGTGCGTAGAGGCGACGTCCCGAGCGCACCCAGTCGAGGTAAACGGCAGCGATCGGATATACGAACGCGACTTCGACCTCGAACACCACGAAAATCAGAGCAATCAGGTAGAAGCGAACGTTGAAATTAATCCAGGCGCGGCCGGTCGGCGGCTCACCGCATTCGTAGGGGATCAGCTTGCGATCATACGGATTTTGCGGCGCGAGCAGCTTCTGCAGCCCGAACATCAGCGCCACGAAGCCGATCCCGATGATCGTAAGGGCGAGAGGCACGCCAAAATTAAGATACATATGATGTTACCGAGTCCTGATTAGTTGGACTGGGCCAAGCTGTCAAGAAGGATCGCTTCATCGGTGGATGTTTTCGGTTAAGCAAGGCTTAATTCAAATCAACGCGATGCTAATTTATTTGTGCTCCTTCAGCAGCGACTTCAATGCCGGCTCCTCAAGCCACGCGCCATGTCCGTCCGGACAGGCATGCAGGTGAACCCCGTTCTCGGTCCTCGCGACCAGAACCTGCTTACATTTCGGACAAACGTGATCGTGCAATCGCTCGCGCATCTTCTCGAGCAACTCTTCGTCGCGCTGCCGAGCCCACTGATTTTCCCGCGCCGCCTCGACGTCGTGCAGCTTCCCGCCCAGCCGGTTCTTTTCATCCGCCATATCCCGCCCTCAGGTCATCTCCTTGATCAGCCTGCCACTGCGTGCTTTTTCGACGGTCGCCTCGAACTTCGAGCCAAGATCGACGCCCATCTCCTTGGCGCGTTTCTTTGCCCACAGTCCAACGTTGCGCGAGTCGCGATAGAAGGAGTCATCGCGCGGCTTGGACGCGTCGAAACTCGCAAGCCTCGACGACTCGCTCTCGACTACCGCGAACGACGACATGACGCGCCGCAACCGCGCCGATTTGCACTGAGGACAGCCGAGACGCTCGCGCCGTCGCGACGAGCCCATCACCACGTGCGAACTCACGAGCCCGCATCGCGCGCATTCGTACTCAAAAATCGGCATCGGATCTAAAGAATATCCTGCCGCAGCACAGCCCGCAATTCAGCCCAGCGCGGGCGGGAATCGAAGGCGGGGCTGCGCGCCCCACACCCCCGGCAGGGGTGACCCCTGCACCCAGTATTAAGAAAAGAGAAGATGCGGCCTTACGGCCTCTTAGAACTATTTCAGGGAGAAAGGTCGAGGTGTACTGGCGCCGCTGGACACGAGTCCGCTTCGCGTCCTCGCGCCCAAACTTCCTAACAGGGCGTCAGCCCGCATCCGGCTTTGCGAATACTGGGTGCAGGGGTCACCCCTGCCGCGGGTGCGGGGCGCGCAGCCCCGCGTTTCACTTCCGCCAGGTTTCCCGGATGTCGAGCACTGGCTTTGCCAATGGGTTGCCAACCATGAAGAGCAGCCCGACCGCGCCGACCGCAAGCCCGCATCCAAGCCACCAAATCGAGCGGTATTCGATGCCGAGCGCGAGCATCGCAAGTGCCCAAATCGGGATGATGAGCGAGACGACGAAGCGCATCAGCGCACTAATCGCATGTTCAGCTTGTTCAGTGCGGTCGGCCATCGCCTTCTATTTAGCGGCTTCGGGCGCAATTTCAAATAGCGCGGGAGGGCCACCGCCACCGATTAAATTGGACTTCGCGACGAGTTTGAGGCGCGCGCGATAATCAGACGTCATCGCGTCCAACTCGCGCGGGGTCGCGAACAGATAGGCGCACTTCGGATTCGTGAGATCGGGAACCGCTCCGCCGTAGTAATACGAGAGCTCGTAGTTGATGCCGTTCGGGATGCATAGCTGATCGCCTTTGACGTGATCGGCGACGATCGGAACAAAACTCTTCACGCTGCGCATTTCGGCGAGACGGATTCGCATCGTCATGGTCCAGAACAGACAAAGAACGAGTGCGGTGAGAGCGAACGCAAGGCCGGTTCCAAGAGCACTACGGCGGGGCCGCCTGCTCAGGATGAATCCTTCGATAGTCACGGCGATCAACCAAACGTCGAACAGATCGGAGACGGGACTCGCCCAGCGCACGGACTTGAAGAGTGCGAAGTAGGCAGAGTCGCTCGACTGAAGGGTTACATTCGGCGTGTGGTCGCGGAAAAACGCGAGGTAAAGAATTGCGACGATCGGGGCGAGGACGAACGCTGCAACGATTACGTCGCGCAGCTTCGCGGCGGCGCCGCGAACCTCCAGCGTGAACACCGATGCGCATAGAATCGCTATTCCTGGTAGCGCAGGCAGGATGTAGTCGTCGCGCTTGACGCTCGCGATTGAGAAAAACAGCAGCACCGCGAGCGACATGCTGATTTGGTAGATCACCGGGCGGCGCTTCTCGACAGAGATCTCGCCGGTGTAGAAGGCTAGCGCTGCCGGCAGAATCAGCAGCGTCAACGGGAAAGCGCCGCCGAGTAATCGCGCGGCGATAAAATAGAAGGGGCGATAGCTTTCGCCCGTGCCGCCGAGTCGTGCCGGCATGAAGTGCCCGAAATTCTCGGCGAAAATAATCCTCACGATCTTGTGGCCGCCGACGACCGCGGCGGGCACGTACCAAATTGCGCCGATCGCGACCGCAATCGCGACGACTTGCCAGGGCCATCGATGTCGCAGAATCGCGATTGGATTGCGCCGCTCGATCAGCAGATAGATCGACGCGGCGAGAGCGCACAGCACGATCGCAATCGGACCCTTGGTCAAAATTCCCAGCCCAAGGATCACGCCCACGAATATTTTCCTGCGCGTCGAGACAGGCGATTCTGCGGCAGGTGCCTCGAGCATAGGATAAATCGCCGAGTACGCGGCGAACAGCAGCAACGTCAGTAGCATGTCGGTCAGCGCTTCGGTTGCGCGCGACGCGAATCCGTAGGTGCCCATTAAAAGCAGGAACGCGAGCCATCCTTCGGAGGTGCCGACATTCCCGACCGTCCATGCGAGGACACTCACCGCGAGCACGGTGCCTGCTACGACAGAAATGGCGCGTGCGCGGACTTCGTCGACGATACCGCCGCTGGCCTTTGTGATGATTGCGGAGAGCCAATAGAACAGGGGAGGTTTGCGATCGGTATAGCCGTACGCGTCGGCGGGAATCAGGCAGTGGCCGTCGCGGACGATGCTTTGAATCCATTCGGCGGATTGCGGCTCCGCATCTTTTTGAAACGGCGCGCTGATTCCCTGCGCTAGAACGATGAAGGCGAACAACGCTGCGAGCGCGAGCGTCGCGAGACGCGTGAACGCGCGGCGCGGATTCGCAAGAATATCAACTTGCGCGAGAGTCACGGACGGCGGGCCGTCGCGATCGGATCGAGCCACAGATGCTGGATGCCGCCCGCAGGATCGTACCGCGCCACTTGCATCGAAGCGGCGTTGTGCGCGTAGCCAATTCTGCCGCGACCGTCGACCAGGATTATTCCCGCCTCCGCGCCGGTCGCGTCGATCATCTCGGCGATCGCCTCGCGCGCGACGACCTTGGGGGTGCTGTCTGCGAGCGCCAGGACCGCCTCGCGGCAGAGCGCGGTCAGGATGATCGCCTCGCCCTGCCCCGTCGCCGAGGCCGCCCCGAGTGCGTGTGCGAAGGTTCCCGCGCCAATCAGAGCGGAGTCTCCCACGCGTCCGAAGAGTTTGCCGGGGACGCCGCCGGTCGAGGTCGCGGCCGCGATCGCGCCGTGCACATCGACGGCAGCCGCGCCGACTGTGCCGTGGCCCATCGCGGCGCGCGCGGCGGCCTCGGCTTCGAGCATCCCAGTCTGCTCCTTTCGCACGCGCCATCGCTCGCGCGCGCGCTCGGTGATCATTTCCTCGGGCCGGACGAGCCGGATACCGACCTTTCGCGCGAAATTTTCCGCGCCGTGTCCCGCCATCAGGATGTGCGGCGAATGCTCCATCACGGCGCGCGCGAGCATGATTGGATTTCGCACGCGGCTGACCACGGCAACGGCGCCGGCTGACACGCTGTAGTCGGCGTCGTGGGAATGAGTTCGATCAGAACGTTTGCCGCTACGTTTGGAGGCCGAAAAAACAGGCTCGGCGAACATCACAGAGGCGTCCATTTCGACGTTGCCTTCGGAGTTGAGCAGCGAGCCGTAGCCGGCGTTGAACAGCGGATGATCCTCGAGCGCGACAACCGTCGCGACGACGGCTTCGAGTGCGGTGCCCTTGGCGCGCAGAATGCCGGCGCCCAGGCGTATCGCGGCCATCATCCCGCGGCGGCGCTCCGGGCGCTCGGCGCCAGGCCCCGCGTTTCCGGCACCGCCGTGCACGACGAGCGCGGGAAGATTGCGCGCGCGAGCCATTTTTAAGGTCCGGGACGGCGGCCCCAGATAAACAGCCGCTTGAAGTCGAACGTCATCGGGCCGGCAGTGCCGTAAGCCGCGTTGAGCCGCGTCGTCAACTGCGCCAGAAATTCGTCGTGACGATCGTTGGGCAGCGCGTCGAGGAAAGGCCGCAGCCCGGTCGATCGATACCATTGAACGACGTCGGCCGGGCGATCCATCGGATGGTGAAACGTCATGTGATAGCAGTCGATTCGATCGTAGCCGAGCCTCGCCAGCATCGCAGCGTAGAACTCCGGCGGCTCTTCGTGAAACGCGCGATCACGCCCGCCGAGCATCGAGTTCCAAGGCGCCTCGCGCGCGAGCCTGCCGATTTCCATCTTCGCGGTTTCGGTTTCGTTAGCCGGCATCTGCACCACGATCTTTCCGCCGGGGCGGAGCGCCTCGAAGCACGCGGCGAACAGAGCGCGATGGTCAGGGATCCATTGAAAGGTAGCGTTCGAGAAAATCAACGAGTATGCGCGATCGGCGCGAAATTCAGGGACATTGAGCAGCTCGAATGAGACACGACGCCTAAGCTCGGCGGGCTCGGCGTCGAGCAGTTTGCGCGCCGCCTCGATCATCGCGGGAGATCCATCGACGCCGAGCGCCGATCCATGCTTACTGCGTCGCGCCAGTTCGAGCGTATTCTCACCCGACCCGCACCCGAGGTCGATGATTTTTTCGTCATCGCCGAGTTGCAGCCGCGACAAAATATGTCGGACGGGTTCCGCGCGATATCGACGAAAGCGGTTGTAGAGTTCAGGATCCCAATCAGCCATGAGCGTCGCCCTGCCCCGCAGCATAAGTGGCAAGTGCAACGCTCACAAGCACGGATCACGCGAAGAGTCGGCGAGGGAAATCGGTTTTCGCATACGCCGGACGGTGACGCGAATAATCCTGCGAACGCTTGCGGTGGTGTCGGTAATCGTGCACAAGCATAGCAGATGAGTGATCCTTCCGAGTCTCAGCCGTCGGTGCCGAAGCGCAGGCCGCGGCGCATTTTTGGCACCGGCGCAATCCTGCTGAGCATTCCGATCATTCTTTGGATGGGGGCAGCATTTTTCGTCTCACGATCGATGATGTACCCGGAGTTCCTGCGGCGCGGGGGGCAGGACGTTTTCGGACAGCATGTTCCGCCGTTCAAGCGGGGCTCCATGACGGACATTCAAACCGCGCTCGGAGTCGAGCCGGAGCGCCTGGACTGCGGCGTGGTCGAAGAGGACGGATTCCGCCATCATCAGGTCAGCGTGACCGGATGGTATTTCCCGGGCAAGCGGCGCGAAGTCGTGGTGTTCGTGCCGGCGGCGGGAGCGCCGGAAACGGCGATGATCCCGTACGCCAAATTTCTGCTGGACGCCGGCTATACCGTGGTCGCGGCTTACAGCTCCAACGATCCGAGTTACGGAATCAACTGGGGGATGCTGAAGCGCAAATTCGCGCTGGCGACTGCGCGTACGTTGATGGACGACGGCTTTACGAATATTGCCGCGCTTGGAATCGGGGAAGGCGCCGCCGGTGTGATCATGGCGCAGGCCGAACAGCCGGTTTTCACCGCGATCGTCGCCGACAGTTCCTACGCGAACCTCGAGCAGCTCTTCATGCGCAGCCCGTCGATGACGCGGCTCAATCCTGCGTTCGTCAAAACTGTGATGTGGGAAGCGCAATTGTGGTTCGGACGGCCGCTGGACAAGATCTCGCCCGCGACGGACGCGGGCAACCTGGGCGCTTGCTCGTTGCTCATCATTCAGGATAGCGACGATCAGATGACGCCGCTCGCGGACGGCAAGGCGCTACTCGACGCCGCAGGTTTCAACGCGCAAATGTGGACGGTGCCGGCGGGCGGTCATGGCGACGCAATCTTCGAGGACCCGAAGGGCTATGCCGCGCGCGTCGTCAAATTCCTCGACGCGAGTTTCAATATTGAACCGCCTGCCGCCAAGCCTAAGGGGCATTGAACCTAATCCCTAGCCCCTTCCCTTATGTGGGAAGGGTGACCAGAGGTTTAGTTTTATGCACGACAGCTACATCCGCGGCTGGCTTAGATCGACCAGCAGCGTGTTCTTGAGGCGGTCGAAAAGTTCGTCGACGTTCCACGGGCCGTTGTTGTAGAGCACCTTATCGGGCGCGATGTGACGATAGCGCATGATGCGGAAGCCCGACGCGCCGAAGCATTGGCCGGTGACATTCGCGGCGTCGTCGCTGGCCAGAAACACCACGATCGGCGCGACGTTGGCGGGATCGCGTGGCGTGCCTTCGACCTTGTCGGACTGCGGGATTCCCGTCGCGCCCGGCATCCGGCCCGCGGGGATCGTGTCGGTCATGCGCGTTGACGCGCCCGGCATGATCGCATTCACCGTGATTCCGTATTTGTGCAGCGAGTTCGCACTCGAGTACGTCAGCCCCAGGATTCCCGCTTTCGCCGCCGCGTAATTCGGCTGGCCGGGACTACCGAGCGCCGAGTTCGACGAGAAGTTGATGATCCTGCCGTACTTGCGCTCGCGCATATGCGCCGACGCCGGCTTCATCGTGCAGTAGTGCCCCTTCAGGTGCACCCTGATCACGTCGTCCCATTCCTGTTCCGACATGTTGAAGATCATGCGGTCGCGCAGAATGCCGGCAACGTTCACGAGGATGTCGAGCTTGCCGAATTCTTTGATCGCCTGGTTGACGAGTCCCTCGCCGCCTTCGACGGTGGCGATATCCATATGATTGGAGACTGCGCTGCCGCCTGCGCCCTTGATTTCCTTCACCACATCGTCGGCGGGCGATTGCGTCTCTTTCTGCCCCGCGACCGTGACGCCTAGATCGTTGACTACAACTGCGCATCCCTGCGCGGCGAATGCCCTCGCGATGCCGCGGCCGATGCCGCGACCACCGCCGGTGATGGCGGCTACTTTTCCGTCGAGCTTGCCCATCGCTCAATTCTCCCTTGCGGCGTAATGCCGGAATCCAAACGCGCTGAGCGTTTTGGTTCGTGTGATAGAGCGCTTATACCGCAAAACTCGGCGAACGGAACAGACGCGCCATCGACGCTGTCAGCGCGTCACTTTCCTACGTGTTCGCTGTATGGATTCGAGAAGACATATTCTCTGACGTAACCGTCGGTCGTCATCCTGCCCACTCTGCCGTTGGGTTCGGTGAACCACAGCGTGCCGTCAGGAGCGGCCGTGATGAATGTAGCCATCGACTTCGCGGGCATCGGAAACGCCGTAAACTCACCGCCCGGGGTAACGCGATAGATCACTTGCGCGCGAATCACAGTGACCCAGAGATTCTTGTCGACACTCGACGTGATTCCAAGCGGCACGCCGGCGGCTGGCAGCGAGAACTCGGTGACGAAACCGTCGGGCGTGATTCTGCCGATCTTTCCGGCCTGCGGCTGCGTGAACCATACGCTCCCGTCGGAGCCGAGAGTCATCATCGCGGGTTGACCGTGAGGCGTCAGGATTTGAAATTCCTTCACGTTGCCCGAAGTCGTGACGCGTGCGATGCGATCCACGGTGTCCTCGGCAACCCACAGATTGCGGTCGCTGCCGGTGACTATCTCAGCCGGTCCAGTGCCCTTGGGCAAATTGATCTCGCTCAGAGTGCCGGTCGTGGTGAGCCGTCCGATGCGATTGCCCGAATGCTCGGTGAACCAGAGATTTCCGTCGGGGCCGGCGGTGATACCAGCCGGCCCGCTATCCGAATGAGGCAACGTGACGTACGCGATTTTTCCATCGGGCGCGACGCGGCCAATTCGGTTGCCGACCGTGTCGGTGAACCACACTGCGCCGTCGGGGCCCGCGGTTATTCGCTCGGCGAATCCGTCGGGATCGATCGGGAATCGCTTGGTGGCGCCGTACGGAGTCATCCGCCCGATGCCGTCGCCCTGGAACTCGGTGAACCACAAGTTGCCGTCGAGGCCCGCCGTGATTGCATAGGGCGCATGCGTGCCGATCGGCGCGCCGGTGGGAGTTGGCTTCGCGCCTGGAGTCGCCGCGGCCACTGCAGCCGCTTGGTTCAACGGCGCAGTTTGTCGGGACGCACATCCCTGCACGATCGCGATCGCGGCGGTGAGAACTAAGAATGCAAGCGCGCGGCTAATCGACCGAGGACTCAATTGACGATCCGATTTGCTCTCAATTCGGAAATCTCGTCCGTACCGAATCCGAACTCGCCGAGAATTTCGTCGGTGTGCTGCCCCAGGTCCGGAGGATGGCGCCATAGCTCGGGCTCGGTGCGCGAGAATCGCGCGGGCGATCGCACTGCGCGCACACGTCCAGCCCGCGGATGCTGGTATTCGAAGAAGGTCTCGTTCGCGACGAACTGCGGATCGTTCCAAATCGAGTCGTAGTCGTTGACCGGTCCACATGGAACGTCAGCCGCCTCGATACGCTCGAGCCAGTACGCCGAGGGCTGCGTCGGGAACAACGTGATCAGGCTTTTGATCGATCTCCGCACCCGGTCCGGCCGCGGCTCGTCGCCCTCGAACCATTCCGGATGACCGACCGCCTTGAGAATCGCGGTCCAATGTTTGTCGGTCAGCGGGGCGATGGTGATGTAGCCGTCGGCCGTCTGAAACGGCTCGAGCGTGTTCATCGACGGCGCGATTCCAGCGTCGTGCGGCAGATAAGTGTGGCGCGACGCCGTGTCGGGCATCAGGTAGTAAGCGACCGCGTCGATCATCGCGATCTGGAGATGCTGTCCTTTCCCGCTGCGTTGCGACTCGTTGAGCGCGGCGAGGATCGAGATCGCCGCCGTCATCGCGGTAACTTTGTCGCCGAGAATATTTTTGACCGCGCGCGGCCGCCCCTGCGTGCGCTGCGACGTCATCACACCAGCCATCCCCTGGATAATCGGATCGTAGGCAGGCTTGTTCACCGACGGCCCGGAAAAACCGTAGCCGGCAATCGAGCAGTAAACAATTTTTGGGTTGCGCGCCACGACCGCCTCGTAGCCGACGCCCAGCCGATCGACGACTCCCGGGCGCACATTCTGCACCACGACATCCGCCTGTTCAGCCATCTTCAGGAACACGTCAGCGGCGCCAGGCTGCTTGAGGTCGAGCATCATCGCGCGCTTGTTGCGATTCCAGTTGAGGATAGCGACCGTAACCCCGCCACGCTCCCTGCCCGACAACATCCGCGACACGTCGCCATCTGGCGGCTCGATTTTAATCACGTCAGCGCCAAGGTCACCGAGCATCATGGTGCAGAACGGACCCGACACCACCATGCTCAAATCGAGTACGCGAATTCCTTCAAGTGGTCCCATCGACGCCTCCGGGAAAAAGCTCCCCCGAGCATTAGCGATCAAATCTCGCAGCCAAGTGATGCTTATAGTTCAACCCGGCGCTACCTCACAACTTAAGCGTTCTCCCTGATGCGAGACTTGCCGATTTTTTTGCAAGTCCCGAATCTTTCTTAATACTAAGGTGCAGGGGTTACCCCTGCCGAAGGAAGTGTGAAACCCACCGCGGGTTTCACATTAAATCAAGTGTGTGTTCTCAATCTTTGGGCGACGACTGCTTCAAGAGCGCGTCGATCCGCGCGGCGCGTTCGAGGCCGGGGTCGAATTCGAAATCAAGTTCTGGTGTGTATCGAAGGCCTAGCGACTTCCCGAGTTCGCGGCGGATGAAGCCGCTGGCGCTCTTGAAGCCGGCGATTGCGGCGGGTGCGCGCACGCTGCCTTCGAGATGCGAGAAGTAGACGCGGCCGTGGCGCAGGTCGTCGTCCATCCTGACGGCGGTGAGCGTGATTCCGCGCAGGCGCGGGTCGCGCAGATCGCGCACGAGCAGGCCCGATAGCTCTCTCAGCACGGCTTCCGCAACGCGTTCCGGTCTTCGACCTTCAGGCAATGTTTTTCACCCTTCACCGGTCTCAGTAGTTGATTATCTCGAGCTGCTCTTCGCCGAGCGGGACGAGGCCCAGCGAATCGATAAAGTTCACGACCTCGCGCAGCGCCTTGTCCACGAATGCGCGATCGCTGCCGACCTGCGCGATACCCAATTCGGCGCGCTGCCACATGTCGTGGTTGTCGGACTCTGCGATCGAGACGTTGAACTTGTTGCGGACGCGATCCTTGATCGCGCGCAGCACCTGCCGCTTGCCCTTGAGCGAATGATTCTCCGGCAGAAACAGGGTCAGTCGCATGATGCCGATGACCATAATACGCCCCCTCCGCCAACGCGCACGCGGCGCGCCCGGAACGATCAACCAACCTGCACTCTAAGGCTGAAGCTGCTTTTCGACCGCCGGCTGACCGCGCACGGACTGAGGAGTGGGCGCGGCGAGCTTGCGCAGAATCGCTTCCATCTCGAAGGCTTCGATAATGTCGTCGGGTTTCACGTCGTTGAAATTTTCAAGCGCGATACCGCATTCGTAGCCCTGCGCGACTTCGCGCGCATCGTCCTTGAAGCGCTTGAGCGTGGCGAGCTTGCCCTCCCACACCGGCCGGCCGTCGCGCACCAGCCGCGCGCGAGCGCTGCGCACAATCTTGCCGTCGACCACCATGCATCCCGCGACGGTGGCTCCCGGCACGTTGAAAATCTTGCGGACTTCCGCGCGGCCGAGCGCCTTCTCGCGGTAGGTCGGCGCGAGCAGACCTTCCATCGCCTCGCGCATGTCGTTGATCGCTTCGTAGATAACGGTGTAGAGGCGAATCTCGACGCCCTCTTTCTCAGCAAGGTTCGCAGCTTTCGGCTCGGGACGGATATTGAATCCGATAATGATGGCTTTGGAAGCCGACGCGAGCGTCACGTCGGTTTCTGAAATCGCGCCAGCTGAGGCGTGAATCACTTCGAGCTTCACTTCTTCAGTAGAGAGCCGCGCGAGCGCGTCGGCAAGCGCCTCGACCGAACCCTGCACGTCGCCCTTGAGGATCACCTTGAGTTCCTTGACCTCGCCTGCCGCGAGCCGCTGGCTTAAATCTTCGAGCGAGATGCGGCTGGTCTTGGTGAGTTCGCCTTCGCGCTGCTTGGAACGGCGATACTCGGCGACTTGCCGCGCCTTCGATTCCTCGACCACCGCAGTGAACACGGTGCCAGGCTCGGGAACGGTGGAGAGGCCGAAAATTTCGACCGGCGTCGACGGTCCAGCCTCGGTGAGACGCTGGCCGAGATGGTTCTGCATCGCGCGCACGCGTCCGTACGAAGTCCCGCTGACGAAAGGATCGCCCTGATGGAGCGTGCCTTCCTGAATGAGCACGGTGGCGACCGGGCCGCGTCCGCGATCGAGTTGCGATTCGACGATCGTGCCGCGCGCGGGTCGCGACGGATTGGCCTTCAGCTCCATCACGTCGGCTTGCAGCAGGATCATCTCGAGCAGCTTGTCGATTCCAGCGCCGGTGCGAGCCGACACGGGGACGGTTATGACGTCGCCGCCGTAATCTTCCGGCACCAGGCCAACCTGCGTAAGCCGCTGCTTGACGTTGTCTATATTTGCGTCGGGCAGATCGATCTTGTTAATCGCGACGATGATCGGAACCTTGGCTGCGCGAGCGTGATTGATCGCCTCCTGCGTCTGCGGCATCACGCCTTCGTTCGCTGCCACCACCAGCACGACGATGTCGGTGACCTTGGCGCCGCGCGCGCGCATCGCAGTGAACGCCTCGTGGCCGGGAGTATCGACGAACGCGATCGTGCGCCCGTTGGCCTCGACGGTGTACGCGCCGATGTGTTGCGTGATTCCGCCGAACTCGCGCGCCGTCACGTTGGTGTGGCGAATCGCGTCGAGCAGCGAGGTCTTGCCGTGATCGACGTGGCCCATCACGGTGACGACCGGCGGCCGCGTGACCATCTCGCCGACGACGGTTTCCTCGGGCGCCTCTTCGATCGCGGACTCGGCGTCGAAGGAGACGTTCTCGACACTGTAGCTGAACTCGCCCGCGAGCAGCGTGGCGGTGTCGACGTCGAGCACCTGGTTAAGCGTCGCCATCTGGCCGAGTTCCATCAATTTCTTGATTAGGTCGCCGGCCTTGACACCCATCGAGCGGCCGAGATCGCCAACTGTGACGCCCTCGGTGATTCGCACCACGCGCTTGGAGGCCTTGGGCGTGGTGATCTCGGTCTTGCGCTGTTCTTTGCCGGGAAGAGCGCGCCGTTTTTTCGGCACGCGCAGCCCGCGCATCTCCCGCTCGGCGGCGAGATCGGTACTGCCCTTCTTGACGACTTTCTTTTTCTTTATTCCGCCGCGGGCGCCGGGCTTGTTTGCAGCGAGCTGATCGGGCGTAAGCTGCGGCCCGCCGTCGGCTGGCTGCGCCGGCTGTTGTTGTTGCGGAGCGAAGCGTCCCGTGAGGCCGGGACGCGCACTCGGCGCGCCCGCGGCGGTTCGCGCGCCGGGCGACGCAGGCCGCGGCGGCGGAGCCTTGGGCCTGAGATCGATCTTGCCGAGGACCTTCGGTCCCTTCTGCCCGTCGTCCAGCGTCGGCCCCGTCTGAGAGCCGCGCGTCAGATTGATCGAGCCACGCTCCGTCGTTTCCGCCGGGCGCACGCGATCGGTCCGATAGCCAAAGCGCGACGACGGCGCCACCGGCGCGGCCGGAGGTGCCTCGGGCACGGGCGCCGCTTCGACGGCGACAGGTGCAGGCGCCGGCTCAGGCACGAATCGAGGCTCGGGCTCAGGCTCCTCATCCTTGATATGGACTGAAGCTTCGGGCGGATGAGCCTCGTAGTCGGCCTCGCCAATCTCTTCAATTTCGGGCTCAGGCCTTACGACGGGTGGCTCGGGCGCACGAGGCGGCTCGACGACTGGCGCCGGCTCATGGTTCCCCGTATCAAACATGACGGGAGTCTCAGCCTCCGCCGGTGAATCATTGAGAAACGGCGAGACGAAAGAATCGTCGCGGTTCTCTTCGACTTCGAAATGGAAAGGCGTGTCCGCACCGCCGGCGGGCGCGCCGCCTTCGGCATGACGCCGGCGCATTACGGTGGCGTTGAGGCGCTTCTCTAAAATCTTCCCGCTGCTCGTTTCGAGCACGGTTTCGCGGCGCAGAATCGTCGCACGATGCGCCTGGTCGTCGAGGTCAGCCTTCAGCCGGTCGGCCTCTTCGGGTGAGAGAAGACTCGACTCGGACTGGGTATGCCCGAGTTTCAGGCGGGCACATCCGGCGAGCAAATCCTCGACCGGGAATCCCCATTCAGTAGCAAGAGTTTTGATCCGCTTTCGCGCCATCCGAGTTATACTATTCGACCTTTGAGTTTCTATCCAGTCTGAGTTTTATTGCCGCCGCTATTTCAAGGCGCTCGGGGCGATCGATTTTCCGCCGGAGCGCACGAAATTCCTTAACCTTTAGACCGACGAACCGCTCGACGCATTCAACTTTCGGATGCAGGTAGCCGCCGCGCCCTGCCCTTCGTCCCTCGAAATCGACTTCAACGTGACCATTTACGACTGCAATTCTTACCATCGCCGCCTTCGCGTCGCGCTGCATACATCCAATGCAAGTACGCTCGGGCGGCTTTGCCAGTTATTTTTCTCCCGCATCTTCGGTGGCCGCCGCCGGCGCGGATTCTTCCGCGACGGTCTCACTGGCCGCCTCGGCACCTTCCGCTTCGGTGGCTGCCGCTAGTTCGGTCGCCGCCTGCGCCGCTTCTGCGGCAGCCTCGGCCGCAGCCGCGGCTTTTTCGGCAGCGGCTGCCTTCTTACTCGCGACGTGATCGCGCGCCGCGTTGATTATCTGAGTCGCGCGCTCGGCGCTGATTCCCTCGACATCGAACGCCGTCTCGTCAGCCTCCGACAGTTGCTCCGCCGATCGGAAGCCCCACTGGTAGAGCAGTTCCGCGTTGATATCGCCGATGCCCGGAATCGCGTTGAGCGACGCGCGCGCCGATCGGGCCTCTTCTTCGGCCTCCGCCTCGCTGCGCACGTCGAGCTTCCATCCGGTCAGACGATGCGCCAGCCGCACGTTCTGGCCGCGCTTGCCAATCGCCAGCGACAGTTGATCGTCGGGGACGATCACTTCCATCGCATGCTCGTCCTCGTCGATTATGACCTTCGAGACTTTCGCCGGAGCCAGCGCGCGGCATACCAGCTCGGCCTGGTCGTCGGTCCACGGCACGATGTCGATCTTCTCGCCGCGCAATTCCTGCACGACGGATTGCACGCGCGTGCCCTTCATCCCGACGCATGCGCCGACCGGATCGACGTCCGAATCTTTCGAGTAAACCGCAACTTTGGCGCGTCCACCCGGCTCGCGCGCGCTCTGTCGAATCTCGACGATGCCCTCGTAAATCTCGGGCACCTCCTGTTCGAACAGCTTCATCAAAAAGTCGTTCGAGGTGCGCGACAGGACAATCGACAATCCCTTCTCTGAAAGATCAACATCCAAAATCAGCGCGCGGATGCGATCGCCCTGGCGATAGCGCTCGTGCGGGATCTGCTCCTTCTCGGGCAGGATCGCCTCGGTGCGCCCGAGATTGACGATCATGTTCTTGCGCTCGAAGCGCTGCACGATT
>NZ_JBAUYR010000055.1:0-1638 GCF_049584895.1 Binatus sp. (SeqCode)
GTGCTGGACTGTTCGAAGCATCTTCAACGGACTCGCCACTGCGTCGGGCTCAAAGCGCAGAACGGTCGGCCGGGATTGGGATGGGGCCACAGCTCGCTTCGCTTCCAATCGGATCCGTTCGCGATCGTCTTGAAGAGATGGCTCGGCGCGGACGCAGCGGCAGTCCTAAAGCATGTGAATGACCTTCGGACTTCGCCCCGCGACATGTCTCCGTGAACGTCATCAACCGAGGGAATGATTGCAAGTCGTCATCGTGTTGGGTCATCTTGGTCCCAACGAGGAGAATCTCTGCCATGAGCCGTCTTCGAGTTCTCGCTGGATGTGTCCTCGTTTTGTCATCGGTATCGTTTGCCTTCGCCCAGCAGTCGAAGTCTGCCCCCGCGGACGATTCTCTCTTCCAAGAGACGGTGTCTCAATTGAATCCCATACAGTTGAGCGCCAAACAGATTGCTCAGATTGCGGAATTGGCGGCGCGATACGAACCGGATATTCACCGCGCGGAATTGCCAGCAGCCGAATCCGACGCTCAACGGCGGGCGCGCGATGAGGCGATCGCCTACGCGATCAAAAGTGGACTGCGCGGTTCAATGGTTCGAGAATTGTTAACGCGCGCCACCGTTCGAACCGAAAAACAGCGGGCCGCCTTTCAGCAGGCAGCGCGGCTCCGCCGGTCGTTCGACAAAACAGTCATGGGCTTGCTGACGGATGTGCAAAAGTCCGGCCTAGAGAAACCCGTGAGGCGCCCAGAACCGTCGAGCGGCTTTCTGATCGTCCAGCTCTCACCGGAACTCCGCTTGCCGCCACCGGAAACAAAAACGCTCGATGAAGCAGCGGCAGCGCTCCATTTGCCGCGCTTGCGGGCCGTGATTGCCAAATTTGATCTTCGTCGCTCGGAACGGGCCGTGAAACCGGAATTACTGGATCGACTTGGCGACGCCAACAATCGCGAGGCGAGCAGCGAAATCAGACTGCTTCGTACATTCTGGCAAATCGACGTTCGCACAATGAAGCACGAGGAGATTGAACCGGCCCTCAAGAGTCTCAACGCGCTGCCAGAAGTGGCGCGTGCGTACCTTGCGCACAGGTATCGGGATCCCTCCCCTTGCTGCTCGGTGCATCCAGACACCAATCCCGCCTACCTTTTTCAAGGGTATTTGAGACGCGCCCCTCTGGGGATTGACGCTCGCGCGGCTTGGAGCGTTTCGGGCGGGCAGGGAGCCAGAGTCGGACTCGTCGATCTGGAGCGCGGTTGGAATATCTGCCATGAGGATCTGAAAGCGATCGCGCATGATCCCGTCTATGGTGATATGGTGCCGGGAGTCGATCATGGAACATCAGTACTCGGCGAAATTGTCGCCCAGGACAATAAAGTGGGTATTGTCGGCGCAGCGCCGTGCGCGAAGTATGTTGCGCTCACAAGCCCGTACCATACGGCATCGGGAATCGAGCCTCACCTCGCGAACGCGATTGCCGCGGCACTACTCGTCATGGACCCGGGCGATGTCATGTTGATCGAGCGGGAAACGGACCCTGACTGTTATCCCGTCGAGATTGACCCGGTGAACTATCACGCCATACGACTCGCGGTCGCCGAGGGTATCGTCCTGGTTGAGCCGGCTGGAAATGGAAGTCACGATC
>NZ_JBAUYR010000056.1:0-16224 GCF_049584895.1 Binatus sp. (SeqCode)
AGCACGCGCTGCGCGTTGTCAACGTAGCTGCCGTAGTCCGAGGTCGCCAGGTCAACGTAGACGTAGCCGGTAAGTTGCCCGTCTTCGTCGCGGATCATCGATGGGCCCGGGCTCAAGTCGATATGCGCGACCTCACCGAGCGGAATCTGCGCGCCGGTTGGCGTCATGATCAATATGCGACGAAGAGCGTTCAGGTCGCCGCGATAGTCCGCGAGATAGCGGACATTGATCGAGTAGCGCTCGCGCCCCTCGACGGTGGTCGCGATATTCTCGCCGCCCATGCCGGAGCTGACGGCGCGCTGAACGTCTCCGACTGTCAGCCCGTACCTCGCTGCGACTGCGCGGTCGACATCCACGTTGATGTAGAACCCTTGAGAGACTCGTTCGGCGAATATTCCTCGCGTGCCCTGAACGGATCCCAGGATCTCTTCGATTTGCGAACCTATCTGTTGAATCCTACCGACGTCGGGACCCTGAATTTTCAGTCCTACGGGGGTCTTGATGCCGGTCAGCTCCATGTCGAGCCGATTCTCGACCGGCATCGTCCACGAGTTAGACAGACCGGGGAAATGTAACCTGTCATCCATTTCCGCGATCAGGGAATCGTAAGTCACGCCCTTTCTCCACTGGGCGCGCGGCTTGAGCATGATCGTCGTGTCGTACATGTCGAGCGGTGCGTTGTCGGTCGCGCTATCTGAACGTCCGACGGAGCCGAACACGCTTTCGACTTCGGGAAAGGTGCGGATGATTTGATCCTGCTTCTGCATCAGGTCTACCGCTGACGAGATGGAAATTCCGGGAAGGGCCGTAGGCATGTAGAGACTCGATCCTTCGTACAGCGGCGGCATGAACTGACTGCCAATCGTGAACAGCAGCGGAATTGTGAGGATCACGAATATCACGTTGGCGACGATCGTCAGGACGCGGTGACGCAGGCACCATCGGATGACCGGCAGATAAATGGCCTGGAAGAAGCGCGAGATCGGATTGTCGTCCTCCGGACGCAGGCGCTCGCCCCGAATGAAGAGGACCATCAGAACAGGGACCACGGTGATCGCGAGAACTGAAGAGAAGCCGATTGCAAAGGACTTGGTGTAAGCCAGCGGCCGGAACATCCGTCCCTCCTGCGATTCGAGCAGGAACACCGGCAGGAATGAGACGACAATAATTATCAGCGAGAAGAAGATCGGGCGGCCGACTTGCTTTGCGGCCGATAGCAGAATTCGCTGCCGTTCGGATGGGGAAACCGACTCGCCTCTCAGCGACGCGTGGTGCTGCGCTTCCGATAGGTGTCGATAGCCGTTCTCGACCATCACGATCGAAGCGTCGACCAACACACCTATGGCCAGCGCCAATCCGCCGAGCGACATGATGTTGGAGCTGATCTGCAAATAGTACATCGGGATGAAGGTCGCGATGACCGCGATTGGCAGCGCAAGGATCGGGATCAGCGCGGAACGTAGGTGGAAGAGGAAGATGATGATCACGAGGCTGACGATGACGGCCTCTTCGAGAAGATCGCGTTTCAGAGTATTGATGGATGCCTGGATGAGTCCCGACCTATCGTAGCCGGCGACGATCTCGACGCCGCGCGGCAGAGTCTTTTGAATCTGAGCGAGCTTCTGCTTGACCCCGTCGATGACGGTGAGGGCATTCTGCCCGTAGCGCATCACGACGATGCCGCCGACGGTCTCGCCGTCGCCGTTCCATTCCGCGGCGCCCTCGCGCAGGTCGGGACCGAGACTGACGACGCCTAAATCTCTTATCAGCACCGGTATGCCGTTGTTGGTCGCGACCGAAATTTCTTCGAGGTCCGCTACCGAGTGGACGTAGCCGAGGCCGCGGATCATGTAGTCCGCGCCCGACATTTCGAGGACGCGGCCACCGACTTCGCCGTTGCTGTCGCGGATTTTGTCGATCACCGTTTCCAGCGGAACCTTCAACGCCAGCAACCGATTCGGATCGAGCTTGACCTGGTACTGCTTGACGAAACCGCCGATAGTGGCGACCTCGGAAACTCCCGGGACGGTTTCGATCGCATAGCGGACGTTCCAGTCCTGCAAACTGCGGAGGTCGGCCAGACTGTGAGTACGACTCTTGTCGACGAGAGCATATTCATAGACCCAGCCCGCGCCGGTCGCATCGGGTCCGATCATCGGATTCACACCGGCGGGGAGCTTGCCTGTTATCTGTTCGAGATATTCCAGCACGCGGCTGCGCGCCCAATAGATGTCAGTGCCGTCTTCAAACACGACGAATACATACGAGTCGTTGGGCATCGTCTGCGCGCGGACCGCCTTGACATGCGGCGCAGCGAGCATCGCAGTGACAATAGGATAGGTCACCTGATCCTCGATGAGATTGGGCGGCTGGCCCATCCATTCGGTGTGGATAATCACCTGAACATCGGAAATGTCCGGTAGCGCGTCGAGCGGGATTCGATCCAGCGACCAAATGCCGGCGAGTAAAAGCGCCAGCACGCCGAAGAACAGGATGAAGCGGTTGGCATTGCACCAGTCGATAGTTTTTTCGATCATGCTACTTTCCTCACATCGCCATGGAGCCGGTGGCCGACACGTCCACCTGCTTCGTAGCGATCGTATTGCCTCCTTTCGACGCCGAGATCGTCAGGCTCCAAGTGCCGCCGCTAGGCAGTTCGATATTAGTGGCGTATAAGCCTTTCCCCTGATCATTTGCGGTGCCTTGCGCGTGCATAGCTGCCATCCCCATCGCAGGCATCGCTGCCATATAGAAGGAGACCGTTACTTGAGCGCCTGAGATCGGCGCGCCCTTGGAGTCGAGGAGCGTCACGATCACTTTGTTCTGGCCTCGCACGAGAGGATTGGGATCACTCGTGAATTCGATGCTCGCCTGCGGTATCGCCTCGGCCGCTTGTCCAACGGCATTCGCTCCAACTCCGGGCGGAGGTGGCACGAACGCTCCTGCGGCCGCTTGGAGTTGGCTTTCCGAATCGATCAGGAAATTCGCGGAGCTGACAATCTGCTGACCCGCCGCGAGTCCCTTGAGCACGATGAATTCGTCGCCTACGTGCGCACCCAACTCGATCTCGGCAGGAGTCAGATAACCGTCACCGCGATCGATGAACGCGACGTTGTGCGTGCCGGTGCGCAGAACGGCAGTGTCGGGGACGACAGTCTGCTCGCCCATCGGGAGGTTGAGCGCAACGTGCGCGAACATCCCGGGCAGGAGCTGGCCCTTGGGGTTGTTGAACTCGCATCGAACTTTCGCCGTGCGAGTCATGGGATCGATCTGCGGCTGGATAAAATCGACGCGTCCGTCGAAATTCGTGCCCGGATAGGCGTCGACGGTAACGGTCGCGGGATCGCCAGGATAGACCTTTCCGACCTCGTTTTGAAACACCGCCGCATAAATCCAGACCTTCGACAGATCGGTGATCGTGAACAGCCGTGTGTCCGGCTGAACGTACATGTTGGGAAGCGCGTTGCGCTCGACGATGTATCCGCTCATGGGAGAGTCGATCTCGACGGCGCGGCGCACCGTGCGCTCGCGTTCCAGGCGCGCGATCTCGCGCGGCGACACTCCCCACAGCTTGAGCCGCTCCGCAGCGGAATCGACTAGCGAGGAAGCGTCGGCGGTCACATCGGCGACGGTGCTATCCTTCACCCGCTTGCGCGCCTCGATAGCGAGCAGATACTCGCTCTCGGTGCTCATGAGATCCGGACTGTAAATCGTGAAGAGCGGCTGGCCGCGTTGGACGTACTGGTAGGTGGAATTGGCGAACACTTTTTCGATCCATCCAGCGAAACGTGTCTGCACGTAGCCTTGCAGCCGTTCGTCGGCCTCGATGTTGCCGGTGGTCTCGAGGCGGTCGCTCACGTCCTTTCGCTCCACGCTCGCGAACTTGAGTCCGATCAACTGCCGGCGCTCCGGCGTGATGCGGATGGGCGCGAGCTGGGAATCCGCTCCGTATGCAATTGGCGTCGCTGTAAAAATCAGGAATCCAAGCGCCAAGGAAACAGTTGCGAGTCGCCATTTTGATGAGTTGTAGTTCATCGTCGGTCACCAATTACTTGCTGGAGTTTGGCGATAGCGATCTCGTGGTCGGTGAGGCTACGGAAATACTCCTGCCGGAGGTTCTGCAAATCGAGAACCGACGAGAGCAGGGTTTGGAAATCGACTTTGCCTACTCGATACGCGGCCGTCGCCGAGGCCTGCGAGGTTTCGGCCTGCGGGATCAGACCGTCACGATAGATGGATAGGATCCGCTCCGCGGTGCGCATCGCGACCAGGCTGCTTTCTCCATCTGAGGAAACCTGTAGCTGAGTTGCGCGGACCTGCTCTCGCGCCGATTCGGCTTCGAGCGCGGCCTGCTCGATTGCGGGCGTCTGCTTGCGCCAAAAATAGAGCGGAACCTTCGCGCCCAAGCTCAGCATGTAGTAGTCGTTGAATCCTGGGCCCGTTTTTTCGTACGAATATCCGACCGTGAAGTCCGGCCAGTAGCCCTGATGCGCAAGCTTCAAGGCTTCCGCGCTGCGCGCTTCCATCGCGCGATCCGCGGCAAGGTCGCGAGAACCGCTGTCGGCCAACTGCACGAGCTGCGATGAGTCGAGCTGGAGCTGCGTCATTTCGACATTGCCGATGTCAATATTGCGCGAGTCGGGATCGCGCCCGAGGAGCTGCTTGAGTTCGAGCTGTTCCTGATCCTCCTCCTGATGATGCATCGCGTGCTCCTTCAGGAGCTCGGTGGTCTGCAGCTGCGCCTTGATTAGGTCCTGCTGCAGGCCTTGTCCGAGGCGATAGCGGGTTTCGGCGATCCGCTGGATCTGTCTGAGCTCCTCCTGATTGCGATCTAGGATCGCCAGCGTCTTCGCGTGATAAAACAGCTCGTAGTACAGCTCCTTGACCTTTTCCTCGACTGCACGCCCGGCAGCTTCATTACGATGCTTGGAGTACTCGGCGTCCTTTTCGGCTTCGGACTTCTGCAAGCGGAGCTTGCCGGGACCCGGGATGTCCTGCGAGACGCCGAAGCCGGTGTAATAGAAGTCGCTGCTCTCGTATCCAGAAAATGGCTGCGGACTTCCTACAGTGAAATGCTGAAGCGACACCTGTGGATCGGGCAGCGTCGACGCCTGGATCGGCACCTTGGTTTGAGCCTGCCAGTGGCTCCGCGCGGTGAGTACGACTGGGCTGCGGGCAAGCGCCTCATCGACAAGCGCTCGCAGTCGATCGGAACCGGCGGTTGTCTCCAACGTCGGAGCGCCATCCTGCGCACGTCCCGATGACGGAAAGACAGTCAGAATTGCGCCGGCAAATAGCGTCACCAAAATGTTTCGCGCCGCTGTGCGGCGAACGCTCTCGCGTCGTTTCATAATATCCAACCTTCCAGCCGCGATTGATGGCGGCGCGGCTCGTGTCCGTAGATCTCTTTTTCGAATTTTCGCGAGCGGGCAGCACGCGAGCGTCCGCGACGGATGCGACGCATCCGCGCTTCAACTTACGCGCAATATGGAAGGTTCAGATCTGACGGGAACAGAGAAGGGCTAACGAAGCGGGACACTCTGGTGGCGGGTACCTACGAGCGACGACGGTATTCTGCAAGTGCGAAATCGCGACTTTTGTGCCGGCTACGGGCATCGTCGCCGCCGAATCGAAATGGTGCGCGTCTTGTGCTTGAAGGGCGGCTCTGTCCGGTGCAATCGGAGCTTTGCAGCAGTTCACATGACTCACCGGTGCGCTCGGCGAACAATTCGCGCCGCAACAATCTGTCGTTGAACAGGCCAGCACAGGCGGAACACTAAAGCTGAGCGGAAGGAGCGCAGCGACGAGAAGTATGGCGAGAAAGCGCACGTCCATCACCCTAACCGGACTGCCCGGCACAGGCAATCTGTCTGTATCTACGGACCCGCACTGGGGAACGCCAAAACCGAAATCGAAAATTGTGGGCAGTAAGTGGGCACTCTGCCGACCCTCGGATTGCGCGAATCGCTGTAAGTACCTAATAAATAAGGGCGGAGGAGGAAGGGGCCCGGTGGCCCCACCGGTCTTCAAATCCCCTTCTACTCAGTACGACAAGCGTTCTGATGTCAGGCAGCGAATGAAAGAGCGGCTTTTTTGGTTCGCGACGCTACCCAAGATCACCCAGTCGGAGCTGGGAGTGGGCCCTCGGTGGGCACCTACTTTGGTTCGGTCAACCTTAAGGAGATCTGAAGCGATCCCGAGAAGAGCCGGATCCACGGCGAGCAATTCTCTTCATCTCGGATGCTCACATTAGCGCCGAATAATGCGCCACGCTCGGGTTGAATCCCACCCTTCGGATTCTAAAGGGTCTCGAGGGTTCTAATCCCTCTCTCCCCGCCACACAGTCTGTAATGCTTCCCTACAATCTGGAATGAGCGGGAAATCCGCGCGTGATGTGGCGCTTCTGCGCTTGATGCGAACCGGAGAACGCGAGTCCTGAGCCCTATTTCGGCGAATTTCTTGGGTTTGTCTCCAGGCGCAGAAAAGCCGGTTCGCTTCACGGTCCGAGCAAATGCGGCCACTCGGCCTCGAACTAAGACAGTACCGACGCAGCCAGAACCGCTATTTCTGCTTTTGCGTTAACACTGCATCGTTGCTTGATTGATTAGCGCGCCCGATGTCACGAAGCGGCGTCGCTAATGAATCGTTGTCCCCGAATCATATCCAAAGTCCGGAAGAGAGGTTCTCGCGTATGAGCAACTTGACGGCAACGGATCCCGATCTCGCGATCGGCCGCGGCAGGATTTTTGTGTCGCTCATCGCTCTCCTCTCGATTTTTATTGATCCCACCAACGGAGGTTTCCTTGGAATCGAGTCGTATGCCCTTGGTGTTCTGCTGGCTCATCTCGGGTACAGCATTTTGATGTACATCGCCTTGCAAAAGACCTTAGACCACCACGACTTGGCGACCATCTCGGTTCCGCTAGACGTGCTATTTGCGACCGCCGTGGCGTTCGTCACTGAAGGCCGACCCACCAGTCCGGCTTTCGTCTTTTTCGTTTTTGCGATCGTTGCGGCAGGATTCCGGTACGATCCGCGAACCTGCCTTGGGGTGACAGTGTTTAGCGTCATCACGTATTTGATGGCAATTTATTTCGCTTCGCACTTTGTCTCGAACTTATATTTGATGAGAGGCGCCTATCTCGCGATCACGGGCTACGTAATCGGTTTCTTTGCCGACCAGCGGGAGAAGTTTGAGGCTCGCGTGCGCGATCTCGAAAGCGCGGCCGAGCGTCAGGCCATAGCTCGTGATCTACATGATGGCTACGTACAGGCGCTCGCCGCGATAAATCTGCGTCTGGGAGCTTGCGAACGATGGCTCGATCAAAATCAGGCATCCAAGGCGCGCACCGAAGTCATAGGAATACAAGTCGAGGTCACCCGAGAATACGACGAGGTGAGGAAGTACCTCCATTCTCTTGCGAATACGCAATACAACGCTTTGGATCTGGGTGCACCGACCATCGAACAGACGAGATTCCAGGTGAATGCCAATTTCGCGACGACGTCAGTACTGGTCGAGCACGCTCTGCAGATCGTACTTGAGGGAATGCGCAACGCTCAGCAGCACGGCAGGCCGCACATCGTTACGGCCAGTGTTCAAGGGTTGAATGATACGATCCGGATTACGATCGACGACGATGGAGTAGGATTTGCCGAACCAGATCGTCCACCTTGGTCGATTGCCTCGAGGGTGGCCGAGGTCGGCGGCGAACTCAGGATGGTTGCGGAGGGCCACTCGGGAGCGCACCTGCAAATCGACTTGCCGGCGGCTTGATCATGCAGACACCGATTCGACTCATCATCGCTGACGACCATGCAGTCTTTCGCGAGGGTCTGAAGGCGCTGCTCGCAACCTACAATCGATTCAAAGTCGTGGCTGAAGTGGAGAGGTCCGGCGATTTGGACGCCATCGTGTCTAACACGCCCTGCGATGTTGTGCTCCTCGATCTGCAGATGGACCAGTGGGTAATGAACAAAATTGAAGGGTTGTCGCGTCACGCGATCGTCGTCGTGCTCACTGCGAGCGAGAGCCCGGAGGATTCCGCCGCTGCCCTCAGACTGGGGGCTCGCGCCGTGGTCCAGAAACGCTTTGCGCTCGAGACGCTGATCGCCGCGATGCAGGCGGCGGTCGATGGATTCGTCTCATCGCCTCCGACGTCGCGAGCTGAATTTACGGAACGGTCGGGCAGCGGTGGGGCTTCAACCGGGCTCACAGAGCGAGAGTCGTCAATCGTTCGATACGTCGCGGAGGGATTGCGCAACGCGGAGGTAGCAAAGCTGTTGTCAATCACTGAGGGAACTGTGAAAGTTCAGCTCAACAAAATTTTTCACAAGATTGGCGTTCGCGATCGCGTTGAACTTGCGCACTATGCTTATCGCAAGGGGTTGATCAAGGTGGACACGCGACGTTGAACGCGCCGTGCATCTTGCTCTGTCGTGCTCAGACAGTGCGCAATCTGCCGCCTATTCGAACATCATCACTTTGTCTCTGTTGATCGTCATTCCCCGATTTGAACACGTTCTTGAGGGCTTCTATATAACTTTGGTTAGTTCGACCGATTAACTCAAGTTGTACGTAAGTACGACGTCGGTCACTTCAACGGTTTGCCCACGCACTGGCATACGCGTTGCAATTCGCACTTCTTCGACAAAGCAATTTTCATTTCCGAGTTTGCACTCTTTTGAGAGGAGGCCATCGAATGTCGTTGGTGTCTCAACACGTCTGGAGCGCTTCGAGTCGATATCCGGCTTTGAGAATTCCGGCCGAAATGCAATGGAGGGATTCACTCAATGGGTGCGAATAGTCAACAAGGATGGGCGCTGCTGCTCTTCGTTGTAGGTTTCACATTTTTTGTGGGTGGCCTTTTCGCGTTGGGGCCGATCTTCACAATCTTGGGACTCACGGGCCTCATCGTTTCATTGGTTTGGTGCTACCGCATTAAGCCACTCGAGAACGAAGTGCCGGAGCCGGTTGGCGTCCCGACCAAAGAGAGGCGAGCCAGTTAGCCGGTGCTAAGAACCGAAGCTAATTCGAGGGAGAACAAATGAAGATTGTTGGTCTTTTAGTCTGTGTGCTCGGATGGTTCATCGCCGTCCTGAGCGTGAAAGTACCGGGCGTGTACGCGCAGCTGTTGGTCGCGGCGGCAGGATTTGTCGTTGCCGTGGTCGGGGCTGTTGGAATTCTCAACAGCGCGCACCTCAAAGATGCGATTTGGAAAGCCTGAGGGGAAAACGTCGATGCTGATACGAATCAATCGCTCACGCCATCGGCTCACGAAGCTGATGGTCCTGGTTCTGGCCTCTGCCTGGCTGTTGCCGACTACGATCGTACTGGCTCAGGCACCGACCGCGGCCCCGTCCGCAGCTGCTTCGCCGGCCCCGCCTCCATCGGTGCCGATCACCACCGGCGACATCAGGGCTATCAAGGGACCCTCCCCCGACGATCTGGCTAAAGGCGACCCGGGCGGTACCTTAACCGGAACCGTCAACGACATTCCGGTTAGCGACACAAAAGCCGGGCTGAGCCTTGCCGACATCATCAACACTGTCGGCCAGAATCGAATCGCAGACAACTTCATATGGACCCTGGTCACCGGCTACCTGGTCATGTTCATGCAGGCCGGGTTCGCGGCGGTTGAGACCGGGCTATGCCGAGCGAAGAACGCCAATCACACCTTCATGATGAACTTCATGGTGTACGGTTGGGGTTTATTCGCTTATTGGGTAATGGGATTCGCGCTTCAGCAGGGCGGGTGCGCACCCAACACGAATCTCGGCGGGCTGAGTCCCCTCAACTCCGAATTTACTCTCAACTTCCTTGGCGGGAAGCCTTGGGGACTGTTCGGTGAGCGCGGATTTTTCCTGAGCGGCCCAGCCTACGATGTTGGCGTGATGGTGATGTTCCTGTTCCAGATGGTCTTCATGGACACGGCCGCGACGATCGTCACGGGCGCCGCAGCCGAGCGCTGGAAGTTCCTCGCGTTCTCGATCTCGACATTCTTCCTCGCTGCGATCGTATATCCGCTCTACGGCAACTGGGCATGGGGCGGTGGATGGACATCTCAGTTGGGCGTGAATTACGGGCTAGGCCACGGCTACTGCGACTTCGCCGGCTCCGGAGTGGTTCACGCCGTCGGAGGAATGACCGCTTTGGCGGTCTCGATGATCATTGGGCCTCGCATCGGAAAATACACCAGGACTGGCAAGGCCAACCCGATGCCTGGTCATGACATGACGATGGTCCTCATCGGGTGTTTCATCCTCGCGTTCGGCTGGTTCGGGTTTAACCCGGGAAGCACGCTGGGAGCGTCGGGTAACGGCAATCTTCGCATCGGCTCGATCGCGGTTAACACCATGCTCGCTGGATGCACGGGCTCGATCGCGTCGCTGCTCTACATGTGGATCCGCTTCGGCAAGCCCGATGCTTCGATGGCGGGCAACGGTCTGTTGGCAGGGCTGGTGGCGATTACTGCGCCCAGCGGGTTCGTCAACACCGTCGGTGCCGCAATCATCGGATTCGCTGCCGGAATGATCGTCTGTCTTAGCGTCGAATTCATCGAACGCGTTCTTAAGGTTGATGATCCGGTTGGTGCGATCTCGGTCCACGGGACCTGCGGTCTGTGGGGTGTCCTCTCGGTTGGTCTCTTCGCCGACGGCACAAGTAACTACGGCGGCAGCTGGAACGGCGTGAACGGTAACGTCACCGGGCTGTTCTATGGCGATCCCAGTCAGCTCGTAGCTCAGCTCATAGGGTGCGCAACCTTGGTCGGCATCGTTTTCACCCTGTCTTACGTGTTCAACTGGATCGTCGACATCCTGGTTGGGCAGCGGGTGAGCGCAGCGACCGAACTGCAAGGCCTCGACATTCCCGAAATGGGCGCGCTGGGATATCCGGAGTTTCAACTGGTGAGCGCCTCGCTTGAAGTGCCGGCAGCAGACTGACACAAGGAGCCAGGAAAAATGGCAGGACAAATTATTTTCACAATCGTAATGTTGGCTGTTTTCGTCGGTTGGCAGTTCATCAAACCCGGCCGCAGCGTCTTTGATAAGTAGACTGTCAGATGGAAACGGCCCTACAATCAGAAGAGAAGGGTTCAGCTGGTTTGATGGACGGGAAACGCCCCACGCCAATCGTACGAGATGCTCACTCACTTCTGGTGCGCGGGATCGATGCATTGGAGCGTAACCACATCGATCAGGCTGTCGTTCTCCTGAGCCAGACGGTGCAGATCGATACCGAGTCGTTTCTTGGGCATTTGGCACTCGGCATCGCTTTGACCAAGGCGCTTGACATACCAGCAGCCGAGCGGGCGCTGGAAACCGCGATCAGACTCCAGCCGCGAAACTTTTACGCTCATCTGCGCATGGCCGAATTGTATCAGCGCGTCGGGGTCCCAAAGCGGGCGAAGGAAGAATTGCAGACGGCGCTGGATTTGGCAGGAAGCTCCTACGAGAAGAAAATCGCGCGCGCTATGATCGCCGCAGAGGAGCATCGAGAGCCTCGTCGCGCGTGGCGGCCTGACTTCTCCGGTTTGTTGGGCAGAAAAAGGCGGGAATAGTGGCCATCAACAAGATCACCGTCCTGAGCCGGCAGCGGTACTTCGCCTTGACCGCGACGGCGGCGATAGCTGCTGGCGCCGGGGCGATCATGTTTGGGGCGCCCCTGATACCTGCGTCCATAGGGGTTGTGGTTGCGGTTGGTTGGCTGATTTGGCGCGCGCCGGCTGCGTAGATGTCGACACTCCGAGAATGAATGAGGAGACGAGATGAAGAAAATCGAAGCCGTAATCAAGCCTTTCACCCTGGATGCCATCAAACAGGAGCTGCATAGCCTGGGCATCACGGGTATGACTGTCTACGAGGTGAAGGGATTCGGCCGTCAGAAGGGTCACACCGAACTGTATCGCGGTTCAGAATACGTCGTCGATTTTCTGCCCAAGCTGAAAATTGAGTTGGTGGTTAAGGACGATCAATATGAGCCGGTGATTGACGCAATCAAGCTCAAGGCGCACACCGGAAAAATCGGCGACGGCAAGATTTTCGTCACCGAGCTCAAGGACGTCATTCGGATTCGCACCAACGAACACGGCGATAGCGCGATATGAGCGGGCGGAGCCCCGCTTCTCGAGCGGTCTGCTGATGATCTATGGGTTAGGAGCGATTCTGCTGGTCGTCTTGCTCGGTCCGGTGATGTTTGAGCCGATCGGACAAAACATAGAAGTTTTCTTCCTCGTCGTCGGTGCGTTTGCCTCTGCGATTAGCGGTCAATGGGGACGCGAGTTGCTTCACGCCGCAGTGACCGAACCGATAGCCTTGACCGTGGCGGTCCTGGTCTTTGGTGTTGTGGTGAGGCTGGCGCGTCCATGGCTCGACAGGGGAGTGGAGCGCTTGGTCAAGATCGTCGACGCGAGGTGGATATATTTTGGTTTGATCATCGCCCTGGGACTGCTCTCGAGTGTGATTACGGCGGTGATAGCCGCCCTAGTTTTGGTCGAAGCTATCGCGCTGCTCAAGCTGGATCGGCGTAGCGAGATAGCAGCCGTGGTGCTGGCCTGTTTTGCAATCGGACTGGGCGCAGCGCTCACCCCGGTTGGTGAGCCACTGGGCACAATCGCGATCGCCGCTCTCAAGACCGACTTCTGGTACCTAGCGCGATTACTGGGACCATTGGTCGTTCTCGGGATAGGAATCGTCGGTATTGCGAGTCTGTTCCTGCCAGCAAAATACGGGCATTCGCTAAAGGCAGATGCTCATACGGAGAATTGGTCAGAGATTTTTTTTCGCGCGGGGAAGGTTTACCTCTTCGTGGCCGGGCTGGTTGGGCTTTCCTGGGGGCTGCGCCCGCTCGTTGAGACCTACATCAGTCATTTGCCTCAGGGCGTTTTGTTCTGGCTGAACTCGATTTCGGCGGTGGTCGATAATGCCACGCTTACCGCAGCGGAGATTGGCCCTTCGCTGTCTGTCGCACAGCAACGCGGTGTGCTGATGGGTCTGCTGATCAGCGGGGGTATGCTCATTCCTGGCAACATCCCGAATATCGTTGCGGCCCAACGTCTGGGAATTTCGAGCCGCGAATGGGCTCGTGTAGGCTTGGTCGCCGGATTTCCACTAATGGCACTCTGCTTCGGCGCTCTCTACTTGATGGCATGAGCCACTGGCAACATTTTCACGAGCCCAGAACACCCAGGCGGAGGATTTATCCGCATGGTCTGGTAGGACCTGATGAAAACGACGAGGGGGAGGCTGCGATTGAAACCCTGATGCCGTCCCGCAGGAATCCGACAGCGATGCATGCCGACGAGGAGGAGCTTCTCCTCGAGAGCCGCTGCCTCTTGATGACCGAATTTATCGAGGCCGCGCACCGAGCCGCCTCTACCAATGCTACTATTCTACTGACCGGCGACAGCGGCACCGGCAAGAACGCCTTTGCGCGCCAAATACATAGATGGAGTCGGCGACGCGAGGCACCGTTTCTAAGCGTCGATTGCGCAGCGATACCCGAGCATCTTCACGAGAGCGATCCCTTCGAGGATCTAAAGAACACGCTGGCAGCTTTGCAAGCCGACCGCGAAGGCCGACACGACGTTTCGGACTCTGCCACTCTGCTTTTGGACAATCTTGTGGACCTCCCGCCAGCTGCTCAGGCAAGGCTTCTGCAGTTCGTCGAAGAGCGGCAAGCTCTTCCCAATTTGCCCGCTTCCGGTTTGCGCTTTCGAATCATTGCGGCGTCCAGTCGCGATCTTGGTGGAGAAGTGGCGGCTGGACATTTCCGTAGCGATCTCTTCTACCGGATCAACGTTATCGCGTTGAGAATTCCCACGCTGGTTGAACGCCGTCGGGATATTCCCGTCCTGGCCGCTCATCTGCTGGCGCGTGCTGCGCCTCGTATTACTCAGCACCGATTGCACCTCTCCGCCGGAGCTGTCGCGACGATGGCGAACTATCACTGGCCCGGCAATGTCCGCGAGTTACGAAACGCGATCGAGCGCGCGGCCGTGCTTTGCGCAAGTGATCTCATCACAGAAGAGCACCTGCCTAGCGATGTGCGAATTGCTAGACAACGTCGAACCTTTATTGAGGGCAAGCCGCTCACCAGTCTCGAAGAGGTCGAGCGCAGCCATATCGTGGATGTTCTGAAAGGAAGCTCTACCATGGAACAGGCCGCGGCTGCACTCGGCATCAACATTTCAACACTCTGGCGAAAGCGAAAGCTTTACAAAATCGAGTAACCGGAAATCCGCGGTTGCGGGAACCGGCGTCGGGAACAGGAGAACGGATCCATTATAATGGTTAGATCGTAAGTAGCCTCAGGACATGGCACGGTGCCCGACGAAGGAGCTGATCAGCAGTCCCGCCGATCAAGAGATCGAGCAGGGGCGTTTGTCCACGCGTAGATATGACTATTAGGTCAACGTTGAGCTTGCGCACGAGCTGCCCGATGACTTCGTGAACGACGCCGAAGCAGAGTTCGGAACGGCATTTTGGGTAGAGCTGTGTCGCTTCTTCCTCGAAACGCTTGAGCTCCTCAGATGCCTTCTCGCCATGCTTCTCGAGTAAACTGGTGGCATCAGACCAACGCGAGGTACCGCGAGGTAGAGGCTCTACGACGTGAACGATTACCACTTCAGATTCGTAGTCGCGCGCCAATTCAATCGCGTACTTTAGCGCCGTGAGCGAATGTTCAGAAAAGTCGACGGGTACCAAAATCCGCTCGATTTTCATTGTTTTTTCTCCGAGGAGGTTAGGCTCCCGGCCCTGCTGAGAGCAGAATTGCGTCCCTTCTCAAAACCCGATCGCGCGAACTAAGAAGCGAAAGGTCGCTGGGAGTGCTCGCCGGGTGGCTGATGAGTTCGAGGTGTCAGCCCTATCATGAACCGACGTAATGAGATCTGAAAGCAACTCTCCACTAGCGCGACCTCTAGAGTCGCGCGGCAACAACACGGCGATACCTAGCTTGGTGGGGGCGGAATTCCTAGCGCAAGAGAGGCGCCAGACAATTTTGAATTGGCGACCGCGGTTGCAGTTGCGACGTTTGGAATCGACAGCGGCGCGGCGTTCGCGGCTGTGATCGGACCCCCTTATTGAAGTTATGCCTACTGAAAACTCCGAAAGCAGCGAAAAGTCTAGAGTTTTGGTATGTACCGTCGTAGTGTCGCCGTGCTTAAGCTCGAGCGATTGATCGTTTCTAGGCTTGTATGCCGATTCCGTAGTCGGGCGGTGGTCGAACTAGAGAACCTCGCACTCCGTCATCAGCTGCACGTTCTTCGTCGCCAGCGGCCAGGTCGCCTGCGGCTGTTCGCGATCGACCGCTTGCTCTGGGTCTTGCTGTACCGATTGTGGCCGCGCTGCCTGGATGTGATGGTGTGGTCGAGCCGGCCACCGTCGTCGAATGGCACCGGCGGGGCTTCCGCTTGTTTTGGCGTTGGCGCTCCAGATCCGGGCGACCGTCAGTGGAGCGCGAGATTCGCGACTAATTCGGCGGATTAGCGGCGTCAACCCGCTCTGGGGTGCGCCCCGGATCCACGGCGAGCTGCTCAAGCTCGGTGTTGAGGTCAGCCAAGCGACCGTCGCGAAGTACATGATGCGAAGACGAGGTGCGCCTTCCTCGACCTGGCGCAGCTTCCTGCGCTATCACGCCGAAGGCATCGATGCGATAGATTTGTTCGTTGTCGCGTCCGCATCGTTTCGGCTGCTTTACGTGATGATCATTCTGGCGCACGGTCGCAGGAATATCGTACGCACCGCGGTCACCAAACATCCGACCGCAGCCTGGCTCTCGCGTCAGGTAACCGAAGCGTTTCCCTGGGACACCGCTCCGCGCCATCTGCTGCGCGATCGCGACGCGTCGTATGGCTCGTACTTCTGCAGCCGGTCGAAGCGATGGGGATCAAGGAGGTCGTCACGGCGCTACGCTCACCTTGGCAGAACCCTTACGTCGAGCGCGTGATCGGTTCGATTCGCCGCGAGTGTTTGGATCACATAGTGATCTTTAACGAGCGCCATCTGCGCCGCGTCTTGTCCTGGTACGTGGAGTATTACCAACGCACCCGCACTCATCTTTCGCTCGAGAAGGGTTGTCGGGACCCGCGCCCGATCATGCCACGCCGGATCGGAAAGGTAATCGCCATCTCTCAGTCGGCGGCCTGCATCATCGCTACGAACGCCACGCCGCCTGATTCGTCCCTGATTCCCGCTCACCAATGGTTGCGCTCCGCCCTGTAC
>NZ_JBAUYR010000057.1:0-95313 GCF_049584895.1 Binatus sp. (SeqCode)
GCGTTACCCATCTGCACGATCACTTCCACGCGCTCTTCGACCATCACGATCGGTCTCTCGTTTTCGCTGCCACTCGATCCCATCAGGGAGGCCTCCCGCCAAACGGTTCGCGTCGGCTGAGGAATGATACAAGAATCGGGAGTGGCGATGCGACGGCGCGCGCAGCTGCTCAATTGATGCACTTTCCCGCGCGTGATAATTCAATGGGTCCGGTCGCGACTGTGACGCGGATTGGGGCGGCGTACCGAAGTGGTTAAGGGAGAGGTCTGCAAAACCTCCATGCATCGGTTCGAATCCGATCGCCGCCTCCAATAAATCTTCAATCGAATTCGTGTTTTCAAGAGTCTGCGCGGCCGAACGCTCCAAAGTCGTTCGTTTGACGCAAGCCTGGCAACGGATTAGCTGATCATCATCTCGGGCAGCTCTTCCTGATTATCTCGGAACCAGCGATTCGCCGAACAGGGGTGGACGCGGTTGCGAGAGGCTTTCTCTCGCGACAACTCCATCGCGATTGTCAACAGTTACTTAACGGCAGGAGGCTCATATGGCAGCGGTATCAAGTGTGTTGTTTCTCAAACCTCTACCCGGTCGTCTCGAAGCGCTGATGCGCGACGTCGCGAAGGCCGAGAAAATCATCAAGCGCAATGGCGGAAGTCTCCGTGCGTATAACGAGGTGTCGGGCCCGAATGCGGGAACGATCGCCGTGGTGGTCGAGCACAGCGACTGGAAGGAATACGGCAACTACATGACAAAGATTGAGACGGACAAGGACTGGCAGTCCTTCGTCGCCGAGATCAATTCGGCCAAGTCGCCGAACGCCGAAAGAGTCGCGAGCGGACTCAACGTGGAAGTGCCGAGCTGACGCGGAATCGTAACGCAAGAAAACCTTCATCAGGAATTGGGGAGATAATTATGGCTATTGTCCAAGTCTTTACCTACAACCCGCGCCCGGGCGCTACTGAGCAATTCTTGGCTATCGCCAAGCGGGCGGACAAGATTCTCAGAGGATTGGGCGCCACCACGCGAACGCTCAGCAGCGTCGCGGGTCCAACTCCAACTGCCCTCCTGTACGTAGTCGAGACGCCAAACTGGAAGGCGCATGGCGAGCTCAGCACCAGGCTCGAGACCGACGCGGACTGGCGCAAGTTCGTAGCGGAGGTGACCTCCACTGACAAGCCCACTGTGGATCTGGTTTCTTCGGCGGTCTACGCGGAAATCCCGCTCGGCTGATCAAATATCGCGGGAGGGGAAACGATTCCCCTCCCGTCCTCGTCCAAGCTCTCACTTCAGAGTCTCGGATTGTTGCGCGAGTATTGCCGGAATTTCGCGACCAGGGGAAAACCGGCGGGCGTGTCGATGATTTGTTCGAGCTTCAAGTCGACCACGCGCTCGCCGCCGGGGAAGGTGCGCACGCGCTCGGGATTCCAGTCGATCGATGCGCGACCGGTTAGCTGCAGGGTGCGGCCGGAATCGAAATCGATGAACAGCAGTCCGGCGTGAGGATTCACGGTCACGTTGCCGAGCGTGTTGAACACGCTGTTGCCGTTGTAGTCGGGGAATGCGATGCGGCGCGCGTCGAGTATCCGCACGAAGCCGGGATTGCCGCCCTTGTGCGAGACGTCGGCGCCGCGCTCGGGATTGTCGGTCGCGATGAAGAAAGTGTCGGCGCGAATAATCTGCTCCTGCTGCGACGTTGACAGCTCGGTGCTGACCTTCGGCTTCTGATCCTTCACCGAAGTTGGCCGGCTGCCGGCAAATATTCGCTCCTGCAAGTAGCGCCGGCAGTTGGCGTAAACCTCGTCGGTAGTGATGATGATTGCGCCATTCTTGAAAACGCCGCGGCCGTTGACGCGCACGCGGCGGGAGGAGACGAAATCCGGCGCGAATAGTGCGACGTGGCTTTCGGTTTCCAAATTGCGGCTCAGCGGATCGCTCGACGATATTAGCGCCGCGATTTTGAGTGTGCGATCGTCAACCGTCTCGATGAATCCGGAATCGCCGGTGACGACAGACGCCCAGACGTTGCCGCGACTGTCGACGGTGCCGAGCACCGCCATTTGCCGGCGCTCGAGAAACTCACTCGCACCCGGAGGAAGATGATCTGCTATGCCTTCGCCGACGTCCTCGGCGATGTCGCGGACGCCGGCCCGTTCCTGAACCGCAATTTCTCCGCTGTGAAATTTCATCGAGTGATTAGGGCGCGGGCGGTGACGGGGTATGCTCCCCAGTGACTCTCAGCTTGACCAGGCAGGGCGGGCCGTCTTCGCCGTAGCAGAGGTTGCTCACCTCACCGAGCTTCGGATCGCGGTCGTCATGGGTGTAGTCGGGACAGATCCAATGGCCACCCTGACGGTAGAGGGCAACCGCGAAATATCTGCCGGCCGTCAGATTGCCGGACACCGGATCGCCGTGCGACGAGATTTCGCGCGAGTTGACGATGTCGAATCCGTCGTGCGCGGCGTCGGGCGAGTACTGCATAAAGAAAATTCGCCATTGCCGTCCGGGGCTCGCAGTCGCCTGGTATTCCATCGAGCGGTCGTACGAGAAGACCGGCTTGTCGCGGCACAGCCACGGCCGCGCCTCTTGCGCTAGCGCCGAGCTTGCGACCAGCGCAGCTATCGACGCCACAATCGAAAAACATGCAGCAGTTTTCAAAATCTTCATGAGCGCTCCCGATCTGCAATCGCGATAATACGGCCGACGATCTCGCCGAGGTTCGCATCCTTCGGTGTGAAGACCGCTTTGACGCCGATCTCTATCAGGGCTGTGCGATCGGCCTCGGGAATGATTCCGCCCATCACGAGCGCTACGTCGGCGGCGCCGCGACTTTTCAGCAGATCGATCGTCTCGCGAGCGATCGACATGTGCGCGCCGGCGAGGCTCGAGATCGCGAGCACGTCGACGTCTTCCTCGAGCGCAGTCGCGACCATCTGCTCCGGCGTTTGCTTGAATCCCGCCAGCACTACTTCCATCCCGGCTTGCATGCATGCGTGCGCGAGCAGCTTGATCGCGTTGATGTGACCGTCGAGACCCGCTTTGCCGAGCGCGATGCGAATCTTGCGCTTCGCGACCGGCACCTTGAGCGCACCGACGCTGACGCTGGTTTCGAGAATCGGCGGCGTGTAGCGGCCACGTCCGACGCGCACGAGCGAATCGGTCCATTCGCCGACAGTGCCGCCCGCGCGCGCGAGATCGATAGTTGCCTCGATGAGTCCGCGATCGGCGTTATTTGCGGCAGCCCGCTCGAGCGCCTCGCGCGCGTTCGACACGGCAGCCTGGTCGCGCGCGGCGCGCCATTTGTTGATCGACTCGATTCGTTCTTTTTCCTTGAGCGCTTGCCCGGCGTGATCAGATTTCTGTTTGGGCGGAGGCGTGAGGCCGACTTCGCCGGTGAAAGCGTTCACGCCTATTTGCACGATTTCGCCGGACTCGACTTTCCGGTGACGCTCGGCGAGTTGACGCGTGAGCTCGCCGCTGACAATTGAAATGGCGCGCGAGTAGCCGGCCTCGCGCAACCTGATCGCGATTTCGCGCGCGCGCGTCGCGGTTTCATCGGTGAGCTTCTCGATAACCTTGCTGCCCTCGAAAATATCGCCATAACCCGCGAGTCCGGTTTCGTGCATGAGGACTTGCTGCGTGCGCAGGCTCAGCGTTTGCTCCGACTGGTCGGGCAGGGCGAGCGCCTCGCGAAAGCCGGGCAACTGCAAAGCGTTGACGCGCGCGTCGGCCGAGATGACCACCGGGAGCGCCTCATACGCGATGCGAATGATATTCACTTCGGGCTGCGGCTCGGTGAGCGTGAGCGAGCGCACCTGGCATCCGGCGCGGAAGGCGACGTCGTCAACGCCGTATTCGGTCGCACAAAGATCGCGCCAGAGTATGAAGTACGCGCGAATCTTGCAAATCTCCGGGACCAGCTCGATACCGCTGTTGATGAAAAATGAAATGCGGCGAACGGTCTGCGCGAAGGCCGCCGAGTCGAGCTTGGGACGAATCGCGTCGAGAATCAGCAGCGCGTTCCCGAAGGCGTAACCGATTTCCTCGGCCGGACCCGCGCCGCTTTCCATGTAGTGGTAGCCGCAGCAGTTGATCGGATTCCAGTTCGGCACGCGCTCGACCGCAAATCGAATCAGCTCGGTCGATAGGCGAAACGAAAGATCGGGATGAAAAATCGAAGTGCCGCGCGCGACGAATTCTTTCAGCAGATCGTTTTGCGTAGTACCGCGCAACTCGGTCCACGGCACGCCGTGCTTTTCCGCGACGACGAGATACAGCGCCAGGATGAACGGCGCGGTCGCGTTGATCGTCATCGAGGTGTTGATCGACTGGAGCGGGATACCCTCGAACAGCCGCTCCATATCATCCCAGTGACAAATCGAGACGCCCGCCTCGCCGACCTCGCCGCGCGCAACAGGAGCGTCAGGGTCGTAGCCGTTTTGCGTGGGCAAATCGAACGCGATCGACAACCCGCGCTGGCCCTGTTTCAAGTTCGCGAGGAAGCGCTCATTGGCCTGGCGCGCGTCGCCGAAGCCGGCGTAGGTGCGGATGATCCACGGCTCGCGTGGTGCGCGAGATTTTTTCTCGGGTTCAGGCATCGCCACAAGGTTAATTGTCGAGGCGTCGGGATTCCACCTCAGCCGCGTTTCTCGACCGGTTCGAATGCGCTGCCCGTTTTCCGCTTACAGGCCAGGCAATGGCACACCGCGATACGGTAAGGTTCTCCGGAGCAGGTGGCTGAGAGCTGGCCGCAGGAACATTCTGCTCGACGGGTGATCATGGTTGACTCCTATACGTCAGCGGCGGTGCGCGGCGCGACGTGCGGGTTCATCTTCGCGATAGCGAGCAAGTTCAGTCGCGATAGAATCGATCAGCGCGATTCCCGAAAGGCCGTTGTGCTCCGGAATCTCGAGGACCGGGCCGCCGGTCTCGGTGCGGATTTTCGCGATCGCCTTGCGCGCTTGGGCGACGCGAGTCAGCTCCGATTTCGCCAGCTCTGCGAGATGCTCGAGGTCTTTTTTGCGGATGTGAGGTCCGCGGCGATTTGTCAGCGCCGAAATGTCGACGGCGTTGAATTCTGATGGCGGCGTGCGGTTGAAAATCACTGCGGCCGGCGCGAGATGGATACTGCTCAGCTGTGCGTGAGTCTCGATAGTTTCGGAAATCGAAAGACTGTCGGCGGTGGTGACCTGGATGATCGCGCAATTGCGCCGGTCGCGCAGCATCTTCGAAATGTTGCTCGCCTCTTTGCCGACTATGCTGTCGCCGAAGGTCGAGCGCGCCGCGGTCGGCATTTTGAGCAGGCTCATCGCCTGTCCGCTCGCGGGCGCATCGACGATTATCAGATTGCGCGCCGGCGCCTTGGCATCAGGTCGCCCTGCGTCATAGAAAACTTTCCCCAGCATCATCAGTTCGCGCAGACCGGGCGCGGCTTGAACGAAAAACTGGTAGATGCGGCTGGCGAAGACCGCCTTCAACAGCATCCGGCCCGGCACCACGAGGCGAAGATATTCTTCGAGTGCTGCGCGACCGTCGAGCGTCATCAGATCGAGATTGTGCGCAACTTGTATCGGGACGAACGACAGCGCGACGCCGAAAGTCGCCGCCAGCGGTGCGCGCGCGTCGCATTCCATGATCAGCGCGCGATCGCCGGTGATAGCTGCGACTTTCGCGATCGCGGCGCTGAGGGTAGATTTGCCGACCCCGCCCTTGCCGAGCACGATCAGCACGCGTCGGGCGAGGATTTCGTTCAGCATCTGTGTGAATGGGAGGAGGGGAGATTGAGAATTCTACGGGTGATTGGCGACCTAAGCCCTAACCCCTCCCATGGTGGGAAGGGGAAGCGGACTTGAAAAGATAAATTACCAGCGGACCAGGTTGGCGCCCCAGGTTAGGCCGCCGCCGCATGCGTTGAGCATCACGATGCTGTTGTCGTGGATGCGGCCCTGCTCGAGCGCCTCGTCGAGCGCGATTGGCACCGACGCGGCCGAAGTGTTGCCGTAGCGATCGATATTGGTGTAGACTTTTTCCGGCGGCATCCCGAGCCGCTCGGCGACGGCGGAAATAATCCGCATGTTCGCCTGATGCGGCACGAACAGATCGATGTCCTCGAGCTTGACGCCAGCGCGCTCTGCGACCAGCCGGCTGACTTCCTCCATACTCTTGACGGCGATTTTGAAAAGCTCCGGACCCTTCATCTGAATCGAGTCGTCCGGGGAGCGTCGAACTTCCGAATCGATCGTGCTGCGCGTTCCGGTGGCGCGAACTGAGAGCAAGGTCCAATGTTCGCCCGAGGAGCGCAGCAGGCTCGACAACACTCCGCGATTTCCAGGCTCGGTAACCATCACGCACGCGCCCGCGCCGTCGCCAAACAGTACGGCGGTGCGGCGATCGTTCCAATCGACCATCGTTGAGAGCGCGTCCGCTCCGACTACAAGTACGCGTTTGAAATCGCCGGCGCGCATCTGTGCGTCCGCGACTTGAACCGCATACACGAAACCGGAGCACGCTGCGGCGACGTCGAAGGCGGGAATCGACGAGATGCCGAGACCCTGCTGAATCTGGCACGCGAAAGATGGGAAGCCATACTCGGAGGAAACAGTGCCGACGATGATCGCGTCGAGATCGGCGGGCTTGACGCCGGCGCGCTCGAGCGCGGTGCGGCTGGCGTCGGTCGCGATTTCCGCGAGCGACTCACCCTGGCGCATCAGGTAGCGCTGGCCGATTCCGGTGCGCGACCGGATCCATTCGTCGGACGTGTCCATGTACCGTTCGAGATCGCTGTTGGTCAGAGCGGTGCGCGGGACGGCCCGTCCGGTGGCGACAATTCTTGAGCCCATGATGAACCAGTAAAGCAGTCAGCTCGGTTAGGCGGGCCTGAAGGCCAGCGTCGTGTTGGTGCCACCGAACCCGAATGAATTATTGAGTGCGATGCGGATTTTTGCGGGGCGCGGTTTGTTGGGAACGTAATCGAGGTCGCATTCGGGATCTGGAACTTCCTGGTTGATGGTCGGCGGCATCATGCCGCGTTCGATCGCGAGCACCGTGTACACCGACTCGATCGCACCGGCCGCGCCGAGCGTATGCCCGGTCATCGACTTGGTCGAGCTGATTGCGAGTTTCGCGGCGCGCTCGCCGAAGACGTGCTTGACTGCCTGAGTCTCGGCGAGATCGCCTTGCTCGGTCGAAGTGCCGTGAGCGTTGATGTAATCGACTTCGTTGGGATCGAGGTCGCTGTCTTCGAGGCACATGCGCATGCACTTGGCAGCGCCGCGTCCGTTGGGGGCAGGGGAGGTGATGTGGTAGGCGTCGCTGTTGGCAGCATAGCCGCAGATCTCGGCAAGGATCTTGGCCCCGCGCTTGATTGCGGCGTCGCGCTCCTCGAGGATCAGCGCCGCCGATCCTTCCGACATCACGAATCCGTCGCGTTCCTTGTCAAACGGACGGCTGGCCTTCGCGGGCTCCTCGTTGCGAGTGGAGAGCGCGCGCATCGCGACGAATCCGCCGACGCCGAGTGACGTGATCGCAGCCTCCGAGCCGCCGGTGATCGCGGCGTCAAGGTAGCCGAGGCGAATCATCCGGTACGCCTCGCCTATCGCATGGCTTCCCGACGCACACGCGCTCGTCGTCGCGAGATTTGCTCCACGCGCTCCGTAACGAATCGAGATCTGGCCGGGCGCCAGGTTGCTTATCAGCTTGGGAATAAAAAATGGCGTGACGTGCCGCAGGCCCGTGTCCATGAAGACCTTGTGGTACTCCTCGATAGTGCACAGGCCGCCGATACCGACGCCGACCAGCACTCCGACGTTATCAGCGTTCTCTTCGGTGACCTTGAACCCCGACTGGCGCATCGCCTGCTCGGCGGACGCGACCGCGTACTGGATGAAGGGGTCCATCTTCTTGATGTCGCGCTTCTCGATCCAGTCCTCGGGATTAAAATCCCGCACCTCGCCTGCGATGCGGGCAGGGAACTCCGAGGCGTCGAAGCGGGTAATCAGCCCGATACCGGAGCGCCCCTCCATCAGGGCGTCCCAGTTTTTTTCCACTCCAACTCCGAGGGGTGTCACCAGACCGACTCCGGTGACCACCACGCGGCGCTCAAGCATTCGTCTCATCAGGCCCCTCATCCTCCATCGAGTTCAAACTTAATCATCTAACAAAAAGGGTCCGTGGTCGAGAATGCGGGAGAGATACGAATGCACAGCGGGTTTCGCTATTTGTAGACCTCGCGCCGGTGTGCGATTCGAGTCACATCGACAGTCTTGGCCGTGTCGTCGATGACGTAAACTATCCGGTAGTCTCTAACACGAATCCGCCATTCGTTATCGCCGCCCTTGAGCTTTTTGCAGCCTGAAGGTCGGGGGGCCGCCGACAGATGTTCGAGACGGGGAAAAATGCGGGCAACCACCTTCTTTGGCAGCGCGAGCAGTTCTTTTTCCGCGCTTGCAGCCAGCGCTACGCGATACCTACTCAACGTGTGAGCTTGCCGCTCTTGATGAGTCCCGCTTTTACCTTATCGAGCGGAATCCGCTTTTCATGCCGCCGCGATCGAGAGACAAGCACATCCTGGATGTCTTCCCACAGTCCGCGATGCTTCGTCAGATCGATTTGAACGGCCACCTTGCGGCCTTTCTCGTCGGTCACGTATTGGATTCCAGTCATGGCCTAGTTTCCTTCACACGACAATCAGGCGAATCAGAAATTTCGTCATAGCACCACTGAATCTTATATTTGTCGAACCATTTTGTCATCGCGCATTGTCGGCATCCGATGGCCTTGCATCTAAACTTGGACCGATGAAACAATTCAGATGTGCCTCTCAGTAATCCAGCTGACGATGCGTTCACGAAACTCGCGCAGAATCTTGGCGAACTCGAGATTGTGATCGGCGAGCGCGCGCGGCCTGCGATTGCCGGCGTGCGCGAGCGCTTGCGCGACGCGCTGGCATGCCGCGAGCGGGGCGATATGGCCGGATCGATCGCCGCGATTCGGCTCGCGATGTCGCAACTGGCGGCGCTCGGCAGCACGCTCGACCCGGAAGAGGGCGCCGTTATGCGGACGATCGCGGAACGATTCGCGAACGCGCTCGGTGCCGGCCAAAAGGGCGATGCAAAATCCAGCGTGGACGTGATGCGTCGAAAGGCCGGCGATACCAAGGACGACGACGACAAGGACTGGTAATCGGACTTCTTAGCTGACCGGACCGTTTCCCAGCAGGGTCGGACGGTAATCCATTCACTGAAAACAAACTGGCGGATTCGATGCCGCCCTCAACCAATCGTGGTGAAATCTTGGCGACTGCAGCACAAATCAAAGTGAACCGATCCGACCTGGACCAAACCTGTATCAACGCGATTCGCGTGCTGACCATCGACGCGGTCCAGAAGGCCAACTCCGGCCACTGCGGATTGCCGATGGGGATGGCGCCTGCCGCCTACCTGCTCTACACGCGGTTCATGCGCCATAACCCGAAAAATCCAAAATGGTTCGGGCGCGATCGCTTCGTGCTCTCGGCCGGCCACGGCTCGATGCTGCTGTACAGCCTGCTCTATCTCACCGGCTACGACATCACGCTCGACGACATCAAACAGTTTCGGCAACTCGGCAGCAGAACTCCGGGGCATCCCGAGTATTGGTGCGTTCCCGGCGTCGAGACCACCACCGGCCCGCTCGGTCAGGGTTTCGGCAACGGCGTAGGCATGGCGATCGCAGCGAAGCATCTCGAGGCGCACTTTGATCGCGACAAGTCAGGCCTGTTCGATCACCGTATCTTCGCCATCTGCAGCGATGGTGACCTGATGGAAGGTGTGGCGAGTGAGGCGGCGTCGATCGCCGGGCATCTCGGGCTCGGCAACATCGTCTATCTCTACGACGACAACCACGTGACTATCGACGGGCACACCGAGCTCAGCTTCGACGAGGACGTGGTTGGACGATTCGACGCTTACAACTGGCATACGCAGGACGTCGCAGACGCGAACGATCTCGATGCGCTGTCGAAGGCGATCGAAAATGGAATCGCGGAGACCGACCGGCCGTCATTGATTCGCGTGCATTCGATCATCGGCTACGGCAGTCCGCACAAGCAGGGCACCTCGGCCGCGCACAGCAATCCGCTCGGCGTCGAAGAGGTCAAGCTGACCAAGGAATTCTACAAGTATCCAACCGAGCCGCCATTTTTCGTTCCTGACGACGCGCTCGCGCATTTCCGCGAATGCGTAGAGCGTGGCGAGGAGCAGGAGAAAGATTGGAGCGCGAAGTTCGAGACTTACGTCAAAAAAAATGCCGCGCTGGCCGGCGAGTTTCAGTCGATGCTCGCGAAGGAGCTGCCAAAGGGATGGGATGCGGAGCTGCCGGTGTTCACGCCCAAGGACAGCCTTGCGACGCGAGTGTCAGCATCGCAGGCCGAAGCCGCGATCACGAAAAAAGTCTGGAACCTGTTTGGCGGATCGGCCGATTTGAACGAGTCGACCTTCACCGACGTCAAAGATGGCGGCGATTTCGAGCGCGGGCAGTACGACGCCCGCAATCTGCATTTCGGAATCCGCGAGCACGGCATGTGCTCGATTCTCAACGGCATCGCGCTGCACGGCGGTTTCATCCCGTACGGCTCGAGCTTCCTATGCTTCACCGACTACGCGCGCCCGTCGATTCGGCTCGCGGCGCTGATGGAAATCCAGGTGGTGTTTGTCTTCACCCACGATTCGATCGGCGTCGGCGAGGACGGCCCGACCCACGAGCCAATCGAACATCTCGCCTCGCTGCGCGCGATTCCGCATCTCACGGTGATTCGCCCCGGCGACGCGAACGAGGCGGTCGAGGCATGGCGTACCACCATGATCCATACGCACGGCCCGGTTCTGCTCGCGCTGTCGCGCCAGAAAGTGCCGACTCTTGATCGCACCAAGCTGGCGTCCGCCAGCGGCGCGCGTCGCGGCGGATACGTGATTGCCGAGACGGCGGGCCGTCCCGCGGACATCATTCTGCTAGGTTCGGGATCCGAGCTGCAGCTCGTCGTAGAAGCTAAAGCAAAGCTTGAAGAAAAGGGAAAGGCTGTTCGCGTCGTGAGCATGCCCAGTGAAAATATTTTTGAGCAGCAAGATCAAGCGTATCGCGACTCGGTCCTGCCGCCGAGCATTCGCCGCCGGCTGGCGGTCGAAGCGGGCGCGACGATGTCGTGGTACCGATGGGTCGGGCTCGACGGCGACATTGTCGGGATGACGACTTACGGCGCGTCGGGCAAGTCCGAAGACGTGATGAAGCATTTCGGCTTCACCGTCGAGAACGTCGTCGAGCACGCGATGAAATTGCTCGCACGTTAGCGCGCTCGACCGAATTTTCGACCGGGAGCGAGCGAACAATGTCCAGCGCCGAGAATCTGCTGAAGCAGTACGATTCGCAGGTAAACGCGGCGTACCGGGAACTCGACGAGAACGATTTTCCAGCGCGGCTGTGGAAGAAAGACGCGTCGCTGTGGTCGAAGGATTCGGCGCAGCAAGCGGCAATCAGGAACGAGCTCGGATGGCTGACAGTTCCCGAGACGATGTCCGCGCGGGTGAAGGATCTCGCATCGTTTGCCGACGAGATTCGAGATGCCGGCTTCCGCGACATCGTGCTGCTCGGGATGGGCGGATCGTCGCAGAGCGCTGAGCTGTTCGCCACGACGTTTCCGAGCGCGCCCCGTTATCCGAAGCTTCACGTGCTTGATACGACGGTTCCCGAGGCGATTAGATCGCTCGATCGCAACATCGACATCAGCAAGACGCTGTTCGTCGTCGCGAGCAAAACCGGCGAGACGATAGAAACCCTGTCTCATTTCAAATCATTCTTCGAGCGCGTGAAGGTGAAGTCGTCGAATCCCGCGGGATCGCATTTCATTGCGATCACCGATCCGGGCACGCGGCTTGCGGCGATTGCCAAGGAAAATCGATTTCGGCGCGTCTTCCTGAATCCTCCTGATATCGTCGGCTGCTTCGCCGTTATCTCTTATTTCGGGCTGGTGCCTGCGGCGCTTATCGGAATGGACGTGGCGACGCTCATGGATCGCGCGATTCGGATGTGTCAGAGCTCAGGAGGACGCGTTCGCGTCGAGGAAAATCCTGGCGTGAGCATTGGAGCGGCTCTGGGAGCACTCATGAACGCCGGTCGCGACAAGCTGACATTTATTATCTCGCCGCCGATCAGCTCGTTCGGTCTTTGGGTCGAGCAGTTGATAGCAGAGAGCACCGCAAAGGACGGCATCGGTATCGTACCGGTTTGCGACGAGCCTCTGGTCGACGCGAAGTCCTACGGCAATGACCGGGTTTTCGTTTATCTCAAGCTCAACAATGGCGCCGATGCCGCCCAGGACGCGGCGTTCGAGGCGCTGAAGAAGGATGGCATGCCGACTGTTCAAATCACGCTGGCGGACAAACTCGATCTCGGCGAGGAGTTCATGCGATGGGAAATTGCAGCGGCGACCGCTGGCGCGGTGATAGGCGTCGATCCGTTCGTGCAGCCTGCGGTTCAGGAGAGCAAAGACAACACCGGCCGGATTCTCGCCGAGTTCGCGCGCAGCAAGAAGCTTCCCGCGCAGACGCCGATTGCAGAGGAGGGCAAGCTAGCGCTCTTTTCAGATGCTGCGACAGCAGACGCGTTAAGGGGCAAAGGCGACTTTCGCGCGATGCTCGGCGCGTTCATGAATCTCACGAAGACCGGCGATTACTTCGCAACCATGGCGTACGTGTCGCCAAACCCGACGGTCGACAAGGAGATCGCGGCGATTCGCAAAGCGGTGGTCGAACGCTATGGCGTCGCAACGACCTTCGGCTACGGTCCGCGATGCCTGCATTCCACGGGACAGTTACATAAGGGCGGTCCGAACACGGGCGTGTTCATTCAAATCACACAAGACCATCGCGAGTCGATTCCGATTCCTGGCGCGCCGTACGATTTTGCGCGGTTCAACCAGGCGCAGTATCTCGGCGATTTCCAGTCGCTCGAAGCCCATGGCCGGCGCGTGATTCGCGTACATCTGGCAGGACACGATACAATCGTAGCCCTCGGGGCACTTCGCCGCGAAATCGTCGACGCGATCGCAAGGTAGTCGCTATGTCTGAACCTAAATTGATCATCCTGAACGACAAGCAGGACCTTTACGTCCGCGCTGCCGAAGAAACTGCGCATATCGCAGGCGAGGCAATCTGCACTCACGGCGAGTTCACGTTCTGTCTGTCGGGCGGTTCGACGCCAGCCGGCACTTATGACCTGCTTGCGACACGATTTCACCTGAGCGTCGACTGGAAGGAAGTCCAATTTTTCTGGGGCGACGAGCGATGCGTCCCGCCCGATCATCCCGAGAGCAACTACGGGATGGCGAATCGCACGATGCTCAGCAAGCTCGGCCTGCGGCCCGACCAGGTGCATCGGATGCGCGGGGAAGAACCGCCAGACAAGGCGGCCATCGCGTACGAGGATGAACTGCGCAAACAGTTCGGCCTCGGCGCCGGCGAATTTCCGCGCTTCGACCTGTTGATGCTCGGGCTTGGCGACAATCGCCATACGGCGTCGCTGTTTCCCGGCGATCCTGCGATTCATGAAACGCAGCGGATGGTGGTTGCCGTGGAGGTCGACGCCGAGCCGCGCAAGCGCCTGACTATCACGCCGCCCGTGATCAACAACGCGCAGATCGTGATGTTCCTGGTGTCCGGGCAGGGCAAAGCCGCCGCGGTGAAAGACGTGCTCGAGGGTCCGCGCGACCCAGACAAATTCCCCGCGCAGATTGTCGCGCCTCACAACGGCGAGGTCATCTGGATTCTCGACAAGGCGGCAGCCAGTCTGCTTTCGCCGCGCTGATCAGACAGAATAGTCGGGATGCGATTCCTACTGCGCCACTTCACCGCGATACTCATCCTCGCCGCCGTGGCAGGATGGGCGTTCTTCTACCTGCCCAACACTCCGACCTGGGCCGTGCTCCGGCTCAAGCAGAATATCGACGCGCGCGACGGCGACGAAGCCGCGAAGTACGTCGATTTCGAGAGCGTGGTGAAGAAGGCTGGCCAGGAGATGGTGCAGAAGCAGGGCGGTAACGATCCGTTGAGTACGATGATCGGCAACGCGGCGATCGAGATGCTCAGCAAACCGATGGCGCAGGTCGCAAGATCGTGGGCGATCCAGAAAGTCGATAACGGCGCGAAGGAGGTGCAGATGCCCGGCGCTGCGGTGGCGGCCTCGCTCGTCCTGCTGCATCGAAATGGCGACACCGCGGCGACAGACTTCACCGACAACAAGGGTCGGCGGTGGAGAATACACCTGGCGCGCGACCCCGACGGCTATTGGCGCGTCACCGAAGTCGAAGACGTCGCGGACCTGCTGCAGAAGCTGCAGCACAACCAGCCGATGGGCTCGCCGTCGCCGTAGCCGCGATCATTTAATATTTCTCCGGCACGAATTTCCTTCCCTTCAGCGAGGACTTATCGTCGTAAGCGCCTTTGGTCGCACGCTTCGGCACTTTCACCGTTTCGCGTGGAACATCCTCGTAAGGAACTAGACTAAGGACGTGGCGGATGCAGTTCAGTCGTGCGCGCCTCTTGTCGTCGGAGTTCAGGATGTACCAAGGAGCGTATTTCGTATCCGTAGCCGCAAGCATCAAGTCACGCGCGCGCGAATACTCGAACCACTTGCTGCGCGAAGGCAGATCCACAGGACTCAGTTTCCATTGACGTAGCGGATCGTGAAGGCGTGCCTCGAAGCGACGTTTTTGCTCCTCGTCACTTACCTCGAGCCAGATCTTAACGATCTTAATGCCAGCTTCCACGACATATCTTTCGACCGTCGGGCACAGTTTCAGAAACTGCTGATGCTGCTCCTTGGTGCAAAAGCCCATCACATATTCCACCCCCATTCGGTTGTACCAACTCCGATCGAATATCACGACTTCGCCTGCGCTCGGGAAATGCTGCAGGTAACGCTGCATGTACATCTGCGATTTCTCCCGGTCGGATGGCGCAGGCAGCGCGACGGTACGAAATACGCGCGGACTGACGCGGTCGGTAATGGCCTTAATGGTTCCGCCCTTGCCGGCGGCATCGCGGCCCTCGAACACGATTATTACGCGCAAGCCCTTGTACTTCACCCATTCCTGGAGTTTACAAAGCTCAGCCTGGAGCCTACGTAGTTCCTTGTCATATTGTTTGCGCTTAATCTTTCGTTTAGCCGAACTATCATTCATAAACCACGAACTCCTTGGCGGTTGAGCGAGCGGTCGCGCGTGCGATAGGCGAGAAGAACTCAAAGGCTTAGGCCAAAACCTTCGGGCTCGCAATCTTGTCTCCAGCACAGTCCAAAGAACCGAACGTGGAAAATTCCTACTCGGTTGACTAGACTCGACCCTGAAATTTTGGACGACGGTTCCGAACGACCACCGTCGCAAAGATCAGGGCAAATTATAGGCCCGTATCGCTTGGGTTGTTCAGGAGCTGTACACATGGCCACAGAAATGGAAAACGAGAGCTATCTTGAGCTATACGATATTGGCAAAAAGGAGACCGTAGCAAAGACCTCTCTCGCGAAAGTTAGATTCCTTCCACGCACAGGAGAGCGCATTTTCTTCGCGCGCCAGGGATCCGGAGATTGGATCTCGTATACTGTGCTGGACGGACACTACTTCCTTGGGTTTGATTCGTTCACGGGCAAACCTGCCCGGTCTTCTTCGGAAGGTCTCACTCGGATTACGCTCTATGTCGAAGCATCGAAATAGGAATTTCATTTCTTAGCGCGGAACAGCCAACATGATGATCTGGTCTCACAGAGTCCAATCAGCGAGGTTCATCGTCTCGGCTTGTAGTCGCTCGAGTTGCTAGAACGAAGACGTCTGGCAGCTTCCAGGAACTCCAGCGCAATCAGCCGATGGCGACGCCCTAGCGCGCATTACGGGAATGTTTCGCCGGGCGTTCGCGCCAGCACGTTTACTCTGATCCAATCGACGGGTAGAATAGTCGTACGCGCGGGCGAACCTTAGGAGGCTCGGCCGCGTTTTAGTATTCAGCACAAAATGAGACGTTCAGACATAAGAAATTTAGCGATCGTCGCGCACGTCGATCACGGCAAAACCACTTTGGTCGACGCGATGCTGCGGCAATCGGGCGTGTTCCGCGCCAACGAGCAGGTTATCGATCGCGTGATGGATTCCAATGCGCTCGAGCGCGAGCGCGGCATCACGATCATGGCCAAGAACACCTCGATCCTGTGGGGCGACACCCGCATCAATATCGTTGATACTCCCGGCCATTCGGATTTTGGCGGCGAAGTCGAGCGCACGCTCTCGATGGTCGACGGAGTCCTGCTGCTGGTCGACGCATGCGAGGGTCCGCTGCCGCAGACGCGCTTCGTGCTCAAAAAGGCGCTCGAGTCGAACCTGCCAGCGATTCTTTGCATCAACAAGATCGATCGCGCCGACGCGCGTGCGCCCGAGGTCCTTGACGAGGTCTACGATCTGTTCATCGACCTCGGCGCGAACGAGAGCCAGCTCGATTTCCCTGTGCTCTACACGCAGGCGCGCGCGGGCACCGCGTCGCTCAAGCTCGACGTCCCCAGCGAAAACCTGGTGCCGCTGTTCGACGCGATCGTCGCGCACCTGCCGGGTCCGGAAGTCGATCCCGACGCGACCCTGCAATTCCAGGTCAATAATATCGACTACGATGACTACGTCGGCCGCCTCGCAGTCGGCAGAATTATCGCCGGCTCGATGACGGTGTCGCAGAACTATTCGCTATGCCGGCGCGACGGAAAGACCGTCGTCTGCAAGGTCGCCCATATCTACGGATGGCAGGGGCTGACGCGGGTCGAGCGCAATACCGCCAGCGCGGGCGAGATAGTGATTGTCGCGGGCGTCGAGGACATCGCGATCGGCGAGACGATCGCCGACCTCGAAAATCCGCGCGCGCTGCCGCCGATTCGCATCGACGAGCCGACCGTCGCGATGACGTTCTCGGTGAACAACGCGCCGTGGGCGGGACGCGAAGGCGAATTCGTCACGTCGCGAAAGCTCGGCGAGCGTATCGAATTCGAAGCGCGCCGAAACGTCAGCACTCGCGTCGAGCAGTTGTCGCCGGAATCATGGCGCGTTATGGGCCGCGGCGAATTGCAGCTCGCGGTGATTATCGAAACCATGCGCCGCGAGGGCTACGAGATGCAGGTCTCGAAGCCTACCGTCATCACCAAGCAGGCCGACGGCCAGGTACTTGAGCCGATGGAGATGCTCGTCATCGACATCCCTTCGGAGTATATCGGCACGGTCACGCAGATGCTGTCGACGCGCAAGGCCAAGATGCGCACGATGGTCACGCATGCGAGCAACCGGGTGCGCCTGGAGTACGACATTCCCGCGCGCGGCCTGATTGGATTTCGCGGCCGTTTTCTCGAGAGCACCCGCGGCAACGGCCTGATGAATACGCTGTTCAACGGCTACGCGCCGTGGTCGGGAACGATTCGCTCGCGCGCCAACGGTGCGATGATTTCCGACCGCGAGGGCGTGAGCACACCGTACGCGATCTTCCATTTGCAGGAACGCGGTATATTCTTCGTCGGACCCGGCGAGCCGGTGTACGAAGGAATGATCGTCGGCGAGTATGCTCGTGAGATAAACCTGCCGGTCAACGTGTGCCGTGAAAAGAAGCTCAGCAATATGCGCGCGTCAGGCCACGACGAAGCGATTAGACTCTCACCCGCGCGCATTCCGACCCTCGACGCGGCGCTGGAATGGATCGACGAGGAAGAGCTGGTCGAGGTCACTCCCAAGTCGGTGCGGCTGCGCAACCGCGTGCTCAAGACGGGGCTTAGGAACAAGCATCGTGCGGGATACCTCGACGCGCCTCCGTCGGAGATGGCCGAAGGCAACTGATCGCTTCGTGAGCCGGGCGGACTGTGAAACGCCGGACGCACCGATGGCGTCACGGCAACCATGAGACTGCTCCGAATCGCCGCGCTCTCCGCGTTCATCCTGGCGGTCCTCATCGGCGGTACGGCGGCATTAATCGCAGTCAACCAGGAGCGCATCGTTGCCTACGTCCTGGCCTCGGTCCGCAACCGCACTGGCGTCGATATCATCCCGCGCTCAAGCTCGGTCCATCTCAGCACGCATCTGGTCGTCGTCCTTGACCAGCCGCAGGTCATCGACAACGGGCATGAAATCGTCAAGCTGAAATCGCTGAGCGCGATCGTCTCGTACCACTCGATTTTCGTCAGCACCGGACTGCCTCTTTACCGGCTGATCGCGGCGCAGCCCGATATCACCCTGCCGATAACGCAAACGAATACGGCCGCGATCTCAGTTCCGCGTCCTGGGACCCCAATGATCGACGCGATGCAGGACTCGCTGCATGCGTTATCGCGAATCTGCTGGCGGGTCGAGGCTGTAGACGCGACCGTGCGCTACGCTGACGGCACGGAGGTCGCGAATCACGTCGGAATCGTCGCCTACCACACCCGCAGCGATCCTTACCGATGGCTGCTCGGATTCAGCGGCGCCCTGGTTGGAACGCCCGTTTCAGGAGCGCGAGTGAGCGGGAAATTCAGCCTCGGCATCGGCAAGAATCAACCGCCCGGCGAATTTGCACATGGGGCGGTGTGGACCTGGGACGTGCCGCTCGAGGGAATCGAAGTCGAAGGATTCTCGCTGGTCGGGACGGTCCAGAACACCGTTAAGTTTTTGCTCCATGACGATGGCACCGTAACTGGCGATACCGACGCCGAGGCGCCGAAGCTCACTCTCGTCAGCAAGCGGCTGGTCGCGCCGGAGAATCTGGGCGCCTACTCTTTGCACGCTGCCTTCGAAATCACCGACGGCAAATATGCTTTCAGGAACATCGTCCTGCGCCATGTCGATACTCCGATTCTGGTCGGCGAAACCGAGTTGGTCGCTCCGGAGAGCAACAATCCCAAGATCGGAATACATCTCGGCGGATTTCGCCTCGAAGCAAGCGTCGTCAAGCAGCTACTGGCGGTTCGCCGTCTGCCCGCTGATCTGGTCGATGCGCTCAAGCGGCTAGGACCTGGCAAGGTAACCGTCGGCGACGCGACGCTCAGCGCAGCCCTCAACGAGATCAAGACGGCGCCGCTCGACACCATTCGCAAGAACCTGGTGGTGAGCGGCACCGTCCAGGATCTCGGCTTCGTGATTCCGGCGGAAACGAAGCTGCCGCCGGTCTCGAATCTCAGTGCTCAGATCAGCTACTCGAAGGGGCTGCTCACGATTTCACAGGGCACCGCAAAATTCGGCAACTCTGTCGTCCACGACCTTGTCGCGAGCGCCAACCTGGTCAAGGGGATCGAAGGCGCGGACTACAAGACCAGCGTGAGCCTCAATGCGGACCTCGACGAGCTCTATCCCGCGATTGCCAGGTTCCTCGAGATCTATCAATTGCGCGAACGCGATCGTCTCGAACATTTGAGTGGCCGCGTCGAGATGGTCACCACCGCATCGGGAAAGTTGAGCGTGAAGACGCTATCTCCGCCCACGGACTACCAGGTGCGTGCCGACGTCATCGGCACCGTGCTGGCCATCAAGGGGTCGCCCGGCCCGCTCAAGGTTTCACGCGGCACCGTCGCCATCGATCCGACCTCGATCAAATTTGAGAACGTGATGCTGGCCGCGACTGGCGGCAACGCTACCCTCGACGGGACCGTGAATTTCGCGAAGCAAGGCGTGACCGTGCGCGACCTGACTCTGGGACTTCACGACTTCCCGTCGGCGTTGTGGTTGACGCTGTTGGTCGATCCATCTGACTTCAGTGTGACTGGGCCGATTGGCGGCAAGCTCGTCGTCAACGGCAATCCCAGCACGCCGGGGGGCTTGACGCCCGAGGGCAAGCTGACGCTGGCCAAGGGCGACGTGAAATTCAACTTCCTGCGCGCACCGATAATCACCCAAGGTGCGACACTCACGATGCATCGCAAGCAGGTCGTCCTCGCGATGCCGGGTTCGAGGCTCGAGGACTCGCCGATTAATTTTCGCGTCACCGTCGCCGACTATACTCATCCCTCGATTCGTATCGACGCTACCGTGCAGAAACTCGATCTCGAGGTGCTGACTTTTGTGCGGATGCCCTGGTCGCCGGCCACGCCTCCGCTCCATTTTCCGGTTCCATGCCTCGGGCACATCGAAGCGCGAGCCGCAAACCTTGCCGCCTTTCAGATGACCGACACCAAAACCGATTTCACCCGCGACGCCGTCGGCAATTGGCGCGTTTATAACCTGACCGCCACTGCCTATCGCGGGAAAATGAGGCTCGAACTCGACGGCCGCGCTCCGGACAACTGGATCCGGATCGTGGGCAGCGCCACTGACATGGACCCCGCGCCGCTCTTTATGTTGGGCGGCAAGAACAAGCAGTCGCCATTGCTGGGTCATCTTTTTCTCGCCACCGATTTGTGGGCCAACACCGACACCAACTTCTTCGAGACCCTCGCCGGCGACATGACAATCACGGTCCGCGACGGAACTCTCAACAAGTTTACGCTGCTCTCGCGCCTGCTCAGTTTTATCGACATCAAGAATTGGCTGAGCGCGCAGATTCCCGACCCGCGCATCGCCGGCGTCCCGTTCAAAACAATTTTCACCGATTTCAAAGGCAACGGTGGGCTCTTCTACACCGACAATTTCGCGCTCAAGGGTCCCGTGATGGATATCACCGCGAGCGGCAGCGTCCAGTTCGGCGCCGGCACTCTCGATATGGACGTCGGCGTGTTCCCGTTCGACACCGTCGATTGGGTGTTGAACCACATCCCCGTTATCGGCGATCGCCTCGGCGCAGGCACCGGCAAACTGGTCGCTGCATACTTCCATGTCAAAGGCCCGGTGAGCGACCCGTCGATCGTGCCGAAGCCGATTACCTCGGTGGCGAACTTCGTCAAGAAGACGCTCGGGATGCCGATAAACATCATTCGTCCGAACACGATTAAGTGAGCTGATGAGAGGTGAAGAGGCCGCGGCCAGCGCTGATCGTATTTTGCCGCGAGCCTATCGAGCACCAGGTCAAGACCCGGCTGATCGGCTCGATGACTCCCTCGGCCGCTGCCGCACTGGCCGACGCGTTCATTCGCGACGCGCTCGCAAAGGCAGACTCCGTCCACCCCGCGCGCATCGTCATCGCCGCCAGTGCCCCGGACGGCGCCGATCGCAGCAAATATTTCCGGCGGCTGGCACGACGCTTTGGCGCCGAATTGATCGATCAGAGAGACGGGTCGCTGGGCCAGCGGATGGCGCGCTCGCTCGATCCGTTTTCCTCCAACGGCGCGCTGCTAATCGGTACCGACACACCTTCGCTTCCGAGTGAGATGCTCGCGACCAGCCTCGACGCACTTCGCCGCACCGGCGTCGTGATCGCGCCGAGTCTCGACGGCGGCTACTACGCAGTCGGCGTGCGCGGCGCGATGCCTCCGATTTTCACTGGAATCCGATGGGGCACCCGCCGCGTTTTCGACTCGACGATCGCGCGTCTCGACCGTGCCGATATTCCGTACACGATGGGTCCGGCGTGGTACGACGTCGATCGATGGGCGGACGTGATGCTGCTGGCCTCTCACTTGCGAATGCTGGCGCGATCGCGGCCGCGCGCGGGCTTATCGCCATGCCCCGCGACCGAATCTGTCCTCGTGCGGCTTGGAGTCCTTCGCCACGATCGCTAAAGTACCTCGGTGATCGCGCTGACTCTCTATACCAGGAACGACTGCCCGCTCTGCCACGAAATGGAAGAGGTGATCGCGGCCGAGATGCCGAAATTCAACGCGCGCATGCAGCGCATCGAGATCGACGGCAACCCCGACCTCGAGGCGCGTTTCGGAATCGAGGTGCCGGTTTTGTTCGTGAATGATCGCAAGGCTTTCAAGTATCGATGCACTCCCGCGGAGTTACGAAAACGCCTCGCGCGCGAGACGCAAAGCTGAGATGCCGGCGCGAACCCGTCATAAAATGCGGGTGATTTTCGTGACCGCCGGCAGCGAGGAGCAGGCCGTCAAAATCGCGCACACTCTGGTCGACGAACGCCTGGCGGCATGCGTCAACATCGTCGGACCCATTCGATCGATCTACCGATGGCGAGACGAGGTAAAGGACGATCCCGAATACCTGCTGATCATCAAAACCCGCGCGCTGCTTTATATGAAAGTTGAGACGCGCGTTCGCGAGATGCATACCTACGAGGTGCCGGAAATCCTCGCGCTCAACGCGGATCGCGGCTCGCCTCCGTACATCCAATGGATGCTCGACACGACCGGCGGGCATCATTCATTCGCGGCCAAACCTGCGAAGCGCGCACCCGGACGCTCGCGATGATCAGGATCGCGATTGCAGGCGCTGGTGCGATTGCCGAGCGCGCACACATTCCCGCGCTTGCGAGCGTCGCGGACACGCAAATCGTCGCGATACAAAGCCGCACTGTTGAAAAAGCCGAGCGTGTTGCGCGCGCAGTTTCACAGGATGACGCGCACCGGCCGAAGGTCTATTCGAATTTCGATGAAATGCTGGCGCGCGAGCGTCCGGATGCGGTCGGAATCTTCACGCCGAATAATTTGCACTGCGAATTTACGGTGAAGGCGCTCAACGCGGGCGCGCACGTGCTCGTGGAAAAGCCGATGGCCCCTATAGCCGCAGAGGCGCGCAAAATGGTTGACGCGGCCACGAAAGCCAATCGCGTGCTGATGGTCGCGATGCAGCTGCGCTTCGGCGCAATCGAGCGCGCTATTAAGGACGCGCTGACTACTGGCGCAATCGGCACGCCGAACTTTATTCGCGCACGGCTTTCACACGGCGGACCTCAATTATGGGCGCCGCGACAGAAATGGTTCACGACGGCTTCAGAAGCCGGCGGTGGCGCGATGCTTGATCTCGGCGTCCACGTCGCCGATCTCGCCATCTGGTTCATGGGCGAAATCGATTCCGTATCGGGACAAGTCGGAACCCTCGCCAAGCAGATCGAAGTCGATGACACCGGCGCGATGGTCATGCACTTCAAATCAGGAGCAATTGGCGTCGTCGAGGCGAGTTGGAGCAGCATGCCCCCGCTGTCCGCGATCGAGATTTACGGCAGCGAGGGCAGGGTGATGGCGGGATATCCGCGCAACGATATCTCGATTCTAACAGCCGATGGCAGTCCTGCCCCCGGGTTCGCGCGCGAGGACGTGATGAGCCGCTTCGATCCGCGCGACATGCTCGCTCCGTCGCGCGCACTCGCTGAAAATTTCGTTGGCGCAATTCAGGGCCGCATGAAACCCTCGCCTGACGGTATCGATGGACTGCGCGCCGTCGAAGCGATCGAGGCGTGCTATCGTTCGTCGTGGACGGGCAGTCGAATCAAGCTGCCGCTCGATTCATAATTCACACATGTTTCGTGATTCGATCAAAAACATGGCGCCGTATCGGCCCGGCGAGCAGCCGCGTCCCGGCCAGCGCCTGATCAAGCTCAACACCAACGAGAATCCTTACCCGCCGTCACCGCGAGTGCGACGCGCGGTCGCGAAAGTGCTGGCAGGGTCTGCGCTGCGTTTGTATCCTGCGCCGCGTGCCGATGAATTCGTCGCGAGCGCCGCGAAGATCTATTCGGTTCCGCAGAGCATGATCCTCGCGGGCAACGGCTCGGACGAACTGCTGGCGATGGTCTTTCGCGCCACGCTGGGAGCGGGCGACACCGTTGCCTATCCCGTCCCGACCTATTCGCTCTACGACACTCTGGCGCTGGTGCAGGAGGCCCGAATCCTTCACATCCCGCTCGGCGCCGACTTTGCGATCCCGCTCGACGCTCTCGCCGACGCGCGTGCCAATCTCACTATCGTATGCAGTCCAAATTCGCCGTCGGGCACCATCACTCCGGCGCGCAGCCTAAGCGCGCTTGCCAAACGCCTCGACGGTCGCCTGCTCGTGATCGACGAAGCCTATGTGGATTTCGCGGGCGAGAACGCGCTCGGCCTGGTCCGTCGCCATCGCAACATTGTCGTGCTGCGAACGCTGTCGAAATCCTACTCGCTGGCCGGAATGCGGCTCGGTCTCTGTTTTGCGCATCCGTCGGTGATCGACGCGCTGATGAAGGTCAAGGATTCGTACAACCTGAACCAGGTTGCGTTGGCTGTGGGAGCCGAAGCGCTGCGCGACGCCGCCTGGATGCGCCGCAATGTCGCCAAGGTGATTCGCACGCGCGCCCTCACCGAGGCGCGTCTGCGCAAGCTCGGCTTCGAGGTCCCGGCGTCGCAGGCGAATTTCGTGCTGGCGCGAATGCCTGGGCGCGACATGGCGCCTGTCACCCGCGGGCTACGCCGCGCTGGAATTCTGGTCCGGCATTTCGCGACGTCGCTGCTTCAGGATGCGCTCCGAATCTCGATTGGAACTCCGGCCGAGATGGACGCGCTGTTCAAGGCGCTCGCTCCGTTGGTCGCCGCGACTCCAACGAAATCGAAACGGCGCGGCCGCGCCTGAGCGCTTGAACTCGATGGCGGCGATAAAACGTCTGTTCGGAAATTTTCGCTCATCGCGCGCGAAGAAATCCGATTCCAATTCGCATCCATCGATTCAATGGATGGTCGCCGGGCTCGGAAATCCCGGCGAGGAATATTCGCGTTCGCGCCACAACGCCGGCTTCATGACAATCGATCGAATCGCGAAAGCGAAAAACGTCGAGCTGAACCGGCGCAGGTTCAAAGGCGTAACCGCTGAAATCACGCTGGCTGAAAAAACCGCATTGCTGGTCAAGCCGCAGACTTTTTACAATCTGAGCGGCGAGTGCATTTCGGATCTGATCGGATATTTCAAAATTCCACCGCAGAATCTGATCGTGCTGCATGACGAGCTGGATCTCGAAGCGGGGCGCCTCAGAATCAAGCAGGGCGGCGGCGACGCCGGCAACCGCGGCGTTCGCTCAATCGCGGAGTCGCTTGGAACCACCGATTTCATTCGGGTCAGAATGGGAATTGGCCGGCCGCGTGGGTTCAGCAACGAGGTCGAAATGGAGCCTGGCCGTCAGCCGAAGACCGAAGAGAACAAGGACTACCTGCTGCGGCCGATGACCGCGGCCGAACGACAGGCGATTGCGGCTCTTCTGGAACGGGCCGCGCTTGCGGTAGAGGCAATCGCGCAGGACGGACTCGAAGCCGCGATGAATCGCTACAATCAGCGCAGTTAAACTACAATCAGCAGCTGCTTTCTAGTAACAAATTGTCTTGGCGAGTAATCATTCTGTTGACTTCCCGACGAACCCCGCGCTAAGCATCAAGACATTGGAACCCTCGTAGCGTTGGTGCGGTGAATTATCGCGCTTCGCTCGAACGGCAATCTGGTTCGTGCAGAGGCGCAAGGGGCTCGGGTCGGGTCCATCGGCACACGCTTCGTGCGGTCTCATAATTTTTACCCAGCAGAAGAGGCTGCGATGTTGGATCAACACAAAACCCGCTTCCGGAGAGTAGAGGATGCCCTGCGTTTCTATTTCCGGCTGCGCGAAGTGCTTCACAGCGGACGGGCGAGACGCCTGGTGGCGGACGAACTGCCTGCGCATGCGTGCGTGGTGGCTACCAACGCGATCGACGACTACCAGTGCATCGGATGGTGCATGCGCGGGCTCGATGAGGTCGCACTATGGCTTCTGAGCGAGCTCTACGGACCGACCGGTTTCGGCGTGCATCGGCGAACATTCTCGCATGCGCGAAAAGCCGGCAAGCTCGAGTTTCCGCATCGCGATTTTCGCCTGCGCGAGGTCGGCATGATTCACGAGCATGCACTCGGCGTCGTGAAGCGAGGTCTGCGCGAACTAGGCATGATCCCCAAGCGCCCGATGAAGACCGCGCGCGAGTGCGGCGGGATGATGGCAGTGAGCAAGCGGGCGCATTTTCACGGCGACCGCGCAGCTGAACGCGGATAGGTCAACGAGCGAGTCGGGACCGCGCCTGGCGGGCTATTCCGCCCCGTCAAAATTCCTGTACGCTTGGAAGCCACTGCCACTGGAACTCGAGCGAACGGAATTGGCAAAGCGGAACGTGAAGGAAAATCAGGCGGATGAACAGGCGGCCGCGCTCGCTCGCGGCGTCGTCGAGATCATTTCTCCGTCGGAGCTCGCGGCCAAGATTGCGATCGGCCGGCCACTAAGAATCAAGCTCGGGGCAGATCCGACTGCGCCCGACCTCCATCTCGGCCACAGCGTGGTGCTCAAAAAACTGCGCGATTTTCAGGACGCCGGACACACCGTAATTTTCCTGGTCGGCGATTTCACCGCGATGATCGGCGATCCCACCGGACGCTCCGAGACGCGAAAACCGCTGTCGCGCGATGAGATCGAGCGCAACGCGAATACCTATCGCGACCAGGTCTTCAAGATTCTGGATCGCGAGGTCACCGAAGTCCGTTTCAACAGTGAATGGATGAAAGATCTCGACATCGCGGAGCTGATCAAAATCGCGGCGACCGTGAGCGTCTCCCGCCTGCTCGAGCGCGACGATTTCGAAAAGCGCCTCGCGGCCGAAGAGCCGCTGTTCCTGCACGAGCTGCTCTATCCCGTCATCCAGGGTTACGATTCGGTTGCGTTGAAAGCAGATCTCGAGATTGGTGGCACCGATCAGAAGTTCAACATGCTGGTCGGCCGCGATCTGCAACGGCATTTCGGACAGGCCCCGCAAGTCGTGATCACGATGCCGGTGCTGGAAGGCCTCGACGGCGTTAAAAAGATGTCCAAGTCGCTCGGCAACTACGTCGGCCTCACCGATAAGCCCGAGGACATGTACGGCAAACTGATGTCGGTGCCCGACAAACTGATGGTTCGATACTACGAACTGCTGACGAACGCGCCCCCCGACGAAATTGCAGCGGTGAAGTCGGGCGGGATGCATCCGATGGAGGCGAAGAAGCGCCTCGCTCGCACGATCGTCACCGAATATCAGGGCGCGGCCGCAGCAACTCGCGCCGAGGAGTACTTCGAGAGCAAGCATCAGCGCCGTGAGATTCCCGCCAACGCGCAGGTGTACCGAATCGCCGAGGATCTCTGGATATGCGAGCTGATGAAGCAGCTACAGTTCACGCCCTCGACCAGCGAGGCGCGCCGCCTGGTGAGCCAGGGCGCGGTGCGGGTCGACGGACACACTGTAACCGACGTGAATTTTCGCTTCGTACCGGGCGAGCACAAGGTGCTCGAAGTGGGCAAGCGCCGCGTAGCGCGAATCGAGCCCTGACGGATCGCGGACTCAGCCGTCTTTGTTCTTCTCAGCCGCGGCGACTGCTTCGCGCAGCTTTTCCATCGTGCGGCCGAGCGCCTTGGTGTAGCGCTGCTTGGTCCAGGTTTCCTTGGTCCGCATCTTCAGCCATCCGAGCTTTACTGCGTCGGGCTTATTGCCCATCTCGCCGGTCGAGACCTCGATGATCGCACGCTCTTCGGTGTTGAGCGAGTCCAGCACTTCGCGCTTGAGATTCTGCAGAAATCCGGACTTGAGGTCGATATCGATTTTCATCGAAACTGCACTTCCATCACCTGAGCCTAGTCCTTAGCATGCGCACCCTCAACGGGTGGTTGACATCGGCAACCGCCGGCGTTAGTCGCGGACCAGGGAGAAAAAATCATGAAACATTTTACCGTCGAGCAACGCGAGCAGGTTCAGGTCTGGACTATCAGCAATCCGCCGATGAACTACATGACCGCGCCGATGTCGCAGGAGCTGCTCGAGCTGGTCGGCCGCGCCGAGAACGATGCCAACACTCGCGCGATCATTCTTACCGGCGGTGTCGACGGCAAATTCATCACGCACTACAGCGTCGACGAGCTGGCAGCGATGGCCGCCGATCCCGCCGCCTGCGCGCAACTCTTTCCCGTCGCGTCGGCCGGGTTCCATCGGATGCTCGACCGGATCATGTTGATGCCGAAAGCTGTGATCGCTGCGATCAATGGCGACTGCATGGGCGGCGGCTACGAGCTCGCGCTCGCATGCGATTTTCGCCTGGCGGCAGACGGTCCTTATCAGATCGGATTACCCGAGGCGGTGCTCGGGATATTGCCCGGCGGCGGTGGAACGCAGCGCCTACCGCGGCTGATAGGGCGGGGCAGGGCGCTCGAAGTGCTGCTGTTCGGCAACGTCTACAATCCGCGCGACGCCGAGAAAATGGGAATGGTCAACCGCGTGCTTGCGCCCGACGACCTGATGCCGTTTGCGATGGATTGGGCGCGAACGCTGGCGAGCCGCCCGCCGCGCGCGATCGCGGCAATCAAGCGCGCCATATACGTCGGCGCCGATCGCGACCTCGAATCCGGACTCTACGTCGAGCGGATGGAGATGACGCAGCTGATGTGCTCGCAGGACGCGCGGACGCTCATGACCGATTACAACAAGGCGGTCGCGCGTGATCCCATGACCGCGCGCACCGAATTCCTCAAGGGAATCGGCGTGCCGCCAGCCAAGGGAGCTTGAACAGTTGAGACTCGCGATCGGCTAGTCTTCGTCGACCGCCTGGCGAATCGCGTTCAGGATGAACAAGTATTGATTCGGTCCGGTCACGCGGCCGAGCATGTTCACGTTCTTCAGGACTTTGAGTTCCCGCTCCGTGACCTTGTGACGCGCCAGCGTCCCGCGATCTCCCGAAAACCTACGCCACGAATCTTCACGCTGCTTCGACGGCGAGGGCTCGCGCTTCTCACCGATGATCCACTGCGCTTCCGGATGCGCCAGCAGGAAAAGCTGCCTTTTGTCGAGCTCGAGCGTCTCTGCGATCCGCGACAGCAGCGAAAGCGAAGGGCGGCGCCGTCCGTTTTCGAGGTAGGCGACGTGGCTGGCCTTGACTCCGAGTTTGCGCGCGAGCTCACGCTGAGTGTAGTTGTACGCGCCGCGCCGCTGTTTGAGAACCTGACCGAGAGTCTCTTTTTTCATAGTGTATGTTCCGCCCGTAGTTTCCGTAAGAAGTTTGCGTGGTGGTGATTGTTACCGGACAGATTGTGAAGATTCTGTTCGATCGATTGTGATTACTAAAATCAACGTGATACTCGTAGCCATTGCCGCTTATCTTATACGTCTTTGGTCGCAGCCAGTTTCCACATCCGCGCAGCTGTGAACCATTGTGCTGAGCGCTCGTTCAGTTTCTACAGACCAACAGTCTCACACTTCTGAACAGTTAGTCCACTCCAGCGGACCTCGATATTGCAAAAGCCAAAAAAACTATAGCGAACTTGGTCTGGCAGTGACAACTAGACTCCGCCAAAGAGACCCGCGGTTAGCACCGATTCGGTAAATATTACCTATCAAATTGTACTTTAAGCTATCGAAGATGAGCCCGGATCGGAAGACTCCGCCTTCGGTAGTCCCACGCCAGCGATGCTATCCAATCACTTGCAGTTTTTGACTAGCCGGACGACGGCGATGGAAGATGCGGTTTCTGGCATACAGCACTGGCGGCACAATTAAGACCGGCGCCGAAATAAATTGTCGCAGCCTTCACCGGATAGAAAAAATAGTCGAGCGGCGTCTGGATCGGATCGAATTGCTGCGGTGGTCCCGACGCTACCGCCTCGGCATGAGCCTGCTCCTCGACCCGCTCCTTGGTGTTGATCTCGACATCCTGCACGCTCGCGAGGCGCTCGTCGGATCCGAAGATCGCGGCCTTGCCGGGCTCGAGCCAGACGTATCGCAACACGGTGGCGCCGTTGTGATTGGGATCCGCGATACTGTCCTTCAGGTCGGGCTCGCCCATCGACTGCACGGTTTGAGCCGGGGTCATCCCTGGACTTAGCGTTCCGCTCTTAACCGTCGAGCATCCGACGACGAGCAACGCGATCAGCCCAGCGCCCGCACTTAGGAGCAATGTACGTAGCGTGATCATCGGCAATTCAAGCCTCATAGCGTGCTAACATACCCTAGACGTCTCTAACAATCGACCGCATTCGCCGCCGTTACTCACTTTGTCGAAGAAGAATTTACAATGCTGGAAGGCGGTTCCACAATTGCCGGGATTGCCGCCGAGGCCGTACTCGGCGCCGGTTGCGAACGGCACGACCCCGCCTGCGACGACGTCATCATCACCGGCTGTGCGCCGGCGGCGCTCGCCGACGGACTCGCGAGCGGATGGGTTAGATTGTAAAACCCGTTGATGAACTGAATCCCCCAGCCTCCGCCATTGTCCATGAAACCGGTGAGCTGCTGGTAGAGCTTGGGGTCGTTGACCAGCATGCCCGCGGTGCCTTGCCCTGAATTGATCTTTTGCAGAATTTCCTTCAAGTCGCGCGACGATTGCCGCAAGCTCGGCAGCACGTCGTCGGAGAAATCCTTGTTCTCCATCAGTTGCGGCAAAATCCCGTGAGCATTGTCGAACCGCGCGATCAGCGTGTCCATGCGCGCGCTGGTCTGACGAATCTTCGCCGCCGTATTCGACAGGTTATCGAGGAACTGCTTGCCATCGGTCTGGTCGCTAAGCATCGCGCCTATCAGCCCCTGGCCCTGGTTGACGCGATCCATCGCGTGGTTGAGCGCGACCGACAGCTTGTCCACGTGATCGAGCATCTGCTGAATCGCTTGGAGCGTCAGCCGATGGTTGGGCTCATTGGCGTCCTCGCCGCGCACCAGTTCACTGAGCAACCCATGACCGTTTTCAATCGACGCGAGTATCGCGCGCATAGAGCCGGAAATCGCCATCACGTTCGCGATCAAATCGTCAGTGCCTTCGCGCTGCAGGATTGCCTCGTAATCGATCGGATTTATCGAGGCGAGCACGGTGTCCGGATTCGCGGGCGGCGCGGCCGCCGTGCCCGGCGTCAGCGCGACGAACTTGTCGCCGAGCAGGCCCATCGAATGTATCTGCATGATTGAATCGGTCCGCACCCGCTCGGCCGCGGATTGTTCGACCCAGATTTTCACGATCACGTAGCCGTTCTCGGGCTCGGGCGGAAACATTATCGAATCGACCGCGCCAATCCGCACTCCCGACAGTGTTACCGGCGCTCCTGTTTGCAAACCCTCGATTCGCTCGAAATGCGCTTGCAGGATTTCGGTGCGGGTGAAGAGTTGCGCGCCATGCCCAATCGTCAGGACCGCGAAGCACAGGATTCCGAGAGCGGCCGCAATCAGCGCACCGACTCGCACTCGCGCAAACGCAGAATCAGCCACGCGCGCCTCGCAATCCGAACATATTCGTCACAGCGAGATCTCCACAAACTCTCGCATCAACTCGTCGCTGGTCGCGCGCACTTCATCCGCCGTTCCGCTGAATCGTATCCGCCCCTGGTCCAGCAGCGCGAAACGGTCGCCGACCATGAACGCGCTCTTCAGATCGTGTGTCACTACCACCGACGTAAAACCCAACTGCCGCTGCAATCCACGAATCAGCAAGTTTATCTTGTGCGTCACCAGAGGGTCCAATCCCGTGGTCGGCTCGTCGTAGAGCACCGCCTTCGGCTGCAGCGCGATCGAGCGCGCGAGAGCCACCCGCTTTTTCATCCCGCCGGAGAGCTCTGCCGGATAAAGATGCTCGACGCGCGTCATCCCGACCATATCGAGCAGCTCGGTCACGCGCCGCGCGATCACAGGCTCCTCCATCCCGCCATGCTCGCGCAGCGGGTAGCTGACATTTTCGAACACCGTGAAAGAGTCGAACAGCGCGCCGCCCTGGAAGACCATGGCGACTTCCTTGCGGACGTCGGCCATCGCGTCCTCGCTGAGATCGTTGAGCCGCCGGCCCGCGACGATCACCTCGCCGCGGTCGGGCCGCTCGAGGCCGTTCAGATGCCGCAGCATGACGCTCTTGCCCTCGCCACTGCCGCCGAGCACAACCAGAGTCTCGCCTTCGAACACATCGAGATCGACGCCTTGCAGAACCGGCTTGTCGCCGAAGCTCTTGCAGAGCTGGCGCACCTCGATAAATTTCTTTGGTCCGTCGCTCGGCATCAGATCGATAGAAAAAACTTGGTCAGAAAGAAATCCGAGATCAGCACCGTGATCGAGGCCGCCACCACTGCCGAGGTCGTCGCGCGCCCGACGCCGTCCGCGCCGCCAGTCGCCGACAGGCCCTTCGCGCAGGCGATTATCGCAATCTCGAAGCCGAAAAACACCGACTTCCCGAGCCCGCTGAACAGATCGCCGAGCTGCACGTTCTGGATAAGCGAGCTGTAAAAGTAATCGGCACTGACGCCGAGCTGCGTGACCGCGATAAGCAGCCCGCCGAACAGCCCGACCGCGTCCGCCAGGACGGTCAGCACCGGCATCATGATGGTAGTCGCGAGCACGCGCGGCACCACCAGCTTTTTTACCGGACTGGTCGCCAGCGATCGCATCGCGTCGATCTGTTCGGTCACCTTCATAGTGCCGAGCTCCGCCGTTATTCCCGAGCCCACCCGAGCCGCGACCATCAGCGCGCTCAGCACGGGTCCCATCTCGCGCAGCAGAGACAGTCCCATGATCCGGCTGACATAAATTTTCGCGCCGAACTTGGCCAGGAACTGGCCCATCTGCAGCGCCAGCACCATCCCGGAAAAAATCGCGGTCAGATTGACGACGTTAACCGATTTCACGCCGACCGCTTCGAGCTGATCGAGTAACAACCGCCCCTCGAACGGCCGCCTCACCAGGTACCGAAAAAAATCGCCAGTCAGTGCTCCGACTTCGCCAAGTTCATCGAGGAACCGGTATATTCTTTCGAGCATCGCGCCTTGTTCGTGCGAGCGTAAGCGAACCCGACAGGTGCGGCAATATGAAATGGAAAACGACGACCAACTACTCTTCGTCTACGGCACCCTGATGAACCCGGCCGAGCGCCTGCGCCTGCTAGGCCGCCCCATCGAAGCAAGCCCGGCGCACCTCATCGGCTACACCCGCGGCCGCAAGCGCTACTACTTCGTCGCAAAACAAGCAGACGCCGTCGCCGACGGCGCGATCCTCGAAGGCCTGAGCGCGCGCGATCTGGAAATCCTCGACGGCTACGAAGAAGTGCCGACGCTCTACACGCGCGAGCGAATCGAAGTCGTCACCGCAGACTCGAGCAAAATAGAATGCTGGATCTATCTGCCGACTAAATGGGCGGAGGACTAGTCTCTAAAACGTTGCGTTGAGTCTGCGAGAGCTTCGCATTCAAATAGGAAGGATCGGATTCTTCGCTTCGCTCTAGAATGACACAGGAAAGGAACCTGAGAGCAAAATGGCGTCCTCGCCATTTTGCGATTTCTTTTCACCGGGTGCAGGGGTCACCCCTGCCGAAGGAAGCGTGAAACCCACCGCGGGTTTCACATTCAATAAGTGAGTTGGTCCTTTCCTAGCCCTTGATGTCCGGCGGGAGCGGCTTTGGCTGCTCGCCGCGCTTCAAGCCGAACTTATCGATCCGGTATTGTAGCGTCCGGTAGCTCATCGCGAGCATCTTCGCCGCCTTCGCGATTACCCAGTCGTTGCGCTCGAGCGCTTGTAGAATCGCGTCGCGCTCGAACGTTTCGAAATTGAAGCCCTCGCTCGGAATTTCGTATCGGTCGCCGCGCTGACGCTCGCCGCTGCGGGTCGGTGTTTTGCGCGACAGGACTTCCTCCGGCAAATCGCGCGGCATCACTTTCTCGCCCTCGCACAGCAGAATCGCGCGCTCGATCGCCGACTCGAGCTGACGGACATTGCCCGGCCACGAGTAATCGAGCACGACTTCCATCGCCTCGCGCCCGATCTCTTTCACGCGTCCTTCCGCCAGATGCCTGAATTTCGCGAGCGCATGATTTGCCAGCAGCGGGATATCGCCGCGCCGCTCGCGTAGCGGCGGCAGCGTCACAGTCACGACGTTGATTCTGTAGTACAGATCTTCGCGGAAGCGCCCCTCGCCGACTTCCTCGGCGATATTGCGATTACTCGCCGCAACCAGCCGCACGTCGATACGAAACGAATCGTTGCCGCCGACGCGTCGCAACTCCTTCTCCTGCAGTACACGCAGGATTTTCGCCTGCATTCCCTGCGGCAGGTCGGCGATCTCGTCGAGAAACAATGTCGATTTGTCGGCGCTCTCGAACAGCCCGATCTTGCGCTCGTTGGCGCCGGTGAAAGCGCCGCGCTCATGCCCAAACAGTTCATTTTCGATCAGGGTTTCAGGAATCGCCGAGCAATTGATCGCGACGAACTGCCGCGCGGCCCGCGGTGATAGGCGATGGATCGCCTTGGCCACTATCTCCTTTCCGGTGCCGCTCTCTCCCTGGATCAGCACGGTAGAATTCGACGGCGCGACGCGACGCACCAGACGGATCACTTCCTGTATTGCGGGATCCTGCCCGATGATTCCTTCGATCTCGAACGTACCCTCGAGCCGCCGTTTGAGCAGCTGATTTTCCTGCTGAAGGTTTGCGAACTCCGCGGCCTTCGCGACGCGTGTCACCAGCTTCTCGCGGTCCGTTGGCTTCTCGAGGTAGTCGAACGCGCCCGCCTTCATCGCCTGCACGACGCTGTCGGTCGATCCATGCGCGGTCAGCACCACCACCTGGCTGCCGGGATAGGTGCCGCGCACTTTCGCGAGCAACTCCTCGCCCGACATGCCCGGCATCATCAGGTCCGTCAGCACGACGTCGAAACGCGACAGCGCCAGCAGCTCGATCGCGCGCTTGCCGACCGCGGCTTCTTCGACCGCGAAGCCTTCTTCGCGCAACGTATCGGCGGTTATCTGTCGTTCGAGGTCGTTATCTTCAACGACCAGTACTGAGGCCTGCGTCATGATGGTGTCCGTTTACTACCGCGCTCGGCGGGAAGGTGAAAGTCAAAGTGGTGCCGGGTCCGTCCGCGTTCGGCCCGATATCGATCTTACCGCCATGGGTCTCGACGATCGCCTTTGACAGAAACAGCCCGAGCCCGATCCCGTCGCGCTTGGTGGTGAAGAACGGCTCGAAGACGTGCCCGGCAACGCCCGCTTCGATTCCGCCGCCGGTGTCGGAAAAACTGATCACCATCGATCCGTCCGCATCGACCCGCCGAAACGCAATCCGCATCTTGCCGCCTTCCGGCATCGCCTGTATCGCGTTGGCGACCACGTTGATAAAGCAGGTGCGCAGCTTCTCCGCGTCCACCTTGAGGATCGGCGTCTCGTCGCATTCTTCGATCAGCTGGATCCCCTGGCTCTTCATTTTCGATTCCGACAGCGCCACCACTTCGTCCACCAGGTGAAGGACGTCGGTCGGCGCCGGGAATATTTCGATCGGCTTCCCGTAATGCAAAAAACTTTGCACCAGGTCAGCCAGCCGCCGCATCTCGTCCTTCATGATCCCGAGCTGATGTAAAAACGCTTCGCGATCGTTCGGCTGCTGCGGCGCGTAGCGCATCCGTAGCTGGTCGAGTGCGAGGCTGATGAAATTCAGCGGATTCTTGATCTCATGCGCGAGGCCGCCCGCCAATTGCCCGAGCGCCGTGAACCGCTCGAGCCGATTCAGTTCCTGCTCGCGCTCGCGCGCGCGGCGCAGTTGCCCGACCATGTCGTTGAAGCTGCGTGTCAGCAGACCGATCTCGTCGCGCCGATGTGCCTCCGGAACCGGCTCCAGGCCGCGCGCCGCGATATTCTGCGCCGCGGCCGCGACCGCATGAATCGGTTTCACGTAACGATCGGCCAGGATGTACGCGAACACCAGCCCGATCGCGAAAATCGCAAATGCGATCAGCAGCTCGCGCGTCCTGCTCTCGGCCAGCGGCTGCGCGAAGTCGCCGAAATTCGCCACCACCTGCACGTAGCCCAGCAGATGGTCTTCGACCTCGACCGGAATCAGGTAGACCGTCGTCTCAGGCGCGAGCCCAAGCTTGCCGGCCGGAACAGTCACCAGTTTTTCGGGATGCCTGAGTTGCTCGGGCGTCAACCATTCCGCCTGCTTCGGCCGCAGCGCCGCCCCAATCAGATTCGGATCCGAGCTGTTCAGGATCAGATTCTCGCTCGATGCGATCGATACCTCGAGCCCCTGGGTGTGCAGGTCGTCCACGTAATGGTGCAATTGTTCGCGATCGATGTTTCCGACCGCGGTCAATTCCTGCACGCCGATCTGAATCACGCGCGCCAGGTCCTTAACCTTCTCCTGCGTGTCCGCGACAATCGCCGCCTGCGTGCCGAGGCTCACCCAAACCTCCGCGCCCAACGTCAGCGCGAGCAGACCGACCATCAGCACGATCAGCTTCGCCTTGAGGTTCAACGCGGGAAAGTATGATTCCATTTTCGACATCGGCGCGTGGGCCTGCGCGCGCAAAATTATTCGGGCAATTCGGTCTTGGCTTCCGGCTCGCTGGTTTTACGCAGTACCATCAACCGGGTTCCGTAGATCGCAACGCTCAGGACCGCGACGATCACGATCAGCCGCTCGAAGCCGCCGATGTACCTGACGATCCATTCGAGCTGCTGGCCAAAAACGTAGCCGAGCGTCACCACAATCGGAACCGAGATCAGCGCGCCCAGCAAATCGTAAAACAAAAATACGCTGGGCTTGACCCCGAAAGATCCCGCGGACAAATAGACCAGCGCGCGCAGCCCGGCGAGGAACCGCGCGTAGAAAATCGCGCGATGCCCATGGCGCTGCATGAAGGCCTCGATCCGCTCGATCTGATGCTTGCGGCCAGGCCGTCCGATCGAGAAGTACCGCACCAGTCCTGATCCAAAGCGCCGTCCCATGAAAAACAGCGAGTTGTCGCCCGCGACCACGCCGAGCAACGACACCGCAAGCGTGATCGGATAGCGGGTGATCCCGCGATGCACCAAATAGCCGCCCGCCAGTAGCGCCACGTCCTCGGGAATCGGCAATCCAAGTCCGCACAGCATCAGAACCACGAACAATCCAATGTAGGTGAAGTGTTCGATGTACGCGGAGATCAGTCCGACCAAGCTCTAGCTCCCGTGCGCGTAGCGCGCGCGAAGTGCGTCCCGGATTTGTTCGATTGGCATCCCCCGGCTCGCCATCGACTCGGCGTCGCGAGCCTCACCGCAGCAGATCGCGCAGGTGCTGCCGTGCGTATCACGGAAGCAATCGAGCAGATTTTTGTGGCCGTCAGTGACGTCGCATCCGCAGTAGCAATGCAGTTGCGCCAGCAGGGCAGGGTCCTTCTCCGCTACTTCGTACGCCTCGCGCACCGTGCCCTGGAAATTCTGCGGGTCGAGCGTAATCCGCAATTTCGCGCCCGGATCGCCCGATGCGGCCAGCTTCACGTCGGACGGCTGCGAACTGCTCGAAATGTAAGCCGCGGATGCGATCGCCACTACCAGAATGGCGGCGACCGTAAGTGCGACAATTCGGTTGATGCCCTTGAACATGATTCTCCCCGCAACCAGAAATTATAGCATCTCGATGAACCTTAGGCTTTGATTCGCGAAACTGTACAGAGCGGCCGGCCGATGTGGTCCGCGGCGCGTATGCGGCAGCCGTTTCAGCATCCCCATCGCCAGAATGCTGCGGCGGAAATTGCGCCGATCCAGCGGACGCCCCAGGACGAGCGAGTACAGCTCTTCGAACTCGGCGAAGGTGAATTCCTTCGGCAGCAACGCATACGCGATATTCGTGTATTCGAGCTTCGACTTCAGCCGCTTCACCGCGTACGCCGCCATCAGCGAATGATCGTACGCAAGCTGCGGCAGCCGCGTGACTTCGTACCACTTCCCGTTCGCATACTTATCGCACGGCGCGCTGACAGCCTTCACATCGGGAATCAGCGCCATGTAGGCGACCGACACCACGTGCGCCCGAGGATCGCGCGACGGATCTCCAAAGGTGAACAGCTGCTCGAGATAAGCGCCGCGCAGTCCCGTCGAATCCTGCAACTCGCGCCGGGCAGCATCGTCGAGCAGCTCGCCCACTCGCACCAGCCCGCCCGGAAATGCCCACCGGCCGCGACCCGGCCCGCGACGCAGCTCGACCAGGTAGGTCTGCAGACGCCCGTCGTTGATCGCGAACAGGACAGTGTCGACCGCGACCATCGGCCGCGCGATCTGCTCGCCGCTCGCGACGACGTTCTGTGCCCCCGCGCTCAGACGCTCAGCTCGAGCATGCGTTCCAGCGCCCGCTTCGCGCCCTCGCGCACGTCCTCGGTCAGCTCGATTTCGTACCGCAGGTGTCGGAGTGAATCGAGGGTTCCCTCGAGCGTGATCATCTTCATGAACCGGCATAGCTTGCACGCCTTGTAAAAATGCTTGTCGGGAATTTCCATCAGCAGCCGATCCGACAGCCCGCACTCCGTCACCACCAAAAATTTATCCGCGTCGCTGGCGCGCGCGTACGACATCATCGCGCTGGTCGAGAGCACGGCGTCCGCGAGCGCGAGGACGTCGCGGCGGCACTCCGGATGCGCAATCACCTTGATTCCGGGAATCGCGCGCTTGACCTTGTTCACCTCGTCGGGGGTTATCTGGTGATGCACGTAGCAGTTGCCGTCCCACGAAATGACGCGCTTCCTGGTCTGCCCCTGCACGTAGTTCGCGAGATTCTGATCCGGCACGAACAGAATATTTTCCGAATCGATCCGCTCGACAATTTTGGTAGCATTCGCCGACGTGCAACATGCATCCGACAGCGCCTTCACGTCCGCCGTGCAATTGACGTACGACACGACCTTCAGATCGGGATAAATCTTGAGCAGCTCCTCTTTCCGATCCGCCAGCGCCTCGGCCGTCACGCTGTCCGCCAGCGAACATCCCGCCTTCAAATCCGGCAGCAGCACTTTACGATCAGGATTGAACACCTTCGCCGTCTCAGCCATGAAATGCACACCGCAAAATACGATCACATCCGCGTCGCGCATATCGCGCGCATTGCGCGCCAACTCCAGCGAGTCGCCGATAAAATCCGCAACCTCGAAAATCTCCGGCCGCTGATAGTTATGCGCAAGGATCACCGCCCGCCGCTCTCTCTTGAGCTGCTTAATCTCCGCAATCATGTCGGCGTAGCGCTCGCACGTCTCAGCGGTGTAACTCTCATTGCCAAGCACCGCGAGTTTCTCGCGCAGCGCACGCGCATCAATCGCCGTCTCTACAGCTTCCATCACGATTCAATCCTCAATTGCTCAACGACTTTGCGTCACTCTGACACTTACTCCATGCTGATCCGCGGCACAAGCCGTTTTCTTATTGGCGAAATGGCGCTGGGCTCTGATAAATCCAGTGCGATGGCAAGAGTGTGGCCCGCTTTTTAGGAGTTAAAGTGATGGATGAAGTACTGGATCGCGAAATCGTCGATGCCGTGCGCCGCTTCGTCGAGCGCGACGTCATCCCCAACGCCTCCGCCCTTGAGCATCGCGACGAGTATCCGCACGCGATGGTCGCGACGATGCGTGAGCTTGGGCTCTTCGGCGCTACCATTCCTGCCGATTTCGGCGGTCTCGGTCTCAGCTTCCTCACCTACGCGCGCGTGATGGAAGAACTGTCGCGCGGATGGATGTCGCTGGCCGGCGTCATCAACAGCCATCTGATCATGGCGTACGTTATCGCGAATCACGGCACCGACGCGCAGAAAAAATATTTCCTGCCCGCGATGGCGCGCGGCGAAAAGCGCGGCGGTCTCGCGCTCACCGAGCCACACGCCGGCAGCGACGTGCAATCAATTCGCACGACAGCAGTCCGCCGCGGCGATGACTACATCCTGAGCGGCTCGAAAATGTTCATCACCAACGCCCGCCATGGCACGATGCTCGCGGTCGCCGCCAAGACCAATCCGCACGCCGATCCCGCTTACGCCGGCATCAGCATGTTCGCCGTCGAGAAGAGCGATCGCGGCCCAACGGTCAGCCGCAATCTCGACAAGCTGGGCTACAAAGGAATCGACACCTGCGAAGTTCTGTTCGAAGACGTGGCCGTCCCCGCCGCAAATTTAATCGGCGGTGCCGAAGGGGCAGGATTCAAACAGGTGATGAGCGCGCTCGAAGTCGGACGCATCAACGTAGCCGCGCGCGCGGTCGGAGTAGGGCAGGCCGCCTTCGAAACCGCGATTCGCTACTCGCAACAACGGACAGCCTTCGGCAAACCAATCTGCCAGCATCAAGCCGTCCAACTGCTACTCGCCGACATGGCGACGCGCGTGGAAGCCGCGCGCCTGCTGGTCGCCAACGCCGCGCGCAAAAAAGACGCGAGCGAACGATGCGACGTCGAAGCCGGGATGGCCAAGCTCTTCGCCTCAGAAGCCTGCGCAAAAATTTCTCTGGATGCGATGCGAGTGCTGGGCGGCTACGGCTTCATGGCCGACTTCCCGGTTGAAAGATTCTACCGCGACGCCCCGCTGATGATGATCGGCGAAGGCACCAACGAGATCCAGGCGCTGGTAATCGCCCGCGGCCTCCTGGCGCGCTATCCAATCTGAGCTCTTATTCCCTCGCCCCACGATCGAGAGCAGGAATCTGAGCGCGAAGCGCGCAACCCCTGACGATGTCAGCCCTTCGGCAGCTTGAGGACGCGCTCGCCGATGATGTTGTGCTGAATCTCGCTCGAGCCCGCCGCGATCGTCAGTCCGCGCGCCGCGAGCGTTCGATGCATCCAGCGGCCGCCTTCGACTGCGCCGACACTGCCGTCTTCGACGTTGGCGAACGCGCCGAGCATCTCGTCGGCGAACATCGCGACGCGCAGGTTCAGTTCGGTCGCGAACAGCTTGCCGAATGAACTCTCCGCGCCCGGCACCTTGCCCTTGAGCTGTGCCGAGAGCGAGCGGTAGCGCGACAACCGCAGGCATCGGGCTTCGACCGCGAACTGCGCCAGCTTCTGCCGGACGTACGGATGCTTCCACGCGGGGCCGCCTTCGAAATCGACTTTCTTCGCGAGCTCGAGCAGCTCGCCGATTGTGCGTTCCACCGGATGCCGCGTGCCGCCGGAGAGGCGCTCGTACATCAGCGTCGCGATCGACACCTGCCATCCCGCGTTCAGATCGCCGACCAGATTTTCTTTCGGCACACGAACGTTGTCGTAAAAGACTTCGTTGAATCCGGCGTCGCCGGTTATCTGAACGAGAGGCCGCACCGTAATCCCGGGGCTGTGCATGTCGACCAGCAGGTACGAGATCCCTTTGTGCTTCGGCGCGGACGGGTCGGTTCGCACCAGCAGCACTTGCCAGTCCGCGCGATGCGCCAGACTGGTCCACACTTTCTGCCCGTTGATTACGAAGGTGTCGCCGTCGAGCACCGCGCGCGTCTGCAGGGCTGCGAGATCGGAGCCCGCGCCGGGTTCGGAGTAGCCTTGGCACCAGATTTCCTCGCCGGTGAGCATCTTGAGCAGGTAGCGCTTTTTCTGCTGCTCGGTGCCGAGATGCATGATGGTCGGACCGATTCGATCGATCGCGAGCTGGTTGGCGCCGTAGAGCGGCAGCCCGAGCCGCAGGACTTCGTCCTGGTAGATTGACTGATCGATCATGCTCGCGCCGCCACCGCCCCATTCCTTGGGCCAGTGCAGCGCGACGTAACCAGCCTTGTAAAGGCGGCGATGGTAGTCGAGGAGCTGCGCCCATCGCCCGTCGTCGCGCACGTCGAGCAGGCTCGCAGTCGAGCCGCCGAGCCCCTCGCCCTTGCTCCCGAAAGCTTCGGCGGAATTCTTCTCGAGCCATCCGGCAATTTCAGCGCGAAATTTTTCCTGTTCCGGCGTGTAAGTAAAATCCATCGGCTGCTCCACTCGATCCTTCGTCAGTAGTCGAACTCTCTTTAAGCTAAATACCAGACGATGCCTAAGCGTGAAACCGCGAAGCTCGTAACGGTCGGTCGTGTGCGTCGGCGCACTTGGAAAGAGTATCTCGCCAACGCGCCGCGGCTTCCCTCCGACTTTCCAAAACGGATCCGCGATCGGCGGCCCGAGAAAGTGGATCCGCTCTCTAAACACCGCCCCGATCTTCGATACTGGCATCGCGAGTCCTTTGCTATATGATAGCCGGATACTTTGAGCGCTGCGGGACGCCGTGAAAAAATTGAGACGCGGGTCTCGGCTGCGCTCTATCATTAAAAGACGAGGCGAATTGCAACTCCGATGGCATACGAGCACATCAAGGTTCCCAGCAACGGCGAAAAGATTACCCTTGGCGCCAATCACACTCTGAAAGTTCCCGACCGCCCGATCATTCCGTTTATCGAAGGCGACGGCACCGGCCCCGACATCTGGAAGGCGTCGCAGTACGTCTTCGACAATGCGGTCAAGAAAATATATGGCGGCAAGCGGCAGATCGCCTGGATGGAAGTGTTCGCGGGCGAGAAGCCGTTCAACCAGTGGAAGAACTGGCTGCCCGACGAAACTGTCGAGGCGTTCCGCGAATTCCTGGTCGGTATCAAGGGTCCGCTGACGACGCCGATTGGCGGCGGCATCCGATCGCTCAACGTCGCGCTGCGCCAGATGCTCGATCTCTACGTATGCCTGCGCCCGGTGCGCTACTTCGCCGGCGTGCCGAGCCCGGTCAAGCATCCGGAGAAACTCGACGTCGTAATCTTCCGCGAGAACACAGAGGACATCTACGCAGGAATCGAATGGCCGGCGGAATCGCCCGAGGCGAAGAAGGTCATCAAGTTCCTGCAGGACGAGATGGGCGTCAAAAAAATCCGCTTCCCCAACACCTCGGGCATCGGCATCAAGCCGGTCTCGCGTGAGGGCAGCGAACGGCTGATTCGCGCGGCGCTCGACTACGCCATTAAACATAAGCGCAAGAGCGTGACCTTCGTGCACAAGGGCAACATTATGAAATTCACGGAGGGCGCGTTCCGCGATTGGGGCTACGAACTCGTCCGCCGCGAATACAAGGGCAAGGCGGTGGGATGGGACGATTGCAACGGCAAGCCGCCCGCCGGTGAGTTGCTGGTCAAGGACGCGATCGCGGATATCACGCTGCAGCAGGTGCTGACGCGCCCCGATGAATTCGACGTCGTCGCCACCATGAATCTGAACGGCGACTACATCTCGGATGCGCTCGCGGCGCAGGTCGGAGGCATCGGAATCGCTCCTGGAGCCAACATCAACTACCTCACGGGCCACGCGATCTTCGAAGCGACGCACGGCACCGCGCCCAAGTACGCCAACCAGGACAAGGTAAATCCTGGCTCGGTGATCCTGTCGGGCGTGCTGATGTTCGAGCACATGGGGTGGCAGGAAGTTGCCGACGGCATCATTCGCGGGCTCGAGAAAACGATCAGCAAGAAAGAAGTGACCTATGACTTCGAGCGCCTGATGACCGGCGCGAAGCTGCTGAAGTGCTCCGAGTTCGGCAAAGCGATCGTCGACAATATGTGATTTTAGTCCGGTTCCCCTTCCCGCTCGGGAAGGGGTTAGGGGTTAGGTTGCCGGATTATCTGATCGGCGCACCATTGCCCCGTCTCAATCGCGGACTCGAAATGCGGGAGGCCCATGTAGTCGCCGGCGAGCAGGACGCGCTTGGCTGATGGCCGCGATTTTCTGTATTCCGCCACGTCGCGGCTCCGTCCGACTGGCGACTTGGGTAGCGCGTTCGGCCATCGCACAATGTGCGCGAAGCGCTTGGTAGCGGTGACACCGGGAAAAAATCGCTCGATGTCGGGCAACACTTTCGCGACGATCTCGTCGTCCGACAGATCCATCATCGCGCCGGCAGCTTCGTTCTTGACGAACACATTCAGCATCTCGCCGTCCGGCACGCGGTTTATATCCTTGGCCGATTCGAGCGTGGCCGACGCGATCAGTTGACGGTCGGGACGCGGGACCAGAAATCCCCATACATCTTTCAGCCCGGGCTCATTGCGCCAATGACGGCTGGTGGCGATACCAATCTTGATCCCGGTTACGTACTCGGTCGCGAGGAGCCGGCGTTCAACCTCATCACCGCCGCGATAGAGACGCGACGCGGCCGGAGCCGTCGCGGCGAGCACGACATGGTCGGCGCGCATCTGTTCGCCCGACAACTGCACGACGGCGCCGTCGTCGCGAACTTCGATCGACTGCACCGGTGACTCCAGCCTTCCGTCGACCTTCGACGCGAGCGCTTCCGGAAACGATCCCAGGCCGCGGCTGAGGCTCATCTCCTTGCCGCGGCCGTTGTCGGTGAGCGCCAGCGTCGCGAGCGTGGCTGCCCGCGAGGTTTCTTCCATCACGCATAGCAGGCCGCCCGCGACGAGAGGCTCGACCAGATAATCGGTCGCGCGGCCAAGCCGAGGTGCGAACCAGCTGGCGGTGTCCATATCGTCGTACTCGGCCCACGCCGCGTAGTTGTCGACCGGCGGCCACTTCAGCTTGGTCGTATGCCAGATGAAGCGCGCGAGATCGGGGATGCTGACCAGTCCGGAGGTGAGTGCGTAAATCGGAAACATCGCGCCCGACGGCATCCGGCGCGGCTTGCCGTCCTTGACGATCGCCATCCACGGGCTGGTCGGCCTCAGTTCCGCTTCGAGGCCCAATTCCTTCACCAGGCCGAGCGCGTTGCGATAGGTGCTGGTGATCAGCTGCGCGGCACGCTCGACCAGGTATCCGTCGCGCGTTTCGGTGCGGACTCTGCCGCCGACGTGATCGCTCGATTCGAGGACAGTCACGTCGACTCCCGCCTTTCGGAGCCGATACGCAGCCGACAACCCGGCCATTCCGGCACCAACCACGACTACCTTCTTGTTAGGCATTAACTCTCACAAAGGCCGCGCGTTTTCTCGATCGCTAGTATGGGGTTGCAGTGTGCAGTTTCCGCGCTGCGTTCATGTTGGTGCCACCTAGTGAAGGATCGGTCGTCAATGTGAACGTGTTGGTCGTGGGGTCGAAGATCTCAGCGGTATTGAGCGTGTTCCCGCTGCCGTCTTCACCCCCTGTAATCAGTATCTTGCCATTCGGTAGCGCCGCCGCCGCATGATTGAACCGCGCCGTATGCATGGAGCCGACCGCCGTGAATGTTTCGGTTGCTGGATTGAAGACCTCCGCTGTCGCAAGTACGTTGCCCGAATCATCCACTCCTCCCGCGATCAGCACCGAAGATTCAAAGTAGTATCGTGTTGCGGTGTGCATCGCGCGTGCAACCGTCATGTTCGTTCCGCCTAGATCGGTGGTAAGGGTAAATTTACTGGTGCTCGGGTCAAAAATCTCTGCCGTGGATTGCGCAACTCCCGCGGCGTTCTCCCCGCCCGTTATCAGGACATCGGTAGGACCGGACCCCAACGGGGTCGCGGTATGAAACATGCGCGGCGCGTGCATCTGGCTGCCGCCCAATGAGGGGTCGTCGGTAAGAGTAAATGTGTTGAGCGTGGTATTGTACACTTCGGCACTTTGCAGAGCGCTGATTCCGTCGAAGCCGCCGGTAATCACCGCGTTGCTGGCAGTGCAGGTGTCTCTCACACCCCCACTATAGGTCTGCAACGTAGATTCGGCTGCGTTTAAGCGCGCCACGTTCATCATCGCCGGAGGCGGGACTTCCGCGGACCTGAGAATGGTTCCGGCCGCATCCTCGCCGCCCGCGATTAAAAACGAATGCGTGTGGTGCACGCCCAACAGTTCAGTCTCGGTGTGACCCTGCCGCGAGACCGACATGTTCCCGGCGGCAAACTGGTTGGTGAGGCTTGAGAACGTCTCGGTAGTGGAGGTCGCACCGACCGCATCGATTCCGCCGCTTAGCAGGATGGTCGCGGGTGGATTTGGATTGTCGCTCGCAACGTCGGCCGCATGCCGGTAGCGGCTGTCGTTCATCGCGCTGCCGCCCAGGGTCGGGTCGGTCGTAAGAGTGAAGGTGTTGGTCTTCGGGTTGAAGACCTCCGCGCTGTTGAGCGGCGTTCCGTCCGATCCTTGACCGCCGGTGATCAAAACCAACCCCGCGATATACGGCGTGGGCTGTTCCTCCGGCGTACAGGTAGCGGTCGCTGTCGCCGTGGGCGTGGTCGACCCGTTTGGCGTCGGCGACGTGGTCGGCGACGGCATTGCGGTGGCGGTCGCGGTCGGCGTCGCACCGACGATACCTTGTCCCGAGAGCTCGACGTGTTGCGGGTTCTTCTTCGCCGAGTCGGTGAACGTCAGGGCCTTCTTGTCCGTCACCTTTCCGGTAGTGGTTGGAGAAAACACGACGGCGAGCTGACACATTGCGCCAGCAGCCAGCGGCGCGCCGGTGCATCCGTCGGTTTGAATCGAGAAAGGGGGCGCGGCAACGATAGTCGTAAAATCAACCGAAGCTGACTTCGAGTTGTTGGTGACAGTTATCGTCGCGGACGCGCTCGTCAGAGGGACGATGACTTTGCCGAAGTCGTGCTTGCCGGGTTTGATTTTGAGCGTCCCGGCCAAACTGGAATTCTTTGCGTCGTGCGCGGTCGCGAGATCTGCGGCAGTTGCGACATCGTATGTCACAAGCCCAGTCGTCACAGAAAGCAGCGCGATCAGTACCCACACCGCGGGGCGCGCTGAACTGAATGTGAACATGAAGATTCCCCCGCGCCCAAACTAGCCGAATACGATGCTCCCGTCGAACGCTGTTGGATCGTACTATTTCTGCTTGACAGATACGTAACCATTCGGTTACATGTTTTCTCATGCCGATAGATGCGACCATCGGGGCGCTGGCCGATCCCACTCGCAGAGAACTGCTGCGGCGCCTCGCTGACCAGCCGTGCCGGGCGGGAGAGTTGGCGCGCGGGTTTGCGATTAGCCGCCCCGCGATCTGCAAGCATACGCGGATGCTCGGGCGGGCCGGTCTGATCAGGGCGAAGAAAGTAGGGCGCGAGCGAATCTACGAGCTCGCCCCGCGCGGCCAACTCGCGGTTCAGGAACTGATCAGGACATTGGAAGAAGTAGGCGCGTTCTGGGACAGCACGCTGAGCGCGTTCAAACGCTACGTGGAGGAAAACCGATGACGATTCGAAAAGCGATTCGAGTGGAGCGTCCGCCGGAAATCGTCTTCCGCGTCTTCACGGAAGAAATCGGTAAATGGTGGCCGTTAAAAGAAGGATTCTCTTTCGGCGGTGAGAAAGCCAAGGACATTTTCATCGAAGGGCGCGTCGGTGGCAGGTTCTTCGAGCGATTTACCGACGGCACCGAATTCGAAGTCGGGCGCATTACCGTGTTTCAACCGCCGCATGTCGTCGTCTTCACCTGGAAGGCGCCCGAGTGGGAGGGGCAGACTGAAGTCGAGGTTAAGTTCACTGCCGACGGCGCGGGCACACGAATCGAGCTCGAGCATCGCGGATGGGAAGCGGGACCGATCATGCAGAAGCAAGGCCAGGGCTATAGCGATGGATGGGGCATCATCCTCGATAAGTTCGGTGCACGAGCCGAAGCTGCGTGAGCGGTGAATCATAGTGCGCAGAAATCAACCGCCTCGATGAGATGAGTCCTATGAAGGAGGTCATGCCATGAAACCTTGGACCTGGTTAAGAGTAGGAGCTGCGCTTCAGGGTCTTGGCGCCGTTCTTCATACGATCGCGTCGATGGACTCTCCTAGCCGTGGCCCGGCAGAACAAGCAGTGTTTGCGGCGATGCAGTCCTTTCACTTTCAGATTGCAGGAGTGACTCGCAGTCACTGGGACTTCTATCGAGGCTATGAGTTATTCATCACAGTGGTGTTCGCAGTGCTGGCTGTACTGATCTGGCAGCTAAGCAACCTGAGTAAGACTGCACCCCGGCAAGCATTGCCTATGATCATAACTATGCTGGCAGCAGAGGTCTTAATGAGCGCAATCGGCTGGGAGTATTTCTTCGCAGGCCCGGGTGGAATGTCGATCCTGATAGGCGCATGCCTCGTCGCCGCGATACTCGGGCTTAGGAGTGGTGAGCAGCCGGCAATTCAAACAAGGAGGGTGGCAAAAGCAGGGTGACGCAGACGAGGCAAACAAGGATCCGGGATTCTTCGCTTCGCTCTAGAATGACACAATGACAAGACCAATAGCCAACCTGGCTAGAAGGGTTTGTCGCCGTTGATTGTTATGCGCTCCATGCGGCGGTTGGCAAGGCGATTGTCCGCGACCACGCGATGCTGCGTGCATCGGTTGTCCCACATCGCGATCGAGTTGGGACGCCATCGGAAGCGGCAACTGAAGTCCGGCGTCTCGATATGCCTGTAAAGGAAGCCGAGAAGCGCCAGACTTTCGCGCGGCTTCATCCCCTTGATCGAGGCGGTGAACGTCGTGTTGACGAACAGCCCTTTGCGGCCGCTCTCCGGATGCGTGCGAACGACAGGATGCTCCGCTGACAAGACTTCGCGCGAAGGTGTACCGCCGAGATGGTCAGTGCGGTAGCCGGTGCGCGAAAAGGTGGTTGCAGTGTTGTGAATCGCCACCAGGTCGGAGAGCATCCGCTGCATCTTGTCCGATAGCGCCTCGTAGGCGGCGTACATGCTCGCCCACATCGTGTCGCCGCCAAACTCCGGCGCCACCGCGCATCGCAGCACGGAGCCTAGCGGCGGCTCGTCCATGAAAGTCACGTCGCTGTGCCATGCCTCCGCGAGGTACGGATGCTGTTCGTCGCTCTGCAGCACCACGAACTCGGGATGACCCTCGTCCTTGAGCGGTTGCAGGAACGGATGAATCTGGAGCGTGCCGAAGCGGCGAGCGAACGCCTTATGCTGATCGCGCGTGATTTCCTGGTCGCGAAAGAACAATACCTGATGCTCAACGAATGCGGTGCGCACTTCGTGGAAAGCGTTCTCGCCGAGATCTCCAAGGTGGACTCCGGAAACTTCTGCGCCCAAAGCCCCGGCGATAGGATTCACCGATATATGCTTCCAACTACTCATCGCAATTTCCCCACCGCCAACATACAAGACTCACTCCAAACGCACCACAGCTAGCGGCACCACCTTGAAAGAAGCTGGGTACTGTGAAAGTCTGCCTCAACTTTTGATCAATCTTGCAGGTTTTTGGGGCTGGTCTAGTTGGGGAGGATCCAATGGTACGTCGAAGTCCCGGAATCTTAGCCATAACCGCGATGCTGGTAATCACCATGTTCATCGCGCCGATGACGCATGCTGGCGACGATGACTCTGCCGTCACATCGTCACCAGACGCGACCATCAGTCTTTCGAACTTTCAAGCGGCCGCCGTCGTTATCGGTCAGGCCGATTTCTCTGGAAGCATGCCGAACCAAGGTACGGGCAATGCGGCTGCTGATACGATCTCGAGTGGATTTGGGCCCGCTGCCGTTGGACCGACGGGCGTGCTCTATCTCAGCGACGAGAGCAATCAGCGCGTGCTCGGCTTCAATGGAATTCCGTCTTCCAGTGACGCCGATGCTGACTTCGTACTGGGTCAGCCCAATCTTACTTCGACGGGCCCAGCCAATGGGGCGAACCAGTTCGGTGGACCTCAATCGCCAGTGATTTCCGGCAAGCAGCTCTTGGTCTCCGACTGGTACAACAGCCGTGTGATGATCTGGAAGAAGGCTCCGACGACGACCCAGGTTCCGGCGAACTTCGTGGTGGGACAGGTCAAATTTGGACCGCGTAATGGCGCATGCACCGCCAAAGGGATGAATGCTCCTGAAACGATCTCGGTCGCCGGCGGAAAACTGGTGGTCGCGGATTCCAGCAATTCCCGGGTGCTTATCTTCAAGAAGATCCCGAAGAAGAATGGGCAGAAGGCAGATATCGTGCTGGGGCAAAACAACTTCAAGACCTGCGTCACGCTGAACAATGGGACCGGTGTTTCTGGCTCTCCCAGCAACGCCAACTTCAGCTATCCGGCGGGAGTGTGGACCGACGGGACGAGGATTGTTGTTACGGACGAAGATGAGAGCCGGGTTCTGATCTGGACCAAATTTCCGACCAAGAATTTCCAGCCGGCCAATATCGTCCTGGGGCAGCCTGACTTTAGCTCCGACGTCGAGAACAACAACGGATCGGGCGGGTCCGGGGTGCCGAGCGCGAAGAACATGAACATGCCGTACGACGGGGTGTTCAGCAATGGCACGCAGCTTTTCGTCGACGATCAGAAGAACCACCGCATCCTGGTGTGGAACACGTTTCCGACCGCGAACTTTGCGCCTGCCGATGTCGTGATTGGGCAGCCGGATTTCAACTGCGGCGTGTCCAACAATGACGGTACCTGCCATGAGGGCACAGCGTCGGCCAGTAATCTGAGCGATCCGACCGGAGTCGTTCAAGTCGGCAACCAGCTGATCGTAACCGACGGCAACGCCCGCTACCTGGTTTACAACGGTATGTAGTTCTACCCTCAGGATTTCGCTTTCTTCGAAGGTTTCGAGTTTTTAGAACTGTTGAGGGCGATTGCCTGGCGGATGAGTGCCTTGAAGGCGGACTCGTCGACGGTTTCTCCTTCGTGGATGTCGATCGCGCGGCGTACGTTTCCGTCGAGACTCGAGTTGAAGAGACGCGCCGGATCCTTCAGCGACGCGCCCTTGGCGAAGGTAAGCTTCACGACCTTCTTATAGGACTCGCCAGTGCAGATGATGCCGTCGTGCGAGAAGGTCGGAGTGCCCATCCACTTCCACTCCTCGACGACGTCCGGGTCCGCTTGCTTGATGAGCTTGCGCATTCTGGCGAGGGTTTCCCCGCGCCAGTCCCCGAGTTCGACGATTCTTTTCGAGATGAGCTCCGATGCCGGCAGACCTTCGATCGCGCCCGACTTTGCTTTCATCCTGGAAGTTCCATCTACTGAACTGAGTTGACGTTGTTCGGACCCAACCACTCGATTGTTGGCTGCGATTCATACAGAGCATACACTTTTTCGCGGGGAAATCGGGTGATGCCGTTTCGAATTTCGGCTGTAAAAATTGCCGCCGCGCTCTCGGTAACGCTCGCGCTTGCTGCTACCGCGCTCGCGCAGGACATGAAGGGCATGGACATGGGTGGCGGTGACATGTCGGAGATGTCGGACGGCGCTGAAATGGATCACGACATGCACATGGGCAACGGCAACATGAAAAACATGGCGCTGCACATGGCGTACACCGACCTGCGTCCCGCCAACGACGCTGACACGGCGCGCGCTGCTGTGCTGGTGACCGACCTGCAGCATGCGCTCGCCAAGTACAAGGACTATCAAGTCGCGGAAGCCGACGGCTTCAGGCCGTTTCATCCTGAGTTCAAGCAGCAGAAGGTCGTGCATTTCACCAGGAACTGGTACGGGCTCAAAGCCGCGTTCACGTTCAATCCGACCGAGCCGACCTCGCTGCTCTACGAGCGCACGCCGGATGGAGGCTACAAGCTGATCGGCGCGATGTACACCGATCGTAAAGGCGCAACTCTCGACGAACTCAACGAGCGCGTACCATTGAGCGTCGCGCGATGGCATCGGCACGTTAATTTTTGCATCCCGGCGCGCGGCACCGACATGAAGACTGCCGATTGGACCAAGTTCGGTCCTAATGGATCGATCGCAACCAAGGACGCCTGCGACGCCGCGGGCGGCCGCTTCTTCCCACAAGTGTTCGGCTGGATGGTTCACGTCTATCCCTGGGAGACCAACCCGCAACTCGTGTGGGCGCACTAGCAGGGTGTTGAAGGACTCGGTGCAATTCGCTGGTTTGATTGCGAGCGCTTCAACACTCTGCGTAAAAGCTGTCCTCTTACCTACAACATCTCCCCCTTTGAGGGAGACAAGAGAGAGGGGCAGGGGTTGAAAATTACTTTTTCAACACCTGCTGACGGGCAGTGACGCCGGCTGTAGAACTGCTCGAAGTCCGAAAATCTTACGGCGGCTTTGCGGCCGTTGACGGGCTTTCGTTCTCGATTCCGCTTGCACACATCTTCGGCTTGCTTGGACCCAACGGGGCAGGCAAGACCAGCACCATCCGAATGATGATCGGGATTACTTCGCCCGATTCGGGCGTCGTGCGGCTGTTCGGCGAGCCGCTGCGTCGTCGCGCGTTGCGCCAGGTCGGCTATCTGCCAGAGGAGCGCGGCTTGTATCGTCGGATGACGGTTGGCGCGAACCTGATGTTCCTCGGACAGCTCGCGGGGCTGTCGATCGCGACGTCGAAGGAGCGCGTCGATGCGTGGACGAAGCGGCTCGGGATTGCAGACTGGGTCGATCGCCGGGTCGAGGAGTTGTCGAAGGGGATGCAGCAGAAGATTCAGTTCATCGCGGCGCTGCTGCACGATCCCGATTTGATCGTGATGGACGAGCCGTTCGCCGGGCTCGATCCAGTCAACACGATGCAGCTCAAAGACGTGCTGGTCGGCCTTCGCGCGGCGGGAAAGTCGATCCTGTTCTCGACCCATCGGATGGACCAGGTCGAGAAACTTTGCGATTCGATCTGCCTGGTCAATCGCGGCAAGTCGGTGCTGCAAGGGAGCCTCAGCCAGGTGAAGAACGGCAACGGCCGGCGCTTTGTGCAAATCGATTATGAAGGCGATGGAGCGTGCCTGGCCGGCAATCCGCTGGTCGATTCGTTGAATGACTACGGCAATCATGCCGAGCTGCGCTTGAAGCCCGGGGCGGACTCGCAGGAACTGCTGCAGACCGCGATGCGACAGTTGCGCGTGATCCGATTCCAGGTGATGGACCCGTCGCTCGAACAAATCTTCATCGAACGAATCTCGGGCAAGCATGACTGAGTTCTCTCTTAAGAAAGTCTGGATCATCGCGAAGCGGGAATACCTCGAGCGCGTGCGGACGCGCTCATTCCTGCTCTCGACCTTCGTGACTCCGGTGCTGATGGCGGCGTTCCTGGTCCTGCCCACGTTGATCAGTACGTCGACGGCCCGCGGCATCATGCGCGACTCCGAGCGCCCCGCGCGCGTCGTGATCGCGTCGGACAATCGCGCGCTGGCGGAGTTGGCGAGCGGAGAATTGATGCGCCAGCACGGCACGCGGTACGAACCTTCGGTCGTCTCGCCGACGTCGCCGGCCGAACATGCGCGACTCGAGAAGATGCTCGATGACGGCAACCTCGAAGGTTACGTCTGGCTCGACGCGGCTGCGATTGCTTCGCGCCAGGTGGTATTCACAACGCGCCGCATGGGCGATTTTATCCTGCGCGGCCGCCTTGGGGACGCTCTGTCGTACGCGCTCGCCGCGCAGCGGATGGTGAAGCAGGGCAGCAACGCCGCCGACGTGGCCGCGATACTCCAGCCGGTCGATCTCACTGCGGTGCGCGCGGGCAATACGTCGGTGGTGTACAACGAGGTTCGCGGCGCGGTGGTCGTGTTCATTCTCATGTTCGTGATGCTGTTCTCGCTGCTGTCGTACGGCGTGATGGTGATGCGATCGGTCATGGAAGAAAAAAGCTCGCGCATTACTGAGGTACTGATGTGCGCAGCGAGTGCGCAGGAGCTGATGGCCGGGAAAATTCTCGGCACCGGCAGCGTCGGCCTGACGCAAATCGGACTGTGGCTTGCGATCGCGGGGTTCGGCGCGTCGCGCAGTCTGTACTTGCGCACGGCGATGACGGTGCTCGACGTGGGTCCGTCGCTGATCATTTATTTCGTGGTGTTCTATTCACTCGGGTACCTGCTTTACAGCGCGGTTTTCGCGGGCGTCGGCGCGATCTTCAATTCGATCGACGAAGCTCAGCAGTGGAACTTCGTGGTCATCCTGCCGCTGATCGCCGCGTCAGCGATGATTCTGCCGGTCGCGACCTCGTCGGATTCTTTGACCTCGGTGGCGGCGTCGCTGTTTCCGTTCTGCTCACCAATCCTGATGTTCGAACGGCTCGCGGTTCACAATCCGCCGCTGTGGCAAGTCGCGCTGTCACTGATTCTGCTGATCGCAACGATCGGCGGTGCGATGATCGTGAGCGCGCGAATCTACCGGACCGGAATTTTGATGTATGGCAAGCGTCCGACGTTTCGCGAGCTGTCGCGATGGCTGCGCGATGCGTGATTAGAGTGGCTGGCGAACGTCATTCGGCGGTAGTCGGCGGTATCAAGCGGGATATTCACCGACGCGATCGCACTGTTTCTTCTGAAGCGCGCCAATCGTCCCACGACACGCATTTCATCAGGCGAGCAGCTTCGAACGTGGTGGCAGCTTGATAGCTTGGATTTGCATCGATTTCGGCTGCGCCCTCAAGGGTTCGCTCTTCTTCATCGCGCCACTTTGTCTGCAAATTTTGCTTTGCCTTTTCACAATCAGTGATTGAATTGAATCGGGATCCGATTCCCTCCCACTCCAATAGCGCGGCATTTGTATCGACGAACGCTTTACCGTCGCGGTATGTCGGTGCAGGCGGCGCCACCAGGAACCAGCCCACGACCGCGAGTGCGGCAGCGTGGCGCAGACCAAGGATTTTTCTGTCAGTCATTGCGCCCATATGTTTTGGTTTTAGTGAGACTTCAGGTACCAATGGTAGCTTCGTTCCGTCAGAAAATCACGCGGAATCCGAGTGCTCAGCCTCGAAGAGTTCATCTGCACAACCAAGCGGTAACGAAAAGTCGGCGGGCAATCTGCTGATCACTGGGAGGACGGTTCAAGCGAACCTCCGCAATGGTTCCTCTCGGCACGCGCAGCGGATAGCGCAAACTGCGGAGAGGTACTAAATGAAACTTATCGGAAGTTCTCCCCCAACAACCGATGGGCGCGCTTGGTGACACTCCCCCAACCAGGCGTGCCTCTCTTTTTTTGGCGCAAGTGCGACAGCGTGGCCGCGGAGACTCATTTCGGAATTCAAACTGCGACACGACCGGACCGAAGCGGATTGCTTCACAACTTGCGCGAACGTTGCTATCTATCGCACGTTTGGTGCATGCCGATGCGACAAGTGGCCGGGCGTTGGGCGTTCGACACGCTTAAGTATTGCTCATTAACAGAAACGCGAATATAAGATAATCTTCAGATCGAAAGTGGAGCAAAAGGCGTGGCTCGGAAGAAAATTGCGTTCATCGGGGCAGGTAATGTCGGCGCGACGTGCGCCCATCTGTGCTTTCTGCGCGAACTCGGCGACATCGTGCTGTACGACATTATCGAGGGGCTGCCGCAGGGGAAGGCGCTCGACATGCTCGAGTCGGCGCCCGTACTCGGCATCGACGTCAACGTCGTCGGCACTACCGACATCAAGCAGATCGAAGGTGCCGATTGCTGCGTGGTGACGTCGGGGTCGCCGCGCAAACCCGGGATGAGCCGCGACGATCTTTTCAAGATAAACGCCAAGGTGATGACCGACGTTGGCAGTGCGATCAAGAAGCATGCACCCGGCGCGTTCGTGATCGCGGTCACCAATCCACTTGACGCGATGGTTACCCAGCTCAAGCGCGTGACGGGTTTCGCGAAAGGCCGAATTGTTGGACAGGCGGGCGTCCTCGACTCGGCGCGCTACCGGACGTTTCTTGCATCGGAACTTGGTGTCTCGACTGAGAGCGTTTCCGCGATGGTGCTCGGCGGGCACGGCGACGACATGGTGCCGATTCGGAGCTACACGACTGTCGGCGGACAGCCGATCGAGCGGCTGATCTCGGCCAAGCGGCTCGAGGAAATTGAGAAGCGCACGCGCGGCGGCGGCGGCGAGATTGTCGAGCTGATGAAGACCTCGTCGTACTACGCGGCGGGCACCGCGGTTTACAAAATGGTCGAAGCGTACATGCTCGATCGCAAACAGATTCTACCGTGCGCCGCGTATCTCGACGGCGAGTACGGCGTGAAAGGATTGTTCGCGGGAGTGCCGGTGGTGATTGGCGCGGGCGGCGTCGAACGGGTCGTCGAGATCCAGCTTACCGAGGCCGAGAAAAAGGCTTTCGACAGTTCGGTCGGTCACGTGCGCGAGCTGGTCGAAGCGATGGACAAAGTAATCGCGGCCGGAAACTAGTCGCGACCCAGGGAAACCTTATGGCTGAAGCAGAAGCAGTTGCGGCGCCTGCGATTGCAGCCGGCATGACGGCGGACCAGCGGCACTGGCTGCTGCGCCGATTGCATTCGCTGTCGGGGATCATTCCGATCGGCGGATTTTTGTTTTTCCATCTGTTCGAAAACGCGTTCGTGCTGAGAGGCGGCGACACGTGGTGGAAGGAGACCGAGTTCACCCGCACGCTTCCGTTTCAGATCGCGGTCGAAGCATTGGTGCTGTGGATTCCGATTCTCTATCACGCGATTTACGGGCTGGTCATCACGGCCACCGCGCAGCCGAACGACTATCCATTCGAGCGCAACTACCAGTACACCTTGCAGCGCATCACGGGAATCCTCGCGTTCCTGTTTATCGGCTTTCACGTCTTCAGCACGCGCGCCTATTTCTACGCAACCGGAGTCGAGACCAATTACCTGCGGATGCATAACTTCATGATGAATCCGCTCATTCTGACCGTCTACATCGTCGGGACGCTGGCGTGCGTTTATCACCTGACCAACGGCATTTTCACATTCACAATCACGTGGGGAATTGCGGCCGGCGCGAAAGCACAGACCCTCATCAACCGAGCGTGCGTTTTGCTATTCGTCGTGCTGGCGATCGTCAGCGTCTCGATTCTGATCGCATTCCGCGCACCTGCCTGAGGAGAAAAACCAATGCCGGGGCATCACATAATAGTAGGCGGCGGGCTGGCTGGTTTGACCGCGGCGATGAAGCTTGCGGAGCAGGGCGAGCAGGTCGATCTTTTTTCCATCGTGCCGGTCAAGCGATCGCATTCGGTGTGCGCGCAAGGCGGAATCAACGGCGCGGTCAATACGAAAGGCGAGGGCGACTCGCCGATGATTCATTTTGACGACACAATTTACGGCGGCGACTTTCTCGCGCATCAGCCGCCGGTCAAGGCGATGTGCGAGGCGGCGCCGGCGATCATCTACCTGTTCGATCGGATGGGCGTGATGTTCAATCGCACGCCCGAAGGCCTGCTCGACTTCCGGCGCTTCGGCGGTACCAAGCATCATCGGACCGCATTTGCGGGCGCCACCACCGGGCAGCAACTGCTCTACGCATTGGACGAGCAGGTGCGCCGTTACGAAGCGGCGGGACTGGTCCGCAAGTTCGAAGGCTGGGAGATGCTGAGCCTGGTGCAGGACGAGTCGGGCGACTGCCGCGGTATCGTCGCGATCGATACGCGATCGCTCGAAATGCGCGCGTTTCCCGCCGACACCACGATGATTGCGACTGGCGGACCCGGGCTGGTCTTCGGGCGATCGACGCAGTCACTGGTGAACACGGGATCGGCAGTCAGCGCGTGCTACCAGGCCGGAACGACCTACGCCAACGGCGAGTTCATCCAGGTGCATCCAACCGCGATGCAGGGTGAGGACAAATTCCGGCTTATCTCGGAATCGATTCGCGGCGAGGGCGGACGGGTGTGGACCTATCGCGACGGCAAGCCGTGGTACTTTCTCGAAGAGATGTACCCGGCGTACGGCAACCTGGTGCCGCGCGATATCGCGACCCGCGCGATTCACAAGGTCGTGTTCGAGATGAAGCTCGGCGTCGATGGCCAACCGATCGTTTACCTCGACGTGAGCCATCTCGATCCGGAGGAACTGAATCGCAAGGTCGCGGGCGTGCTGGAAATCTACCAGAAGTTCGCCGGCCAGGATCCGCGCAAAGTGCCGATGAAGATTTTTCCCGCGATGCACTATTCGATGGGCGGGCTGTGGGTCGATTACCATCAGCAGACCAATGTGCACGGCCTGTTTGCGGCGGGCGAGTGCGAGTTTCAATATCACGGCGCCAACCGGCTCGGCGCGAACTCGCTGCTCTCGTGCATGCACGGCGGAAATGTGGCGGAGCCAGCAATGATCGGCTACGCCAAATCGCACAAGAGCGAGGCCAGCTCGACAATTTTCGATCAGGAGCTGAAGCTGCAGCGCGAATCGTTCGACAAAATTTTCAAGATGGACGGTCCCGAGAATGCGTTCGCACTGTGGCGCGAGATGGGCGACATCATGACCGAGAACGTCACCGTCGTGCGCCACAACAAGAAACTCAAGGAGACCGACGACAAGCTGCTCGAGTTCAAAGAGCGATGGGGCCGGATAGGGCTCAACGACAAGGGCAAGTGGGCGAACCAGGAAGTGCTGTTCGTGCGCCAGTTGTGGAACATGCTCGAGCTCGCGCGGCCGATGACACTCGGCGCGCTCAATCGCAATGAATCGCGCGGCGCGCATTACAAGCCGGAGTTCCCGGAGCGCGACGACGCGAATTTTTTGAAGACCACGATGGCGACGTGGTCGTCCGACGGTCCGCGCTTCAGCTGGGAGCCGGTTGACGTGAGCATCATCAAGCCGCGGCCGCGGCGCTACGACGTGGAGAAGTCCGCCACCGAACCGAAGGCGGCTTGAGGCCGGCAGGAGCATCGCAGTGGCAGAACAGACGCAAGTCTTGAGAATCAAACGCCAGGAAACGCCGGACTCCGAGCCGTATTACGAGGAGTTCGAGATACCGTACCTGGCGAATCACAACGTCATCTCGATGCTGATGGAGATTCGGCGCAACCCGGTAACTCGGCAGGGCAAGCGCGTCGCGCCGGTGGTGTTCGACGCCAACTGTCTCGAGGAAGTTTGCGGATCATGCACGATGGTGATCAATGGGCGCGTGCGCCAGGCGTGCTCACAGCTTGCTGAAGGACTCAACGGGCCGGCGACGATCGAGCCGATGACGAAGTTTCAGGTGGTTCGCGATCTGTGGGTCGATCGATCCAAAATGTTCGCCGCGCTGATGAAGGCGCATGCGTGGATTCCGATCGACGGGACTTACGACCTCGGCCCGGGCCCGCGAATCGCGCCTCACGTGCAGGAGTTCGCGTACCTGTTCTCGCGATGCATGACCTGCGGATGCTGCCTCGAAGCCTGCCCCCAGGTTAATTCGCACTCGAAGTTTATGGGAGCGGCGGTCATTGGGCAGGTCCTCCTCATGAGCCAGCATCCGACGGGCAAGATGAACCTCGACGAGCGGCTCGACGCGATGATGTCGGAGGGCGGAATCGCGGACTGCGGCAACGCGCAGAACTGCGTCGAGGTCTGTCCCAAGGAAATCCCGCTAACGACTGCAATCGGCGCAGTCGGGCGGCAGACGTCGATCAAATGGCTCCGCGACCTTTTTATGAAATGAATCGCTGAATATGGAGCTGACTAGTGGCATAGCAATTGCGGATCCTTGGGAGCGACTGAGGGGATTGCGCGAAGACTGGTTCGAAGTCTATGACGGCATGACTGTCGAGTCGGATAACCGGCTTCGCGCGCTTGAGATTGCGATTACTGTTTGGCTCTCATCTAGCGTTGCTGGCACTAAGGCATGGAACATTTGGGAGAGGCGAGAAGAACTTGCGCAGCAACTACGCGAGATTCCCGCTGAACTCGACCTTAGTGAGGTAAATGTTGAGGATCTTCCGAGAGTTGCAGCCGACATTCAAAATGCAATTCGTGCGATCTATGTAGATGATGTTGCGCTTAGCCTTGCCACAAAAATCCTACACAAGAAACGCCCTCTTCTAATTCCAATCTTTGATAGCCGTGTCTCGGACCACTACTTTCCCAAGACCAGTATACGCGACAAGGAAGTACAGCTTAGCAGATTTCCAGAAATGCTCCGCCGTTTTCATCTCGATCTTCTGCAAGCAAGAAGCGAACTGAGCGACCTGCGTCAGCGAATGCTAGCAGCAAACTGCGACATATCGGTTGTTCGCGTTCTTGAGTACCTTGTATGGGACCACTACGACCAAGTAGCCGCATTGCGAGCTGCCAACTAAAACACTGGTAAATATGAACATCCACGAATATCAAGCCAAGCAGATTCTCGGGCGCTTCGGCGTTCCCGTTCCCAAGGGGCAATTCGCAACCACGCCCGATGAGGCAGCGGCCGCGTTCACGGCGCTCGGCCAGCCGAAGGCTGTCGTCAAGGCGCAGATTCATGCGGGCGGCCGTGGCAAAGCCGGCGGCGTCAAGCTGCTGACGGCCGCGAGCGACGTGCGCGATTTCGCCGCCAAGCTGCTCGGCAAGCCGCTGGTGACGCATCAGACTGGGCCGGAAGGCCGCGTGGTGCGGCGCGTCTATATAGAGGAGGCGAGTGACGTCGCTCGCGAGCTCTACCTCGGGATGCTGGTGGATAGGAAGGCGGGAACGGTTTCCGTGATCGCAAGCACTGAAGGCGGCATGGATATCGAAGAAGTCGCCAACAAGACGCCGGAAAGAATTCTCACTGAACAGATCAGTCCGCTGCTCGGCATCTCAGGTTTCCAAGCGCGCAAAATTGCGTTCGCGCTTGGTCTCAAGGACAAACAAGTCGGCCAGTTCGCTACTTTGCTAGCATCGCTCTATCGCGCGTTCGTCGAAACCGACGCGTCGCTCATCGAGATCAATCCGCTGGTCGTGACAAAGGACAACCGCGTCATCTGCCTCGACGCGAAAATGTCGTTCGACGACAACGCCTTGTTCCGTCATCCGGACATCCGCGAGCTGCGCGACGCCAACGAGGAAGATCCCGGCGAGACCGAGGCGGCTAAGTACGACCTCAGCTATGTGCATCTCGACGGTAACATTGGATGCATGGTGAACGGCGCGGGTCTCGCGATGGCGACGATGGATATCGTCAAGATTTACGGCGCGGAGCCGGCCAACTTTCTCGACGTCGGTGGCGGCGCGAGCACCGAGAAGGTGGCGGCGGCGTTTCGGATCCTGCTCGCGGACAAGCGCGTCAAAGGCGTGCTCATCAACATCTTCGGCGGCATCATGCGATGCGACGTGCTGGCGCAGGGCGTGGTCGAAGCGGCGAAACAGGTGAAGCTCAACGTACCGCTGGTGGTGAGGATGGAAGGCACCAACGTGGTCGAGGGCAAGAAGATTCTTGCAGACTCGGGAATCAAAGTGATCGCGGCCAGTGACATGGCCGACGCTGCCAAGCGCATCGTGCAAGCAATCGCAGCCTAGTGGATTTTTTCAGATGAGTATTTTAGTCGACAAAAATACCCGCGTGCTGACGCAGGGAATCACCGGCGCGGTGGGACAGCTCCACACGCGCGCGTGCAAAGAATACGGCACGAAGATGGTCGGCGGCGTAGTGCCGGGCAAGGGCGGCACCGACTTCGAGGGCATCCCGGTTTTTGACACCGTCGAGCAGGCGCGCAAGGCGACCGGCTGCAACGCTACCGTGATCTACGTGCCGCCGGCATTCGCCGCGGACGCGATGCTCGAGGCCGTCGCGGCTGGAATCGAGCTGGTCATCTGCATCACCGAAGGCGTGCCCGTCCTCGACATGGTTAAAGTGAAGGCGTACATGATGGGCAGCAAGTCACGCCTGATCGGGCCCAACTGCCCGGGAATCATCACGCCGGGCGAGTGCAAAATCGGCATCATGCCGGGATACATCCACAAGCCGGGCGACATCGGCGTCGTATCGCGATCCGGCACGCTGACCTACGAAGCGGTGTATCAGTTGACGCAACTCGGAATCGGGCAATCCAGCTGCATCGGAATCGGCGGCGACCCGATCGTCGGCACCACACATATCGACGCGCTAAAATTGTTCAACGAAGATCCCAAGACGCGCGCGGTGATCATGATTGGCGAAATTGGCGGGACGGCCGAGGAAGAGGCCGCCGAATATATAAAGCAACACTTTAAGAAACCGGTCGTCGCGTTTATCGCGGGTCAGACCGCTCCGAAAGGACGACGGATGGGGCACGCCGGCGCGATTATCTCGGGCGGACGTGGTACTGCGGCGGATAAAATCGCGGCGCTCGAGGCGGCGGGAATCACAGTCGCGCAAAGCCCGGCTGACCTCGGCTCGACGATGAAATCCGTACTCGAAGGCAAGAAATAAATCGATGGAACGAACTTTCGCAATCGTTAAACCCGACGCGGTCCGGCGCGGGCTCACCGGCGACATACTCAAACGAATCGAGGCCTCCGAGCTAAAGGTCGTCGCGATGCGCAAGATTCAACTTTCGCGCGCGGACGCCGAGAAGTTTTACGATGTGCATAAAGCGCGGCCGTTCTTCAAAGGGCTGTGCGACTACATGACGAGCGGGCCGGTCGTGGTTGCGGTGCTGCAGGGCGAGGGCGCTATCAGCAAATGGCGACAGTTGATGGGCGCGACCGATCCCAAAAAGGCCGACGCCGGTACGATTCGCAAGGATTTCGGAATCGACGTCGAGCAGAACGCCACCCACGGCTCGGACGCGCCGGAGACGGCGGCGCAGGAAATCGCGTTCTTTTTTGCCGCGCGGGAAATTCTCTCCTAGAAAGACGCCTGCTTTCACGGTTACGTTTCGACTAGAATAGTCGGGCTGTGAACGCGAATCGCCAAACATCGGCCGAGCCGATACTCGCCAGCACTGATTTCGGTGACCTGACGCTCGATGAAGTCGAGCAAACGGTCGCGAGCGCGGGCGAACGCTCATATCGCGCGCGCCAGATTCTGCATTGGGTGCATGCTCGCGGCGCTGAATCATTCGATGAGATGCGCGATCTGCCGGCGTCGCTTCGAAATTATTTGAAGCAAAACTTCACGATTGGGCATCCGGTGCCGTCGTTCGTCTCGCGCTCGTCGGACGGCACTCGAAAACTGCTCATACGTCTTGATGATGAAGAAGAAATCGAGTCTGTGATCATCCCGACGGAAAAGCGCGTGACGCTATGTATGTCGAGCCAGGTCGGATGCGCGATGGCGTGCGAATTCTGCGCGACGGCGCGCATGGGATTGCATCGCAACCTCACCAGCTCCGAGATGCTGGCGCAGATCGTCGCCGCTCGGCGAGAACTGGCCGTGGGCGAGGAGCTAACGAATTTTGTTTTCATGGGGATGGGCGAGCCGCTCGCGAACTATCCACGTCTCGTGCGTACGCTTGCGATCATGACTTCGGAGTGGGGGATGGGCATCTCGCCGCGGCGTATCACAGTGTCGACGGTCGGCCTGGTGCCGATGATGGAACGGCTGCTTAGTGAGACGCCCGTGAACCTGGCGGTGTCGCTGCATGCGACGACCAACGAGCTTCGCGATCGCCTCGCGCCGATCAACAAACGTTATCCGCTGGAAGTGCTGATCGACGCGTGCCGCAAACTGCCGATTAAGCGGCGCAGCCGAATCACGTTTGAGTACGTGATGCTCGCCGGGGTGAACGATTCTCTCGCGGACGCGCGGCGGCTGGTGAAGTTGCTAGCGCCGTTGCGCGCCAAAGTTAATCTGATTTTTTACAATCCGATGGAGGGATCGCCGCTGCAGAGCAGCTCGCGCGATGCGGTCGAGGCCTTTCAAGCGATCCTCAAGCACGGTAATTTGACCGCTACAATCCGCGAAAGCCGGGGGCTCGATATTGCGGCGGCATGCGGCCAGCTCTACGCCGAACAGCACGTCCCGGCCTGAAAGCGTCAACCAAAAAAAGAAAAATGCCACAAAACGTACTGGGAGTGATCGGCGGCAGCGGCTTCTATCAGATGAAGGGGCTGGACAAGGTCGAGCTGATGGAGCTGGAGACGCCGTTCGGCCGTCCGTCGGATCCGTTCTACCAGGGACGCATCGGCGACATCGAGGTGGTTTTCCTCGCGCGTCACGGCCGCGGGCATCGATTGTTGCCCTCGGAAATAAATTTTCGCGCCAACGTTTTCGGGATGAAGCAGCTGGGCGTGACGCATCTGGTTTCGGTGTCGACGGCGGGCAGCCTGAAAGAGGAAATGCATCCCGGCGAACTGGTGGTTCCAAATCAGTTTATCGATCGCACATTCAAGCGCCCTGAGACCTTCTTCGGCGACGGTCTAGTCGTACACGTGTCGCTTGCTGATCCTGTCTGTACAAATCTTGCGAAGGATCTGGTCGCTGCGACGAACGCGAGCGGCGCGAAGGTTCATGACCGCGGGACGTATCTATGCATGGAAGGTCCGCAATTCTCTACGCGCGCCGAGTCGAATCTATATAGAAGCTGGGGCGCGAGCGTGATCAGCATGACCGCGATGCAGGAAGCGCGGCTCGCGCGCGAAGCGGAGATGTGTTACGCGGCGCTGGTGCTGGTGACGGATTACGATTGCTGGCATGAATCGGTCGCCGCGGTCGATATCGGCGAAATCCTGCGCGTGATGAAACTCAACGTGGATAAGGCGCAAAGCGCGGTGTCGGCGCTGGCGCATAATCTTGGCAATCGACCGCGGACCTGTAGCTGCCAGGACGCGCTCAAGAACACGATCATTACCGATCGCGCCGCGATTCCTCAGCGCGTGATCGACGACCTAAGGCCGCTGGTAGGCAAGTATCTCTAGGATGCTCGAAATCCCGGGACGATGAAGGTGCGATATAGATGAGTATTGTTGCGGTCGGGTTTCTAGCCTACGACACGGTAGAAACGCCCAACGGAAAAGTCGAGGAAGTCCTGGGTGGTGGGGCCAGCTACTTTGCGATTGCGGCGAGATTTTTCTCGCCGGTCAGCATCGTCGCCGTGGTCGGTTCGGATTTCAAGGCCGAGGATATGCGTCTGTTCACGGAGCGGAACATCGACGTGCGCGGAGTCGTCAAACGCGAGGGCAAGACGACGCGATGGCACGGGCGCTATCACGAAGACCTGAACACGCGGGACACCGTTTCGCTTTCGCTCAACGTCCTGGAAAACTTCACGCCTGAATTGCTGCCCGATCAATGTCGCGCGGACTATCTGTACCTCGCGCCAAACGATCCCGCGCTGCAGGAACACGTACTGGATCAGGTGCACAGTCCCAAAGTAGTGGTGGCGGATCTGTATGATTATTGGATCGAGAAGACGCGGCCCGGCCTCACCAAAGTGCTCGAGCGAATCCAGATCCTGCTTTGCAGCGACAGCGAGGCGCGAATCCTTTCCGGCGAACACAACCTGGTGAAGGCGGGGCGAGCGATCCTGAAGATGGGTCCCGGCACCGTTCTGATCAAGCGCGGCGAGTATGGCGTGCTTCAGTTCAGCAAGGAAGGAATGTTCGCGGTGCCCGCATATCCGCTGGAGGAGGTCGTCGATCCTACCGGCGCGGGCGACACGTTCGCGGGCGCCATGATGGGATTCCTCGCGCGGCACGGGCGTATCACGGAGTCCTCGTTGCGCACGGCAGTCGTATACGGCAGCGTAGTGGCCTCTTTCGGAGTCGAGCGTTTCTCGCTGGACCGACTGCTGGATCTGAGCTGGGAAGAAATAGATCATCGCTATCGGGAATTTATCAATCTGATCGATTCTCACCATTCGAGATGGACTACTCAGTAGTCATTCCGCTCTACAACGAGCGGGATAGTCTCGGCCCGTTGCACGTGGAATTGACCCGCGTGATGCAGAGTCTCGGCCGTGCGTACGAATTGATATTCGTGGACGACGGAAGTGTCGACGGTAGTATCGAGGCTCTGCGGCAGATCAAATCCGCGGACCAGAACGTGCGCGTGATCTCGCTTGCGCGCAACTCGGGACAGACGGCAGCGCTGGCGTGCGGATTCTCGCACGCGACCGGCGACGTCGTTATCGCGATGGACGCCGACGGGCAGAACGATCCCGCGGATATCCCGCGGCTGCTGGCCAAGCTCGACGAGGGCTACGATCTGGCAAGCGGCTGGCGCACCGAGCGCTGGCAGGAGGAACGGTTCACACGCCGGCTGCCGTCGATGGCAGCAAATTCGCTGATTTCAGCGATGACCGGCGTCAAGCTTCACGATTACGGATGCACCTTCAAGGCGTACCGGCGGGATCTTGCGCGCAGTTTGCAGCTGTACGGCGAGATGCATCGATTCGTCCCTGCGATCGCGGCGGAGCAGGGCGCGCGAATCGCGGAAGTCGAAATTGGATTTCGACCACGTCGCGCGGGCATCTCGAAGTACGGACTGTGGCGCATCGTGCGCACCTTGCTCGACCTTATCACCGTCAAATTTCTTTCCGGCTATTCCACCGCGCCAATACAAGTGTTCGGCTTGATCGGAATCATCCTCGGAGGACTCGGCGGGCTGTGGACCTTCATCCTGGTGATGGAGAAAATACTACTAGGATACGAACTAGGTAGGCGCCCCGCCTTATTGCTAGCAGTGTTGTTAGTAGTGGTCGGAGTACAATTTGTAAGTATAGGACTGCTGGGCGAGATGCTCGCGCGGACCTATCACGAATCGCAGGGGAAGCCGATCTACGTCATCAGGGAAGAGTTTTAGGGGAATCGATCGATGAACATCGCAGTCGTGGGGAGCGGATATGTCGGACTGGTGAGTGGCACCTGCTATGCCGAAAGCGGCAACGAAGTAGTCTGCGTCGATATCGACCAGGAGCGAATAGCGCAGCTTTGCGAGGGCAAGATTCCGATCTACGAGCCGGGACTCGAGGAACTGGTGCGCCGCAATCTGAAGGAAGGCCGGCTTCGTTTCACCACTGATATTGCCGATGCGATCAAGAATTCGATGGTCTCATACATCGCGGTCGGCACTCCGATGAGCGCATCGGGCGCGGCGGATTTGACCGCGATTTTCAAAGCGGCCGAGGACATCGCGAAATCGATCACCGGCTATCACATCGTGGCGGTCAAGAGTACCGTCCCGGTCGGCACCAACGATCGCGTGCGGGAAATAGTCGGGCGCGTCGCCAAGCATCGCGTAGACGTTTGCTCGGTGCCGGAGTTTCTCAAGGAAGGCTCCGCGATCGAAGATTTCATGCGGCCGGACCGCGTCGTGATTGGAAGTCTCAGCGAGCAGGCGACCGCGGTACTCAAGGAAATTCACAATCCATTCGTGCGCACAGATAATCCGATCCTTGTGATGGATCCACGCTCGGCCGAGCTGACCAAGTATGCGTCGAACGCGATGCTTGCGATGCGCATCTCGTTCATCAACGAGATGGCGACGTTGTGCGACGCGGTGGGCGCCGACATTAACGCTGTGCGCCGCGGACTCGGCACGGACAAGCGCATCGGATCGTCGTTCCTGTTTCCGGGGGTTGGGTATGGCGGTTCATGCTTCCCCAAGGACGTGCAGGCGGTGATTCATAGCGCGAGCGAACACAATCTCGATTTCGCGCTGCTGCGAGCGGCCGAAGCGGTGAACGCCCGCCAGAAGCGGCTGATTCCCGCGCGGGTGAAGCAGCATTTCGGAGAGAATCTGAGCGGCCGAACGTTTGCGATTTGGGGGCTGGCCTTCAAGCCGCGCACCGACGACATGCGCGAGGCGCCAGCGCTGGTGGTGGTCGAGGAGCTGCTGCAGGCGGGCGCGAAGTGTCGCGTGCATGATCCCGAAGCGCTGGAGAATGCGCGCAAGATTTTCGGCGATCGCGTCACCTACCACAAAACCAACTACGAGGCGCTCAAGGGTGCCGACGCGCTCCTGATTCTGACCGAGTGGAACGAGTTCCGGCATCCAAACTTCCAACGCATCAAGTCCGAGCTGAAGGAGCCGGTGATATTCGATGGCCGGAACCTGTATGATCCAGATCTGATGAAGGCGCTTGAAATGCGATACTACTCGATCGGGCGCCACCCGGTTTAGGACAAGGACACTTCAATGAGAATTCTGGTGACCGGCGGCGCCGGCTTTATCGGCTCGCACACGGTGGATGCGCTGGTCGCATCCGGTGCGGGCGAAGTGTCAGTGCTGGATAATTTTTCCGCCGGCAAGCGACACCAGGTGAACCCGAAGGCGACGCTCTACGAGATCGATTTGCGGGACGCTGCCGCGGTTGCGTCCGTCGTCGAGAAAGCGCGGCCTGAGATTATTGTTCATCTTGCGGCCCAGATGGACGTGCGGCGATCAGTCGCCGATCCCGCCTTCGATGCGCAAGTGAATGTGGTCGGGTTCCTCAACCTGATCGAATCGGCGCGCAAGCACGGCCTGAAACGCGTGGTATTTTCGTCCACGGGCGGCGCGATTTACGGCGAGCAGGACGAGTTCCCGTGCACCGAGGACCATCCGAAACGCCCCGTGAGTCCTTATGGCGTCGCGAAGCTGGCGACCGAGGCTTATCTGTTCTTTTATAAGGTCGAGTACGGAATTGACTACCTGGCGCTGAGATTTGGCAATGTGTACGGGCCGCGACAGGATCCCCACGGCGAAGCGGGCGTCATCTCGATTTTCTGCGGCAAGATCCTCGACGGCCAGCACGTGACGATTTATGGCGACGGCACCCAGACGCGCGACTACGTTTACGTTGGCGACGTGGTCCGAGCGGTGGTGGCGGCGTCGAAGTCCAGCGCGTCGGGAATCGCGATGAATATCGGCACCGGAATCGAGACCAACGTGAACGACCTGTATTCCACGCTCGCGGCCATCGCCGATTTCCCGACCAAGGCAGTCCACGCGGCAGAGCGTCCGGGCGAACAAAAGCGATCGGTCATCTCGCCGGCGCGCGCGGAAAAGGAACTCGGCTGGCGTCCCGAGAAGAAGCTCGGGCAAGGACTCGAAGAGACCTTCAAATATTTCAAGCAGCAACGCGACCGTTCGAGTTGAAATGACCGAAGCCGCCTCGATTCGTAATTTTTCGATCATTGCGCATATCGATCACGGCAAGTCCACGCTCGCCGATCGAATCCTCGAGCGCACCGGTGCGCTAACGATGCGCGAATCGAAGGACCAGTTCCTCGACTCGATGGACCTCGAGCGCGAGCGCGGAATCACGATCAAGGCGCGCTCGGTGCGTCTCAACTACACAGCCAAAGATGGCAAGGGCTACGTCCTGAATTTGATCGACACGCCGGGGCACGTCGATTTCGCCTACGAAGTTTCGCGCAGCCTGGCCGCGTGCGAGGGCGCGCTGCTGGTCGTCGACGCGAGCCAAGGCGTCGAGGCGCAGACGCTCGCCAACGTATATCTCGCGCTCGATCACGGACTCGAAATAATTCCGGTGATCAACAAGATCGATCTGCCCGGCGCGGACATCGAGCGCACCAGGCAGCAAATCGAGGAAATCATCGGCCTCGACGCATCCGACGCGATTCTCACCAGCGCCAAAGAGGGCATCGGGATCGACGACGTGCTCGAAGCGATCGTCGCGCGAATACCGGCGCCCAAACCCACGAACGAGGACACTGTCCGCGCGCTCATCTTCGACAGTTGGTACGACGTGTACGAGGGCGTGATCGGTCTGGTCCGCGTCTTCGGCGGCGAGCTGCGCGTCGGCATGAAAGTTCGCCTGATGGGGACCGACAAGCTCGGCGAGGTGATGCGCCTGGGGCATTTCACGCCGCATGAACGTCGCGCAGACACGCTCGGCCCCGGCGAGGTCGGATTTATCGTCGCGGCGATTAAAACCGTCGCGGACATGCGCGTCGGCGACACGATTACTGACGCCGACAATCCCGCGGTTGCGCCGCTGCCGGGCTTCAAGGAATTGAAGCCGATGGTGTTCGCGGGCCTTTATCCCACCGAGGCGAATCAGTACGGCGCGCTGCGCGACGCGATCGAAAAGTTGCGCCTCAACGACGCGAGCCTCATCTGCGAGCCTGAAACCTCGCAGGCGCTGGGCTTCGGCTTTCGCGCGGGATTCCTCGGCCTGTTACACATGGAGATCGCGCAGGAGCGGCTCGAGCGCGAATTTGGCATCAACCTGATTGTGACCGCGCCGACGGTCGCCTACCAGGTGCGCACCATTTCCGGCGGCCTCACGACCGTCGACAATCCGTCGCTGCTGCCGGACGAGAACACGATCGAAGCAATTGAGGAGCCTTTCATCCTGACATCTATCCACATGCCCGAGGAGTATCTCGGCGCCGTGATGAAGTTGTGCGAGGATCGCCGCGGGATCCAGCGCGATTTGCGGTTCCTTGGAGAGAAGCGCGTCATCCTGCATTACGAATTGCCGCTGGCTGAAATCGTCTTCGACTTTTACGATCGCCTGAAATCGGTGAGCCGCGGCTACGCGTCGCTCGATTACGAGTTTCTGGACTTCCGGGCAGGGCCTCTGGTTAAATTGGATATTCGGATCAATGGCGAGGTGGTGGACGCGCTTTCGATAATCGTGCATCGCGACAAGGCTTATGAACGGGGCCGGGCGCTGTGCGAGAAAATGCGCGAACTGATCCCGCGCCAGATGTTCGAAGTCGCGATTCAAGCCGGGATCGGCGCCAAGATAATCGCGCGTGAATCCGTCAAGGCGTTGCGCAAGAATGTCACCGCCAAGTGTTACGGCGGCGATATCACGCGAAAAAGAAAGCTGCTCGAGAAGCAAAAGGAAGGCAAGAAGCGGATGAAACAGGTTGGGCGCGTCGAGATTCCGCAAGAGGCTTTCCTGGCCCTGCTCAAGGTCGGGGAGTAGGGCAATCGTGGCCGAACCAGCTCGCAACATTTCCAAAGTGCAGCCGCTCAACGCCCGCGAGCCCGAACGGGCGGGGCAAAAATCCGTCGGGCGCGAATATGGCGAGGCGATGATCATCGCGCTCGTGCTCGCGATCTTCATCCGCACGTTTTTCGTACAGGCTTACAAGATTCCGTCGGGCTCGATGGAGCCGACGCTGCTCATCGGCGATCACATTCTCGTCAACAAGATCATTTTCGGGTTGCGGATGCCCGACTCGATATTCGGCCTCGATATTCCCGGCGTCCCGTTGGGCCGGTACGTTTTCCATCTCGAGCCGGTGCATCGCGGTGACGTGGTCGTGTTCGTATTTCCACCCGACCGCACCAAGGATTTCATCAAGCGCGTAATCGGAGTCGGCGGCGATACCGTAGCGGTGAAGAATGGCGTCGTGTGGCTCAACGGTTCGCCGATGCCCGATCCGCACGGGCATTTCGAAGTCGCGCCGCAGGATCGATCAGCCGTCTCGCCGCGCGACAACTTCGGCCCCGTGACCGTGCCGCCGGGCAAGCTGTTCATGATGGGTGATAATCGCGATCGCAGTTACGACAGCCGCTTCTGGGGCTTCGTCGATCTCAATGACGTCGAGGGACGCGCCACCATCATTTATCTACCGTGGAATGAGGAGAAGGCGGAAGCAGCGTCGACGTTGAGCGAAGTATTTCTGTGGTTCGAGTACATCAGATGGGATCGGCTCGGGATGATCGTGCACTAGCCGGAGGGGGACAAGCAGGTGGCCGACGAAGCGGTGAACAGGATTGGCGCGATCCTCGAGGAGCTGGGCGCGCGATTCGATCTGGTGGTCGAGGCCGTCTCGGGTTTCGGCGGGCGCCTCGACACGTTGCGCGACGAAATCTTCGGGCAGTTCGCGGAAGTCGGCGGCCAGATCCGGTTTCTGTCCGAGCAGATCGCAGAGAATCGGCGCGGGATCACCGCCACCCATGACGATCTCGGCGCCGAGATGGTGCGCCTGGGTGAGGCGCTCGGCAAGGCGCGGGTCGAGTTCCGCGACGAACTGGTCGCCACCGGGAAGGGACTTCGCGGTGAATTCACCGCGCGCGCGATCGAGTTCCGCGAGGAGGCTGCGCGCGCCGTCGCGTCCACTGGCAAGCAAGCCGCGGACTCAGGGATCGATACGACGAAGATTCTCAAGCGCGAAATCGCGGCGTCAGCCGAGATCGCGGCGAAGAAACTGGCTGCCGAGCTAAAGCAAACCAACAAATCGCTCGCCAATCTCGCCCACAAATTCGACCGCTTCGACGATCGAATCACCGTCCAAACCCGCGACCAGGATCAGCGCCTGCGAAAGCTCGAACGCAAACGCGGCGCTTCGTGAGCAACGCACTAGCACGACCTCAAATTAACTGAACGATGTTACAGCGGTAACAGATCGTCTGTGGTCTTTTCTTGCGCGTCGTGTCAGCTTTCTGATCGGAGGATTCTGCCTATCAACTTGCAGCGCCCGCGCCGACCGGCGCATTGCCTGAGCACAAGGAGCGTCGATGGCTTCTGTCGCCCCGCTTGACGCGAGTTCGGCCGCCAACGCTGCTGGAGCTCCGCGCGGACTCGGCGAACAGCAGTCCCCGTCGAACACTCGCCAGCTCGTCACCTCAATCGCGACCGTTTTTTGCTTCCAGGGCTTCACGATGTCGATCAACGGGATCGGCTCACCCTGGATCGCGAAAAGCTTTCACCTAGGCGAGTCGGGAATCGCGAGCCTGTTCGCCTGGATTTCGTTCTCAGCGATTGGCGCGCTCGGACTCTCGCGGATGATCGATCGGATGGGACGCCGCCGAATGCTGCTGGTGTGCATGGCCGGCACTTCGGTTAGCGCGCTGGCCGCCGCGTTCTCGACCGACATCGTAGCTTTCGCGCTGTGCGAGATCGCGCTCTACGCTTTCATCGGCGCGACCATTTCCGGCGGCGTCGTTATCCTTGCCGAGGAACTGCCCATCGAGCTGCGCGCGCGAGGGCAGAGTTGGGGCGGATTGGGCCTCGGAGCAGGGGGAGGGTTGTGCCTGATCCTGATGCCGATCGTGGCGAGGGATCACTCGTGGCGATGGATGCTCATACTGGCGTCGGTGATGGGAATCGTCGCGCTGTGGAGATTGTCGCGGCTCATTCCTGAAAGCGGCCGATGGCAACGCGCGGCTGCGAGCGGTACGACTTCGGCCAGCAGCTTTTACGACGCGTTCGGAAAACTCTATCGACGCCGCGCGATCACGGTACTGTTCTGCTCGTTGCTGGGCAATATCGCGGGGGTCGCAGCCAGCAGTTGGGCATACTTCCACCTGGTCTCGGTGGTAGGATTGGCGCCGGGCCTCGCCAGCGGCCTGATGCTGGTCGGAGGCGGCGTTGGGATGCTCGGTTTCCCGCTCGGCGCGCGTGGATGCGAGCGTTACGGGCGCATCCCGACAATCTTCGTCGCGGGCGTGATGACCAGCCTCGGCGCGCTCGCCTTCTATTGGGGCCCTCCGGCGCACTTGCCCCTTCGATGGCTGTGGATCGAGGTCACGTATTGCTGCTTCACCGCAGGCCTGAGCGCGGGGCAGGTTGGCGGCAACTCGCTCGGGACCGAACTTTTTCCGACCGCTATACGGGGCGCGATGATGGGATGGTACTCGCTGATCGGCGCCGCCGCCGCAATCTCTGGCCAGACTCTGATCGCCGTGCTCGCGGGGCGCGTCGGCGGCCTGTCGATCGTGGTCGGCTACTTAAGCCTGCTCGCAATCCCCAACGCAATCATTGTCGCACTGTTACTTCCAGAAACCCGCGGCCTGTCGCTGGAAGCCGCCGCAATGGAAGATGAGTTCGAGAAATCGCAGTAGTGTTTCGCGCGCGGGGTTGACGCACATCCATCGCGATCATAAATTCTAGTTACCTTTAAAACGCTACTGAGATAGCGAAAAGGAATGACAATGAAATTGCACTCTTTCCGACCCGGCTGTTTTTGCAGCCGGGATTTTTTTTGGATGGCGCGATGAGCGGCGCATCCAATGTCGCTCTCGACGCCGCGCAGGTTGGACGCTCAGTCAAGCGGATCGCGATGGAAATCGCCGAACGCAACGGCGGCGCCGACAATGTCGTGCTCGTAGGAATCGTTCGGCGCGGCGCGACGCTTGCCGAGCGTATCGCCGACGAGCTTCGCTCCAACGGCAAGCGCCAGGTCCCGGTCGGTACGCTGGACATCTCGTCCTACCGCGACGACGGCAAGGGCGCGCCCGGCGACCCGCGCTTAATCGGCCGCGACATTCCGTTCTCGCTCGACGCCAAGCGCGTCGTGCTCGTGGACGACGTCCTCTACACCGGGCGAACGGTGCGCGCCGCACTCGACGCCATTTCTGACCTGGGCCGCGCGGAGTCGGTTCAACTCGCAGTGCTGGTCGATCGCGGAGAGCGCGAGCTGCCGATTCGCGCCGACTACGTCGGCAAAAACATCCAGGCCCCACGCGGCCAGCGGGTGTATGTGCGGCTCACTGAAATAGACGGCGCGGACGCAGTGGTGATTGGCAACGCCAATGGAAAATGAGGTCGAACGCGCGCACTCAATACGCGACGAACACTAAAGTGTCACGGCTGGCAAAATTTGATGTCGTTTCGATCGAGGATCTCGAGACCTCGGACATAGAACGCATATTCGCGCTCGCCGACGGTTTTGCCGAGCAGCTAGAGCGCGGCGAACAGATCACGACCGCTGCCGGTCTGATCATGGCGACGCTGTTTTACGAGCCCTCGACACGCACGCGGCTCAGTTTCGAATCGTCGATGCATCGCCTCGGCGGCGCTGTGATCAGCTCGGCCGATATGCAGGCGAGCTCCGCTGCCAAGGGCGAGAGCTTGGCAGATACCGTGCGCGTCGTCGCCGGCTATGCGGACCTGATCGTGCTGCGCCATCCGCATGACGGTGCGGCGCGCGTCGCCGCCGAGTACGCGCCATGTCCGGTGCTGAACGCCGGCGACGGCAGTCGCGAGCATCCGACGCAGACGCTGTGCGATCTCTACATCCTGCGCAAAAAGAAGGGCCACCTGAAGGGGCTCACGGTCGCGCTATGCGGGGATCTGAAATTCGGCCGCACCGTTCATTCGCTGATCTATGCGCTCGCGCGTTTCGGCGCGAATATCGTCGCCGTGCCGACCAGTGGCATGGACGTTCCCGACTATGTCCTCGAGCGGCTCGCCGCCGAGCGCAACTATAGCTTCTCGACCGTCACGATGGATGAGCTGAAGTCGCTGGCGGGCGGCCTCGACGCGCTTTATCTGACGCCGAGCGCACCGCATCAGATGGCGCTCTTCACGGGCGATGCTGCGCTTCAAAAATTTCCGACGGGTGAGCCTCCCGCCGCGCTCGACGCCTTTTACGTCACGCGTTTGCAAAAGGAGCGCATGTCGGGGAAGGAGGCCGGCGCCGCCGACTATGTCCGCTTCGACGCGCGCGCGCTTCGCACCAGCAAGACGCACGAAGCTGTCGTGATGCATCCGCTGCCGCGCACCAGCGAGCTCGCGTACGAGCTCGACGCCGATCCGCGCGCGGTTTATTTCGAGCAGGCAGCAGCCGGGGTGCCCGTAAGGATGGCGCTAATCGCTTGGCTGATGGAAAAAGCCGCCGTCGCATCCGCATCTACGCGGCCAGCAGCCCAGCCGATTCGCTTCAAGGCTGAAGCGCCGCCGCGATGCTCCAATCTGAATTGCATCACGCGATTCGAGGGCGCCCACCTGGCTCCACGATTTACGCTCGGGCGCAGCAGTGATAGCAACGTGTTCGCGCTCAAGTGCGGCTTCTGCGAGCGCGAGCTGAAAACCGAGTACGTCGGCCACGCGCGGTCGCATCGCTACTATCGCTTCGACGAAAACCTGCAAGGCTACGTCCAGCAATGGATCGAAGAAGGCTCTCTCGCCGTATTCGACAGCGTAAAGCAGGCCGAGGAAGGCGGCTACGAGCCTTACAAGCGCGGGCCTCAGCGCGAGATCATGAATGAAGATGAAGTCGTTCGCGCGATTGAGTCGCTCGCCGACCAGGTGATTGCCGATATCGTCGACATGCCGGCAGTGTCGATTGTGGGCGTGGTCAGTCGCGGTGCGATGCTCGCGCTTCGGCTGCGCGAGCTGATCGGATCGAAAACGAAAGTTTTTCCACCGTGCGCCGCGCTCGACGCGTACAAACCAGACGACGCGTTGCATCCGATTGATGGCGCCGACAATTTCGTCGTCGAAGACCGCACGATCATCCTGGTCGACGACGTGATTAACAGCGGATGGACCGTGCAGCGCGCGATGGCGACGATCTGGCAACGCGGGCGTCCCGGCGCGGTAAAGCTGGCAGTGTTGATCGATCGCGGACATCGCGCGGTGCCGATTCGGCCGAACTATGTCGGCAAGAATATCCCGACCTCGCGCACCGAGCGGGTACAAGTGCGCCTCGCTACAGGCGGCAGGGATCCGAAAGTAAAAGCGCACGATCACGTCACGATTTATTCAATCGTCGAACCGATGAAAGAACCCGAGGCGGCGCATTGACCTCGATACTGCTCAGAGGAGGGCGGGTGATCGATCCGGTGAGCGCACTCGACGGCGAGTTTGATGTGTTGGTGCGCGACGGCGACATCGCGGCAGTCGAACGGGCGGGCACTCGGATGAATTCGCCAGATACAAGCGTAGTCGACGTCAGTGAATACTGGATCGTTCCCGGCCTCATCGATCCGCATGTGCATTTGCGCGACCCGGGGTTCCCCGAAAAGGAAACGATTCAGACCGGTCTGCGCGCATCTGCGGCGGGCGGATTCACTACAGTCGCAGCGATGGCGAACACGTTGCCCGTGAACGACAGTCCCGCGACGACGCGGTACATGGTCGAGCGCGCGAAAGAAGTTCACTCGGCGCGGCTAGTGCCGGTGTCAGCGGTCACACAAGGGCTCCGCGGAAGTGCGTTGGTTGATTTCGCTGCGATGATTGAGGCGGGCGCGCGATTGTTTTCCGACGACGGAATTCCGATCGACGATGCGATGGTTCTGTCGCAAGCGTTAGATGAGACCAAGCGGCTCGGTTATGCGGTCGCGCTGCATGAAGAGGATTGCGCGCTATCTCGCAACGGCGCGTTGAACGCCGGCGCCGTATCGAAGCAGCTCGGCGTCAGCGGTTATCCGGATTCGGCGGAATCGCAACGTGTTCGACGCGATCTCGCGATTGCGATCGGCTCAGACGCTGCGGTCCATGTGTGCCATGTGTCGGCGGCCGAGTCGCTCGAACTCATTCGCGCCGCGCGCCGGCATGGTGCACAGGTCACCTGCGAAGTGACGCCGCACCATTTCACACTGGATGAAAGTGCTGCGATGATCTGGGGAACCAACGCGAAGATGAATCCTCCGCTGCGAAGTCACAGCGACGTCGAACACCTGATCGCCGCGATTCGCGACGGCACTATAGACATGATCGCCAGCGACCATGCGCCGCACGATCCCGATTCCAAACGAATACCGCAGCTCGGCGCCTACTTCGGCCCGGGGCATCCGGTCGCGCAGCTTGACCATGAGAGCGCGGAAGAATTCGCGCATGCGGCGAACGGAGTCGTCGGCCTGGAGACGTCGCTAGGACTCGCGCTCCAGCTGGTGCACCGATCGATCATCGAACCAACTCGATTGATTGAGATGATGTCGGTGAATCCGGCCGCGTTATTGCGGATGGAAGCTGGGACCCTTGCGGTTGGTGCGATTGCGGACATCACAGTGATCGATCCGAATCTTGAATGGTCGGTTGCGCCGGAAAAGTTTCTGTCAAAGAGCCGCAACACTCCGTTCGCAGGGATGTGGCTGAAGGGCAAGGCGGTCCTGACTATGGTTGCGGGCGAAATCATTTACGACGGGAGGAAGGCGTAGCGGCGCGATGAGTAAAGGGCGCGAAGCGATACTGGCGCTGGCCGACGGACGGATTTTCCGTGGGCGCGCATTCGGTGCGGTCGGCGAGACCGTCGGCGAAGTGGTCTTCAACACGGCGATGACCGGGTACCAGGAAGTGCTGACGGACCCGTCGTATAAGGGCCAGCTGGTCTGCATGACGTATCCGGAAATCGGTAACGTCGGAATCAACGCCGAAGATGCGGAGTCGCGGCAGGTCTACGTCGAGGGGTTCATCGTCAAGGAATATTGGGAGCGGCCATCGAACTGGCGCTCAGAGATGCCGCTCGGGAAGTACCTGGAAGATGCGGGCGTGGTCGGTATCGAGGGAATCGACACGCGCGCGCTGGTGCGTCATCTGCGAACACGCGGCGCGCAGGAGGCTGTCATCTCGAGCATCGATCTCGACGCCGACTCGCTGGTGCGCAAGGCGAAAGCGTCGCCGGGATTAGTCGGCCGCGATCTCGTGAAAGAAGTCACGTCGGCAGAGGCATACGACTGGGACTTCGGCGATTGGAAATTGGGAAGTGGTCACGTTCGAGTGAGTCACGATGCGACCCGCGATGCACCGATGATCGTAGCCCTCGATTATGGAATCAAACTGAACATTCTGCGGCGGCTGGTCGCGAGCGGATTTCGCGTCAAGGTATTGCCGGCAGCGTCGACGGCGGAACAAATACTCGCGCAAAATCCCGACGGAGTCTTTCTATCCAATGGGCCGGGAGATCCTGCCGCGCTGTCTTACGCTTACAGAGCCATCGGGGGCGTTCTTGGCAAGAAACCGGTGTTCGGCATTTGCCTCGGGCATCAGTTGTTGGGACTGGCGCTGGGCGGGAAGACCTACAAGCTCGATTTTGGGCATCATGGCGCAAATCACCCCGTGATGGACTTGCGCACGCGGCGGGTCGAGATCACCTCGCAGAACCATGGGTTCGCGGTCAACGACGAGTCGTTGAAGGGCCGCGCGATACTCTCGCATCTGAATCTGAACGACAACACGGTCGAAGGATTGCAGGGAACCGGCGTACCTTTTTTTTCCGTGCAGTACCATCCGGAGGCGTCGCCGGGGCCGCATGATTCGAGTTATCTGTTTGCACGGTTTCGAAAACTGGTTGAAACGTTTCCGCGTTATGGCGCGGAGGCTTTGGAGCGAATCATTGCGGCTGAGGCGTCTGCGCAATCTTAAAGTTCGTAAATCGGGATCATCAAATTGCCGCTTCGTAAAGATCTGAAATCTGTTTTGCTGATTGGCTCGGGACCGATCGTCATCGGGCAGGCGTGCGAGTTCGATTACTCGGGCACGCAGGCAGTGAAGGCGTTGCGCGAGGAAGGGCTGCGGCTGATTCTCGTCAACTCGAATCCGGCAACCATCATGACCGACCCGGAACTTGCCGATCGCACCTATATTGAGCCGATGACGGTGGCGGTCCTGACCAAGATCATAGAGCGCGAGCGTCCTGACGCGCTGCTACCGACGGTTGGCGGGCAGACCGCGCTGAATCTGGCGATCGAACTGGCGGAAGCGGGAGTTCTCGACCGGTACAATTGCGAACTGATCGGCGCGAAGCTCGAGGCGATCAAGAAGGCCGAAGATCGCGAGCTGTTTAAGAATGCGATGCTGAAAATCGGGCTCGAGGTGCCGCGATCCGCCATCGCGCGCTCATGGCAAGACGCCGAGCGGGTGCTGGACGAGCTTGGATTGCCGGTGATTATCAGGCCGTCGCGAACGCTCGGCGGGACCGGGGGATCGATCGCGCGCGAGCTGGGCGACTATCGCGCCAAGGTGACGTACGGCCTCGAACAGTCGCCGAATCACGAAGTGCTGATCGAGCAATCAGTCGAGGGATGGAAGGAGTTCGAGCTCGAGGTGATGCGCGACACGGCCGACAACGTTGTAATCATATGCTCGATCGAGAATCTGGATCCGATGGGTGTGCATACGGGCGATTCGATTACCGTTGCGCCCGCGCAGACGCTGACTGACAAGGAATATCAGCTGATGCGCGACGCGGCGATTCGGATCATTCGCGAGATAGGTGTCGATACGGGAGGTTCGAATATCCAGTTCGCGATCGAGCCCTCGACGGGGCGGATGGTCGTGATCGAGATGAATCCGCGGGTGTCGCGGAGCTCGGCGCTGGCGTCGAAGGCGACCGGCTTTCCGATCGCCAAGATTGCGGCGCGGCTGGCGGTCGGTTACCGGCTCGACGAGATTCCCAACGACATCACGCGCATGACGCCGTCGTGCTTCGAGCCGACGATCGACTATGTAGTAACCAAGATTCCGCGCTTCGCGTTCGAGAAATTCCGCGGCGCGGCCGATGAGCTGGGGCCTCAGATGAAATCGGTCGGCGAGGCGATGGCGATAGGCCGCACCTTCAAGGAATCGTTGCAAAAGGCGCTGCGCTCGCTGGAGATTGGATCGCATGGGCTGGAAAGTGGGCTCGCAGAGCCGTCGAGCGCTCACGCACTTGCGGAGATTCGGGCTCAAGTCGCGATGCCGAGCAGCCATCGGTTGTATCATCTGGCGGATGCGTTGCGCCTCGGAATCACGCGCGCGGAAGTTTTCCAACTTAGCAAGATCGATCCGTGGTTTATCGACGCGGTCGCGGAGCTGGTTGTGGAAGAAAAACGGATCGCACGCGAGCCGCTGGGCCAGGCGTATTTCCGGGAGTTCAAGCCGATGGGATTTTCCGATCGCCGAATCGCGGAACTGCGCGGAATCGATGAGGCCGCGGTGGCGTCGGCGCGGCGCGATGCAGGCGTGATGCCCGTCTACAAATCGGTGGACACCTGTGGCGCCGAATTCGAAGCGTTCACGCCGTATCTCTATTCGACCTACGAAGGCGAGGACGAGGCGCCGCCGACTGCCCGCAAGAAAGTGATCATCCTTGGCGGCGGCCCGAACCGGATCGGCCAGGGGATTGAGTTCGACTACTGCTGCGTGCACGCGAGCATGGCGCTGAAAGACGCCGGCTTCGAAACGATCATGGTGAATTGTAATCCCGAAACCGTGTCGACCGACTACGACATCTCGGATCGGCTGTACTTCGAGCCGCTGACGTTCGAGGACGTGATGGCGATCGCCGAGCGCGAGCGGCCGGTCGGCGTGATCGTGCAGTTCGGCGGGCAGACGCCGCTCAAGCTCGCGGTACCGTTGGCTCGCGCGGGAGTGCCGATATTGGGGACGACGCCCGACGCGATCGATCGCGCGGAAGATCGTGAGCGTTTCAATCTGATGGTCGCGAAGTTGGGGCTCAAGCAGCCCGAAGGTGTTCTGGCGCGCGGGCTCGACGATGCGATCGCGGGCGCCTCCAAGGTCGGGTACCCGGTGCTGATACGGCCGTCATACGTGCTCGGCGGGCGCGCGATGGAAGTCATTCCGAACGAAGAAGAACTACGGCGATACGTGACGCAGGCTCTGCAAGCCTCCGAGCGTCATCCGCTGTTGATCGATCGTTACCTCCAGGGCGCGATCGAAGTGGACGTGGACGCGATCTCCGACGGCGAAACCGTCGTGGTCGGGGGTATAATGGAGCACGTCGAGCACGCAGGGATACATTCGGGTGATAGCGCATGCGCGATTCCGCCAACGACGCTGAGCAGTGCGCTGCAGCAGGAGCTCATCAAGCAGACCAAGATGCTGGCGCGCGAACTTGGGGTGATCGGGCTGATCAATATCCAGTATGCGATTTATCGCGGCGAAGTTTATATCCTCGAAGTGAATCCGCGCGCGTCGCGGACCATTCCGTTCGTCAGCAAGGCGATCGGGGTGCCATTGGCGAAGTATGCGGCACTGGTGATGGCGGGGAAGAAGCTCAGCGCGATCGGATTCACTACAGAACGCGTGCCGGCCCACGTCGCGGTCAAGGAGTCGGTCTTCCCGTTTGGGCGATTCCCCGGCGTTGATACGATCCTTGGACCCGAGATGAAATCGACCGGCGAGGTGATGGGAATCGACACGACCTTCGCGATGGCGTTTGCGAAGGCGTCATTGGCGGCGTCGTCGAATCTGCCGGATGCGGGTCTCGTGTTTATCAGCGTCCGCGACGAGGACAAACCACAGCTCGAGCCGATTGCGCGCGGGCTGGTTGCGATGGGATTCGATCTGATAGCAACGCGCGGCACCGCAACTCACATTCGGAATCTCGGGCTCAGATGCGAAGGCGTCAACAAGGTGCTCGACGGCAGCCCGCATATCGTGGATGCGATGAAGGAGGGGCGGGTCGCGATGGTCGTCAATACTCCCGATGCGAGCGGCACGAAAGATTCGTTCTCGATTCGGCGCACGGCGTTGGAGTTGCGGCTGCCGTATTTCACGACGATGGCTGGGGCGAAGGCCGCGGTTGAGGGGATCTACGCGCTGAAGCATGAGAAGTTCGAGGTCCGCGCGCTCCAGGATTATCATCGACAGCCTAACTCCTAACCCCTTCCCTCGAGGCAAGGGGAAGAATTGCGCCTGAATAACCGCGTTGAGCTCAGAACCCTCACCTAACCTCTCCCGCAAAATCGCGGGCGAGGGATCGGAAAATAGCGGGGTTCGGATTTCGATTGACAGTCCGGTCGCTTCGATGCCGGGGATTGGGCCTAAGCGCGCGATGGCTCTGGAAGCGCGTGGGATTGCTTCCGCAGGCGATGTTATTTTTCATTTGCCGGTTCGTTATCAGGATTGGCGCGAGCGATCGTCTGCGAAAGATCTGCGAGCTGGGAATATCGTCGTCGTTGAAGGCGAGCTTGGGAAAATTTCCGAGCGGCCGATGCGCGGTTCGCGATGGCGACGGCTTGCTTCGGGATGGCTCGATGTGGGCGGGTGGAAGATACGCGTGGTGTGGTTCAACTTGCCGGCTTACATGCGCGGCTATTTGCCGGGCGGCGAGCGCGTTTTGGTGCGAGGGCGAGTTGCCGCGGATGCGGACGGCGGTATTGAAATCGTGCAACCTGAGTTGCATCGGCTGTCGGACGGCGAGCCAAAAGGAATTCGACCCGTCTACCGTCTCCCTTCGATTGTTGGGCAGAGGCTTTTCGCTGCACTGGTCACGCGTGCTCTCGTCGAGGCAGGCGATTCGATTCGTGGAGCGATCCCCGACGAATTGCGCGGTGAGGTACCGAGCGTTCGCGATGCGCTGAGTTATCTTCACGATCCTCCGACCGATGCTGACTTTGACGCGTTGGCGAACGGCGACTCGCGCGGGCATCGCGCGCTCGCATTCGATGAGCTGTTCGCTTTCGAGATCGCACTTTCGATTGAGCGGCTCCGCAGCGCGCGACGTGTCGGGATTGCGCTCGATGGCTCGCCGAGCCTCGGAGCGAAGATGATCGAGCAACTGCCGTTTGCGCTGACTGGATCGCAGTCGCGCGCGATCGAGGAAATCGGCGCCGATCTTGCGCGGCCTAACCAGATGAACCGAATGCTGATGGGCGACGTCGGCAGCGGCAAGACGCTGGTGGCGTTCTGGGCGATGATTCGCGCCATCGAATCTGGGCATCAGGCCGCCATGATGGCGCCGACTGAACTGCTCGCCGAGCAGCATTGGCGCGGCTTCGCGCGCTTCTGCGGGCGGCTCGGCGTACGTCACGCGCTGCTCACCGGGAGCGTGACGGGTGCGGCACGCAATCAGGTTTTGCGCGGACTCGCCAGCGGCGAAATCGGTGCGGTCTTCGGAACGCATGCGTTGATACAGGAGCGCGTGCGAATACATGGACTCGCGCTCGGGGTGATCGACGAGCAGCATCGCTTCGGCGTGTTCGATCGGGCGAAGATGAAAGCATTGGGGCCGAAGGCGAATCTCTTGATGATGACGGCGACGCCGATCCCGCGGAGCCTGGCGATGAGCCTGTTTGCCAATCTCGACGTTTCATTTCTCGACGAGCTGCCGCCGGGACGGACGCCGATCGCGACCGAGATCTATACCGAGCAGGATATCGAGCGCGTGCATGACAGTTTGCGCGCCGAGATCGGAGGCGGCGGACGCGCGTATTACGTCGTACCTTTTATCGAGGGCGACGAAGATGAGGCCAAGTCGGTGTCGGCTACTGCGGCGCGCCTCAAAAAGGGAGCGTTGCGCGGGGCGAGAATCGGCACGATGCACGGCAGGATGAGTGCGGCGGAAAAGGATTACGCGATGCGTGAATTCCGCGATGGTGCGATCGACGCCCTGGTCTGCACGACAGTAGTCGAAGTAGGAATCGACGTGCCGGAGGCGACGATAATCGTGATCGTCGCAGCGGAGCGCTACGGCCTCGCGCAGTTGCATCAGCTGCGCGGCAGGGTTGGGCGCGGTGAGAGGGCCTCGCGATGCTGTATCGTGGCGTCGAGCGATGCGGATGACGTTGCGCTCGAACGCCTTGCGACGATGCGCGAATGTACGACGGGTGCTGCGGTGGCGGAGGCCGACTTGCGGCTGCGAGGCCCGGGCGATCTGCTCGGCGCGCGTCAGACGGGAGCGCTACCGCTGAAATTCGTGCATCTGATCCGCGACCATCGCACGATCGAACGTGCGCGCAAGCTGGCTGACGAATGGATTGCGCGCGATCCGTCGCTGTCGAGCCGGGAATCGGAGGGCGCGCGCGCAGCGGTCAGAAAAATGCTGGCGCTGGGATTCAGCCTCGGCGACGTGGGGTAGGGCGCCAGCTCTACTGGAGCAGGGAATTTCCCGACGGCTCGATGCGCGCGGTGACGCCGCCGGTTTCGATCGCGCTCGCGTTCCAGATTGCGGGCGCTAGAGTTTCGAAATAGTCAGCGCCATCGCCGATTACCACCAGCACCGCGTTCGAGCGCGCATCGATGCGATGCGGCGTGGAATCGCCGAGCAGACGATCGAGCAGAGTCTCGTAGACGACGGCGAAATGGCTGGCAGTCTGCGCGTCGCTGAACGCGAGCATCCAGATCACGTTTACGGCGTGGCCCTCCTGCAGAATGATCATGCGATCGGCAATCCATCGCGAGGCGAGGCCGAGCTCGTTCGACTGCTTGCCGAGATTACGCTCGAGGATGACGCGCAGGAACAACTCGCCGTAAGTATCGTCGTCAGCTTTTTTCCATCCGCTCATGATGCGGTCGTAGCCCGCGAGCTCGATTCGAGGCGCCGGCGCGTTGCTGTCGAAGTAGAGCGACGGATGCAGAATCTGGTGACTGGACTGCGGCGGATTGCGGTAGAGCGCGTCCACCGCAGACCATCCGCCGCGCCGATAGGCTTCGGCCACGAAACGGACGCCTTCGGAATACTGGAAGAGAAGCGGAGCGCTGAGACCTTCGGGAGTGTGGGGCGCCTCGGCTGCCAGAGCCTGCGGCAGCTGTTTGAGATTATTTGTAAGCGCGTCCGCCGTGCTGTCATCCATGCGGCCCATCGCATAGGCGAAGCCCGCGATGGTCGCGTCGCCCTCGGCCACGCACTTGAGCGCGAGGCCCCGATCATCGTCGTTCTTAACCTTGTCGAGACTCGTTTCGAGATCAAAATTTTGATCCTGCAGCGCATGCGTCAGTTCATGCGCAAGCAGCATCTCGCCGACGACGTCGCGCTGAATCACAAACTGAGCAGCGCTGTTCCAGATACCGAGATCGTCGCCGCCTTCGACGAGCACCATTTCCTTGCCATGCGGATCGTAAAAGCCGGCAACCTGGCTCTTGAGCAACTTGAGCGAGGCGGCCTTGAGATCGAGCCCGGCAGGAAAGAGACCGGTGAGGGCTCCGGCCACCGCGTCGGCCTCGAGCTGGTTGTCGGTGTAGTCGCGCATCAGGTCCGCTTCCATCATAGATTCGGCTTCGTCAGGCGTTTTCACGACGAGCGGAACCGGCCGCTTGAATCGAAGCTGGCGAATATCCTGGATGCCTGACTCGATTTTTGCTGCTTGCTGCGAATTGACGCGGTCGCCGTTGACCAGTGAGTAGGAGCATCCGCGCAGAAGAATCAGAGCGGCGACAGCGCAGATTGGCCACCAGAGCCGTCGTGCGGAACAAATGCCTCGGCTCGTCATTCGGTGATAATTACGGCGGGGAATCCAAATCTGGCCGTGTCGGACGCGCGCGCCTCGGCGGCAGAGCGGGTCGCAAACGCGCCCATACGTACACGGTAATAGCGACGATGGTCGGCATCAAGCTGATCGATGTGCACGTCGGGGTAGTACGCGGCCAGCTTATTTCGCAGCTGCTCGGCGTTCTGTTGCTCGGAAAATGAACCGGCCTGGACGACGTAGCGCAACGGCGCGCCGACGTCGCGAGTCCCGGCGGGCTTGCTGATGAGTGAGATGCGCACGCGCGCAGTGCCCGGATCTAGCATCCCGATCACGCGCGCAGCCTTGTGCGAAAGATCGATCTTGCGGCCCTTCATGAACGGGCCGCGGTCGGTGATGGTCACTTCGACGGAACGGCCGTTGTCGAGATTCGTGACCATCACACGGCTGCCCAGGGGGAAATCGATCGACGCCGCCGTGAGATCTTCTTGATCGTAATACGCGCCGGCCGAGGTTTTGTGACCGTGGAAACCCGGCCCGTACCACGACGCCATGCCGACTACCTGCGGCGCCGGCTGAGGTGCTGCAATTGTGGAAATTGCCGGCGGGAGTTGCGCCTGTCGGGTCGTGGCGCATGCGGCGAAGAGAGCGCTCATCGCAATCGCCGAGAATACTTGCGGAATCCGAATTTCAAACACGTCGACTATGCCATCTCAATTATAGAGAGCACGGCGTCGCCGCATAGAGCCGCAACTGTTCACCGACCTCGAGCGGAGTGCTTCGGGAGCGGTCTGCCGCGTGGTAGCATCTCCGGTGTTGAACGCAACCGCTGGATAAGGGCCGCGATGCTGCGGACGAGGCAGGAGCTGGAGGAAATCGAGGCGCGCGCGCTGGCGCCATATGCGATGGCGTCGCGGGCCAGTCGCGGACGCCGATTTCCCGAACCCGAACATCCGATGCGCACCATGTTTGCGCGCGATCGCGATCGCGTCATTCATTCGGCAGCGTTTCGGCGCCTCGAATACAAGACTCAGGTTTTCGTAAATCACGAGGGCGATTATTACCGCACGCGCCTGACGCATACGCTCGAGGCCGCGCAAATCGCGCGCACCGTGGCGCGGGCGCTCGGCCTCAATGAGGAACTCGCGGAGGCAGTCGCGCTCGCGCATGACCTGGGGCATACGCCGTTCGGCCACGCCGGCGAAAAGGTGCTCAACGAGCTGATGACGCCGCACGGCGGCTTCGATCATAACGCGCAGAGCCTGCGCACTGTCGATTGGATCGAGATTCGCTACCCGAATTTTCGCGGGCTCAATCTGAGCTTCGAGGTGCGCGAGGGAATCGTCAAGCATTCGCATTTCCAGCAACGTCCAGCCGCGCAGGAATTCGACGCGAGCACGTATCCATGCCTGGAAGCGCAAATCGTCGATCTGGCGGATGAGATTGCGTACCTGGCCCACGACGTCGACGACGGCTTGAAGGCGCAGATGCTTAGCGTCGAGGAGCTCAACGCTTCCGCGCTTTTCAGAGAGTCCGCGGCGGCGGCGCGCGATGCGTCTCCGTCGGCCGAGATGCGCGTTCTTCGCTACCAGACCGTCATCAGGATGATCGACGCGATGTCGACCGACCTGATGAGCAATCTCGCGGATGAGCTGGAGCGCCACAAAATCCGCAGCGTCGAGGACGTGCGCAAAGCGGGCAGGGTGCTCACGTCGTTTGGCTCCGCGATGGGCGTGAAGGTCGACGAGATCAAGAATGTGATGCGCGATCGGCTGTATCGGCACTACCGCGTCAGCCGGATGACCGAAAAAGCGGGCAGGGTGCTCGCGGCCTTGTTCGAAACGTACATGACCGAGCCGCGCCAGATGCCGGAGCATGTGGTGGCGCGCGCGGAGCGATACGGTGAGCCGATTTCGCGGGCGGTCGCGGATTATATCGCAGGCATGACCGACCGTTTCGCACTCGACGAGTATCGCAAACTCTTCGATCCCAATGAGCGCGTCTGACAAGCAGGCGCCACCGAGAACCACGCGGTCGCGCGCGCGGCGAACGATTGTGATCCGGCGCGTCGATCACGTCGGCGATCCGGTCGGGCTCGCGTTTCTCGAGTCGCCGGAAACCAACGGCGATGCGGTGCTCGATCGCGTCCGCGAATATCTCGGCCCGAAACTGAAGCTGGTCAAGGCCGAAGTCTCGCACGACGAAATAACGGTGGAAATTGAATTCCGCGGGTGGCCCGAGGAGGGCACGCGGATGGCCTCGGCCGCGCGTGACTTATATGAAAAGGGCGCGAGGCGGTCGGCGCTGTCGATGTATCGTGACGCGCTCGACCTTGACCCGCTGAACGCGGAGGCGATGTTGCGACTCGGCCTGGCTCTTGCAGAGCAGGAAAAATTCGCGGACGCGCTCACAGCGCTTAAGCATGCCCGGGAGTTCGGTGCCGCCGGCGTCGAGCTGCTGGTCGTGATGGGTCAATGCGCTACTGGCTTGGAACGGAGCGCCACGGCGATCGCGTACTATGAAGAAGCATTGAAGCTCGAGCCGCGAAATTTCATCGCGCGCAGCGCATTGCGCGCACTCGGCCACAAACCGGCGACACCTCGCAAACAATCAGGCGCTGTACGGAGCCGTCGCGATTAGCTAGAACTGTGCGGAATTATTGGTCGTCGGTATCCGTCTCTATCTACGTCGAACACAATTACTCTTGAACTGGGGAGCGTTGAAGCATCAATGATTTCAGGCCTTTTTCGGTTTCTAACCATTATTCGTAGTTTACATAATAGTTCTTATGCGAAGCTATGTTGCCGCAAGAAGATGGCGCGGGTTGGCGCATTTCTTCTCCTTGGCGCGATGATCTTGCTGGGATCGCGTGGCGTGCTGCTCGCGCAGGAAGCTGGCGGAGTCTCCCCTCTCGCCGCTCCGATCGCCACCGATCCGGCCAAAGACGCGGCATTGAAGACCTACCTGCAGAAACACTTCAAGATTCCCAGTCCCGATCTGATCAAGCTCGGTCCCGCTTTCAGGACGCCGATCGAAGGACTGTTCGCGCGCCAGCTGATCGTCAGCAATGAACAGGGACAGAACGTTTCGACCAGCCTGTTCTTCGACAAAAATGAGACCAAAGCGATCATCGGGCAATACATCGACACGAGCATGGAGCCGTGGGGACGGACCAATATGGGCGGCGTGACCTTGGACGATCGGCCGACGCAAGGACCGGTGAACGCTCCGGTGACAATCGTTGAGTTCGCCGATTTCGAATGCCCGTTCTGCGCGCATGCGTTCAGTGTGATCGAGACGCTTGTGAACACGACCTACAAGGGCAAGGTGAAGGTGATTTTTAAAGCCTATCCGCTGAATGTGCATCCGTGGGCGATGAAAGCCGCGGAGGCGGCCGAGTGCGCGCGGATGCAGAACCCGGCGGCGTTCTGGGACTTCGCGCGCTACTTCTACACCAACCAGGGATCGATCAACGCGAAGAATATTCAGGACAACGTCGACAAGCTGGCGAAGTCGCAGAAGCTCGACGCGCCTTCACTGAAGGCATGCATGGACAGCCCGCAGACCGAAGCTCGCATCAAGCAGGATCAGGCCGACGGTAACTCGATTCACGTTTCGTCGACGCCGACCTTCTTCGTCAACGGAATTCCGGTGGTGGGATTGCCGGACGGGAAAATCCTGGACTTCGTGATCGAGTCGGAGCTCTCGGGGAAATCGCCGTCGTCGTCCGCGACGAATGAATAAGAGCTAGCCGCGAGCCGGCGCCCTCCCCTGACGCCGGCGATTCCCTGAATGCTCAGCCGCTTTGACGTCCAGGGGTGCATGAATGCGCGAACACCGGTGGCTCCTCTTCGGGTTGCGCCCGGAGCCCTTTCTGCAACAGGCGAAGCGCCGTCGCTGGATCGTCGGCAAAGCTGAATAGTTTGAGATCCTCGGGACTGATCGTGCCGTGCCGCACCAGCGCGTCGAAGTTGATGATCTCCTTCCAGTATTGCGAGCCGTAGAGAAGCACCGTGATCGGTCGATCCAGTTTTTGCGTTTGCTGCAGTGTCAGTATCTCCATCATTTCGTCGAGCGTGCCGAAGCCTCCGGGAAAAACCACCAGCGCCCGCGCGAGGTGCGCGAACCACAACTTGCGCATGAAAAAATAGTGAAACTCAAAAGATAGACCGCGCGTGATGAACGGATTGGGCCGCTGCTCGTGCGGCAATCCGATGTTCAGGCCTATCGTCCGTCCGCCCGCTTCGGACGCGCCGCGATTGGCCGCCTCCATGATGCCGGGGCCGCCTCCCGAGCAGACTACGTACCGATGAACCTTGGAGTGAAGGTTCTTTGACCAGATCGTAATCTGTCGCGCCAGCTCGCGCGCGTCCTGGTAATAGCGTCCGAGCGGACCCTCCGGAGTAATTCTCGCAGAGCCGAAAAATACGATTGTCTCGTGTACCTGCTCGCGGCAGAAAATCCGAAGCGGCTGCAGATATTCCGCAAGGATCCGCATCGGACGGGCTTCATCGCTATCGAGAAATTTCTCGTCTTTGTAAGCGAGCGGAGGACTGGTCGGGGGCGGACTGACCGGTGAATCCGATTTGCGGGCCTTCATGATTTTCGGATCCCCGCGAAATCAACGAAGCCGCGCTCGACGTCGGTGTCGACCAGCTCGACGGTGACATGGTCTCCCACATCGAAGCCCTCGTATCCTCGCATCACTCTTCCTTCCGCCGCCGGATGGTCTATTCGCACCCAGGTCCCTTTCGGCGAAGCTCCGGTGACAATCCCGTCGAACCGCTCGCCAACGCGCGACTCGAGCAACAGCGCAGCCGCCGACTTCCGCACTTGCCGCTCCACCTTGCTCGCGTTGTCCTCCTGGTCCGTGCAGTGTCCGGCCAAATCGTTAAGCTCGTCGGAGCTGTACGGACTCGGCATCCCGGAGAGCGCTGCCTTCAACAGTCGCTGCGTGATCAGGTCGGGAAAACGCCGGTTAGGCGCGGTCGAATGGGTGTAATCGTTGACCGCAAGTCCAAAGTGTCCGGCCACTGGCTGGCCGGGAAAGTCGACCACATATTCGCCGCGCCCCAGCAGCTTGACCACCGAAAGTGACAGGTCTGGAAAGTGCACCGGGTCCGCCTGTCGTCGCTCTTCGAGGAACTGCTGCAGCGCGGTGGAATCGGGATTCGGTGGAAGACGTCCGCCTTCATCTTTTGCCAGATCCACAATTCTCGCCCAGCGCTCGGGCGAGCGCAGAACCCGGCGCAGGGCTGGAAAACCCCTCCGCTCGAGGTATCGCGCCGTCACCCCGTTGGCCCCAATCATGAAATCTTCGATTAACTGGGTAGCGCGATTCTTCTGGTCGGCTTGCAGATCGGTCAGCGAATCGCCGTCGAACACCGGCCGCGCCTCAATCGTCTCGAGCGTCAGCGCGCCATTCTGATGCCGCCGCTTTTTCATCGCCTGCGCGACACGATCTTGTAAGCGGAGATTCTGGTCAAGGCCAGGAACCCCGGAGATCGGCGCCGGCTCGGGCCCTGCCCCATCCAGCCACGCCGCGACACTGTTGTAAGCGAGCTTCGCGCGATTCGTCACGGTAGCGCGGTAGATATCCGACTTCCCAACGTCGCCGTCGGCGCTGACCTCAAACTCGATCACGATCGCCAGGCGGTCCTTGCGATCCGCCAGCGACGTCAGATCGGTCGAGAGCTTCTCCGGCAGCATCGGGAAAATTTCTGCCGCCGTATAAACCGAGGTAGTGTTGGTCCGCGCGTGATCGTCGATCGCGGATTGCTTTCCAACGATCGCATCGACATCCGCGATCGCGACAAGAATCTTTACCGCGCCGTCAGGCAGCTGCTCGGCGACCGTAAGCTGATCGAGGTCGAGTGAGTCGTCGTTATCGATCGAGGCCCACAGCAGGCTCCGAAGGTCTCGCAGCGAGGCATCCGTCGTGGCGGCCGGCTTCGTGATAGCTCCGATCTCTTCCGTGACCTCGGCGGAAAAATCGGGCAACAGTCCTCGCTCAAGCATCGCACGTCGCGCGATGCTTTGTAGCTGGTTTCTACAGGGCGCACTGGCTTGATTCATCGGCGCATCATAGCCCACCGCGCGCCCCAAAAGTCAAAATTGAGATCCGGACTATAGACAGAAATCTTTCGTCAGGGACTACTCTGATAAGTGAAAGCGAGCACGCGATAGTTTGCGGTGTCGGCGATATAGACATCGCCGCCGGGATCGACGGTAACACCAATCGGCTGACAAAGAGTGGTGGCATCCGCGATAGTTGTATAGACCCCGCCGCCGCAGACGGAAGAAGTGAAGCTGCCTTGCTGGCCGTACACGACGTCGGCGGTGGTATCGCCAGGACTGCCTGGTGTTCCCGGGGTTCCGCCACCTGCGGCAGTGGGATTCAGGTATTCCAATACGCGATTATAATCGACGGCATACAAGTTATTTTGCGAGTCGACCGAAAGTTGTTCGGGCGTGCATAGTTGGTCGGCGGTCGTGCCGCAATTGTTCAGAGTAAAGCTGCCACCGGCATCGAACGCGCGATCCGCGGTAACGTCGCCGGCGCTGCCCGGGACTCCGGGGGTACCAGGCGTCATCGCGAGAGGATTGTCATACTCGAGGAGCCGGCCGTTGCCGGAATCGGATACGTAAACATTTCCGTTTGTGTCGACCGCGACTCCATCCGGGTAACATAGGCTGTCCGCGCTCGGCATCGGATTGGTGGGATCGAAGAGGTTGCATAGTTTCGAGTTGAATTGGGCACCGCTTGGACCTTGTCCAATGACCAACTGCGCATTGAGCGGAATAATCTGCGTACCCGGTGGCTGTCTGGTTTTAGAAGGGGTGCTTAAACCCTCGACCAGCACGACTCGGGAATTGGAATAATCGGTTATCCACAGGTTGCCGCCATGGTCTAGCGCAATCTGTTCGGGTTGGCAGAGAGTATGGGCGCTTGGCTTGCGGCAATCGGACGAAGCAGCTTTGCCATCGACTATATACGCCGGGGGCGCACCGACGCAGGGGAACTTTCCCGCGCACGCGTCAAAAGGATTTGCGAAGCTCATCACGCGGTTGTTGTCGGTATCCGCGACGAACAAGTTTCCTGCGTCGTCAGCAGAGAGTCCTTGGGGCGAGCACATCAACGGCGAACTCCGGTTTGGTTTCTTAGGATGTGCTCTTTCGACGCAATGGGAGGTTCCGGTGCTACATGATGGAGGTCCCAGGAGATGGCAACTCGTCGAGTAGAAATCGGGCTGTCCGAGTACCAGGTCAGCCGGCTGGCCGTTGACGAATCCCTGAGCGCTCGCCCAGCCCAGCACTCGATTTTGATCGGCCACGTATAGATGCCCGCTGGCGTCAGCGATTGTTGCGGATGGGTAGGAAAAGCCTCAGGGCCCTGGAAAGTTCGCATCGCCGTGCGTGAAATCAATCTGTCCCAGTTCGCGGCTGGCGACGGTGGAGACTAGCGGAGTGTCATAGCTGAGGAGCCGGTTGTTCTGCCAATCAGGCACGAATAATCGCCTCTGCTCCGTCCACCGCGGGAAGCAGCGGGCTGCAAAGAGAATTAGCAGCAGGAAGACCGCAAAGGTACGAGCTGAAAGTTTTCTGCCCGTAAACGCGCTGAGCGATCTGCGTACCCTTCAATCGAAGATGATCGAACTCAAGTACGCGGTTCGCATCCGAGATGTAGAGGTTACCGATCGGATCGACCGCAAGCCCCTGAGGTTCGCACAACACGCTCGCGCTCTCGCGCCGCCTTTTGGAGCATTGCGCTGCCGAGGTGAAGCCGTTTTGACCGATCACCAGATCGGCGACCGTATCGCCGGCTCCCGGTTCACCGCTGTCCGGATTAAGCGGCGTATCGTATTTCAGAACCCGAGCGTTATACACGTCCGCGACAAACAGGTCGCCGGCGGGATCCAGGGCCAGTCCGCCAGTCCATCCATCCGGTATGCACAGACTCGACGCGGTAGTGGGTTGTTGCGGATTCGTCGTACACGTCACAAAGCGAGTGAAGCTATTGTTCTGACCAAAAACCAGATCGGCAGTGGTATCACCCCCAGAACCGGGGACGCCGGGAGTACCTCCGCCTGGGGCCTTCGGGTTGAGATACAGCAGAACCCGGTTGTAGCCGGAATCAGTGACAAACAGGTTTCCCTGACCATCAGAGGCCAGCCCGGTAGGGTCGCAGAGGTTGTCGGGAGTTGGCATCGGCTGCCCGTTGGTGCATCCCGTGGAATTGCCGTTGGAACTTGTATTTCCGAAGATGATGCTCGCAGGCTCTCCCGCCGTATATCCGCTGGCGAATGGCGCGTCGTATTCGACCACGCGATTATCGCCGAAATCGCTGACGTAGAGATTACCCGCAGGATCGGTTGCAGCTGCCATCGGCTGGTTCAGCGAACTCGGAGTGATGGTCGGATAAGCCGGTCGATTGCTGTAGAAGTCCGGCTGGCCGATCACGAGGGTCGCGCTGGCGCCATTTAGAAACGAAGCGGCACCGGCGAAGCCAAGAACCCTGTTGTTCCCCTGGTCAACCACGTACAGATTTCCCTGACCGTCCACGGCAGCGCTCGATGGACCATTGAGCGCGTTGGGGCCGCCGAAATTCAAGGTGTTTTGTGTGAAACCGATCTGTCCGAGGACTCGATCCGCAGTTTGATCGGCGGTCGACGCAAATGCGGTTGTAAAGATCGCAACCGTGATCGCAACCACGGCGAATCGAGCGAATGAGCTGTTCACGGAAAACACCCCCCAGGACACACGTCATCAACGGCCCGCGAGCTATAACACTCCCGTTAACTATCAGTCAAAAACGGAAAGGCGCATTCTCTAACTCCAGTTCGTCGGACTGGCGGGCAACCGGACAATGGATTTTGGATTCCGAGCTGGCGAAGAAATCGCCGTCGGCGTCATCTACTAGTGAATAAGAACCTGTTGCGGGCTCGCGCCTGGCGCTGATGGGATCGGCGACGCGTCGGCGGGGGCGCCGAGGAGCGCCAGCGATTCCATTACGTCCTGGCGCTGCTGCGCGAACGGATGGGCATTAAGGAAGCCGCGATACGCGGCGATTGCGCCCTGCTTGTCGCCCGACTTCGCGAGCATCCGCGCGACACCCAGTTCCGCCCTCGTCTGCTCCGGCCCGGGATCGGCAGCCGCTTGCTGATAAGCACCCGCCGCTTTCTTCCAGTCGGCCATTCGCTCGTAGACCACTGCGAGGTTCGTCAGCGCGAGGCTGCGGAACAGCGGGTCGCGTTCTTCCGACAGAAATGCGACGAGCGAATCGCGCGCGTTCGGCAAATCACCGTCGGCGATGTATGCGCTCGCGAGGTAGAAGCGCGCGAGGCGTCCGAGCCGGCGGCCGGGCTCCTCATCGGCGAGCTGCTTGAATTGCGTCTCGGCAAGTTTGTTCTGGCCGGCGTTTAGCGCCGTGATCGCATCGTAGAAGCGCGACGACGCAAGCGTGTCGCGATGGCGCTCGTAATAGTACACGCCAATCACGATCGCGCCGACCACTATGACGATCGCGGCTGAGACAATCATCTGGGTGAGATTGTTGACGAAGAAATCGCGCGCGTTGTCGACGAAGGTCGTGAACTCGTCGGGCGCCCGGAGTTCTTTCTGAGTTAATTTTCGGCGATGAGTCGTCGGCGGCATCGAATGCTCCAGCGGGCGCCGCCCGGCAGAAGACCAGAAGGGTTAGCGCGCACGCGCCCTACATCTTGTATTTGAAATCCTCGGGCGACATCCGCTCGAGGATCTCCGACCATTTGTCGCGCGAGACACCGGCGAGATTCTGATCGGAAGTCTGCTGTTCGCCCTGGGATTCGTGCAGCTCGCTGGAGGCCTCGAGCACTTTCTTGGAAACGTAAATTGGCGACTTGGTGCGCAGCGCCAACGCGATTGCGTCACTCGGCCGCGAATCTATTTCAAGCGCCTTGCCGTCGCGCGTCTTCACCTGGATTCGCGCGAAGTAGGTATTCTCGCGCAGCTCGGTAATCTCGGCCGACTCGACCGTCGCGCCGAACTCGGTCATCAGGTTGCGCAACAGGTCATGCGTCATCGGACGTTGCGGCTTGATCCCTTCGAGCTCGGTCGCCATCGCGGTCGCTTCGAGCGGACCGATCCAGATATGAAGATTGAGCTTGTTGTCGGGATCTTTCAGAACCACGATCGGCATCTTGGTGGACGGATCAAGCGTTATCCCGCCCACAATCATCAGTATAAAATCTTCCCTGTGACCAGCCATAGACGGGCTCTTCAACCGTTTTTCTTCAAGCGCGCGCGGATTCGAGAGAATTTTCCGCACATCACCCCGAGAAAATATCTTGGCCCAAAGCTGGCGCGTGGTCAACCAAGCAAGCTGGGCAGGCGCGAGGATCCAATCCGTCAGCCGGCGACCAAGCGATCGACCACGCGGTATAGCTGGTTGAGATTGCGGCACTCTTCCACCAGATCGCAGTGCGGAGCGTAGCGATCCATCTCGCTGTCGCCGAAGCCCCACGTGTTGCGGCTTTCAGGATTTAACCAGATCACTCTTTTCGCGCGCTGGCGGATTTCACGCAAGCACCAATCGTGCGGAAGATTGTAGTTGT
>NZ_JBAUYR010000058.1:0-5337 GCF_049584895.1 Binatus sp. (SeqCode)
GCCTTGATGCCGATGAACGGAATAATCACGCCGCCGAAGCCGTAGATAAAAAGATTGCGAGTCAGAATCGCGGCCGCGCCAACCGGACGATAGCGCACGCCGCGCAGCGCCAGCGGAATCAGCGCGATGATGATCAGCGCATTGAAAATGACCGCCGACAGAATCGCGCTCTGCGGCGTCGCCAGATGCATCACGTTGAGCCGCTGCAATTCGGGATATTCGACGATGAACAGCGCCGGGATGATCGCGAAATACTTGGCGACGTCGTTGGCAATCGAAAAGGTCGTGAGCGCGCCGCGCGTCATCAGCAACTGCTTGCCGATCTCGACAACTTCCATCACCTTGGTCGGATTCGAGTCGAGGTCGATCATATTGCCGGCCTCGCGCGCGGCCTGGGTGCCCGCATTCATCGCGATGCCGACGTCGGCCTGCGCGAGCGCGGGCGCGTCGTTGGTGCCGTCGCCGATCATCGCAACCAGCTTGCCCTGGTTCTGTTCTTCGCGAATCAGGCGCAGCTTGGTTTCGGGAGTGGCCTCAGCCAGGAAATCGTCGACGCCCGACTCCTTGGCGATCGCTGCCGCGGTCAGCGGGTTGTCGCCGGTAATCATGACGGTGCGCAAACCCATCGCACGCAGGCGCTCGAAGCGTTCGTGGATTCCTTCTTTGACCACGTCTTTCAGATAAATCACGCCGAGCGCCTTCGATTCGTCCGCGACCACCAGCGGAGTTCCACCGCTGCGCGCGATGCGCTCGACAATCGCCTTCAAGTCTTCCGGCGGCGTGCCGTGATTTTCACGAACGAAATGCGCGACCTGCTCGGCGGCGCCCTTGCGGATTCGACGCCCACCAATATCGACGCCGCTCATCCGTGTCTGCGCCGAAAAGGGGATGAAGGTCGCGCCGTCGTCGCCGGTGCCGAGATCGCGTTCACGCAGATCGAACTGACGCTTCGCGAGCACGACGATCGATCGTCCTTCAGGAGTCTCGTCGGCGAGCGACGCGAACTGTGCGGCCTCGGCCAGTTCTCGCACGTCCACGCCCTCCACCGGGATGAATTCCGCGGCCATCCTGTTTCCGAGCGTGATAGTTCCGGTCTTATCGAGCAGCAGCGTGTCGACGTCGCCGGCGGCTTCTACTGAACGTCCCGACATCGCGAGCACGTTGTGCTGCACCAGCCGGTCCATCCCGGCGATTCCGATGGCCGAGAGCAATCCGCCGATCGTCGTTGGAATCAGGCATACCAACAGCGATACCAGCACCGGCAACCCCAGCTTCGTGCCGCCATAAAGGCCGAACGGGTAGAGCGTGACGACCACGAGCAGGAAGACGATCGTCAGCCCCGACAGCAGAATGCTGAGCGCGATTTCGTTGGGCGTCTTCTGACGCTGCGCGCCTTCGACCAGCGCGATCATGCGGTCGAGGAACGTCTCGCCGGGGTTGGCGGTGATCTTCACTTTGATCCAGTCGGAGATGACTGTCGTGCCGCCGGTGACGCCGCTGCGATCGCCGCCACTCTCGCGAATGACCGGTGCGGATTCTCCGGTGATAGCAGCTTCATTGACCGCCGCGATGCCCTCGATGATTTCGCCGTCACCGGGGATGACGTCGCCAGCGGCAACCATTACGATGTCGCCGCGTCGTAGCTGCGCGGCCGGCACCAGTTTCGTCTCACCACCGGCCACGATCACTTTGGCCTGGGTTTCAGTGCGGGTCTTGCGCAGATTTTCGGCCTGCGCCTTGCCGCGCCCCTCCGCCATCGCCTCCGCGAAATTTGCGAACAGCACGGTGAACCACAGCCACAATGCGATTTGAAATTCGAATCCCGCCAGCACCATCTTATGAGCCAGCGCGTCGCGAATCAGCGTGAACATTACGAGCACGCTGGTGACCTCGACCACGAACATCACCGGATTCCTGATCATCCGGCGCGGATCGAGCTTGGTGAACGACTCGATCGACGCGCGCGAAACAATTTCGCGATTCCAAAGTGCGGGAGCCTTGCGATCACTCATAGTTGCAACACCAAACCTAGAAAAGTTTCCCGGCAGCCATCAGCAGTTGCTCGACGATCGGTCCGAGTGCGTCGGCGCAGAAAAATGTCAGCGCGCCGACGATCACGATTACGCCTATCAGCAGGAATACGAACGGGACGCCGTCGGTCGGGAACGTCCCGGCACTGGCGGCGGTGGTTTTCTTGGCCGCGACTGATCCGGCAATCGCGAGCGCGGGGATCGCCATCATGAATCTGCCTAGCAGCATCACAAACGCCATCGTCACGTTGTAGAACGGCACGTTGGCGTTCAGGCCGGCGAATGCTGATCCATTGTTCGCACCCGCTTCCGTGAACGCATAAAGGATCTGCGAGAAGCCGTGCGGACCGGGATTTGAAATGCTGGACAGGCCGGCGGGTATGACGGCCCCGATAGCGGCCGGTATCAGAATGACGGCGGGGAAGATTAGTACGTAGAGCATCGCGAGTTTCATTTCGCGCGCTTCGATTTTCTTGCCGAGATATTCAGGCGTCCTCCCGACCATCAATCCTGCGATGAAGACTGCCAGCACCGCCATCACGATGATGCCGTAAAGCCCGGAGCCGACGCCGCCGAAGATTACCTCGCCCAGCTGCATGTTGATCATCGGCACCAGCCCGCCGAGCGGCGTGTAGCTGTCGTGCATCGAGTTGACCGCGCCGCACGAGGTGTCAGTAGTGGCAGTAGCCCACATCGCGGATTCGACGATACCGAAGCGGACTTCCTTGCCCTCCATGTTGCCGCCGCTCTGCGTGGCGGAAGCATGCTGATCGATTCCAATTTTTGCGAACTGCGGATTACCGTGTTGCTCGGCCAAGATTGCGGGTGCCGCGCCCGCTAAAAACAGAATCGCCATCACGGCGAACAGCGCCCACCCCTGCTTGCGATCACCGACCATCTTGCCGAAGGTGTGGGTCAGTCCCGCGCCGATCGAAAAGATCGCCAGCATCTCGAGCAGATTGGTCAGCGGGGTCGGATTCTCATACGGATGCGCCGAGTTGGCATTCATGAAGCCGCCGCCGTTGGTGCCGAGCTCCTTGATGATTTCCTGCGACGCCACCGGCCCCTCCGCGATCGTTTGCGGAGCGCCCTCCAGCGTCTTCGCATTTACGTACGGACTGAAGTTATCCGGCACGCCCTGCCATACGAGAAACAGCGCGAAGATAAGAGAGAGCGGAAGCAGCACCCACAGCGTTGTGCGCGTAAGATCGACCCAGAAATTGCCGATCGTCTTCGCGCTGCGCCGCGCGAATCCGCGAATCACCGCCGCCGCCATCGCGATTCCCGCCGCCGCCGAAAGAAAGTTGTGCGACGTCAGCCCAACCATCTGCGTCAGGTAGCTCAGCGTCTGCTCGCCCGAATATGCCTGCCAGTTGGTGTTGGTCGTAAAGCTTGCTGCCGTATTGAACGCCAGTCCCGGCGGCACTCCAGCCAGCCCTTGCGGATTCAGCGGCAGGTAGTATTGAAGCCGCTGCAGCGCGTACAGAAAGATCATCGAGATAAGGCTGAACGCGAGCATCGATATCGCGTATGGAGCCCAACCGGTCTCCGCATGCGCGTCTATCCCGCAAAGCTTGTAGATCAGTTTCTCGATTGGCGCGAGCACCGGGTCCAGTAAGGTGCGCTCGTTCGAGAACACTCGCGCCATGTAAAGGCCGAGCGGCACGCTGATCGCCGTCACCAGGATGAAGTAGACGGCGAGCTGAACGATAGAATTGAATAGCATGTAGGTTGTTACCGTCCAGTGCCGCTTAGAATCTTTCCGGGCGCAGCATCGTGTAAATCAGGTACACACCTAGCAACACTGCGCACACCCCACCGAGAACAGTTTCAACCGGACTCATAGGTTGTCGCACCCCCGAACGTATTCGATCGCGATCGCGAAGAAGGCGATGCTGGCGAGAATTGAAATCAAATCCCACATAGTTGGTAACTCCGACTAGTAACGCTGTGCTGTCTTTAGCGCAAAAGCTGTTCTGGATGGCTAGGGCTTTCGGGGTGGGCAGGATGGTGACCGTTGGATCCATTCGACCCGTTCAAGTGCAGATGCGCCTCAGTCACCCTGCGCATCGCGGGACACGGGCCAGCGGCAAATGTCGAGGCACGTGCGACTACTTCGTCGCGCGTGAGCGTCGTGCCCTCCTCAGCTACCGGCCGTAGCGCGCCGCGACGCCCGTCGTTAACGACGAAGGACCACTTGCAGCGCACACAATGATAAAGGTATCGATGCGGCTTGAAGAAACCGGGAAGTTTGTCGAGCACTTTTATCGCATACAAGTGCGGCATCATCATTTGCGTCGTCTGTTTCATGCGGATCGCTGGCCTCCGCCGGATTTCTTCCGACAGGGCTAACAGCATCGCGCGTGCCAATGCGCAAATGCCCGTCCCACAAGGCCTTTTGCATCCTTTGCAGATCGGACATTTCAAAATGCATCGTGCTACTCGATGCAAACTTCATCGAAGTGCAATGCTGGAACGCGATTCCGGCGCGGTCAGCCGGCAATGACCTTCGGTTTCTTTGCCGCGAACAGGTAGTTGCGACGGAATAAACTTCGTCCGTGAATCCGAGCCGATACCATCTGATTAGGAGTGTCGCTCGGGTCCGTATTGATGACTACAGAGCTACGGCCTTGCTCGTAGGAGTCCGCCACGACCCGGCATGTCCTAGGATTGCATCATTGCTACTCCTGCTTGACCAGCAACCCCCGCGAGCGCGCTTTCTCGAATATCCAACCGAAGAATAGGATCGCCGCCGTGAAATACACTGCGTTCAAACCGGCGCCCCACCAGAAATGCACCGCCGAAAATCCTTTACCGGCCAGCGCCTGGCGCATCCCTTCAAACGAATGCGCCGTCGGCATCATCCACGCGATGTCCTGCAACCACTTCGGCAGCGACGATACCGGATAAAATATGCACGATACCGGCATCAGCAGACCCGCAAAGCCCCACGCCAGCGCCTGGACTTTTGTGGAATAGCGAAAGACCATTCCGGTGATGGCGATTCCGATAGCGAGCGAGAAGAACAACAGGTTGGCGATGTAGGGAATGAACTTCGGCAGCCACGGCAGAACGTTGAACGACCACGCCGCCCACGCAATCGCCGACGCCGCGCCTAGTCCGACCATCACCTTGAGAATGCACACCACGATAATTCCAGCCATGTATTCCGACAGCATCAACGGCGTCGAGAACAAGTTGATGAGGTTGCGGCACCAAAGATCGTCGATGAACGCGACCGCCATGTCGCGCTGAAATGAATAGAACATGGTCCACAGGATCGCGGCGCCAAGCATCACGCTTATGA
>NZ_JBAUYR010000059.1:0-42725 GCF_049584895.1 Binatus sp. (SeqCode)
GGCTCAGGCTGATCTCGATTGGAAACTCGGTACCGTCCTTGCGCAGTCCGTAGAGTTCTAGCCCGGAACCCATCGAGCGCACTCCCGGGTTGGCGAAGTAACCGTCGCGATGCTGCGGGTGCTTGTCGCGAAAGCGCGCCGGCACCAGCATTTCGACTGTGTTACCGAGCATCTCGGCCCGCGCATAGCCGAAGAGTTTTTCCGTCTGCGCATTGACCAGCGTGATGCGACCGTTCTTGCCGACGATCACCATCGCGTCCGGCGCTGACTCGAGCAGCGCGCGGAACTTGTCATCGGGAGCGCTGCGTCCATTGACGCGAAGTGGCTCCCCCGCGCTGCGGTTGGAACGTCCGTCTCTATTCATGGAATCGCCTCGCTCTCAGAGTTCAAGTTCCATGCCGCATGCTGTGAATGATTTTGGACACCGCAAGCGAACCGGGAAGAAGGCGGGCGACAATTGGATGGCAGTGCCGTCATAAAAATGGCGCGATAAGGCTATCGGCTCATCGATGCGACTACTTGCACGATCGGCGCGACTCCGAGCAGCTGACCTTCTGACGACTATATAATTTTGTAGTAAAAAATAACTGCAACGCAAACGGCCGCCGCCGAGGTCTGGTGACGCCCCGCGATCCTTCAGACCGCGCGCGATTTTGAGTAAGCTGGAGATTTCAAGAGCGAAATCGAAGTGGCGAAGCTGCTTGATTTACCAAGGTTGGAGGGGTGGCCGAGTGGTTGAAGGCACCGGTCTTGAAAACCGGCAGGGATGAAAGTCCCTCGTGGGTTCGAATCCCACCCCCTCCGCCACCCGAGTGAATTCTTCCGTTTGGCTCAGGGTTCGCCGCGAGGCCGCAGTTTCGGAAAATCCGGATGCCGGAGGGGATCGCCGGGCTTGAGTGTTTCCGGAAGCTTCAGAAACACCGATCGGGGTTCGTCGGTGGTTCGGCGCCGATCGGGGCGAACTTCGTCGAGTACGCCTTTGGTCCGCGGAGTGTAGACCGCATCGTCGCCGAAGAAACGCAGCGACAAGGTGCGCCGTCGAGTGCCAGGGCTGGTTGGTGCGCCGCCGTGCAGCATCCCAGGATGAAAAACGAGCACGTCGCGGGGCTCGACGGCCCACGAAACAATGTCCCATCGCGCGCGTTCCGCTTCTATATTCGGCAGCCGCGGCAGACTTCCATCGCCGTAGAGCGGGGCCGTGTCGTCTTGCGCATCGAATCGCGAGCCGTCGAACAGAGTTTGGCGATGAGACCCGCGAACGAACTCCAGCGAATGCTCCTTGGCGACGGCCTCGAAGGTTATCCACATGACGGCGAGCATATCGCCGCCGATCGGAAGGTACGATGAATCCTGATGCCACGGCGTGCGGCGGCTTTGACCACCCTCCTTCAGAAACACCTGCTCGTACATGAACCACACGTTGTGTGTATCCCACAGTGCAGCCGCGAGGTCAGCGGCAGGAGACTCCTCGAGCATGGGCAGGTAAGCGCCAATCGCGTTCGGGTTGGCCAGGTCCTGGTAGAAGGTCGCGGAGGAATCAGGCTGGGAAAACTTCGATGCACCGGCGCCCGGATGAGCCAGGCTCCAGTTGTAGGCCTGTTCTGCCATGCGCAACGACGCCGGATCGATCGCGTTCCGCAGACAGACGACGCCGTCGGTCCGAAACGCTTCGCGATAGGATGTGAAATCTCGCTCAACCATGACACCAACCTTTTCGAACCTGGTCGAGTCCTAAATTAATTAGAACACTACCAACCGCCCGCGCGAGTGCAATCGCCCGAGAATCAGGCGGTGGCGGGGTTTTGGAGGTTGGTGGAGGTGGGATATCCTGACGCTATCGAAGATCGAGAGCCTGAAGGAGGCTGACGAATGACTCGCACGATTCCAATGCGCAATGGTATCTTCCTTGCCCCGTTTCATCCGCTTGACCAGGATCCGACGGAAGCAATTCACCGCGACCTGGAACTGGTCCAGAACCTGGACCGGCTCGGCTATGAGGAGGCCTGGATCGGCGAGCACCATTCGGCCGGCTTCGAGATAATTTCCTCGCCCGAGGTTTTCATCGCCGCCGCGGCGGAAAGAACCAAAAGGATCCGCCTCGGCACCGGCGTGGTGTCGCTGCCGTATCACAACCCACTGATGACGGCGAATCGGATGATCCAACTCGACCATCAAACGCGCGGCCGCGTGATGTTCGGGGTTGGTCCCGGCCTGCTTCCTTCCGACGCCATGATGCTGGGAATCAATCCGATGACTCAGCGCGATCGCATGATGGAGGGGTTGCAGGTCATCATGCGTCTGTTCGACGGCGAGGTGGTGACGGAAAAGAGCGATTGGTACAACCTGGTCAACGCGCGCGCACATCTGCTGCCCTACACCAAACCGCATCCGGAGATCGCGGTGGCGAGTGCAGTAAGCCCCTCGGGCGGGCGCGCCGCGGGCAAGTACGGTTTCGGGATGTTGTGTGTGGCGGCGACCAATGCGGATGGGTTCGATGCGCTGGCGACCAATTGGCAGATCGCAAACGAGATCGCGGCCGAGAGTGGACGCACGATGGATCGCAGTCGCCTGCGGCTGGTCGGGCCGGTGCATCTGGCCGAGACGCGCGAGCAGGCGCGCAAGAACGTCGAATACGGCATCCATAAATTTATGGAATATTTCGCGAGACTGAATCCGCTCGCGCCAACCCCCACCAACGGCAAGAATCCGATCGACGAAATGATCGAATCCGGTCGCGCCGTGATCGGCACGCCCGACGACGCTATCGCGCAACTGAAACGGCTCGAGAACAAGCAGGGTGAGTTCGGGGCGTTCCTGCAGCTCGCGCACAACTGGGCGACCTTCGACAAGACCCTCAAGTCGTTTGACCTGTGGGCCGAGCACGTCGCGCCGGTATTCAAAAGCGCCAACGTTAGCCGTCAGGCGTCATACGACTGGACCATGTCGAATGCGAAAGACTTCATGGGGCAGGCGATGAACGCCGCCGGCGCGATGATTCAGAAGCACGCCGAAGAGCGTGCCGCGAAGCATGCGGCCGAAGAAGGCGCCGCCGCGACACGCCGGGCATCGAAGTAGTTCAGCGCACATACGGCTGACGATCTCGGCCTGGCGGTAAGCTACGGCGGCGTTCTGTCGAGAGCGGCGCTTGCTACGACCACTCCTTAGGCACGGCTTGCGCGCGCTGATGGGTAAGCAGTTTGGAGCGGCGCGCCTGCTCGTCAGGTGTCACCGAGGCCGGGTCTTCGCGATACTCGGGACCAGCTGCCATCGCCTTTTTCACCGCCGGCCGTTCGCCGATCTCATCGAGCCAGCGCTTGACGTTGGGAAATTCGTTGAGATCGAGATTGCGATTCTGCCAGGTGGTCGCCCACGGATAGCAAATCATGTCGGCGATCGTGTATTCGCCCGCGGCGAGATATTTCTTCTTGTGCAATCCGAGATTCATCACACCGTAGATGCGATGGACTTCGTTGTCGAAGCGCAGCAACGCGTAGGCCTGGTCGCCGTTTTTGCCGGCGTTGGCAGTGCGCCGAAAATGCCCCTGCTCGCCCATCTTGGGTCCCTGGTTGGCCATCTGCCAATACATCCACTGCGCGACGTCGTATTTCTTGTGCGGTTCCTTAGGCCAGAACTTCCCGCTTTTCTCGGCGAGATATTCCATGATGGCGCCTGACTCGAAGATTGTCAGCGGCGAGCCGCCACCAATCGGATCGTGATCGACAATCGCCGGCATCCGGCCGTTGGGCGAAATTTTCAGAAAGTCGGCGGTGAGTTGATCGCCACGACCAATATTGATCGCCTTGATTTTATAGGGGATAGCGGCTTCTTCGAGCAGGATGGAAATTTTTTTCCCGTTTGGAGTGGGCCAGAAATAAAGATCAATCATCTTAGTCCTCCGCGGCTGGCTACTTGGCCAGACCTTCGGCCTTCAATGTTTCGTGCACCTTCGGGCGTCCGCTCACGCGAGCCTGGTAGGCAGCGACATTGGGATAGGGTTTGAGATCAATTCCGGCGAAGTTGGTCCAGTTGATAATGGTGAACGCGTACGCATCGGCGACCGTGAAGTTACTCCCCAGCAGGAACTGCCGATTCGCGAGCTGATCGTTGAGATACGCCAACCGTTTGTTGATGTTGGTCTTCGCCGTATTTTTGGCGTCGTCCGACGAGGCCTTGTTGAACAGCGGGCCGAAGTTCTTGTGAAGTTCGGTGCCGATGAAGTTGAGCCACTCCTGCAGCCGATAGCGCTCGATAGTCCCGGCTTTTGGCGCGAGTCCGCTCGCCGGATTCTGATCCGCCAGGTACTGAACGATGGCCGGGCCCTCAGTGAGAACGCTGCCATCATCGAGACGCAACGCGGGAACATAGCCCTTGGGATTGACCTTCATGTAATCCTGGCCGGTTTCCGTCTTATGTTCGGCGAGGTTCACCTTTTCCAGTTCGACCGGGATGCCGGCCTCGGTTGCGACGATGTGGGGTGAAAGCGAGCATGCACCGGGTGAGTAATAGAGTTTCATCGAAATCTCCTCTTCAATTTAATTGGCGGTGTGAAATCGAAACGCTCCATCAATGCGAGCTGTCACTCTAACTAGCGCAAAGCGGAAAAAAACACACGTGGATCTCACGCGCCTGGGCGAGAACACGACTAGCTCGTCATCGATGGCGGCTGAGGGTAGTGGCGGTTTTGAAATTAAAACGCCGCCCACTACCGACGCGTCGACGCGCGAGATCCTCGCGTCGCTAATGATGACAGGCGTTTCGCTTAGTGGTGCTCGCCGCCACCTTCCGCATGCCCTCCACCAGCTTGACCGTGCCCGTCATGCACTTCATTTCCGTGGAAGTTAGCAACCTTATCGGGACGCTTTTCAGGTTCAGGTTTCTCGCCAACCTTTGGCGTTGGTCCTTTGTAGCCGCGTCGAACATCGTAGGTATTATCTACATGCCCCTGGAAGTGTTCAGGGCCGTGATACCATGGGCCAGCGCCAATAAACACTCCGTCACTAAACCACTCCGGGCCATAGTACCCGTAAGGAGCACACCCATAAGGAGGATAGTCATAGTAACCGTAAGGACATTCAGGGGCCGGCCCAATGTTGATATTGATCTGAGCCTCTACTTTCGGAGCGGCTATCGTGAAGCAGATTGCAGCCACAGCAGCTATCGCAAGAAATTTGCATCGGTTCATAGGTTATCCTCGAGTGTAGTAGGAGTTCGTCGACCTGCTTCTAGGCTATTCATTGCGAGGGAAAAAAAACAAGCGCGAGACAGATTCGCGATGTTCTGATTACGGAGATTTGCCCTTGCGCGATTCTTCCTGTTTGCGTAGCTCGACGCGGCGGATTTTTCCGCTGACTGTTTTGGGTAGCTCGTCGATGAATTCTATCTCGCGCGGATATTTGTAGGGCGCCGTGATGCGCTTGCAATGCTCCTGTAGGTCCGCAACGAGTCGATCGCCGGGCTCGGCGCCGGGCCGCAGCTTCACGAAGGCTTTGACGATCGATCCGCGATCCGCGTCGGGGCTCGCGACCACTGCGGATTCCATCACTGCGGGATGTTCCAGCAGGGCGCTTTCCACTTCGAACGGGCCGATTCGGTAGCCGGCCGAGATGATGACGTCGTCGGCGCGGCCGACGAACCACAAATAGCCGTCCGCGTCGCGCGTGGCTTGGTCGCCGGTCAGGTACCAATCGCCCTTGAACACGCTGGCCGTCTCTTCGGCGTTCTTCCAATATTCGAGAAACAGCGAGGGGGGACGCTCCGGAGTCACGCGCACCGCCAGTTCGCCGAGTTCGTCGGTCTTGGTCTCGGCGAGATCATTGTTGATGACGCGGACGTCGTGGCCCGGGAAGGGCAGGCCCATCGAGCCCGGTTTTACCGGCATCCCCGGCATGTTCGCCGCCAGGATTGTCGTCTCCGTCTGCCCGTAGCCGTCATGAATCGTGAGGCCGAACTTCTCGCGCCACACTTCGATCACTTCGGGATTCAACGGCTCGCCCGCACCGGTGCAATGCCGCAGTTTCGGGAATTCAAAGCCCGCGAGGTCCTCTTTAATGATCATCCGATACTCAGTCGGCGGCGCGCAGAAAGTAGTGATGCCATAACGACCGAGTAACTCGAGTTCTTTGGTGACGTCGAAGCGACCGTTGTACATGAACGTCGTCACGCCGTTCATCCACGGACCGAACAACACGCCGTACGCCGCCTTGGCCCATCCGGTGTCGGAGGTTGTCCAGTGGATATCGCCGGGCCGCAGGTCCAGCCAGTTGAGCCCGGTGAATTTGTGACTGTAGGTATACGAGTGACTATGCAGGACCGCCTTCGGTTCGCGCGTCGTGCCGGAAGTGTAGTAGCAAATCGCCGGCTCCGACGCCTTGGTATTCGCGGCCCTGAACGCAGCCGACGAGTGTCCCATGTATTCCTGCAGGCTGATCCATCCGGTGCGCGCGGCGCCGGCGATGAAGTAGTGCTCGACGCTGGGGCATTGCTTGCGCAGCTCGGCGATCATCGTGGCGTTCTCGACGCATGCGATAACCGCGCGCGCGCCGGAATGGTTCGCGCGATACACCAGGTCCTTCTCCCGCAGCATCGAGGTGCATGGGATGACGATCGCGCCGAGCCTGAGCGCTCCGATATAAGCCGCTTGCCACAGCGTGATTCGCGGCAACACCAGCAGGACCGCGTCGCCGGGCCGGATTCCATGGCCGGCGAGAACATTCGCGATACGCTTCGATTGCGCCGCGATGTCCGCGAAGGTCAGACGCGCGCGCCGGCCCTCACTGTCTTCCCACAGGATCGCGACGCGATGCGGATCTTCGGCGAACTTGTCGATAGTCGCGGCGAAGTTGAAATACTCCGGGGTCTCCCATCGGAAGTCGCGATACTTGCGCCAATACTGTTCGAGTGCGTCAGGCTCGAGTGAATCAGACTTTATTAGATCACTCATGGGCGCGAATTCCCGCGCGCCGCGTGCTCCGGCGGCGCCTGCGATCGCTTCGCCGCCGCCTTGATGTACTTCACGGTCACCGGAGACAGGTCGTCGCGTTCGACCCGCACGTCGATAATAGCGAACGATTTGCAGTCATGCGCGGCTCGTAGCGCGTCGCGCAACTGCTCGACTGTGGTGGCCTCGAATCCTTCGCCGCCCCAATCTCGCGCGAGTTGCGCGTATGGCCACGGCGGAATCTCGAGCAGCTCGCGGCGCTCGGCAATCGGCCGGAAGATGCCCCATCCGCCGTTGTTGATCAGCACTACGATCGGATTCACGCCCTTGGCCGGCGCCTGAGAAATTTCAGGCCCCGTCATCTGGAAGCCGCCGTCGCCGCACATCACCAGTGGACGAAGTCCGCTGCCGATCTGCGCGCCGAGCGCGGCCGGCACCGCAAATCCCATCGACGCGTAGAATCCCTGCGCGAAATAGCCGTTGTTGTGAGGCACCCGGATGTCGAGCCCGCCGAACAGCATGTCGCCCGACTCGGTCACCACTATGTAGTCGCGCTTGTCGGCCAGGAATTCGTTGACGACCGCAAGGATCTGACTGACCTTGACCGGCTTGCCGTTGCGCGCAGCGATCTCGCGAAGATTGTCGGCGTATTGCACCTTCTCATGATGCTTCCGCAGCTTCTCTCGCAGCAGCGCGCGCGCAAAATCGCGCACCCCGACATCGGTGTAGGTGTGATACTTCACCTCGACCTTGCGATCGGCGGCCCATACCGTCTTTTCCTGGATCACGTGCGGCGGACGGTTGCCGAAGTTCATGTCGGTTCTGAGACATCCGAGGTTGAGCACGAAATCCGCTGCGTCCATCCGCTCGACGATCGATGGCGGACTGATCGGGCCCACGTGCACGCCCATGTACAGCGGATGGTCCATCGGGAACGCGCCCTTGCCGAGCACGGTGGTGAACACGGGCGCGCCCATCTTTTCGGCCAGCTCGACCAGATCGTGCGACGCCTTGAAGCGGTGAATCTCGATACCGGCGATCAGCACCGGCTTGCGGCTCTCGTTGAACATCGCGGCCGTCTCATGCGCCGCTTCCTCGACTTTGCGCGCGTCGGATTCCTGGAAGTGCAGCCGCCCATCCCACTCGATCAGATCCTCGGGGACTTCGATTTGCCTGTCGACCATGTCGCGATGAATCTCGACGTAGCCGGGCCGCTGCTCGGCCCAGATGCGCTTCACGACGCGATGGAGTTCGCTGGCGGCCGTGCTCGGGTCAGTCAGCACGGCGCCCGCGCAAGTCACTTCGTCATAAATACGACGCTGGGAATCGATCTCCCGAGCCTGGTGATGAATCAGAGTGCCGAGCTTGCGCTCCTCTTCGCCCGGACCGCCTGAAAAAATCAAAATCGGCACGCGTTCCGAAAACGATCCCGCGACCGGATTCACCATGTTATGGCCGCCGGCGCCGTAAGTGACGCAGATCACGCCGATTTTGCCGGTCGCGCGCGCATAGCCGTCCGCCGCGAAGCCGACGCCCGGCTCATGCGACAGCGTGATGATTTCCATCCCGTGCTTGCGCCCCAGGGCAAAAAACAACTTGAGCGCGAGGTCGCCGGGGATACCGAAAACATGCGACACGCCAATCTTGCGCAGGTACGCGACCAGGAAATCGCCCAGCGCCATGTGCCTCTTCACTCCGCTTCGCCTCCTCGATCGTCGCTATTGTAACAAAAACGACCCCACCGGAAGACATCTTCGGCCACGCGCTGTGTTAGAGTATGCTGTTAGCGGGGAAGACGATGTTCTCGAAGATACTTCGCATGCAATTCCTGGGGCCGATGCAACTCAGCCGGCTCGTAATGTTCCTGCCGCAATTCGTCCGTCTCTTTTATCGGCTGTGGACCGACGACCGCGTCCCGATGCTGGCGAAAGCGGTGCCGTGGATGGGCGCGCTGCTCATGCTGACCCCGCCCGCGCTCGAGCTCGACATGATCCCGATCGTCGGCGAGCTCGATTGGCTGGTTATCGGCTATCTCACTCTCAAGGTTTTTATCTGGCTCTGCCCGCCCGACGTGGTGCGGGAACACGTCGTCCAAATCGGGCGTGGCGAATAGCACAGCACGCTGATGCGGCCCCGTAATCTCCTTATCGCCGTCGCGGCGATCGTCATCGTCGCGCTGCTGTTGCTGAGCTTCCTCGATCAGCTGCTGGTCGACTACCTGTGGTACGGCAGGCTCGGCTTCGGCGGCGTTTTCAGTACTACCGTCGGCGCCGAGATCGCGATCTTCCTCATCGTGTGGCTGGTCGCGTTCGCCGCCATTTTCGTGAGCGGGCTGATTGCGATCGGCTCGAGTCGCAATCACGAGCGGCTGCGCGTCGTGCGCCGTCCCGACGAGATGGTCGAGGTCAATCTGCCCGAGCTGATTCGCGCGCTCGGCGAACGGGTGCCGTGGCGCGTGATCGTCGCGGGCGGCGCTGCAGTGCTGGCGCTGTTCGCGGCGCAGGGCGAGGCCTCCAGCTGGGACGTCTACCTGAAGGGACTCTACGGCGTGCCGTTCGGAATCGTCGAGAAGGCGTTCGGCAACGACATCGGGTTTTACGTCTTCACGGTGCCCCTGCTCGAGGAGATGCGCGATCTGTTCCTGATGCTGATCGTGCTCGCGGCCGGGATGGCGATCGCGGTCTATTGGGCGCGCGGCGCGCTCGACTTCAAGGAATCGCCGCCGCGGGTTTCGCCCGGCGCCGCGGGACATCTGTCTGTTCTGCTCGGATTGTTCTTCATCCAGCGCGCGATGAGCTACTGGCTCGGTCGCTTCGACCTGCTGCTGCATACCGACGGTGTCGTATTCGGGCTGCGCTACGTCGATCGAATTCTATGGCAGCCTGGGCTGTGGCTACTGGTGCTGCTGGCGCTGGTCGCCGCCGCGATGTGCATCTACAACGCGCGCGAAGGCGGACTGCGAATTCCGGTCGCCGCGTTTGTTATCGTCTTCGCCCCCGCGCTCATCATGAATTTCATTCAGCCGGTGATCGAGCGCCTGTGGGTCAAGCCCGATGAGTTGCGGGTCGAGAAGCCGTACCTGGAGCGCAATATCGAGGCGACGCGGCACGCATACAAGCTCGACACGGTTGACGTGAAGCCGTTTGCGGGGCAGGGCACGCTCACGCCCGCGGCGCTCGAGCAGGACGAGGCGACGGTCAAGAACATCAGGCTGTGGGATCCGCGCCCGCTGATCGACACCTACCGCCAGTTGCAGGAAATCCGCACCTACTACGATTTTCGCGACGTCGATATCGACCGGTACTGGATCGAAGGCAAGTACACCGAGGTGATGCTCTCGCCGCGCGAGATGAATATCGACGCGCTGCCTGATACCGCGCAGACCTGGGTCAATCAGCATCTCAAGTTCACGCACGGCGCGGGGCTGGCGATGAGTCCGGTCAACAAGAAGGATACCGAGGGCCTGCCGGTCTTCTATATAAAGGATATCCCGCCGCGCTCGGATGTAGGGCTGAAGGTTGATCAGCCCGCGCTTTATTTTGGCGAGGCGCGCGACAACTACGCCGTGGTCGATTCGGCGACGCCCGAGTTCGACTATCCCAAGGGCGCAGACAACGTCTTTTCGTATTACGCGGGATCGGGCGGCGTGCCGGTATCGGGATTTTTGCGCCGGCTGCTGTTCAGCATCTTCTTTCGCGACATCAACCTGCTCGTTACCGAAAATATCGTCGATAAGAGCAAGATCATGATTCGCCGCAACATCAAGGAACGAATCCAGTACATCGCGCCGTTCCTCGATATCGACCGCGACCCTTACGCCGTGATTCTTAACGGGCGCATGGTCTGGATCCTTGATTGCTATACGACCAGCGATCATTACCCGTACTCGCAGCGCAACACTTCCGGCATCAACTACATCCGCAATTCGATCAAGGCGGTGGTTGACGCGTACACCGGCGACACCGATTTTTACATGTCGGATCCCGACGACCCGGTTATCAAGACGTGGCAGCGCGTGTTCCCCGCGATGTTCAAACCGATGTCCGCGATGCCGTCGGACTTGCGCGCGCACATCCGATATCCGGAAGATTTTTTCCTGATCCAGGCCGACACGTTCCGCACCTATCACATGACCGATCCGCAGGTCTTCTATAACCGCGAGGACCTGTGGGGATTTCCGCGCGAAAACTATGCCGGCGAGACGGTCCCGATGACGCCGTACTACGTGATCATGCGGCTGCCGGGCGAGACGCAGGCGGAATACATGCTGATGCTGCCGATGACGCCGTCGGGACGCGACAACATGATCGCGTGGATGGCCGCGCGTTGCGATGGCGCCGATTATGGTCATCTGTTCGAATACTCGTTTTCGAAGGACCGGCTTTTCTACGGCCCCTATCAGATCCAGGCGCGTATCAATCAGAATCCCGAAATCTCGCGGCAACTTTCGCTGTGGAATCAGATGGGCTCGAAGGTCCTGCTCGGCAACCTGCTCGTGATACCGATCCAGGATTCGCTGCTCTACGTCGAGCCGCTGTTCATCCGCGCCGAAAACGGCCAGTTGCCGGAATTGCAGCGAGTGGTCGCGTCATACAGCGACCGCGTCGTGATGGGCGATACGCTCGACCTGACGATGACGGCGCTATTCGAGAATCAAGCTCCGCCGGCGCCAACGATCGCCAAGGCAATAGCGACCGAATTGGCGCCGCAATCGACCGCGCAGGGCCCAAGTCCTGGCGCAGGGAAAGCCGACATGACCAGCGCCGCGCAGCACTACAATCGCGCGATGGACGCAATCCGCGCTGGCGACTGGACCGCATTCGGCGCCGAGATGAAAGCTCTGGGCGACGAGCTGTCGAAGCCCTCAGACTCCAGCCACCCCTGATAGAAAAAGATCTCCGCGTTCGTTCGCCACTTAGCAAATTGACGATATGCTCTTAAGGGCATACAATTGAATCGTGAGGTCGGGGAAAGGGGAGTCGCTCAAACCGGTAGTATGGGTTCGGAGCAGCAAAGACGATCTGAAAAAGTTTCCACCGACCGCCCAATCGCACATCGGTTTCGCGATCAAAGTTGCGCAGAGCGGAGGAAAACATCCCGACTCGAAACCGATGAAGGGTTTCGGCGGTGCTAGCGTTGTCGAGATCGTTGAAGACTACGACGGCGATACGTATAGAGCGGTTTATACTGTCAAGTTCGCTGAGGCGATTTATGTTCTTCATGCTTTTCAGAAAAAGTCCAAGTCGGGTGTTGCAACGCCGAAACGCGAAATCGATCTCATAGAGGAAAGGCTTAAGCGCGCAAAAGAATTGCACAGCTTGAGAGTTCACTCCAGGAGATAAAAAACCTTATGAGTAAATTCGTCGATTACGAAGTTGGCAGCGGGAATGTCTTTCGAGATCTCGGTCTCCCCGATGCCGACGAACTCGACATCAAGGCGAACCTCGCGATCAAGATCGGCCAGATCATTGCGCGTCGCGGGCTGAGCCAGGTCAAAGCGGCGGCCCTGCTTGGAGTCGACCAGCCTAAAATATCAGCGATCGTGCGTGGCCGCCTGGAAAAGTTCTCGATAGAGCGACTCTGTGAATTCCTGACTCGACTCGGCTGCGACGTGAACATCCGGGTGCAGGAGAGGAACAGGCCCGCACGGGGTAAGATGAGGATCCAGATCGCCTGAAAACCGTTCGGCCTGACGACTCTCTGCACGAGTTATCGAAGCCCTCAGACTCCAGCCACCGCTGACCTCACCGCCCGTCCGGTTCTCCGTCCACTTGGGGGAAGGGGTTAGGGGTTAGGTTGCAAGCATCGCTCACGATTCCTGCGCGCGACTCGTTTTCCTTCGCCGCGCGGCGTCTCATCCAAAAGTCACACTCCTGCATATTCTGTTCCTTGGGTAACTCGATGCGCGTCGCATCTGTCCGCCGTCCCTTAGAACTATTGTGTCCCTCTGCCATCGTAATGAAGGCGCAAAATTGAGAAACGTTCTGAAGCATCGCGATCGGCTGCCGATTGAGGCCTCCCGGCCCACCTCGCGGCAATCATCTTTCGGCGATCGTATCGCAGCTATCGCCGAGCTTGGCGTCGCTACGATTGCGGCCGAGCGATGCGCGATTGCGTTTCAGTCCAACGGCGTCCATCTGGCGCAACTGGCATGCGCGCCGCCGGGAGACTCAAAATGGGACCCGATTGTGAAGGCGGTCCTGCTCGCGCTCGACAATCGGTTAAGTGATGTGGTTGCTGCGCGTGGGACCAGGCGGCCGCGTGGTGTTCCGAGTTCAAACGAATCGATTGATCAGATAGCGCTGAGCGCGCGTGAAATCGCCGCGATCGCGCGAGTCGAGAAACTAGCCGAAGGCTATCAGCTGGTTGCGTCGGCGTTCACCGACGGAGCCAGTTCCGTGCGAATCGCGATAGTGGCGCCGGTCGATCGCGCCCGAAGTGAACTGGAAGCGTTGCTTCAACTGATGGCGCGATCGGTCTTGGCTGAAATCGAACTGAGCGCGGCGCGCACGTCGCTCGAGTTCTGGCGCACACACGGCGCCGAGAACGGCCGCCAGGCCGCAGGCGCAAAGCGGGAGTTGGCCCGGGAGCGGACGGCATCGAATTACCTGGACCATGCGGTTGCCGCGGCGCGGCGTGCGCAGCCGGCCGATTGCTTCCAGCGTTTCGGCGAAATCGTCGCAGGCGGAGCCGGGTTCGATCAATGGATGGTCGCGACAGCAGACGGCGGCGAGCTGATGCTGACCGCTACTTCGCCGGGCGTGCCTAAGGAATTCGATCCGTCGGAGGCCAGAACGCTGTCGGAAAGTTTCCGGCGCCACATCGTGATCGGGCATTGGTCCGATCGCGACACGAGCAATGCCTATAGCGTCAAGCAGTATCTCGAGGAGAGAGTTTTCGCCGGGTCGTATGTTTGCATCCCGTTCGGGGCCGGGGCGATCGCGCTTGCCTCACGCGACGCGCGCGCATCCGCCGCACGGGCCGAGGCGATCGTCGAGCGGCTGGCTCCGTTCGCCGCAAGCTGGGTGCTGGAGCGCGATGCGTCGCGGCACGGCATCCTGGTGCGTCAGCTTGCGCTCAGGATGTTTGCCGCCATCGACGAGGAGCGCGCAAAGATCGCTCGCGACCTGCACGACGATCAGGCGCAGTTGCTGGCAGCCGCAAAGATCGCACTCGACGGCCCGCCCGAAGCGGCGCGCTCCATTTTCATGCAGGTCGAGGAGGAGCTGCGCCGCAAAACGCGCGAACTTCGTCCCGCCACGATCGGAAACGCCTCGCTCGATGAAGCAATCGAGCGTGAGTTTGGCCGGCTCAATCGCGCAGGCGTGAAGGCGAAATTTGTTCATCTCGGTAGCGGCGGCGAGGCGGAGGAAATCTCGCGCCCGGTCCAGCAACTATGTTTCCAGGTCGTGCGCGAGGCCCTGTCCAACGTGATTCGGCATGCGCGAGCGAAGTCGGTCCAGATCACGATCGAAAAGAACTACGCGGCTGCGCGCATCTCAGTCAGCGACGACGGCCGCGGTATCGCCAGCGGCCACAACGAGGGCACTGGTTTGACCGGCGTGCGGGAGCGGCTCGAGTTGATGGGCGGGACGTTGGTGGTCGAATCGCGAGCCGGTCGAACCACAGTCGTCGCCGAAATTCCGGAGACAGCCTGATGGAAGATCACGGGCGGATTCGCGTGCTGCTCGCCGATGACCACCGAATCTTTCGCGAGGCATTGCGGATGTTGCTGGCGAATGAGTGCGAAGTGATCGCGGAAGCGTCGGACGGTGAGCAAGCCGTAGCGCTTGCGTCGCGCCTGAAGCCGCAAGTGGTTGTGATGGATATTGGGATGCGCGGAATCGGAGGCCTGTCCGCCGCGCGTCGAATCGCCAAAGAAGCTCCGAGCTCCAAAGTGCTGATGCTCAGCGAGTATCAGGAAGAGGAATACGTGCTCGAGGCGCTCGGTGAAGCGGGCGCCGCGGGTTACGTGGTCAAAACCGACGCGTCGGCTGAATTGCTGAGTGCGGTGCGCGCGGTTAACGCGGGGCGGCAATATCTCAGCCCCACTATCGCGCCGATCGTTCTCGCGCGGCTTCGCAATGGCGCGACTACCAATGGTTCCCGTGCGACGAGTCCGACCCGGCGCGAGCGCGAAGTGCTGAAGCTGATAGCCGAGGGAGCGACCACCAAGGAGGTCGCACACCGACTCGGGATCAGCGTCAAGACCGCGCAGGCGCATCGCGACAATCTCAAACAGAAACTCGAACTGCGATCGACCGCCGCGATGGTGCGATACGCGATCAAGCACAAGCTGACCCGCATCGACTGAATCCCATCCATTTTGTTCCGCTTCCCCCGCTCGGAAGGGAGAGTCTGTTCTCGGCGTGACAGAAACTCCACATTTTGGTTGGACTACTATGACAATTTGATGCTCTAAGCTGGATAGTGTCAGCTGATGGGATCTGAGCATGGGGGAGTGCACCGAGCGAGCGCGCGGCGTTGGTTTGAACTCGAGCCGCCCGCACCTGAGCGGCTGGAGCTGCAGACCTCGCCGCGCGTCTCGACCGTCGCCAGCTACGTCTTCACGCGCGCGGCCGAGCGCTCGTGGGAAGTTCTCAATCAGCATCTCGAAGGGCCGCAAGGGGGAGTGTTCTGGATCGGTGGGCCGGCGGGATGCGGCAAGACGCACTTCCTCGACTACGTAATCGCGTTGCAGAGGCGCGCGGGCGCGCTCGACGCTCAAAACGCGCGGCGGCTGGTTTGCGGACTCGAGCTGGCCGGGCGGATTACCGGCGCCGAGGTCGAGATGTTTCTGCTGAGCGTGATGGCGGAACAAATCGGCGGCAGCCAGAGCTCGGGCGATCTCTTCCGTCAACTGCGCGGCCCGTCGGCGTTGAATGTCGCATTGGAAACCGCATCGCGAATGGGCATCAGGGCAGTGACGGTCGCGATCGATTTCGGAACGTCGCATTGCGAGACCGTCGCGGATTTCTTCGCGACGTTGGTCGCGGTCGCCGCGTCTTTCCGCCAGGTAAAGTTCACCGTGATCGCGGCCGGCCGCGCCGCAGTACCGCATCCGACTCGCGCGCTGATGGTAGCGCCGCGTGATCCGAACGAAGAAACGACGATTGCGATCCGACGCGCGCGGCGACTCTTGGACGACGCCGAACTCGATGCCGGTCACGCATATGCGGGCATCGATACCGCGGGCTTGGCGCCTGATGCGATCTTCCCGTTCCATCCCGCCGCACTCAAAGCGCTCCGGACTATCGCCAGTCGTCCGCTTCCGGATGGCGCAAACTTCGATCGCGCCGCGATCGTGCCGTTGTCGCGCCTCGCGCGCGAAGTATTGGCGACCTCATCCGCCAGCGGCGAATCGAGGGCGCGCCTGATCTATCCGCCCGACCTGACGGCGAATGCCGAGATCTCAAAGCGGCTCAAGGTTCTCATGCCGGAAGCGGGACGCGCCGCGTGGAAGATTGCGCGCGCCACGATCGCCGGTTTCGACCCCTACGAGAAAGACCTCGCGCGCGAAATCGTCGATTCCCTGATCGTCGAGAGCGTGTGCGGCGAGACCGCGGCGGTCCCGATCGAAGAACTGAAGTCGCTGTTGCCGATGGTCGCGTGCAGCGCGACGCCGGCCCTGCATGCGACGCCGGCCGTCCGCGACCTATTACGCCGCCTGGAAGTTTCCACCGGCGGCGTGATTCGTTTGGAAACCGATGCAGCCCGGTTCGATCCGGCCGCTGCCGGCGCGCCGGAACTGGCGACGTTCAACGCCGCGCTGGTGCTCGCGCGGGGATTCGATCCAAGGCTGACGATCGCGCGCGACCGCGAGAGTCTCGACGCGCGCCTCGATCGACTCGACGCCTCGATGGCGCTTGCGGTCGAGGGTGCAGTGCGCACGCGCGAGGTGCTCTCCTCCGCGCTGAGAGAAGCGAACCTCGAGATGCCCGCGGCGAACAGCATTGCGATCGAGAAATTTATCGCGCTGGCGGAGTCGGGCGCGGTTGCGATGCTCGAGGCGGCCGCGGATCGATCGTATCTGGCCTCGGCAATCCAAATCGCTACCGCATACGAAGTATTGGCGGCTGCGGCTGAGTCCATCCCGCGGATGCGCGCGATGCGTGAGTACCTGGCGGCGACGGGCTTGCGCGCCACACCGGACGAAGCCCGCGCCAGAGAAAACGCCTGGCAGCAATTGGCGATCACCTCGCTGGAAACCGAATGCGAACTGTTGCGAGTCGAGCTTGGGCCGCGAATCCTGACCGGGCCGCCGCGCAGTCTCGACGCGTTGGAAGCGCGTTTTCAGAAATTCAAATGGACTTACGTACAGTGTTACCTGAGCGCGCACGAGCGATGGGTCGAGAAGATGGAGCGGCTCGAGCTCGCGGTGGGTGATGCGCGCCGCTACTTCGACGCGCTCGCGCGGCTCAACGCGATCGCGGCGCTGGGACGTCCCGAAGGCGCGCATCTTGGCACACAGGTGGCGGACCTGAGCGCTCGGATCGTGCGATGCGATCTGCGCGACACGATCGCGCCCGAGACGACGCCGCGATGTTTAAGTTGCGGCTTTGAGCTTGGCGCCTCGTCGCCGCAGGCGGAGCTCGAAAATGTTATGGAGGCGCTACGCCGTGCGCTCGAAGTCAAACTCGCGGCGCTGTCGCAAAGCATGATCGCGCGTCTGATTCGCAATCACGACAAACAGCATCGCCTGGAAGGATTTCTGAAAATCACGCAAGCCGCGCAGACCGACGCGCTGGTGCGCGTGCTCGACGACAAGCTCGCGCGATATCTCGCGCAGGTGCTGGTTGAGGTCGCGGATTAGCAGGGGAAGACTAGCGGCGCGGGGTGTTGCGCTGCTTCTTGGCCTGCCCGGGAGGAAACGCACTCGCGCGTTTGTGGCGCGGACGGACGTTAAAACGATCCAGCTGGCGGAAGTAAGCGTCGCGGACGATCTCGAGGCCCCACAGCAGCGTCAGGCCGAGTGTGCGCCCGATTCCGCCAGCGATTTCAAGCGCAAGTGGAAGGCCGCGCAGCGGTTCGATGCGAACCTCAACCGGCGCTTTCTCTTGAGTGGTTTCCATTAAGATTCAGAGTAAGTTGCCAGGCGCCCGCATGCAACACGCCCGCGGACGCCTGGCAGGATTTGCAGTCTACGGAGAAGCGGATGCGGCGGGAGCCGGGGTCGGTGCGCTCTCGCCTGGGCCGATCACCGTGAGTTTCACGTCATCGTATTCCGCCTGCGAGTCGTCGGCTGCCCAGAGTCCGATTTTGCCCTTGGCGATTTTGCTGTCGTCGAAATCGAAGATCATCTTGTCATCGTCGTAGCACGAGAAGTGTCCACCCTGCGCGGTCACTTTGAGCCGGTACCAGGTGCCTTTGTCTGTCGGCACGACCTGCTGCTTGAGGTTGCTCAGGACGCCATCGGTCATTCGCGAGAGCGCGAAGTAATCGCTGGGGCATCCGGCGGACATCAGGTAGAAATTTTTGGCGTCGACGTAGCGGAAGATGAGACCGCCGGAACAATCGAAACGTCCGCCGACGGATTGGAACTGAGCTTCAAGAGTAAAGTCCGAATACTCAGTCGGATCGGTTTCAATCGCGATTGGGTAGTACGCAAGCATGCTGGTCAGTGACTTGAGCAGACGCCCCGCGGGCAAACCGAATACATTGGGCTTGCTGGGCGCGGTCGGATCCGCGATCACCTGCCAATCGCCTTCAACCGCTTGCCATCCAGCGGCCACGGTGCCCGGCTTGTCCTGATCGAAATTCCACAAATGAACTTCGGGAGTCGGGGTTGGTGTCGGCGTCAAGGTTTCGGTGGGCGTCGGCTCCGCCTTTTTCTTTCGTCCTTTTGAAAGGGCGGCAGGGCTGACGATTAACACTGTCATTACCACACCTGCTGCGATGACCGCCGCGCTTCGCAGCCAAGAATTTCCCGTCTTCATCTATCCTCTCTATGCCCCGATGAGATTGGAGCCCCGTATTTCACAGGTAGTTGATTCGGCCTGCAGATTGGCGCGAGTTTCGCGAATGAATAGCGTCGCTGTCAAGTTCTCTTTTCAATAAGCGACAGCGTGAATGAGGCTAGAGCGGCACCCCGATGGCCAACCGTGTATTTCGTCTGAGTGCCGATTGTTTATCTACGGTGTCGCAGTCGAATAGTGAGACCCCATTCCTAGTTTCGCTTTTTCTTCGTTACTGACTATTCGCGTCAATAGTCACTTTATTACATCTCAGCACGCGCGATTTGCTTGACTGAAGTGGGATAGAGTGGGATGTTGTGGAGCGTTGGGGAGGGAAACCAGTGTTCAGCGGTCGGTTCGAGCATGCGATCGACGAAAAAGGTCGGGTGAGTATCCCGGCCCGATTTCGCGAAGTTTTGCAGCGCGAGAATCACGATCGTCTCTATATCACGAATTTCCCTTACGCCGGAGAGCGATGCCTGGCGCTGTACCCGCCGAGTCAGTGGGACACGCTGAATGCGACTTTGCGAAGCAAGCCAAGATTCGATCCGCGGGTGCAGGCGTTCGAAACATTTTTCATCGGCGGGGCGCAGGAAGTGCCGGTCGATCGGCAGGGGCGGATTCTCATTCCAACTACCCTGCGCAATTTTGCGCGACTCGATCGCGAGGTGACATTTTCTGCGCGGCAGGATCACTTTCAACTCTGGGACAGGAAGGTCCTCGACAAAGTTCTGAAGGTTGCCGAGGAAACAATTTTGGATCCGGAATTCTTTGAGAAGCTTGGTCTGTGACGAGCGATGAATCTGGCAGTGAGATACGAAGACGACGCAGCGGACCGGAGGCATGTGCCGGTGATGGTGGAGGAGGTGTGCGGGCTGTTGTCCGCGCACGGTCCGCTCGCGTTCGTCGACGTGACTGTTGGTACGGGTGGGCATGCGGCGGCGATGCTACGCGCCACCAAGGCGCGGATGCTCGGGCTGGATCGCGACGCGGCGGCGATTGCCGTCGCGCGCGACCGGCTGGGGGAGTTCGGCGACCGCGTCGTGCTCGAGCGCGCCGACTTCGGTGAAATCGCGGCTGTGATGAAGCAGCATCACTTCGACGGCGCCGACGCAATACTTGTCGATCTGGGCATGAGCAGCTACGCGCTCGATGATCCGAATCGCGGGTTTTCATTTCGGCTCGATGGTCCATTGGACATGCGGATGGACGATCGGCAGCCGCTGCAAGCGAAAGACATTGTGAATGAAGAGAGCGCCGAGGAACTCGCGCGCATCATCTATACGTACGGCGAGGAGCGCGGGTCGCGGAGAATAGCGCGGATGATCGTCGAAGCGCGTCGTCGCGGCCCAATCGAAACCACCGGCGAGTTGCGCGCGATCGTCGAGCGGGCTCTGGGAGCGCATCGGCGCGGTGGGGCGCATCCGGCGACGCGCACCTTCCAGGCTTTGCGAATTGCGGTGAATCACGAGATGGAAAGTCTTGGGGCGCTGCTGCGCGACGGTCCCGCGATGCTCAATCCCGGCGGCCGCATGCTCGTCATCTCGTATCACTCGCTCGAGGACCGGCCGGTCAAGGAGCGTTTTCGCGAGTTGGAGCGCGCGGGCGGCTACGCGGCGATTTCGCGCAAGGTGATCAAGCCGTCGTCGTCGGAGATATCGCGCAATCCGCGCGCGCGCAGCGCGAAACTGCGATGTATCGAACGGAGCGCGCGATGAGCCCGCGCGTGAAACCTACCCGGCGGCCGTCGAAGATTGTGCCGACGATCCTGGGCGCGCTCATCGCAATCGTCGGATTCGCGACGCTGATGATCCGGCTGCAAATGACGCAGGAAGGTTATCGCCTTTCGGCGTTGCATGAGGAAATCGCGAAGCTGCAGGACGAAAATCGCGGGCTCCGCCTGACTGCGGCGCAACTCAGCTCGCACGAAAGGCTGCGCGCACTCGCGCCGCAGTATCATCTCGCACAGCCAGGCCGCGGGCAGGTGGTGATGCTCCCATGAATACATCGTTCAAGCAGCGGCGCGCTCGAATCGGAGCTCTCACTCTCACCCTGGCAGCGCTGTTCGGCCTCGCGGTGATTCGGCTGGTGGTACTGGTTGCGCTGTACGGGCCGAAGTTGAACTCGCTTGCGCTGCACGAGCATACCGGCGAAACGCAACTCGCAGCGGTGCGCGGCCCAATCGTCGATCGCAACGGCGTGCCGCTGGCGTTGTCGGCCGAGACGCGATCGGTTTACGCGCGGCCGAAGAAGGTGCTCGAGTCGAGCACGCCGGCCGAGCGCGGCAAGCTGGCGGCGATCCTTATGATGATGCCGATCGCGCTCGAATCGAAACTCAACAACGCCGCGCCGTTCATCTGGCTCGAGCGCCGGATTTCGCCGGACAAAGCGCAGGCGGCGGACGCGCTCGGGATCGACGGCATCGGCACGATTAGCGAATACAAACGGTTTTACCCGGAGAGCAACCTGGCCGCGTCGGTGGTGGGGTTGGCGGGGATGGACGGCCAGGGGCTCTCCGGATTGGAATTGCAGTACGACAGGATTGCGCGCGGCGAAGCGGTCGAGCTGAGCTTCGATCACGACGCGGAGGGGCATCCGATTTTCGACAGCCCGCTCGCGCTGAAAGCCCCGGAGCCGGGCGCGCAACTCGAGCTGACGATAGACTCGTCGATCCAATCGCTCGCCGAGACCGAGCTGGCGGCAGAAGTGAAAGCGAGTGGCGCCAAGCGCGGCAGTGTGATCGTGCTCGATCCTTTCACCGGCGCGGTGATGGCGATGGCGAACGAGAACGCCGACGGCGCGAACTTGCACGATCGGTTGCACAACCCGGCGGTCGAAGACGCGTTCGAGCCGGGCTCGACGATGAAGGGGATTCTCGGATCGATCGCACTGGCCGATCACGCGATCACGACCGACAAACAGTTCTACTGCGAGAACGGGCACTTCTATCTCGATAAGCACACCATCCACGATCACAGCCCGCACGGATGGCTCAATCTCGGCGGGATTATCGAAGTGTCGTCGAATATCGGCGCGGCGAAAATCGCGTTGACGCTTGGCTCGGATCGTTACTATGAAGGGCTGCGCGCATTCGGGATTGGATCGCGCACGGGAATCGATCTGCCGGGAGAAGCGTCGGGGCTGCTGAACAAGCCTGCCGGATGGAAGGAAATCGATCTCGCCAATCACGGCTTTGGACAAGGCGTGGCGGTGACGCCGATCCAGCTCGCGGTGGCGTATGCGGCGATCGCAAACGGTGGAAACATAGTCAGGCCGTATGTCGTCAAGGCGGCATATGACGCGGAAGGACATGCGATTCTCACGCATACACCGCAGGTCATGCGTCGCGCGATCGCGCCCGATATTGCGCATCAGATGAATCTGCTGCTGCGCAACGTCGTCATGTCCGATGGTGGCACGGCAGCGAAGGCTCGCGTTGACGGATTTATCGTCGCGGGCAAGACTGGCACGGCGCAGATGGTGAATCCGGAAAACGGCACCTACTATCAGAATCGGCACGTCTCGTCGTTCGTGGGATTTTTGCCGGCGGACGATCCGCGGCTGCTGATCCTGGTGGCGCTGTACGACGTCGGCCACGAGCACTTCGGCGGCCTGATCGCGGCGCCGGTGTTCAGTGAAATCGCGCAGGGCGCCGTCCGTGATTTGAATATCACCGCACCGAGTGAGCCCACTGACACCGCAAGCATGATCCCGATGCCCGATTTCGGCAAAGACTCGAGCGGCAAGACGCCTCCTGCATCGTCTCCCGACCCTGACGACTATCTGCCGGTGCTGACGGGATCGAAGCTCACGCGCGCGACGCCGAATTTCGCGGGACTCAGTCTCAGGCGCGCGATGGAGCTGGCGCGGGTCTCGCGCGTCAACGTCGACGTGCATGGCGGAGGCTATGTCGTCGCGCAGGAGCCGGACGCGGGTGCTCCGCTCAATCATGCGACGGTGAAATTGACGCTCGCGGCGATTGTCGCGGACAGTGGAGTCGAGACAGCGGCGGATTCGAGCGTCACGCCCGCATCGTATTTCAGTGGCGGCGGTGTATCGCCCGTCAGGCGAAAGTGAAACTTGGCGAATTGCTCGAAGGACTCGATGCTCGCCGAATCGACGGCGACCTTAACGTGGAAATCACGGGCCTCAGCTACGACTCGCGTCAGACGAGGCCCGGACATCTGTACTTCTCGACGGCCCGCGACGCAACGCGCAACCGGGCCAACATTGACGATGCATTAAACCGTGGGGCGCGCGCTGTGGTGGTTGGAGGATGGGATGGTGGAACAGCGCGCCCCGCGGTGACCCTGGTGGTGAGCGAGCGGCCGCGCCTGCTGATGGGCGCGGTCGCGTCGCGCTTTTTCGGCGCGCCGAGCGAGCGCGTCGATCTGATCGGCATCACGGGAACCAGCGGCAAGACCACGACCAGTTACATCCTCGCGTCGATTTTCGAAGCGGCGGGAATGCCGACCGGAATCATCGGCACTATCGGCATCTTCATCGGCGGCAAGAAAATTTACAGCGGACTAACCACGCCCGAGTCGATCGACTTCGAAGCTGCTCTGTTGCAGATGGAGCATGAGGGCGCGCGTCACGCAGTTGCGGAAGTGTCGTCGCAGGGAATCGCGGAAGGGCGGGTCGAGGCGCTGAACTTCCGCGCCTGCATGTTCACCAACCTCGGCCGCGACCATCTGGACTATCACGCGACGATCGAGGACTACTTCGCGGCGAAGCTGCGCCTGTTCACCGAGATCCTGCCGCGAAGCAAGCGCGCGGACACGGTCGCGGTCGTGCGCGGCGACGATCCGTTCGGGCGGCGCGTGCTGGACGCGGTGAAGGGGCCGAAAATAAGTTTCGGGATCGACCGCAAGCTCGAGGTGCATCCCGAGAAATTCGACGCGGACCTGGGCGGTCTTCGCGCGACGCTGTCGGTGCTCGGCCAAAAAATCGAAATCCAATCGCCGCTGATCGGCGAAATCAACTTGCTCAATATCCTTGGCGCGTCGGCTCTGTCGGCGGCCCTGGGTATCAAAATGGATGCGGTGGCGGATGGCGTGCGGCGATGCCCAGGGGCCCCCGGCAGGCTCGAAGCGGTTGCGGCGAAACCGGGGGTCACGGTGCTGGTGGATTACGCGCACAAGCCCGATGCGCTGGAAGCGGTGCTGATCGCGCTTCGACGCTTGCGCGCAGGCAGGATCGTCTGCGTCTTCGGATGCGGCGGCGATCGCGACCGCGGCAAGCGTCCGATCATGGGCGAAATCGCGGGACGCCTTGCTGATATCCCGATCCTGACCTCGGACAATCCGCGCACAGAGGATCCACTCGCGATCATCGCCGAAGTCGAGAAGGGACTGGTTGATGCTGGCCGTGCGCGCAGCAACGATTCGTCGACCAGTGGCGGATATATCGTGGAGCCTGATCGGCGCAAGGCGATCGCGATCGCGCTACGAATCGCAACGGCTGGCGACGCGGTTTTAATCGCCGGCAAAGGACATGAGGACTATCAGCTGGTGGCGGGCCGTGTGCTCCCGTTCGACGATCGCGTCGTGGTCCGCGAGATTGCCGCCGAACTCGGCGGCGGGCAGAGTTGAGACTCGGCAAGCGCTGCCATGCTCTACCTGCTGCTCTACCCACTGCACAAATATTATTCGGGCTTCAACGCGCTCCGGTACGAGACTCTCCGCTCTGTCCTCGCAGGTCTTACCGCGCTCGCGCTGTCGTTGGCTCTGGGACCCATTTTGATCGATCGATTCCGCGAGCTGCGGATCGGTCAGACCATACGCGAAGTCGTTCCGCAAGCACATCAGAAGAAAGCCGGCACGCCGACGATGGGCGGGCTGCTGATCGTAGCCTCGATGCTGTCGGCGACGCTGCTACTCGCCAACATCACGAATCCCTACGTCTGGATCGCGATCTTCGTGACGCTGACCTTCGGCGCGATCGGTTTCAGCGACGATTACTTCAAGCTCACGCGCGGCAAAGGCCTGGGGCTCAGCGGCCCAGCGAAATTGGTGTGGTCGTTCTCGTGCGCTTTCATCGCAGCGGCATGGCTGTTTCTTTATCTCGGCTTCGACACGCATCTGACGGTGCCGTTTTTGAAGAACGTGCATCCCGATCTGCACACCTGGCTGTACATCCCGTTCGCGATGCTCGTGATCGTGGGATGCTCGAATGCTGTGAACCTGACTGACGGACTCGACGGGCTCGCGATTGGCCCCGTGATGACGGTGGCAGCGACATACTGGGTGTTCACATACGTCGCCGGCAACATCAGGCTCGCAGGCTATCTGCAGATTCCGTACATCGCGAACGTCGGCGAGATTTCGATTTTCTGCATGTCGGTGATCGCCGCATCGCTCGGTTTCCTGTGGTTCAACGCTTACCCGGCCTCGATGATGATGGGCGACGTCGGCGCGCTGTCACTGGGTGGCGCGATTGGCACGGTCGCAGTGCTGTGCAAGCAGGAACTCGCACTGGTACTTGCGGGCGGAGTGTTCGTAGCAGAGGCTGCGTCAACCATCATTCAGCGTTACTATTTCAAGGCGACGCACAAAAGATTTTTCCTGATGGCGCCGCTGCACCATCATTTTGAACTGAAGGGTATTCCCGAAACCGTGGTCGTGATCAGATTCTGGATCGTTTCGATCGTGTGCGCGCTCGTCGCGCTGAGCACGCTGAAGCTGCGTTGAATCGATGGAACTATCGGGCAAACGCGTGATGGTCATCGGGCTGGGAGTCAGCGGACTTGCCGCGGCGCGATTCCTCGAGTCACGCGGTGCGACGCTCGTAATGACCGATCGGCGTGTCGATATAGAACGCAGTGGACTGCCCGCGGGCGCGGTCAAGCTCGGGGCTGAAGATGCGAACTGGTTGAACGAGGTCGAGCTGGTCGTTACGAGTCCGGGAGTACCGCGCGATTCGATTCTTTTGCGGGCTGCGACCGCGCGCAAAATTCCAGTTGTCGGCGAAATCGAGCTCGCGAGCCGTTTCCTCGACGCACCCATCGCCGCGGTCACCGGCACCAACGGCAAGAGCACAGTCGTCGTGCTGCTCGGCGAGATTTTGAAGGCGTCGGGACGGCGCACCTTCGTCGGCGGCAACCTCGGCACGCCGCTAATCGAAGCGGTTGACGGCAAATGGGACGTCGCAGTGGTCGAGGTGTCAAGTTTCCAGCTCGAATGGATCGACAAGTTCAAACCGCGCGTGGGCGTGCATCTCAATCTGACCGATGATCATTTCGATCGTTACAAAGATCTCGAGGACTATGGCAGGGCGAAGGCTCGGCTTTTCGAAAACCAGCGGCGACCTTCAGATTTCGCGATTCTGAATCGCGACGATCCCAACGTGTGGAAGCTCGCTAAAAGCGTGCGCTCGTGGGTGATCAACTTCAGTCTCGAGCACCCCGTCCGTGAGTCATTGGCGATTTGGTTCGACGAGAAGAGGAACGCAATTGTCTTTGAGTTTGACCAGATGAAGGCTGGGTTAATCAGTCTCAAAAACTTTCGTCTGCGCGGGCGTCACAATATCTCCAATGCGATGGCTGCTGCTGGAGCGGCGCTTGCGCTCGGCGTGAAGTCTGAAGTGATCGAGCGCGCATTCGCCGCATTTAAGGGGCTCCCACATCGAATTGAAGTCGTGCATGAGAAGTGCGGCGTCACTTATGTCGACGACTCGAAAGGGACCAACGTCGGTGCAGTGGTCGAGGCGATCGACGCGCTCGCGGCGCCGATAATTCTGATCGCAGGCGGCCTCGACAAGGGCGGGGATTATGCGCCGCTCAGACGGCCGCTCGGCGAGAAGGTCAAGCTTGCGATTTTCAACGGAGCTGCGCGCGACAAGATGGCGGCGGCGCTCGAAGGTTCAACCCAGATCGAATCTGTCGCGACTTTGCGCGAGGCGGTCGAACATGCTGCCCGCGCGGCGCGACCGGGCGACACCGTGCTGCTGTCGCCGGCGTGCTCGAGCTTCGATCAATTCAAGGACTATGCGGAACGTGGGAACGTATATAAAGAGCTGGTTCGGGCGCTTTGACGCCGTCAGCTACCGGCGTCCCGACCCGTGGCTGTGGCTGCCGGCGGCGGCGCTGCTGTTGCTCGGCCTGCTGATGGTACTGAACACGACCTACTTTCTCGGCATCGAGAAAAAAGGCGACGCGTTCCATTTTTTCAAGCTTCACCTCGCGCATATCGCGGTGGGCTTTGTGTTTCTGATGATCCTCTCGCAGTTCTCGCTGGCGGGTCTGCGGCGAATCGCGATGCCGTTGTTCATCGCGTCGATCGTAATGCTCGCGCTGCTCTATGTGCCGGGTTTGGGGCTGATGAAGGGGGGCGCGCGACGATGGCTCAGGCTGGGACCGGTGATCGCGGAGCCGTCGGAGCTGGTAAAATTCGCGCTGGTATTTTTCCTGGCGAAGTTTCTGAGCAAGCGGCAGGAGCGCATTCGCGAGTTCAAGCATGGACCGCTCGCGGTGTTTCTGATCGTCGGTCCAATCACACTGTTAATTTTGAAGCAGCCGGATTTCGGCAGCACCGTGATGATCGCGCTGATCCTGTTCGCGATGCTCTGGGCTGCGGGCGCGCGCTGGCAGCATCTTGCGGCCGCAGGCGGTGGGGCGCTGGGCCTGTTGGCATTCCAGGCCGTGGCGAAATCGTATCGCATGAAGCGGCTCACGACGTTCCTCGATCCGTGGTCGGTCGCGCGCGGCGCCGGATTCCAACTCGTGCAATCGTTCATCGCGCTCGGCGAAGGCGGCAAGTGGGGCGTAGGCCTCGGCGCGGGTCGCCAGAAAATGTTTTATCTGCCGGAAGCGCATACGGATTTCGTCTTCGCCGTGGTCGGCGAGGAGTTCGGCTTGATCGGTGCGGCAGTCGTGATCTCGTTGTTCCTGGTGATCCTGTTTCGGGGGATGCGAATCGCGCACGACGAGCCCGATCCGTTCGCGAGCCTGCTCGCGGTGGGACTGACGGCGCTGCTTTCGATTCAAGCGTTGATCAATATGTCGGTGGTGATCGGGCTGATCCCGACCAAGGGACTGCCGCTGCCGTTCCTGAGTTATGGCGGCACTTCGATCATCATCGCGATGGCGGCGTTGGGCGCGCTACTCGCGCTCGGTCGCCGGCCGGCGGTGCGATGAAAGTGATAATCGCCGGCGGCGGAACAGGCGGGCATCTTTTTCCGGCGGTCGCGCTGGGTGAGGAAATGATGCGCGAGCGTCCCGATATAGAAGTGTTGTTCGTCGGCACCAGTGCGGGGCTCGAGGCGAAGTGGCTGCCGAAAAGCGGGTACAGGTACGAGCTGTTCGAGATGCATGGAATTCGCGGACATAGCGCTCTCGAGCGGGCGCGCGCGTCGGTGGAATTCGTCCGCGCGATCGGACTGGCGACGTCGCTAGTCAGGCGGTTTCGTCCGAGCATCATCGTGAGCGCCGGCGGATATGCGTCGGCGTCGATGGCCGCGGCGGCGGTCCTGACTCGGACCCCATTGGTGTTGATGGAACAGAACACGCGGCCCGGTCTCGTGAACCGCATGACGGCTAGATTCGCCAGGAAGATCTGCGTCGGCTTCAGTGACAGCGTGCCTTATTTCAGTTCTACTAAAGTAGAGGTGACTGGCAATCCTACCCGATTTCGGTATCGGCCTGACCGATCGCGGCAAGAGGGTCGTCAATTACAAATCCTTGTTTTAGGCGGTTCATCGGGAGCGCATCGCCTGAATATTGGTGCCGTAGGGGCTTTCAAAATCTGCGGAAAAAGTGTTATAAATTGGCACGTAATGCACCAGACCGGGGAGGCGGATGAGGAGTTGGTGAGGAGTGCATACCGCGAGTTCGGGTTCGCGGCTGAGGTGGTGCCGTTTATCGACGACGTCGCCGCCGCGCTGCATCGCGCTGATCTGGTTATCGCGCGCTCTGGCGCGATGACAGTAACCGATATTGCTCTTGGCGCGCGTGCGGCCATTTTCGTGCCGTATCCCTTCCACAAAGATCAACAACAAGTTCACAACGCGCGCGTGCTTGAAAAACGCGGCGGGGCGATAATAGTGCGCGACGACGATCAGCTTGCGCCCAACCTCGCGCGCGAAATCGAGGCCCTCGTTCAAAATCCGGCGCGGCTCGATGAGATGGGCGAACGGGCGCATCAGGAGGCGCATCCCGATGCGGCTCGTCACATCGCGAAAATTTGTTTCGAGATAGCGGAGAAGGCGGCAGCGTGAGTGAACTGCACGCAAATGGTCTTTTGACGCGTCAACGGCGACTGCACTTCGTCGGGATCGGCGGCGCCGGCATGAGCGGAATCGCTGAGCTGTGCCTGAAGCTTGGGATGCGCGTCAGCGGATGCGATCTGAAACCGTCGGCTACCGTGACGCGGCTTTCGTCGCTCGGTGCGGAAATCAGCCAGGGCCATCATCCGGCGCACTTGAAGGACGACGGCGGTATCGACGCGGTAGTAATTTCGTCGGCGATAAAATTTTCGAATCCCGAGGTCGCCCGTGCGCGCGAAATGAAAATCCCGGTGATCGCGCGCGCCGAGATGCTGGGCGAACTGCTGCGGATGGCGAAACTCGGAGTCGCAGTCGCGGGAACTCATGGCAAGACGACTACCACCGGGCTCATCGCGCTGATCATGGAAGAGGCTGAGCTCGATCCTACCGTCGCGGTCGGCGGAAATATTCGCAACACTGGCAGCAACGTTCGGCTCGGGCGCGGCGACTTCATGGTGGCCGAGGCTGACGAGAGCGATGCGTCGTTCCTGCTGCTGATACCCACCATCGCGGTGGTGACGAATATCGATCCGGAGCATCTCGATCATTACGGCACGATGGATAAAGTTCGCGAGGCGTTCACGGACTTCGTCAATCGCGTGCCGTTCTATGGCGTCGCGGTGCTTGGAATCGACAGCGTGAACGTGCGCGGGCTGATGGCTTCGATATGCAAGCCGATGGTGACCTACGGCGTCGCGCCGGACGCGGATCTGCGCGCGGAGAAAATCGTGATCGACGGGCTATCGACGCGCTTCGAGGTGATTCGCAAGGGCGAGAATCTCGGACGGGTGACGATCCCGACGCCCGGCGTTCATGTTGCGCTGAACTCGCTCGCGGCGATCGCAGTCGCGATGGAAGTCGGGATCAGTTTCGATCGTGCGGCGGCGGCGCTTGCGAAGTTCGGCGGAATCAGCCGGCGCTTCGAGATCAAGGGCGAAGCTGCCGGACGGATCGTGCTCGACGACTACGCGCACCATCCGGCCGAAGTGCGCGCGACGCTGGCCGCCGTGCGCGCGTCGTTCAAGCGGCGCGTCGTGGCGGTCTTTCAACCGCATCGATATACCCGGCTGCGCGATCTGTTCGACGATTTTCTGTCGGCGTTCGACGATGCCGACGTGCTCTACCTGTTCGACGTTTATCCCGCCGGCGAGGAGCCGATTGCCGACGTGTCGTCGCGCCGCCTATATGAGGCACTGCGCACGCGCGGACATCTCGAAGTGCATTACCTGGGCGCCGAGGAAGATCCGGCAGCTCGAATCGCGACCGGCTCGCGGTCCGGCGACGTGATCGCAACCTTGGGCGCCGGCGATATTTACCGAACGGGCGGCGAAATACTGAACGCGCTCAGCGCCGAGGTCAAAGTTCATGAAGGCGCTTGAAGGCGAGCTGCGCACGAAATTTGGCGCGCGAGTGCGAGCGTCGATGCCGCTTGCGGAGCTGACGTCGTTCCGAATCGGCGGGCCGGCCGACTTGTTCGTTAACGTCGAGGACGAAGCCGAGCTGATGCATGCGAAGGCTGCCGCATATCGCGCAAGCGTGCCATGCTTTTGTCTTGGCGCGGGGACGAATCTGCTCGTGAGCGATCGCGGGATGCGCGGGCTGGTCGTCAGACTCGGCGATGGTTTCGCGAAGATAAAAATTGACGACACGAGAGTCGTTGCAGGTGCTGGAGCCGCGTTCGGTGCCCTGGTCGAGGCAGTCGTCGATCGGGGTCTTGAGGGGCTCGAATTCGGCGAAGGAATTCCCGGCACTGTCGGCGGCGGTCTGGTGATGAACGCGGGTGCGTTCGGCGGCGAGATCGCGAAGGTGGTCACTCTGGTGCACGGCGTCACCGAAGCTGGCGAGGCGATCGCACTGACGAAGGACGACGTCAAGTTTGCGTACCGGCGCACCGAGTTGCCGAATCGTTTCATAATCACGCGCGTCGATTTCGAGCTTGCTCGCGGCGATCGCGAACGGCTGATGACGCGAGTCGCGGAGCTGAAGGCCAAGCGCGCATCGCGGCAGCCGCGCGGAATCCCGAATGCTGGATCGATCTTCAAGAATCCTCCGGGAAATTTCGCGGGCAAACTGCTCGAGGGCGCGGGACTGAAAGGGACTCGGCTCGGTGGCGCGGCCTTTTCCGAACAGCATGCAAATTTTATCGTGAATCTTGGCGGCGCTCAGGCCGCTGAGGTGCTCGCGCTGATCGACATGGCGCGCAACAAGGTTAAAGAGCAGAGCGGCGTCTTGCTCGAGCCGGAGGTCAGACTGGTCGGCGACTGGTGACGCGTGATTTGGATTTCTGATTTTTCACTTTTCACTTTCACTGAGGTGGCGGGGTGGCGGTTCGGGGCGGAAATAAAGCGGTGGCGGGATGGAGCGCGCGGATGGGCGGGCTGGTGGTATGCACCTTTTTCGCGCTCGGCGTGATGACTGGTTTCAGCACGACCGGGCGCATCGTGGCTCTCAGAGCAGCTGCGACTCTGAACTCTTATCGCGATCAGATTCTGGATTCGATTGCGCCCGCGCGCGCGACCGTCTCGAACTACTCCGGGGTGCTGGTCCAATGGGCGGGGCGCGCTGGAATTTACCGTCGCGACTCGCACGAGCCGGGTGCAGCGATTTCGTCGGGCGATATGCGTGAAGGTGCGGTCGCGATCGTCGAGCGTCACGACGGCTTTTACGAACTTTTCAGCGGCGGCGAGCTGCGCGGGCCGGTCTCGCTCGGCAAGCAGGGCGATCTTCCTGTGTTGAGCGGCGACGCGCTCGACAGCGCGCGCGGAACCCAGATGGTCGACTATGCCGCAGTGCTGGTGCGCGCGGAGACGCAACTGTCCGAAATCATTTCCGAGATGCACGTCGGCGATGACGGCACGGCGTCGCTGTTCCTCGAACGCGAGCGCACTGAAGTGGTGATCGATCTCGATCGAGCGACCACTGAGATTCAGCGCGCGATCAAAGTGCGGCAGCAATGGCAGGGGCGCGAGAATCTGATCGCGGCGCTCGATTTGACGACGCCGGGGCTGGCGGTCGTACGCCTGCATGCGGCGGAAAACAATCACGCGAAGCATAAGAGCGGGCTTCGCAAAGTTTCGTTTAAGCCGGCGGAGGAGTCGGCGACCCGATGAGAAATCTGCTCACAGGCCTGGACGTCGGCACCAGCAAAGTCTGCGCGATTGTCGGCGAGTCGCTGCCTGACGGCCAGTTGGCGACGCTCGGTTTCGGAATCTCGCCGTGCACGGGTCTGCGCAAAGGCGTCGTCGTCAATATCGAGGCGACCGTCGAGGCGATCAAAGCCGCAGTCGAAGAAGCCGAGAAGACTTCCGGCGTGCGCGTGGGCTCGGTCGTGGTTGGCGTTGCGGGACCGCATTTCAAAGGCCTCAACAGTCACGGGATCGTCGCGGTGCGCGGCGGTGAAGTCAGCGTGCGCGACGTTGAGCGAGTGATCGACGCGGCGCGCGCAGTCGCCATCCCGCTCGATCGGCAGGTGCTGCATATTCTGCCGCAGCAGTTTGCGGTCGATGAGCAGGAAGGCGTGCGCGAGCCTTACGGAATGGCAGGCGTGCGGCTTGAGGCGCGAATTCATATCATCACCGCGGCGCAGAGTTACGGCCAGAATCTCACCAAGTGCTGCGAGCGCGCGGGGGTGACGCCGTCGGAGATGGTTTTCCAGCCGCTCGCTTCGGCGGACGCGGCGCTGTTTCCGGAGGAACGCGAACTGGGAGTCGCGCTGATCGACGTCGGCGGCGGTACTACCGACATCATTGTGTTTCACGGCGGCGCGGTGATGCATACGGCGGTTTTGCCCATTGGCGGGAATCATCTTACGAGCGATATCGCAGCAGGATTGCGCACGCCGATTTCGGAAGCGGAGCGACTCAAGATTACCTTCGGCGTCGCGACCAACCAGGTCGTGCGGCGCGACGAGATGGTGCAGGTGCCGGGTGTCGGGGGACGCGAGCCTCGAGTGATCGCGCGCCGGCTGCTCGGGGAAATCATCGAGCCGCGGATGGAAGAGATCTTCACGATGGTGCAGCGCGAGTTGCTGCGCTCTGGCGTTTCGGACGGGCTCGCGTCGGGCATTGTGCTGGTCGGAGGCACCTCCCTTCTCGAGGGCACGCAGGAATTGGCCGAGCGTATCTTCGGCGTGCCGGTGCGACGCGGACTTCCGATCAATCTGAAAGGCCTGCCCGAAGAACTGATGAAGCCGATGTACACGACGGCGGCGGGCCTGCTGCTGCATCAGAGCGCGGCGGGCGGAATTGGAAATGGAGTAGGAAAAGCGGGCCGGCTGGGACGGCTGCGTTCGCGGCTGAGCGATTGGGTAAGGGACTTCTTTTGAGATGTCACCGAGAAACCGAGAAAACAAATTTAATGGGCAACAAACTTTGCCGGTAGGTGGTGGAGGAGGATCTGTGATGATTGAGTTGGTGAGTAATCCCGACCCGGGCGCGAGGATAAAGGTAATCGGCGCAGGCGGATGCGGTGGCAATGCGGTCAACCACATGATCAACGTGGGGCTGCGCAACGTCGATTTCATCGCCGTGAATACCGACATCCAGGCGCTGCAGAATAATCACGCGCCGCTGCGCCTGCAGATCGGCGACGAGATCACGCGCGGACGCGGCACCGGCGGCAATCCTGAAATCGGGCGCAAGGCCGCGCTCGAGGACGAAGATCGGATTCGCGAGATCCTGTCGGAAGCCGAGATGGTGTTCGTGACCGCCGGTATGGGCGGCGGCACTGGAACCGGCTCTGCGCCAGTGATTGCGCGTATCGCGCGCGAGCTCGGTGCGCTGACCGTCGGCGTCGTGACCAAGCCGTTCCAGTTCGAAGGGCGCCGCCGCATGTCTCAGGCGGAAGAGGGGCTGCGCGAGCTGAAGAACGCGGTCGACACGCTGATCACGATTCCAAATCAGCGACTGCTCTCGGTCGCGAGCAAGAACACGACGCTCAAGGAATCGTTTCAGAAGGCCGACGACGTGCTGCTGCAGGCAGTGCGCGGAATTTCGGAATTGGTCACGGTGCATGGGCTGATCAACCTGGACTTCGCGGACGTGCGATCGATCATGGCCGAGATGGGCATGGCGATGATGGGCGCGGCGACGGCGTCGGGCGAGAATCGCGCGGTCGAGGCGGCGCAGCGCGCAATTTCGAGTCCGCTGCTCGAGGACGTATCGATCAAGGGCGCGCGCGGTCTGCTGATCAACGTGACCGGCGGATCGGACATGGCGCTGTACGAAGTGAACGAGGCGGCGAGCCTGATCCAGGAAGAAGCGCACGAGGATGCGAACATCATTTTTGGCGCAGTGATCGACGAAGCGATGTCGGACGAGATTCGCGTCACCGTAATCGCAACGGGGTTTGGCGATCTCGACAGAGGTTCTTCGTCGCGCTACTCGCCGTCGGGCGCGCCTGTCACCACGCCGATCGCGGCGGCGTCGACGCGGCCGGTCGATCCGATGGAGGTCAAGCATCCGGCGCCCGCGGCGCAGGCCGGGCAGGTCAGGATGTTCCCGGGCAACAAGCCGGTGCGCCGGATGGGGCTGGTCGTCGACGACAGCACGCTCGACATCCCGGCGTTCAGGCGGCGCGGCGAGGATTCGGGCCTGGCCGATGGCGAGAAGCTCGAGCCGAATTCGCTGCTCGACGGCGACGACAAGCTCGACATCCCGACCTTCCTGCGCAAACATCTCGATTAGCGCGGGACGTGTAGCGGTTAACGCAGATGTGCTGATAGGGCCCGGCCGATGACGCCGGGCCCTTGCGCATCTGGATTGCTTTTCGAGCTCTAACTGCTGCATACTTGCTGAAGATATCTAAGTCAGATATTCGAGTTGGATTTCATGGAGTCTATCTCCCTAAAACTACCCGAGGACTTGCTGGAGGCTAGCGAGCGATGCGCACGCGCACTTGGCATTCCGCGCGCTGAATATATCCGCCGCGCTATTGAGCGCATGAATCGCGAGGCCGAGGCTCGCGTACGAGCGGAGCGAATGGCGCGGGCGTCGCGCAAGGTCCGCAAGGAAAGCATGCGGTTGAATGCCGAGTTCACTGCGATAGAGCGCGACCCGGGTGACTAAGCGTGGCGAGGTCTGGCTCGCCAATCTCAACCCGCGCCGCGGCACCGAGCCGGGCAAGACCCGCCCCGTGCTGGTCGTCCAGGCGCAGGCGTTGATCGACGCCGGGCATCCCTCAACTTTGATAATTCCCCTGACCACCAATCTTATCGACGACGCAGAGCCGCTGCGCGTCCGCGTGCTCGCGCAATCCTCGTTGCGACGCGATTCCGACCTGCTGATTGACCAGTTACGCGCGATCGACAATCGCGTCCTCGTTAAGGGTCCACTGGCTCGTCTTGACGAAGCAATCATGGAGGGCGTCGGCGACGCTCTCCGCGAAGTGCTTGATCTTGACTAAACTCAAAGGCGTGTTGATCAGCGCCAGCGGACGACTACGTCATCTGCAGTGATCGCGGCCGTTTCGTTTCGGACGAGGACCGTCGCTCTCTCGCCGAAATCTTTGAGCCGCCACTCGTGAAGCACAATCGGGATGCTCGGGGTGGGCGATGAATGTTTATTCCGCATGTCAGAAACACAATCTTGAATCGCGCGCGAAAATGCGCGCTGAATAAGGTCCCTCACCTTCGATCCTCTCCCTGCGGGAGAGGGGAAGACGAAAGCCTCAGCGGCCGGCGGCGACTCGTTGAGTGGGGGCTTCGCCGTTGAGGGATTTGAGGATCGCCTTGCGGCGGTCTTTCAATTCCTTCGGCATCGTCGGACCGATCTTTTCGAAGAACTCGGCCGCGGATTCGAGCTCCGCCTTCCACTCCGCGGGATTCACGGCGAGCGCTTCTCGCGTCGCGCTCTGAGGAAGATCAAGTCCGTTCAGATCGAGCTCTGTTTCGTCGGGAACGATTCCGACCGGCGTCGCGCGGCCCTTGGCGCGTCCGTGGATTCGATCGAGCATCCACTTCAGCACGCGCATGTTTTCGCCGTAGCCGGGCCAGATGAAATTGCCGTCGGCGCCTTTGCGGAACCAGTTGACCATAAAAATACGCGGCGGATTTTTGATCGCGCCGCGCATCTTGAGCCAATGAGCGAAGTAATCGCCCATGTTGTAGCCGCAGAACGGCAGCATCGCCATCGGATCGCGCCGCAGCACGCCGACCGCTCCTGCAGCGGCCGCGGTCGTTTCCGAGCCCATCGTGGCGCCCATGAAAACGCCATGCGTCCAGTCGATCGACTCGAGTACCAGCGGCACGGTCGAGGCGCGGCGTCCGCCGAAGATGACAGCGGAGATCGGCACGCCGCGGGGATCGTCAGCTTGCGGCGACCAGGCGGAATTGTTGCGCATCGGAGTCGTGAAGCGGCTGTTCGGATGCGCGGCTTTCTCGCCCGACTCTTTTTTCCACCGGCGACCCTGCCAATCGAGCAGTCCGTCGGGCGGCGGCACGTCCATCCCTTCCCACCACACGTCGCCGTCCGGCGTCATCGCGACGTTGGTGAAAATGGTATCGTGCTCGACCATCTTCATCGCGTTGAGATTCGATTTTGCGCTGGTGCCGGGCGCCACGCCGAAGTAGCCGTTCTCGGGATTGACCGCCCACAGCCGGCCGTCGGGGCCGACGCGCATCCACGCGATGTCGTCGCCGACGGTAGTGACTTTCCAGCCCTGGAATTCGGCCGGCGGCGTGAGCATCGCGAGGTTGGTCTTGCCGCATGCGCTCGGAAAAGCGGCGGCGATATAAGTGGTCTCGCCTTCAGGGCTCTGGAGGCCGAGGATCAGCATGTGCTCGGCGAGCCAACCTTCGTCGCGGCCGAGTACGCTCGCGATTCGCAGCGCGAAACATTTCTTGCTCAGGAGAGCGTTGCCACCGTAACCACTGCCGACCGAGATGATCATATTGTCCTGCGGGAAGTGGCAAATCAGGCGGCGGTCGGGATTCAAATCCAGCGTGCAATGGATTCCGCGATTGAAGTCGGCGGAGTCGCCAAGTTGATCGAGCGCGGCCTGGCCCATCCGCGTCATGATTCGCATGTTCAGCACGACGTAGAGGCTGTCGGTCAACTCGACGCCGACTTTCGAGAGCGGAGAGCCGAGCGGGCCCATCACATACGGAACGACGTACATCGTGCGCCCGCGCATCGAGCCGTCGAGCATCCCGTGCAGCTTGGCGTAAGTCTCAGTGGGGTCGGACCAGTTGTTGGTCGGGCCGGCGTCGATTTTATTTGGCGTGCAGACGAAGGTCAGTTGTTCGGTGCGGGCAACGTCGTTCGGATCCGAGCGATGGAGGTAGCAGCCGGGGCGTTTTTTCTGATTGAGCTCGATTAGTATTCCCGCGTCGACGGCTTGCGCAGTGAAACGTTTTTTCTCAGCTTCAGAACCGTCGCACCACACGACAGCGTCGGGCTTGGTGAGCGCGGCGACTTCATTGACCCAATCGCGCAACGCGCGGCTGCTGGTGGGCGAACTTTTTTCGTTGCGGTTGGCGGTCACTTCAATTCGCTCCACATCGGTCCCTGTGAGACGTAACTCCTATTCAATCGCAGGTGCAAAAAGCAATCTCATAATTATGGGCTCGTAATATGTAGATTAGCAGATCAAAATAATCAAGGGCAGAAGTATAAGTGGTGCTTTTGGACGGTCGAGGCAGGTGCCGGCGTAACCCGAGCACCAAACGTCGACGGAGTGCATCTTCGCCGTGAAGATCAGGGTTGCGACCGGCGCATTTCTGGCTCACTGAAAACAACCGAAAACGACAATTTGCACCACCTGTAGTGGTAGCTTGGTGACGTGACTACCAAGGGTAGCTTCGTTCCGTCGGAAATTGCTTTTGCTGAGTGGGGGTCGCGGCAGACTTCGGATATGGATCGAGAATGTGGGGCGTCGAGACTTTGGTGCATCACCTATGGTTAGCACGACGAATCTATCGGGGATAAGGCGTTAGAGTTCACCCCAAAATGCGGGATGCGCGTTTGACCTCTGCGGCCGGCCTTACAGCGAGGACAACGCTTCCTCGCATGCAGGCGCGCTCCATTTGGCGGGCGCGTTCAGCTGTGCAATCAGCGCGTCGTTGATCGCGACCGTGCAAGTGGCGGTCTGAGGGTTTTTCCCATAGATGTCGGCGATGAGATTAAACTTCAGAACGTCCCCGGACTTGATCGATTTCAGGAAGCTGTCCCAGGTCATGAAATTTGCGGTCGGGTTGCAATTGGATCCGATGACGCCTTTGCAATCGATCGGCCAGGGCGCGAAGTAGGTCTCATGCGTTGTGGCGTCGCCACCGTCTATCGGAGTAGGTACCGCTTCCTCGACGTCTCCAAGGCTCAAGGTCGTGCCATCCGGTGAACCGGAATGGATGAAGCTCTGCCACGTTTGTGCGTAAGGGGTGCCGCCGATCTGAACTTGCAGCGACTCACGTCCGATTATGGCGTTGTAGCCGATGTCGCCGGAATTTATGAAAGACATGCGCGCGGCGAAGCGGACGTAATCCTGGCCGTCGATATTGTCGCCATGAATCAGTATCTGCTCAGGTCCGAATAGCTTAACCTGCGCGCCGCGAAAGTATTCGGCGACCTGGTAGGCCACCGCTGTGAAGGCGAGGACGAAGGCAGCCAGAGCGACCAGGTCGGTCTCACGCTTGACTGTCAGAAATGGCGGCAATGAACGGTCGCGATGCTTAGTACGCGGCGCTCTTGCGCGCGGAATTGATCAGCCGCTGGATTTCTTCTTCGGTGAATCCGGCGAGCATGCGCGCCTCTTTCGCGATCGAGACGACTTGCCCGTCGTCGTTCTCGATATCTTCCTGCGCGAGGCGGCCGCCGCGGAAGTTGAAGACCTCATCGACCATGTCCTGGAACGCCTGCGCCTTGGCCAGCCGCTCGGGGTCGCCCTCGGTCAACTTGCGCATCCACTTCGAGCCCATGCGGACGTGGGTGATCTCGTCGGCGAGCACGTAGTCAACGGAACGCTCGATCACTTCGTCACCGTTGCGCTGCGCGATCCGAATAAGCTGATCGAAGACGTCGCACGCCAGGCCCTCGAGCCCGCGATTGATTCCAGCGACGCGCGCCGCTGGATCCATCGCCTGGGTGCATCGCCACAGAATTTCGGTCTCGACGTAATCACCAGGATGCCCGCCCATGTATTCGACGAGGCGCTGGAAAATCTCGCTGTGACGCGCTTCGTCCCAGACCTGGCGCGCCATGTCGAGCTGGAACTCCCACGGCGCGTCGGGGAAATCGAACAGCGTGCGGCCCGCCGCCTCCATCGCCTGCAACTCGCCGGTGTAGATTCCATGCAAGCGCGAGCGCAACGTCTCTTCGTCGAACGGCATCGGGCGGCCGCCTTCGAGACCCTGCTCCTCGCGAATTTCGCGGACCTGGCGGCTGCGGAGCACGACCCAATTGTCGGGACGGGCGAGACGGTCAACAGGAATACATTTTTCCATTGTGTTTTTTCAGTATTTTTGTTTCTTAGCGTTAAGTGGCACAGACTTTAGTCTGTGATTCTTAGTAGGCGGCGCTTTTGCCGAAGCCTTTGACGAGGCGATCGATCTCTTCTTCGGTGAAGCCTGCGAGCAGCCGCGCCTCACGCGCGATCGTCAGGCCCGCGTCGATCTCGATTTCCTTGTCGTTGACGCGCTGCTTCACGTGATCAACGTCCTCGACGCGTTTGCGGCCGGGGCCGAAGTTAAACAGCTCGTCGATCCGGTCCTGGAACTCCTGCGCCCGCTTGAAGCGCTCGGGGTCGCCTTCGGTCAACTTGCGCATCCACTGCGAGCCCATGCGCACGTGAGTGATCTCGTCGGCGAGCACATAATCTACCGAGCGTTCGATAATCGTGTCGCCCATCTTCTGCGCGATACGAATAAGTTGTTCGAAGACGTCGCACGCGAGTCCCTCGAGGCCGCGATTGATTCCCGCGACGCGCGCGGCTGGATCTTCGGCCTGCGTGCATGACCACAGCACTTCGCCCTCGGGGAATTCGCCGTAGTACGAGCCGACGTATTCGAGCAGCTTCATGTAGATCTCGGCGTGGCGCGATTCGTCCCATACCTGGCGCGCCATGTCGAGCTGGAACTCCCATGGCGCGTCGGGAAAATCGTAGAGCGTGCGGCCGGCCGCTTCCATCGCCTGGAATTCGCCGCCGCAGATTCCGTGCATGCGCGACTTCAGGAAATCATCCTCGTAAGGCATCGGGTTACCGGGCGACAATCCCTGCTCGCTGCGCGCATTGCGCGTGCGATTGGCGGGCAGCAGGATGTGGTCCTCGGGACGCGCCAGCTTGTCGACCGGAATCATTCTCTGCATTGGATCTACTCCTATTTCACCTGCTCCAGGCTGACCGCCGACCGGTCAGGTTCAATGCTTCGCGAACGGTCCACTTGCCATCGGTCTCGCCGAGCCGAAACTGAAACATGAACGGTTCTACATTGGCGCCGACGAGTTGCGCTTTCAAAAAATAATGTTTCGCGACGCGAGCGCGTCCGATCAAATCGAACCTATCATACTTATTTGGCGGAATCTCTTTGGCCACGAGCATCATTTCGTCGCGCACATGCGCCGGAGTCATCGCCTCGACGGTTGCACGGTCGCCGCGAATCAGCGCATTCAGCAGATGCTCCGCCGCCGCGAGCATTTCGGCTGGCGGCTGCACGATCGATGCGATCGGCTGCGGGCCCATTACGTTGCCGCGTTCTCCGAGATCAGGCATTGCCGTTCTCCGCGCGCGCTTGCGCAACCGCGGCCGCAAGATCGGGAATGTCGCTCCACGACGAGCGCTTGCCGGTGGTGTCCTCGACGCTGACGATCACCCACTTGCCGTCGGCCTCTTTGCGCCATCGGTAGAGCACGCGACGCATCGCGGTTTCGTTGCCTCCGCTGAATCGAATCTTCGAGACATACTGGAAGCCGACCTTCGCCAGCGCGAGCGTTTCAACTTTGACCGGCTTGGCAATCCGCGCTATCTCAGCCGCCGCCTGGCGATGCGTCTCGAGCGCTTGCGGCAGCACGAATTTTTCTGTCGTCGCACTATCGCCCGCCGCGAGCGCCGCCGCATGCGTCGCGATCGCTTCGCGCAGGTCGTCGATTTTATCTATATGAACCATATTAGCTGCGCCCGACTTTTCTGCGCGGCGCCGGCTCGTCCGCCTCAAAGCCCGTCACTCCGCCCGACGCGCCGAGCAATCCTTCGAGATGCGACTGCCAGTTCGCGGCGCGCAGATGCTTTTCCTTCGAGTCGAGCAGCTCGTTTAACAGCACGCTGCCGCGCTCGACGTGAGCCTTTTCTTCTTCGACCAGCCGCTGAAAGATTCGCTGGGTTGGAGGCTCGTAGACAGGATTAGTCGCAGTGAGATGCGAGCTGTAGTGCGAAATCAGATGAGGCTTCAGCACGCGATAAATCCCGACCAGCCGCTCGATCGTATCCTCCCACTCTTCTTTATCTTCGATCGCGTTCATGAAGGTGACGAAGGCCTCGTTGGGCGGCTTGGAAACCTGCGGCTGCGCGCGAAGTTCGGGCAGGCGCTTGCCGAGCGCGTCAGTATGGAGCGCGTCCTCGTACACCTGTTTGGCCATCTCGAGCTTGACTGCGAGCTCGGGCGTGAGCGCAATCCAGCCGGCCATCATGCGCATCATGCGCTCTTCGGCGTAGCGATAATTCTGGATGTAAATGACGCTCTGGCGGACGCTGTAAACGCCCTCGAGAGTTCGCCGGTCGTAAAGTGCCATTCGCAACTCCTCGATAATGACCGCGCCGCGTCAGCGAGCGGCGGCGGAAGTACTCGATCCATTTGCAGACCCGAAAAAGCGGCCCTCGACGATCGCCGCAATCTCGCGCCAGTAAGTTTCTTTGTCCGTCCCCTTCAGATTGTTCGCGCCCATCGCCCATCCGGCGCACAGCATGTGAATCGCATGAACGGCGCTGCGCGCATCCTCGAAATGAATCACTCCCGTGCGACGGCCGCGCTCGAGAATCTCAGCGACAGCGCCCAGGTAGTCGGCGCCAATCTTTTTCATCGCGGTGCGATACTGCGGGCGTCGTTCGAGGTAGCGGGCCTCATGATGGAGCACGTTGAAGGCCTCGCGATAACGATCGATCACGTCGAGAATCGCGCGCATCACATCGATCAGCTCGCGGCGCGGGTCGCCGACGGTGCGCTCGCGAATCGCAGGCAGCATCTCGACAAACTCGGCGACCATCGACTCGGCAATCAGCGGAATAATCTCGTCCTTGCTGTCGAGATAAAGATAAATGGAGCCTGCGGCGAGGCCAGCCTCGAGCGCCAGCTCCTTCACCGACGCTTCGTGAAACGATTTGCGCGCCAGCACGCGGCACGCCGCCAGAAAAATCTGGCGCCGCCGCGATTTGACGAGTTTCTCGTCCTGCGCGGGCGTGCGTATTGCTTCAGCGGCTCTGGGCATTGGTTACGATCACTAGCAAGGTAATTTCAGATCTCGAAAAGCTACTGAATGAACGTTCATTTGTCAAGGTCCAAGGTAAGCATTGGTGGCACAGGCTTTAGCCTGTGATTCCTTCCTGGATTTGCATGAGACCAGAAAATCACAGGCTAAAGCCTGTGCCAC
>NZ_JBAUYR010000060.1:0-54935 GCF_049584895.1 Binatus sp. (SeqCode)
ACCCATGATAGTCGATATTGACCAAAATGCGGTGGCCGCTCCGGCGGCCACCGCCGTTACAGGATACGACTGCTACGCCTGCGCAGCATGATCGGAGAAGGTTCAAGTGCCTGAGCGCGAAGCAAACCTCGCAGCCGCCTTCAAGGTCGCAAGACGCGCGAAGCTAACCGACATCGTCGTTACGGCAATCACTGCGAAACGCAACGGCGAGTTGAGTGGGAAAATTGAACCTCAGCTATCTGATCGGTACGAAATACTCGCGGGCGAAGAGAACAAACTAAAAATTCTCTGTCGTCACAGTCTAGAAGCTGCCAGCGCCGATCAGCCCGTCGCAGAAATCCACGTTGATCTAAATCTCATCTACGACCTAGCGGCTGGAGACCCCATAAACGAAGCTGATTTAGTAGCATTTGCGAATGCAAATGGCGCGTATAATTCGTGGCCCTTCATCCGCGAAATGTTCAATTGTCTGACACTTCGATTAGGACTTCCCGGATTCGTCTTGCCGAGCTTGTTACTTGTAAACCCCAAACCGCCTGCTCCGCCCGCTCCTACAGCACCAGCAGCGCCAACCGAATCGCCAACGGAATAGCTTCTGAAGAAAGGCTGTTGGGTGCGTGGCACACTTGCGTCTTGACATTGCATGACTGCTCATGCATAATTGCTAATATGAACAAGTTGAGCGAAAGCGAAGAAACGACCGTCGTTTCGGCGTTGGTAGAAGGCAATTCGATTCGCAGTGTCGAGCGCATGACTGGCATCCATCGCGACACGATCATGCGACTCGCGGTTCGCGTTGCCGATGGTTGCGACAGCCTAATGGACGAAATGATGCGCGGCCTGACCTGTCCGCGACTCCAGCTTGATGAAATCTGGGCCTATGTCGGGATGAAGCAAAAGACGGCGCGTCGGCTTGATCAGACTGATGAATTTGGCGACGTTTACACGTTCGTTGCGATTGATGCGGATAGCAAGCTCGTTCCGTGCTGGCACGTCGGAAAGCGGACGTGGAATGACACGGCCCTCTTTATCGGCGACCTGCGCCCGCGCATCGTGAATCGTCCGCAGATCACAACCGATGCGTTTGCGGCCTACTACGGCACAATCCGGCGCGCGTTTGATTCTCAGGTTGACTACGCCCAGATTCACAAAGTGTTCGCATCCGAGTTGAACACTGGGCGCGGTCGTTACTCTCCGCCCGTTATGGTGGAATGCGCGCGGGAATCGCTGATCGGCTCGCCTGACGAGGATCACATTTCGACCAGCTACGTTGAACGGCAGAATCTCACGATGCGGATGCAGATGCGCCGGTTCACGCGCCTGACCAATGGATTCTCAAAGAAGCGGGCGAACCATGCCGCTGCTGTCGCTCTCCATTTCGCGCACTACAATCTGGTACGCATTCACAAGACACTGCGGATGACGCCCGCGATGGCGCATGGCATCAGCGATCATATTTGGACGGTAAGCGAATTAATCGAGCGAGTTTCAAATTAGGACACTACCGCGGCGCGAAGGCTGGCTGCGTCGGTGCGAGAACAATGCTGAGGGCGGCCGCGAGGTGATACTCGCGGCCGCCCGATCTTCTACGCGATCAGAACGCCACTACGACGGCTGGCGTGAAGGTGCACTCGTCCATGTTGACGCGAACCACCTTCGACTTCAGTTTGCCGCCGATCTTCAGCTGCACTTTGATCCGATAGGTACCGTCCTTGAGCTGGTACGGGTTGCCGAGATCGCCAAAATCCCCATGATACGAGAACGTCGGGCACGGCGCCGTTCCGGTTACCGTCTGCAAGGTCGCGTTATTGATGGTCCTGATCGTGAAGATTCCGTTTTGCTGTTCAGGCCCAAACGCCTCCTGCAGCTCGATTCTCTTCACCGTCCCCGTCACCGGGACTCCGCCCTCGGTCACCAGCACTCGCAGACCGCGACGAACTCCTTCGCCGCAGAACGGCACGTGAGTTGTTGTGGTAGCGCCGGTGATCGGATCGTTGACGTAGGTTACATCCACCGTGCCCGTGCTGAATTGCGCGATAGCGAATGGCGCGAAGACCAGGTCTAGGTCTCCCGAGCCGAGCTGTCCGCCAGCAGGCACCGACAGGGGCAAGGTTGGAAGTCCAGTCAGCGAATAATCCAGGCCCGGAGGCGAGACACTCGATTGAGTCAGGCCAATGCTGTTGATCTGCACCGGGCAGGTGCCTGCGTTGGCGATCGGGACCCCGAGTGTCGCGGAGCACGCGCCAGTCGCTTGGATGACAGTCGGCGGGAACGTGATACCGGTCGGGAACGTCAGCGAGCCGGAACCCAGCGCCGTATTTCCGGTGAGAGGAATAACGACCACTGGATTGACCGGGTCGTCGCTAGTGATTGTGAGACTGCACGACTTTGGTCCTGCGGAGGTCGGTGTGAAGTTAACGCCGACGTCGAGTGCAGAATCCGGACTGACCGCGGCGGGGAACTCAGCCGGGTTCACCAGGGTGAAGTCCGCACAGGAGATTACTGCCGACGACACATTCAGGTTGCAGGTGCCAACGTTGTTTATCTTCAGAGTCTGCGGTGGCGTCGTTCCGGAGCAGCTCGGCGTCCCGAAGCTACCGCTGCCTGTAACGTTGATGGTTCCGCTTCCTTCGCTGCCGGTCGCAGTAAGAGTGGTTATCGGTGCGCCAGGATCGTTGCTGCTGATGGCGATGGTCGCGGTCTGCGGTCCGACGATCGTCGGGGTGAATTGAATCGTGAAATCGACATGAGCATCTGGGCTGATCGTCACCGGCGTCGTTGGATTCGGTGCGACAGTGAAATCGGTCGAGCCCGCCGATCGCAGGACACTGTTGATAATGAGGTTGGTTGTGCCGACATTGAAGACCTCGAGGTTCAACGACACCGTACTGCCCGCGCAAGTGGGTCCGAACTCGAGGTTGTTTTGCGGATTGACCGCGATCACCGGTCCGGTCGCTGCAGCGAACTCGAAAACGCCGCGCCCAAAGGTCGAAGCGCGTAGCACTCCGGCAGTCGGATTGATCTGCAAGTCGGAGACGACCGCGTTGGGGAAGTGCAAGGCGTCGAGCGTCGTCCACGTCACGCCGCCATCCACCGATCGAAGTACGCCGAGGTCGCTGCCGGCGTAAATGGTGGTCGGCGTTGTCCCGCCGTCAAGCGCCAGTCCGTCGAACGGAACGTCGAGGGGCGGTGAGACGTCAGTAACCGTTCCGGGCACCACGGCGCCTGACGAAACCGTGAACTTGACTTTGAACACGTGGCCGCCCGGAAACCCGGAAAATCCCGACGTCACAAAATACAGGACCGTCGGGTCGTTCGGATCGAACGCCAACCGGGTTATGCCCAAAGCGGGCGTGCCGGGTATTAGAGTGAACGCGGGTGTCACGCCCAAAGCGTTGACGCTGATGTAAAGCGAGTTGCCGTCGATGACTGCCAGGTTGTTGGAATTCGCAGGCGCGACTGCAGAAGGACCGACATTCGAAAACGCTGTGAAGTTGGTTATCTGTGCCCAGGTTGTTCCGAAGTTTTTGCTCTGAAACAGCTGACCGGGAATGTTAGTTGGCGGCGCCGGCGGCGGCACGGTCGTGTTTGCGGCGCCACTAAAGTAGAGGAACCCCGCGTTGTTGGGATCTACCGTGATCGCATTTGCGAATGTCTGTACCTGGTTATTGGTGTGCGGGTCGGTCGGGATGTTGTTGGTGATGTCGGCCCATGTGCTACCGCTATCGGTCGATATATTCGGCCCACCGTTGTCTATCGCATACGCGGTCGCCACGTTTTGCAGGTCGAAGATCGTGTTGAGACCGTCACCGCCCAGGTGATTGATCCACCCGGGGGCCCCTGTCCATTTGTTATTTCCGTTGTCCTGAAATGCGCCGAGAGTGACGCTGGCAGTCGCGTCGCGCTTGATGTCCATGTGATAGAGAAGGCCGGTCTGCAATCCGCCCGCGTTAATCGTCGCGGGTCCAGCTCCGGTCCCAGTCCAGGTTGCGCCCATGTCGAGGCTGCGCCAGATGCCGCCGTCATTGCCGGCGTAAACGACTGAAGGCGTGCCCTTAACGAAGGCCCACGAATGACTGTCGGCGTGGATGCCGTTGGTGATGTCGGAGAAAGCGACGCCCGAGTTGGTCGATATCCAGGTATCAGTGCCGCCCCAATAGATTATGTCGTTGATGCCATCGCCCGGAGACGCCGGATCAACCGCGATCGTATTGGTGTAGAAGCATTGGCAGACGCCACCGGCCAGGTTGGGGCCGGTACCCTGGAAGGCCCAGGTCGCGCCCTGATCGGCACTCTCGAAGATACCCAGGATGTTATAGTAAGGATCGTTTGGGATCGGGAAGTTTCCGCCCGTACCCTCGATCGTAGCGTAAATCACCTGCACTCCAGCCGGATTGGGGATGGCGGTCGGAGGAGCGAGAGAAATCGCGACCTTGCCGATGGCGGCCGTGCTGGTCAACGTGCTGTGAGCCGCTAACTGGGCCGCAACGACCGGCGTGGTGCTGTTAAGAGATTGAGTCCAGCTCGTGCCGCCGTTGGTTGACTGCACGACGCCGAGGCCTTGGACTCCGGCGAACAGGACGCGACTTCCCACCGGCGAGGACGCGTCGAATCCCAACGAATCGGCCTGGAAGCCGCTGCCGCCAGTTCCCACCGTCCAGTTCTGTCCCGAGTCAGTCGAGAAATAGAGTCCGGTGCTCGCCGCAAGGTAGAGGTTGGCACTGTTGGCGGGATCCACTGCGATACCAAAGATGCTCTGCCCTACGAATTGATTCGCGTTACCGACGTTCCCGGCGGGAGTTCCGGAACCGAGCACGATCCAGCTTGCGCCGCCATCGGTGGACTTCAGAATGCCAATCGTGGTGTTGAGTTGTGTCCCTTGCGCACCAGTCACCTTAAGGAAGGAGGAAGTGCCGACATAGAGAATGTCGGTGTTGTTCGGATCGATTGCGATCGCGCCGGGCTCGCCGATCGCAAGCATCGGCTCGTGGTCGGTCAGCGGCGTCCAGGTGGCGCCCGCATCGATCGTTTTCCAAATGCCGCCGTCGGTCGCACCGATGTAAATCACGCTCGGGTTAGTTGGACTGATCGCGATCGAGTCGATACGGCCGTTCCAAACGGACGTGCCAGCGGTGATTCCACTAGGTCCGATCGGTTTCCAGACCAATCCAGTAACGCTGCTGGCTAGCGTCTTGGCTTTCGTCGATCCAAGACTCGTCACTGGCGATCCGATCGAAATCGCGGACCACTCCTTCATCGCGTTCTGATATGCGTCCGGAGGAATCGGACCTCCTGATGTGCGTTGATCGCCCATGATCCGGGCAAGCGCAGTCGCATCGCTGGCTATGTGCTTCGGTGTTTTTACTGCGCCCACTCCGTCCTGCGAAAACGAGACGCTCATCCATAGCGTCGGAACTACGACCAGCACTGTTGCGAAAACAAGTGCGCGGTGCCGGAACCTCTTGGCCAGCGATGCGAATTGAATTTTCATGATCCCCTCCCAACGTTTAGAACGGATACTCGACTTCAGCTCCGGTTGCGCGCGAGTTAGTCACGCCTTACCGATTTCCGAAATCACAACGAACTCTCACAAGCGATCGTTGGCTGTCACTAAAGCTGACGCGGCTCTTCGTCAGCTTTCTTCCGGACAGTTTCGCCAAACGATCTTCTGCGAGGTACGGTGCCGTTCGTTCTGGATTAAGTCAAATTTTTTAACTGACTGTAGGAATCAAAGAAACACGGTAAAACATGAAGAATTGGCAGTTAGCTTGGATTTGATAATTGGAACGTGCAAAAGATCACAATCTCGAACTGGTCCGCTCTGCTTTTTTATCAACAGTTATGGTAAACCGCGGAACATTGCGGACGGTTTGAGAGTCATCGTTGATTCTCGTGCGCGAGTGCGGGGGAGGCCCACATGCCCAAGGCGCCAGCCGACTACCAGTTGCGGTACCCGATTGATTTCGGCGATATCGATCCATCAATTCGCCAACTGCCCGTGCAGCTTTATGCTGCCGACTTCGGCAAATCGCGCGGTATCCTTTATACGCCGGCCACGGGCAAGCCGCGCACCGTCGTGATCATGGCGCATCCGCGCGCCGACTTCAGCACGCACTATTCGATTCCGTACTGGGTAGAGGCCGGTTTTGCCGCATTCGGTTTCAACACGCGCTACCTGAACAACGACGCGATGATGCTTCACGAAAATCTCCTGCTCGATCTCGCCGCAGGCATTCGATTCCTGCGCGAAGAGCAAGGGTTTGAGAAAATTGTGATGCTCGGAAATTCCGGCGGCGGATCGCTGTTCGCGTACTACGACTCGCAAGCGCGCACACCAGCAGGCAATCGCGTGACAGCACCGCCGGGCGGCGGTCCTCCCAATCTGAACAAGTTCGATCTGCCGACCGCTGACGGATATGTCGCGCTCGCCGCGCATCCGGGACAGGGGATGGTGCTGGCATCGTGTCTCGACGCGGCGGTGGTCGATGAATCTGATCCGCTCGCGAGCGATCCCGCGCTGGATATGTACGACGAGCGCAACGGCTTCAAAACGCCGCCGGCCGAGAGCCGCTACGCGCAGGATTTCGTCGATCGGTACCGTGCGGCGCAACTCGCGCGATGCGCACGAGTCGATGCGATTGCGCGGCGTCATATCGCCGATGCGAGTCACGGCCGAGTCGCGATGCGCGCGCCCGATTTCGCGGGGTCGAGCGCTGACAACCGCAATTACTTCGCGCGGCGCGCGATGGCGCCGACGTACATGATCGTTTATCGCACGCAGGCAAATCTCAACTATCTCGATCTCTCGATCGATCCGTCGGAACGCGCGACCGGTTCGATCATCTCGCCGCGGCCCGATCTCGCAAACTACTCGCCATTCGGGCTCGGTCGGATCGTAACGCCTGACGCGTGGCTCTCGACGTGGTCGGGACTGTCGTCGTACGCCAGGATGGCGTCGAATCTGCCGAAGGTCACTGTGCCGACTCTGGTGGTCGGCGCGAATGGCGACCAGGACATTTTCAATTCCGACGTGCGCGGTGAGTTCGAAGCGTCGGGGGCAAGCGACAAGACTCTCGCGTTCATCGAAGGCGCCGATCATTTCATGCGTGCCGGCGGCACCAAGGCGCATCTCGGCGATCCGCGGCCGCGGCTAATGAAATTACTGACGGAGTGGACGCGCGAACGCTTCGCGGTGAGTTAGAGTCGGTAGGAATCAAATGTGGAACCCGCCCTGGGTTCCACACCTCCTTGGGCAGGGGTGACCTCCTTCGGCTTCGCTCAGGACAAGCTCTGCACCCAGTGATAGGAAATCGCGAAATGTCGAAGACGACCTTTCGCTCTCAGGTTCTTGGGGAGCCGGTGCGGGGAATTACCTCGCCCCAGTTGGATGTTGCGTTCCACGCAACCTGTTATTCGCCTATCCCGCGGTTTTGCGGGAGAGGTCGCGCCCTGGCGCGGGTGAGGGGAGAGCTTTACGGGAGAGGAAGCCGGCCGTATCGCGGCCGGTAGGTGCTTCTGCGATCGCAGCACAAGAGCATGCTTGCTCACTTTTTGTGTGCCCTGTCCTGGTGTCATTCTTGAGCGAAGCGAAGAATCCCGGATCCTTGCTGGCGTTCCGACGAAGACCCTCTACGGATGCTCGCTTAGTGTGACATTTACAATCTGGTGCCTCTCGCCGCGTACGATCTCGATCGGCACCATATGCCCAGGCGCCGATTGCCACAGAAGAGCTTTTACGCGCTCCGGATCAGTTACCTTCTCGTTGCCAACGCCAATGATTGTGTCGCCGGTTTTCAGGCCTGCGACCTCAGCTGGCGATTCTTTAGTAACGCTTCCGATGATCAACCTCGATGCGGAAAATTTGCCTTTTGATCCGGGTATCGCAGGCATTGGGATCAGATCGACTCCTATCGAGGCGCCGGAGCCGAATCGAAACCGCGAGACTTCTAGTTGATAAATTCCCATCCGGTCGCCGCCGATGAATGCGCCGGTGATGTCGTGGCCGTCGGTGCGGAAGGCGGAAAGCGGAATCGTATGCTGCTCCCATTCCTTGCTCGCGCCAAAGGGAACTGACGCCGGCACTCTCCCGCGGCTCTGGGTGAAGATCGATATTCCGTACGAGCCACCATTTCCCCTGGCCCAGAAACTAAGGTCCTTCACGCCGGAGTAATTTACGGGAGAGAATCCCCATCCGACCGGGAAATACATCACGCCTGCGAACGGCTCCGCGATTCCCGATTTCACATTGCCCTCGATGCTCATCGTCCCGGACGCGTGATCGGGGCCGCCTTCTGTCACGCTCACGTGCACCTTCGAATTTCCGCCGAATCGGAGATCGCTCCACGGCCACCATCCACGGCCGAAGCGCCACGCCTCGTTTCTTTGCGCGATTGATTCTCTGAAAGCGTCGCGGTCGAACCTGACGCCCTGCTTCCAGATTGCGACGATGTCCTTGGTGGCTCCTATGTCGACGGTCGGATCGCCGCGAACCAGAAGCAGGTCCGCACGCAGTCCAGGCGCGATCCTGCCACGGTCGTTGAGTGAAAATATTTTAGCGGGAACCGAGGTCGCGTCGGTCAGCGCTTCTACCGGCGACAGCCCAGCCTTCACCACAGTATCGAGTTCGGCATGCATCAACGCGCCTGCGGTCGCACCGTTCGCCGCGTCAGTTCCCACCAGTATTGGAACGCCCGCGCGATCGAGTAAGCACAGAGTCTCTTCGGCATTTGAAAATGCCTCGTATTGATCGGGCGCAATTCCTTTCAGGCTTTCGCGCTCTCTGATCTCGAAAGGAGTCGGGTTTCTGAGCTGTTGGATATGATGAAGGATCATGCCGTGAACCTGGGCTTTCACCGGAGCGATTCCCTTCAACAAACCTGTGTCCGAGGTAAGCAGATATGGCGCCAGCAGAGGATCGTCGACGATAGTGTCGCCGCCGCCATCGTTTCCGAACAGAAACCTGGGAATCGCAAGCGTAGTCTCGACGAATGCATGGTGCGCCTTCACGAACGTGCCGAATTCTTTTGCCGGCGGGCGGTCGTGTGGCAGGTGGGCGAGTCCGTCAGCGCCCGCCTCGATCGCCTCGATCGCACCTTCGTAAGAACCGATATGCACGAGTACAAGTTTGCCGCGCTTGTGTGCGGCTCTCACCACCGCGGCCATCGTCTCCCGCGACATCACCGAATAGTTGTCGCCGAAGTTGTACATGATCTTGATGTAATCGGAGCCTTCCGCGATGCGCGCGTCGACGAACGCAGCCGCCTCTTCCGGCGTGTTGATGGTCGGTATCGGGAAACCCTCTTCGGTACCGTGACCAGCGGGTGAGGTGACGCATGTGCCCGCGGTCCGGAAGTCGGCAACATCGAAGGCGCCTTTCGACTCCTGTTCCTTCCAGTGCATCGCCTGGCGCCAGCGCATGAACATGTCGAGCTCGGTCGTGACGCCAAACGCCAGCGCAGACGCGAGCACATCGCGGGTCCAGATATGAACGTGCGAATCGATTAAACCAGGCATCAGAGTATCGCCGGTGGCGTCGATAATCTGGGCATCCGATGGCGTCGCTATTTTGGGGCCGACGGCGGCTATTTTGCCGTCGCTTACGACCACGGTGGCGCCGGTGATTATTTTCTCCCCGTCGAACACCCGCGCATTGGATATGACGAAAGACGATGCGCTTTTCTGGCCGACGCTTACGCGAGCAGAAGCCAGAATGAAGATGACGGCGATCGTTAGAATCAGCCCGCCGCTTGCGGATCTCAGAAACTGATTGCAGGATCGACGAGCTCGCATAAGCGGCAGATTCATATCAGTGCAACCGCACTTTTTCGAACGACATCACACGCTAGAGTGCTGGAATCCAAATGGTCAATCGCACACAGGAGAAATCGAAATGACGACGCATCCGATTCGATTCGGAATACAAACCGGCCAGCAGCTGGTCGAGTGGAAGGAGCTGAGAGACCTGTGGTGCAGCGCCGACGGCTGGGGCTACGACTCGCTGTGGACCTTCGATCACTTCTATCCGATTTTCGTTCCCGACCCCACCGGGCCGTGCATGGAAGGATGGACCACGCTCACCGCACTCAGCCAGCAGACAAAGCGCGCGCGAATCGGCGCGATGGTGAACGGCAACACTTATCGCAACCCATGCGTCACGGCGAAGATGGCGGCGACGCTCGACCACGTCAGCGACGGCCGTCTCAACCTGGGAATTGGCGCCGGATGGTTCGAGCTCGAGCATCGTAGTTTCGGAATCGACTTCAAGACGATTCCCGGACGGCTGCAGGCGCTCGATGAATCAATCCAAATCATCAAGGGGATGTTCGATCAGGAAAAAACGACGCTGCATGGGCGGCATTACAACGTCACCGACGCGGTCTGCAATCCCAAGCCGCTGCAGAAACCGCATCCACCGATAATGATCGGCGGGCAGGGTCAGAAAGTCCTGCTGAAGATCGTCGCAAAGCACGCCGACATGTGGAACGTCCCGAACGCGAGTGCGGAGCGATACGCCGATCTTGTGAAGACGATCGAGCGGCACGGAGATATGGTAGGACGCGACACGGATCAGATCGAGAAAACGATCATGATGGGGCTGACGTATCGAGCGCCGGCGGAGCGCGAGAAAGCGGCGCTTGGTCGAATCATGGCGATTTCGGGCGCTACGCCGGAACAGGCGCGTCGTCAGATGATGATTGGATCGCGCGACGAATGCCTGGAGACGATCGACCGTTACCTGAAGGTCGGAGTGACGCACTTCATCTTCACGCTGCCGCGACCGTTCTATCTCGACGAAGTTCAGCGCTTTGCCGAAGAGGTGATTCCCGCCGTGCGGTCGAAATAACGAGCGGTGACGACTACACAGTCGGCGGCGGCGGAATGGGCAGCGTCGTACGGCGCGGCGATCGCGGCAAACGCACCGGACTCGAGATCACGCTCAAGCTCCGCCAATCCCCGAGCAATTCCGGCACTCGAAAGCCGCCGAAATCCCGAGGTCGATGCGCGGAAACTCGAATCGAACAACAGATGAGGCCGGGTGCGCGCCGCTTCGAATGTAAGATCGCGGTCTCCCGAGTAAAAAATCTTCGCCGCCGCGACGCGCGAAAATCCGGCATGAAACATCGCGGTGATCAGGCTGCCAAGCGTCGGATGAAGCGGCAGCAGCACGTCGTCAATCTCCGGAAAATAGTGGCGATACCACAGCGTCTCGAGATTTTCGCGGACTACCGCCTGCGACACGACGCCCACGCGCGCGACTCGGCTGAATTCGGCAAGGGCAGTATGAAGCGTCGGAAGATGGTGCAGCACATTCACGCCAGCAATCGCATCCACGGAGCGGGTGCGAAGCGGGAGCGCTGACACGTCGGAAAGAATCCAAGGTCCCGGGTTCTTGTGCGCGCCAATTTCGACCATCGCCGGCGAACGATCGAGCGCAGTCACCGAGAATCCGCTTGCCGTCAATGCGCCGGTATAATTGCCTCTGCCGGCGCCGACTTCGAGCAGGGATCGAGCGCCCAACGATCGCAGACCCTCGAGCAGCGCGACGGCAATCGCAGGTTCGACGCACCGCGAATTGTCATAAGCGGTGGCAACCTGGCCGTAGTTGATCGAAGTGGGAACTGGCACGGCAAAAATCTCGAGATGTGCTTCGAACAAACGATGCGCCCGACGCTGCTTTGAGGCAACCGGCGGACGCAGTGAGAGTCAGAATCAGCAGACGAAGAAAACGACCAACGAGTCGCGACCGAAGTCTTTCTCGGCAGCGCCCGCTTCGCTAATCTGCTACTCCGGTCGCCGAGCGGACGCGATTAGAGAGCCACCCTAGCTCAGTTGGTAGAGCAGCTGATTCGTAATCAGCAGGTCGTCGGTTCGAATCCGACGGGTGGCTCCAGAAACCCCAATAAAATCAATAGTTTATGACGATGGGTCGAGCCGCTGGATCGGCCATCGTCATTCTGTGTCCACACCGTGTCCACAAACTGCGGCCGCATCTGAAATTAGATGCGGACTCCTCGCACCCAAGTGCCGTCCCGGCTGAATCGGGGCGCTAGCCTTGGAGCTACTCTCCTCCGGTTGCTCATCCAGTGACGCTGTCATGCAGGCGCGGAAATTGCTGAAGCTCAGAACTCAGCGAGCACGAATTCACAACAAGTGCTCGACCGCTAGCAACGAGGCGTCAGCATGGAAGGCAGCGTCTATCTGAAAGCGCGGCAGGAATGGGACGAGCGTTACGCTGATCTGGTTCTCGGCAAACGTAACTGGCAGATCACCGCCGCCGGCATGATGGTCATTACGCTGGTGCTGGCCATCGGGATGGTCTGGGTCAGCACGCGAAGCAAGTTCGTTCCGTACGTCGTGGAAGTCGACAAGCTCGGCTACGCGATCGGCGCGCCGAGCGCGCTCACCGAGAACACCACGCGGATCAGCACTGACCGGATGGTGCGGTACGAGCTCGCGGCTTTCATCCGCAATGCTCGCGAGGTGATCACCGATCCGGCAGCCGAGCACCAGCTGATCGGCCAGGTGTACAGCCGCGCTCGTGGACCGGCTTACAAGTTTCTCGAGAACTACTATCACGAGAACGACCTCGAACATGATCCGTTCAAGGTCGCTCAGCACCAATCCGTCAGCGTCCAGATCGATTCAATCCTGCCGCTGTCGAAAGCGACGTGGCAGGTGCGATGGACCGAGGAAACATCAGGCCTCGACGGTTCTCCGATCGCCACGAGTCATTGGGAAGCGGCGCTCGACACCTCGATCATTTCCGCAACCTCCGACTCCTCGATCCTGGACAATCCGCTCGGCTTCTATGTAACGCAGCTCAATTGGACCGAGCAGCGGAGTTAGGGGGCGATCACCATGAAGTTCATCGGCAAATTTGGTTTCATCGCGCTCTCGCTGACGCTCGGCGCCTGCTCAGCAAAGCAAGCGCCACCACCACCGCCGCTAACGCTGGTGACAAAGGCCGTACCACCTCCCGAGCCGGAGCCCGCACCGCTCTCCGGCGCTCAGATACTCGCGCAGCAGCCCCAAGAGGTTCAGGAGGCGGTTAAACAACATCAGCAGGACGGCGCGTGGCAGGTTTATAAGACGCCGCGTCGCGAGCTCTACCCGTATGATGAAGGACAAGAGCCTGCAGTTGACTGCGCTCCGCTTCGCACGACCGACATCCAGCTTGAGCCGGGCGAGACGATCACCGACGTCGCCAGCGGCGACAGTGAACGCTGGCTCGTAACGCCAGCTTCATCAGGCGATCCGCGTAACCCGACTCCGCACCTTGCAATCAAACCCACGGCGCCGGGCATCAGCACCAATCTGACGATCTACACGACGAAGCACATTTACCACCTGATGCTGCGCTCGCGCGCCGGGCGCGAAATACAGGAAGTTGCCTTCTATTACCCGGAAGATCTCGAACAGGCGATGCAGAATGCCGACCACACAGCCGCCGAGGCGCGTGACCCTCAATCGCAACCGGACGGAGTGGTCGCTTCTCTGGCTTCACTCGATCCGGGCGCGCTCAATTTTTCTTACGCGGTGTCTGGACCAAAGCTGCCGTGGAAGCCGGTCCGAGCATTCGATGACGGCACGCACATCTACATCCAGATGCCCGCGACTACGAAGTCGAGCGAAGCTCCCGCGCTGTTGGTCGCCGCGGGCGACGGCAGCGAGATGGTGAACTATCGCGTCAGGGGTGACTACTACGTGGTCGACAAACTCTTCGACCAGGCGGTGCTGGTTTCAGGCGTCGGTCGCGAGCAGGATCGAGTCAGCATCCAGTACACCGGCGCGGCGAGGTGAATCATGGCCACCGCAACGGCAATTGGACCGACCGGCCCGCGCGTTCACCAACCGCGCGGAGGCGGCGCACGACTGACTCGCACTCTGGTTATCGTCGCTGGCGTAGCAATCGCAACAGCAATGTTCGTGATGATCGTTGCGCTGCATTCGGACTCGCCGGATTCCAGCCAAGCAGTTCGGAGCGACGATGCAGCCACCGTGACATCCAACGAGGAACGCGCTGCGATCGCGGAACTGGAAGCGAAGGCCAGGAATCCGAAACCGCCTGAAATCAAGTCTGTTCCACTTCCGCCGCCGTCGCCGACGCTGACGACGCAGGCTCCTGCTGTTCCACTACCAGCGCGTCCACCGAGCAGGCTGGCCGAGTTGCAGGAGGAGGAATATGTGAAGGCGCTCTCCGCGCCGCCGATGGTCGAAGCGTTTCACCACGGCGAGACTTTGGAAGTTCCAAGCGTCGCCAGTCAGGCAGGGACAACCAGGCCGTACGATCTGATGATCACTCCATCTGGCCAGAGTAACGGCACCAGTGCGATCGCGAGCGTCAAACCGGCGGAGTCTCCGTATCTGATCACAGCAGGCAGCGTTATTCCGGCGGTGCTGATCAGCGGCATCAACTCGGAACTGCCCGGACCAATTCTGGCGCAGGTTCGCGAAAACGTCTTCGACAGCGCATCCGGACGGTGGGTTCTGATTCCTCAAGGCTCCAAGGTCATCGGCTCGTACCAGACCAACGCAGCGTATGGACAGGAGCGCGCCCAGATCGAATGGAAGCGGGTGATTTTCCCGAACTCGTCAAGCATAGACATCCCGGACATGCCGGGGGCCGACCAGGCGGGCTATGCGGGGTTCAGCGATGAGGTGAACAACCACTACCTGAGGACGTTCGGCACAGCGGCGCTCATTTCTGTCATCAGTGCAGGCCAGATGGTTGGGCAGCTGGGAGCGTTCGGCGGAGGCACGGGGTTCTCCGGCCCCTACGGGTACGGCTACTCGACGCCAAACCAAATGTCATTGCTCAGTGAGACGGGCGGCGCGGCGGCCAGTCAGCAACTCGGACAAGTCGCGCAGAGCAGTCTTCAGCGCGGAATGAACATCCCGCCAACGTTGGAGATACGACCGGGCTATCAGTTCAACGTGATGGTCACGAACGACCTCGTACTGCCAGGGCCTTACCGGAACTGAGGCGGAGGGCAGCAAAATGGAAATCGGAACCGAAAAGAAGACGCTCACTTCAAGCTATCTCACGCTGACGATAGGCGGCCACCTCAAGAAGGAGATCGACGCGTACGTTGAGTACGCTCATAGGGTCGGGCGTCAGGAAATCGATCCTGCGGAGATGGTGCGGTTGATGCTTTGGCACTTCCTCGAGACCACCGAGGGGTTCAGCGCGTGGCGCTCGACGCGCATCTACGAGAACTCACATCGACTCACACAAAGGAGTTGGAGAGATGAAACTCAGACTCAGGGACAAGGATTTACCGCCCGTACAATTGCGGCTCACTTTGCCCGGCAGCCTCAAGGCGTCGCTGGACGAATACGTCGGCTATTTGCACGACAGCTTGCATCGGGAAACGGACGCCAAGGAAGTCGCGATCGAGATGCTGAAGCATTTCGTTGAGAGCGACCGTGACTTCAGAGGCTGGCGGAGCAAGCGGGAAGAAGGCGGCGGGAGGTTGGCGCAGAGGGAGGAGAAGAACGGGGCAGGCGGGGCGATGCGGTCGTAGGGCAAGATAAAGGTTTTACCGTACTGTGGACGCCTTTCGTCAGATTCTCTTTCTCCGGCGCGGGATTTCTTCCCCGTACCGCATCGCCGTGCCCCGTACCCGAACAATCGCCAGGCGAGCACTGTTTCCGGTCGTCCTCTGCGCCGGAATCGCAATACCACTTTTAAGCTTCGAGCTTCTGGGATTGAGGATCGCTCTTACAGATAGCGCGTGCCCGCCGGGGATCTATCGGATGGTTAGCCGCGCACCGTCGCGCGGCGACTTGGTGCTGGCGTGTCTGCCAGATGCGATCGCACAACTCGGCAGCGCGCGCGGCTATCTCTTGCGCGGACGCGGTTGCGGCGACGGCATCGAGCCGGTCGGCAAACGGCTCAGTGCGCTGCCCGGCGACTCGGTTGAAGTCGTGCCCGATTACGTCGCGGTCAACGGCCAACGTTTGCAACACTCGGCGACGCTTTTGCGCGACAGCCGTGACCGATCGGTGGAGCACGTCCCGTGGGGTCGCTACACGGTGCCGACAAATCAGGTGTGGCTATTCGGAACTAAAGACGCGCGCAGTTGGGACTCTCGTTACTTCGGCCCGGTGCCGGCGAGCTCAGTTCGAGCCGCGCTGGAGCCGGTTCTCACGTGGTGACTTATGGCGGACGGACTGCACACCAGAGAGCAGGGACTTAGAGTCCATCATCTCGCGAATCTCGGCGGGTTGGTCGCGATTGCGGGCTTGGACCGCGAGCCGCCCGACTTACTGCTCGGTGGACTGCTTGAACTTGCCGCGCGTCTGCCGGACCTTCCGGCTACGCGTCGTACCGAAATCGCTTCGGCCGGACGAGCGGAACTCGACACACGGGCAACCTCAAAGCGCGCCTGGAAATCCTGGAGTCGATCCAAGGAGCTGCACAGTCTAACGCTTTCGAGCGGGCACATCCGGCGCATCATCGGCGCGCTGGGCGGCGACGAGCCATGCAATTCAGCTGAGCTACCGCGGATGATGCTGCGACTCCTTGGTGGGGAAACATCAGATGAGTGATCTGGTCCGCCGCGATATCGAGATGCAACCTCGCCCTCCGCGCCGGCGCGGCGAACGGCATCGCGCGAGGCGGTGGTGGCTCGCGGCGGCGAAGCGACAAGGCCGAGCAACCCAGTCTCGGCGTACGAACACCCGACTTGGACAACGCGGCGCGGGCGTCCAACGCGAACCGCGCGCCTTCATGCAGCGAAGCGTGGTCAAGGTTTCGTACTCGCGCAACGCGAGGTCGGTATCGTGGGCCGCGCACGGACGCTATCTCGCGCGGGAAGGCGCGCAGCGCGAGGACGCGAAGGGACTCGGCTTCGATTCGAATCGGGACGACATTAACCTCTCTCAACTTCTAGCTAGCTGGCAGAAAGCGGGCGACCCGAGGCTGTTTCGGATCATCATCTCGCCTGAGAACGGCGCCGTAATGGATCTCAAAGAGCATGCGCGCGAGCTGGTCGCCCAGATGGAACGCGACCTCGGAACGCGCCTTGAGTGGGCGGCGATTGATCATCACAACACCGACAACCCGCACGTCCATATTCTGATCCGTGGTGTCACCGAATCGGGCAACGCGCTTTCGATCGACCGCGCCTACATCAAGTCGGGGATCCGCGACAGGAGCCAGGAGATAGCGAGCCGCAAGTTGGGTCTCAGGGTTGAGCGCGACATTCTGGAATCGAGGAAGCAGGCCGTCACGCGTGATCAGTTCACGGAAATAGATCGCGCGCTGCTCGGTCGGGCGGACGCGCGGAACATCGTCACGTTCAATGATAAGCCGCACAGGAACGAAGGAGCGCGCGAGCGTCAGGCTCAAAACATAGCGCGGCTTCGCCTCCTAGAGAGCATGGGGCTCGCGCGTCAACTCGACCAACTTTCTTGGCAAATCTCACCCGACTTGGAACAGACACTGCGCCAGCACCAGCTTTCGATCGACATCATCAAAACCAGGGCGCGGCACCTCGATCAGATTCATGACCGGCGCGCGCCGGTTCACATCACGGAATTGAAACCGGGCGAACAGGTGAGCGGCCGGGTCATCGGCACCGGCCTCGAGAACGAGACGACCGACCGCCGCTACCTGATGATCGAAGGCAACGACGGCCGGCTCCATTACATCCGTCAGACACCGGCAATCGAAAAGGCGCGTGGCGAGCGGCGGCTTGAAGTCGGCGCGGTTACGACTCTTAGCGGCAAGGAATTCGAAAAGAACGGGCGAAAGGTCACCTACGTACACGTTGCCGAGCACGGAAAAGGACGAACACGATGATGACTAGTGAGTCGCTACCATACCGGACGCCGGTATTTCGCACGGTCGCCGAGCGGGACGTACGCCTCACCGCGACAGCCGCAGTCGCCTTTACTGCGGTGTTCTCGCTCGCGATCGCAACCCAACACGTCGCCGCGCTACTCGGACATTCCGCAGTGTTGGGCGCACCGCTCGTCGACTTGCCCCTCGTCGGATCTCTTTACCGGCCGTGGGGAATTCTGACCTGGGCATGGGAGTGGCAACACGTCGCCGCTGCCAAACCGATGCTAAGCGCCGGAATGCGCATATTCGAATATCCAACCTTGATCGTCACAGTTGTGGCGATGATCGCCGTTCATCTGACCCGGCGAGTCGGAGCCAGAGCAGACGATCTTCACGGTTCAGCTCACTGGGCCAGCAGGAAGGAGATCGGCGCCACCGGGCTGCTCGACGCCGATGGCGGCGTTTATGTAGGCGCATGGCGAAATGGAAGGAAGACTCATTACCTCCGCGATTCGGGACCATCGCATGTGCTCGCTTTTGCGCCGACGCGAACCGGCAAAGGCGTGGGACTGGTAATCCCGACCCTGCTCAGTTGGCCCGACAGCGTCGTGGTCCACGACATCAAAGGCGAGAACTGGAAGGCCACGGCGGGCTGGCGACAGAAAGGCTTCGGCAACCTTTGCCTGCGATTCGATCCGACGTGCACTGACGGCACAGGAGCTCGGTACAACCCGCTCGCCGAAATCCGACTCGGACCCGAAGAGGTCAAGGACGCGCAAAACATCGCTGACATGCTGATCGATCCGGCCGGCAACGTCCCCCGCGATCATTGGGACCTGACCGCGCATGATCTCCTCACCGGCGTGATCCTTCAGGTGATCCACGCGGAGCCCGACAAGACACTCGCTGGATGTCTGAAATTTCTGAACCCGCCGGATCGCGATCAGGAGAAGGCAGTCCAGGCCATGATCGATACGTCACACGGCCGCGAAATCACCCACGCCGTGATCGCCGGAACGGCACAGGCGGTACTCAGCAAAAGCCCCAACGAACGCACTTCGGTCCTCAGCACGGCGACCCGTTGCCTAACTTTGTATCGAGATCCGATCGTCGCCGCGAATACGTCCGCATCGGACTTTTCCATTGCCGATCTCAAGCATCACGATCGGCCGGTCAGTCTCTATCTCACCGTGCCGCCGTCCGACCTTACGCGGACGCGACCGTTGATGCGCCTTTTGCTCGCGCAACTCGGAGCACGACTCACTGAGAGCACATCTCCAGACGACCACGTAGCGCCGATGCGGCGCCTGTTGCTGATGTTGGACGAGTTTCCGGCGCTCGGACGGCTCGACTTCTTCCAGAGCTCGCTCTCGTACGCCGCCGGCTACGGAATCAAGGCTTATCTGGTCGCTCAAGACCTGAGTCAGCTTTACGCCGCTTACGGCCACGACGAATCAATCGTTTCGAATTGCGCGGTTCGCATCGCATACGCGCCCAACAAGATTGAAACCGCACGACTGATTTCCGAGATGGCGGGCACGGCAACGGTGCGCCACCAGCACCGCAGCTATTCGGACAGTCGGACCACCTTCTCAGAACCCTCGATGCAACGCCCATTGATCACGCCAGACGAGACGATGCGATTGCCAGAGGAGGCGGCATTGATCTTCGCTCCAGGAAGTCCCCCGATCTACGGAGCCAAGATTCGTTACTACCTTGACCAGGAATTTTCGGCCCGCGCGAAGCTCGCTCCGCCCCAACACTCGGATCGAGTCAGCTCCGGCCGCGAATGGCCAGAGACGCCCGTTTCGGTAGCGAACCATAAGGATCAAAACACAAATCAGGCGACCGACCAGCATTCAGTCACCGAGCCGGAGCGCGAACAGGGTCGAAGAGATTCACGCAAGAAGTGGTTATTCAAGTGAGAAACAATGCACGGGAAGTTTCCTGTTATTTGAGTATCGAAGAAGCTGACCGCTTCCGAGGGGCCGCATCTGCAAACAAAGTCTCGCTGTCCCGCTATCTTCGGCAGTGCCTGCTCGACTACGAGCGTCTGAGCGACGACGGCAGCCGAGCACCAAACGGTTTCGCGCTAGTCGAGATGGAGGAGCGGCTCGCGCTTAACATCGAACTGCAGAGCCGGCAGGTCAATTCGCTTTGCAGCGAGTTGCATGTCTTATTCGCGATGGTCGACCGGCTCGCGTTCGTTTCGTTGGTACACCTGCCCGAGATTCCTGCGGAACTGCGCGAAAGCGCGCTGACAGCCGGAACCCGTCTCTACAACAACTGGCGTAATGCGGTGATGGAACTGACCGAGACCAACACCGAAACCGATTCTATTACTGCACAACCGACCGACGATGCGGCCAACGGACGACACCAACGACAGGAGAATGATGATGGGCTTGGCAGCGATTCAATCGACGCGGCTAGATGAGCGGCTCCGGCGCGAACTCGGTCCGAGCGTACTGGCGGCTCTCGACGACCCAGACGTGATCGAGATCATCCTCAATCCGGATGGGGCACTTTGGCTTGAATCTCATCGCGGAGGGATGCGGCCTTCAGGAACAAAAATGCACGCCGTTCAGGCGGAACGGCTGATCGGAACCGTGGCGTTCGCCCTCAACACCGTCGCGAACGATCAACGGCCAGTCATCGAATGCGAACTACCACTGGACGGAAGCCGCTTCACTGGCTGGTTGCCGCCCGTCGTCAGCTCCCCGTCGTTTGTGATCCGAAAACACGCTCGACTCATCTATACGCTCGACGACTATCTCGCCCACGGCATCATCGACGCCAATCAGGCAGAAGAGTTTCGAGGCGCCGTCGCCAGACGCGAAAACGTCGTGCTCGCCGGCGGAACCGGCTCCGGCAAGACGACTCTGGCGAACGCCCTGCTTCACGAGATGGTCCGCCTCGGAAATCCTAACGAGCGCTTCATTATCATCGAGGACACTCTCGAATTGCATTGCGACGCGCCGAACGTGATGCAGCTTCATACGACCGTCGCCGCGGACCTCACATTCCTTACACGCACCACAATGAGAGCACGTCCCGACCGCATAATCATCGGTGAAGTTCGCGGCGGAGAAGCGCTGGCTCTGCTCAAAGCATGGAATACTGGACACCCCGGTGGCGTGACTACAGTGCACGCCAATAGCGCAGCAGCCGCGCTCACTCGACTGGGCAGTCTCGTTCAAGAGGCGGGAGTACCGCCCCAGCCGGATCTAATTTCACAGGCTGTCAATGTCTTGGCCTTTATCATACGTACGCCCAAGGGGCGGCGCGTGACGGAGATGGTTCGCGTTGAAGGCTACGATACCGCCCTCGGTTTCAAAATCAGTTCGATAGGAGGTCGTCATGAAGTCGATCATCAGTAGGATTCATTCCCGCAAAGATCAGTGGTTCAGCAAGCTGGGCTACGCGATCGCCGTGGTAACGATTTTGTGGCCTGCGCAAGCGCTCGCAACTACGGGAGTCGGAACTCTGCCATGGGATGCGCCGCTCGCGACGATTCAGGGAGATCTGCAGGGCACCGTCGCCCACGCCGCGACCACGATAGCCGTCATCGGCTGCGGACTTACGTGGACTTTTAGCGAGCACGGCACTGGCGCGCGGAAGATGTCCGCCGTCGCTCTTGGAGGAGCGGCGGCGCTTGGAGCAACTCAGTTGATGACGGCGCTATTTCCATTCGCGCCCGCGCTCTTCTAGTCAGACGACCGGATGGGATGCAGTGATGGACACTGAGGTTCAACGAACGCTGATCCATCAAGCGCTCACGCGGCCGGTCCTGCTTGGAGGCGCGGAACGGCGTCTTGCGATCCTGAACTGGCTGATAGTCGCAGCGCTGATCTTCGGCGTCGGCCTGCATCTGTACACGGTTGCGATCGCGACGATCCTGGGCACCGCGGGTCACTGGGCGCTTCGACAGGCAGCCAAGTTCGATGCGCAACTGAGCGAGGTTTACATCCGGCATCTGCATTACCAGCGGTATTATCCGCCGCGTGCCGCGATCACCGCCCCAGCGGCACCCGTTCATCCGGCAGTGCCGAGGCTTCGGAAGTACTAGAGGACAGCAGTGATGTTCAAAGAGTTCAGAAACCTTCAGCGCAAGTCAGATCGACTCGGAGGTTTTGCAGACCTCCTCAACTACGCGGCGCTCATCGACCCCGGCATAGCTCTATTGAAGGACGGCTCGCTCCTGGCCGGCTGGCGCTATGGCGGTCCTGACTTGAACTCCGCAAGTCCCGAGGAAATGACGGCTCTCGTTCATCAGGTAAATGCCGGTCTCGCGCGGTCGGGCGACGGCTGGATGATGAACGTCGATCTCATCCGCAAACCGAGTATCGGCTATCCGGAAGTCGGAGCCCTCCCAGACCCCGTTACGGCGCTGATCGATCACGAGCGCCGGCTTCACTATACGGAGGAAGGCCAGCACTTCGAGAGTCGCTTCGCGTTAACTCTCTCCTGGACGCCACCCACCGAGATGCAGTCGCGAGCCGCTGGCCTGTTCTTTCAAGGCCGCAGAGCAACCGATTGGGAGGAGACACTCGATTTTTTCAGGCGCAGCCTCGCGGAAAATGAAGACGCCCTGAGCGCCAGACTCCTCATGCACCGTATGGACGACGTTGCGCTCCTGTCACACCTGAACTCCTGCATCTCCGCACACCACGATCCCATTAGAACGCCTACCGAGGGTACCTTTCTCGACGTTCTACTCGGCAATCACGAATTCCATGCGGGCTTCCAGCCCATGCTGGATGACCTTCACATTCGCCTGATTGGCCTGACTGGCCTTCCACTTCACTCGTGGCCCGAAGTCACTGCATTTCTCGATGAACTCGCAATTCCGTACCGCTGGTCGACGCGCTTCATTTTCCTCGATCCGGCCGAGGCCGAGCGGGCTCTCCGCATCCAGCGGCGCAACTGGTTTCAGAAGCGCCATGGGCTGTCCGGCATGATCAAACAAGTGTTCAGCAACGGCGCGTCCCAGAGCTTTGAGAACAAAGATGCGTTGGCTATGGCTGAAGACGCGGACGATGCGCTTGCCGAGGCGAGCTCGAATCGGGTCCGCTTTGGTTACTACACGAGCAGCATCATTTTGATGGACGAGAATCGTTTGGCAGCCGAGTCCAACGCGAGAGAGATCGCAAAGCAACTGCAGCATCATGGCTTTCCCGCTGTCATCGAGCACGTCAACGCGAACGAGGCGTACCTTGGCTCGCTTCCAGGCCACGGCTATCGGAACGTTCGACGACCGCTAATCCACACGCGCAACCTCGCCGACCTCATGCCGACTACCAACGTGTGGCCCGGGGAGGAGGTGAACCCCTGTCCCTTCTATCCGGAAAACAGTCCGCCGCTTTGCTATGCGGCGACCACTGGCGGAACGCCGTTTCGGCTCAACCTCCATGTTGGCGACGTCGGCCACACGCTGATCTTTGGTCCGACTGGCTCCGGCAAATCGACGCTACTCGGCCTGTTGATCGCGCAGTTCTTCCGTTATCCGAACGCACAAGTCTTCTGTTTCGATAAAGGCCTGTCAGCATTCGTGCTTACCAGAGCGGCCGGCGGCGATCACTATGATCTCGGAGAAAGCGAAATCTCTTTCTGTCCACTGGCGAACGTAAACGACGACAACGAACGGATGTGGGCGCAGGATTGGCTGGAAACTCTGCTCAACTTGCAAGGTGTGACCCTCCTTCCCCAACATCGGAAAGCGATCTGGCGTGCCCTCCAGCTACTGGGCGACAGCGGATCTGACGCCCGAACCATCACGGACCTGGTTCGACTGCTTCAGGATCAGACGCTACGCGACGGGCTCGACTTCTATTCTCTTCACGGCCCGATGGGCCGTTTCCTCGACGCTGACAATGACTTACTCAGCAGCAGCCGCTTTCAGACTTTTGAGATCGAAGCGCTGATGGCGATGGGCGAGAAGGTCCTCCTGCCCGTACTCACATATCTCTTTCACCGGATCGACCAGCGCCTGGACGGGAGACCGACCCTCATCGTGCTTGATGAAGCGTGGGTGATGCTCGCCAACGGTGCGTTTGGTGCGAAGATCGAGGATTGGTTGCGAACGCTCCGCAAGAAGAACGCCGCCGTCGTGCTTTCCACCCAAAGTCTGGTTGAAGTCGCCAATTCCCCTCAGCGCGACGTGATTCTCGAGTCGTGTCCGACGAAGATTCTGCTCCCCAATCCCGAGGCGCAGAATCCCGTCACCGCAGATCTCTATCGCAAGTTCGGTCTGACCAGCAGGCAGATCGAAATGCTGTCGCTCGCCGTACCGAAGCGCCAGTACTACTACCTTTCGTCCGCCGGGCGGCGCCTCTTCGATCTGGCGCTCGGAGAGGCCACTTTGGCTTTCATCGGTTCGGGATCGAAGCCGGACATTCTGCAGGCTCATCAACTGATCGCCAAACATGGAGATCGATGGGCGAGCGAATGGCTTCGCATCCGAGGATTGGACGACTGGGCGGAATACATCGGCAGACTCTGCGGTCGTGTCAAAGCGTCCAGCAGGGCCTCGTTCAGCACTAGTCGCGTGCCGCCGCTCCACACGAACGGCACAGCAAAACAGGCGGAGATAGATCAATGAAGGGGAAAAGGTTCTTCGAATTCTCATTGACGATATTGGTCGCTATCGGTTGGCTGTTGTTCGCTTGCGGTCCCGCGGACGCTCTGTTCGGTGCCGGCGACGTAGTGTTCGATCCGACGATGTACGCGAGCCAGCTTCAGCAGCTTCAGCAAGAGACTCAAACCGTCCGCACCGAAGCGCAGCAGCTTCAGTACATGATCCAGAACACCACAGGCGGATACGCCGGCGTGTGGCAATCGAGTCAGTCTATGCTCGACGAACTGGGCGGAATCATTCAGCAGGAGGGCGGACTATCTTACACGCTCAGTAATCTGCAGTCGCAATTCCAGCAACAGTTTCCCGGCTACACCGTGCCATCCAATCCGGACCAGCAGGAAGCCAAGAATATTGCCACCACCTTGAATACTCTCAACGGCACTCTGGCGGCAGCCCAATCGCAAGCGCAAAATTTCGCTAATGAGCAGGCGCAATTCGGCGAGCTCGAAGGCATGAACAAGACCGCCGTGGGAAATTTGCAGGCAATCCAGGTCGGCAACGAAATTGCCTTGCAACAGGCGCAGCAGATTCAGATGCTGAGGCAGTTGGTCGTCGCCATGATCAACGCGCAGAATGTCGTCGCCGCCAATGCAGTCAATCGCGCCGCGGCCGAAGACGCCAGCACCCAACAGTGGCTCAGCGCCGGACCGACTATACCGTTCTCATCAACCATGCCGAACAACGGTCTTAACGCCCCTGCCCAATAGACGGAAGGCCTCCTATGAAAGGACTCAAGTTTTGCGTGCTGGCCGCTTTCCTTTTCCTCGGAGCCTGCAACGGCAAATCCGATGACACCAGTGCTCCGCTTGCCGTCCTTCAATCTCCAAACGCCGCCGAAAACTATGGAGACCAGTTCTGGAACGACCAACTTCAGAGAAAAACAGAGCTTTGGGGGAAAGCACTCGGCTTTTGCCAGCAGGCCGATCACAAGTTCTTAATCAACTGTCAGCCGGTACTGGCAGCGGCTGCGCCGCGAGTTCCGTTCTCGACGACTATGCCCGCTAACGGCTTAGGCGGCGGGCTCGTTCCGGTCCCCTCTCCCAACGTGCAAGGGACTCATTGAGGACGCGCGATGAACAACCTCGACAATATAGGGCAGACTTTCCAGTGGGCAGGCCAACGCTACATGGCGATCATGCAGCCCTTCGCTGAGAAGATATTCTTCGGCTTGGTACTCATCGAAATTGTCATCACGTGTGTTCACTTCCTCACGGATCAAGAAGAGCCAACACGCCTGCTAACAGAATTTGTAAAGAAATTTCTCGCGTTCGGCTTTCTCTACGCAATGATCGTGAACGCGCCGATGTGGTTCAGCGCAATCATTCAGGGCTTTCAGGAGATTGGGGGACAAGCGGCCGGGATTCCCGACCTTAGCCCGAGCACAGTTTTCAACAATGGCCTTGCGATGTTTCAGACGATCTATCGCGGCTTCGGGAGTTTGGGATGGTTTCACCTCACGATCGCATCGCTGATTGCTCTCGTCGCAGGGTTGATCATGTTTCTATCGTTTGCCCTTATCGCCGGGCAAATGCTGCTCGCCCTTTCCGAGGCGTACATCGGCGTTGGCGGTGGCGTACTGATATTGGGCTTCAGCGGTTCTCGATGGACGATCAAGTTTGCTGAGGGTTTCCTTGGTTGGATCGTCGGCGTCGGCATCAAGCTTTTTTTCTTATACCTGCTCGTCGGCGTGGGCATGACGATCATTGCCGGCTGGAACGCTGCTCTAACGGGATGGACGGTAGCTGACCCAACGCTTCCTCTGACCATCGCGGGCGGCGCGCTGATCTTCATGCTCCTCGCATGGACAATTCCAAATACTGCCGCTTCGGTTGTTGGCGGCGCCGTTTCCCTCAATCTAAGCCACGCGTTTGAAGCTGCGATGGCCGGCTACGGGCTGGGCCGGATTCTGACGCGCCAGAACGCCGCAGGAGCTGAATCGGGCGCCGCATCGCAAGCTGGTAATTCGCTCGGAGCAAGCCTCGAAGCCGGCGACAGAGCCGCCACTAACGGCGCTCGCTCGGCGTCAACCCATCCGACGGTTCAGATGCCCTCCAGCCTTCGCGCGTCCGCTTCGTCCAGTCCAAGTGGAAACCAAACGGCGGGTCTGGCTCGCGGCCCCGCGACTCAACAGGCAAAGCATACCGCCCAGACCAGTCTTCTTTGAGGATCACAAGGTCGCCCGGATTTCGCGATCCCCGGCTGGATACCATCGGCGACCCTCGGTTAGTTTTGCACCGGCGACTGCAAGCTCACTCCGCAGCGACGGGGATAAACAACTCGTGTACTCTGTTGCGAAGCGCATGCTTTTCCGAAAGACCCAGCGTCAGGTGACAGGCCCGAATGAGCTCTCGCCATTCCGCCTCGCTCGAAGGGCATTGGCGTGCGTCGGGAAACTTGTCACCGATGAAGTAGACGAGGACCAAGCGTGCGGGGACCTTCCTGAGGACGTTCAAAAAATAAAGGCAGGCAAGACGGTTCGCGTATTGGTAATACGTCCCCAGCCACTGAAAATCCCGATGCACGCTCAGGTGGCGTTTGACCTTTGACATTGTGGACTCGATCAGGGTGCGCCCTTTTCCCACGGCGCCACATACGTGCGAACAGAACTCTGGGTGATTCGCTTTAGTCTCGAACAGTTACCACTCGCCGGAAGTCGCATCTCTCGCGACGCCGTCCCAATTGGGCGGACTTCCTGTCTGAGGCCAAAATGCTCGCCATGCTTCTAGCGTCTCTCGTTGGCTTGGATCGGTTTTAAGGAACTCGAGTCCTCGCGGCTCCTTTTCAAAAGCGCCAGCGTCCGGATATACCCACTCGATCCGTGCGTCGGTTCTTCCAATATTTCGTCTTATCTGTTGATCCAACGCGTCGGGTAGAACTCGTCGGTAGTGGTCGAAGTGCCATTCGCTTCCATAACCGTTCCCTTTTCGCCCCAAGCTATTTGCCCTCCCGTGCAACAGTAGTTGCGCCTAAATGGCTGTCCATCTCCGCCGAAGGATTGGAGCGCGAGTGGCGGTGAGAACGGACAATGCCGCACGATTCACGTCGATAATTTCTCTGAAGTCCCGGAGCTGCCCCTTAATTCCCGCCGCGTGGAGCCTCGCGAGTAGTGTCGCGGCGTCGTTCAACACGGACTCGTGAAAAGCGACGGAATCGTCGTACGTGCCTAGCGAGGCCGCAGTGCACTGGGCGCGAAGACAGTGCAAATAGTGCCGGAATGCAGTCTGTTCAGTAAAGCCCACCGATGACGGCTGTTGCCCGCTGAAGAGGATACCGGAATATGGGCTGTCCAACGGCGCAGGAGGAGCGAGTAGGCTTAGTACCTGCTGTCTGCGAGCAATATCTAGAAATGGAATTGTATATTCCGACAACGACTGCGGACAGTAGTACCAAGTAGTGCGTTGCCTAATCTCCTCGTCATACGACGCGCGGAATTTGTCGGGAGGAAAAGACCGCACGTTCATCCAAGTTCCAGAGCAGATCGCGTCCGCTTTCGCACAGGCAGCAATCAGCATCTGATGGTTGCAGTAACCGAGTACTACGCTGGCCCCGCGAAGTCGAAGTCCGGCTGCAACATCCAATACGTTTGCGAGCCAGTTCGGATCATTGACCAAATAATTCCCACCGGGATGTTCACACACTATATAGTAGCCCGCGGGTTCCCATGTCTCGGCACGTTCAAGAAGGACGGCGATTTGATCCTGGTTACGCGCCGCGTCGGCACTAAGAGCTATGGTCATGTAAAGGGGGAACCCGGTGTCGAGTGCTGTAGCCTCTTCCAAAATGGATCGATGGATTTCAAGCCAATCGTCGTTTATCGTATCAGCCAACACGCCGGGCAAAATGAACGTTGCGGATCCAATAGATTGGTTGAGGTCTCTAAGTCGAGTGAGAAGTTCTGTCAATGCCGGGCCTTGCCAGAACGTCCCCGTTGAGTAGGACTCCGGCCAATATTGGTGCGAGCAAAGACGCTCGTGATCTGCACGAGGAAGATAGAACTGGGGATCCAGAAGCACATTGCCTCCAGGCAATTCTCGTATGGTTTGTGACAGTCTCACGAGCTGCTCATCTGTGAGGTCTCTGGGGCTAAGAACAACGGTGCCTCCCTGCCACGCTGAGACCAAAAACCTGCAGTGCTCCATCATGCCGTAGCCAAACTGGAGATATAGCTCCATCAGTCGTTCCCCCCATCGAATCTGCCAACGTCGGCGGAGGTATGCGGTGAACATCCCGACGTGCAAGTAAAGCTCCACGCGTTTAGATTCCTTCGGCGTCGCATATTTCCTTCATCCAATCATAGGCTTCCCTCACAGTCGAAGGACGGTGGTCACGCCTCTTCTGCGTCATAGCTGCGACCAAGTCCGCAAATTTTTGTGCATTAGCAAACGTTAGACTCAAACGTGGAAGCGGCATCGTTTCTACACGCGTCAGCTGTTCCATCGCATCTCGCGCGCCGTCAGCGAAAGGATTCCGCCCCGTGGCGCACTCATAAAGTGTTACGCCGAGGGCAAACAGGTCGCATCGCGCGTCAATTTCCGTTTTAACGTTGCGATATTGCTCCTGCGGCGCGTAACCGACAGTAAATTTTCCGAAGGCGGAAACAGTTGCTGTGATGGAATCCAGGTCGAGATGTCTCGCGATACCGAAATCTATCAGCCAGAAGCTGCCGGAGTTGTCGCGGATGATGTTTTCTGGCTTAACATCGCGATGCACGATTTTCGCCTGTTCCGCGTCAAGCAGCGCCTCTAGTGTATGCAGGCCAAGTCGAAGCAAGTCCGAAATCGACAATGGACCTACAACGAGCAGTTCACGCACAGTCTTGCCAGCAATTTTTCGTTCACGGAACCAAGAGCAGTCGCCCACTGGGGTGCTCATTGTTCCGACCTCCAAGATGGACGGGACTCGCTCAGAGTTGACTTGAGAGACAGCTAGCAGTTCTCTTCTCGTTTGTTCGTGGTCCTGCCGAGGATGGATGAGCTTTAAGACCACTTCACCGTCGATCGGATGAACCCCGGCGAAGACGAGCTTCTGGCCACCCACACTAAGGGGGTTCAGGTTCGAAAGGCGAGGAAACTGCTGTCGCAGCCAAACCAAATCGATTGCGTTGAGACCATTCAAGGCAAGAGCTCTCCGTTACTCTCGGATACCCGCCAAGCCCATTCGTTGAAAAGCCAAGACACGTAGGACCGTGGACGTGCTCGCCGTAACGGCGAAGTCTTCGAGGCAATCGTGTCACCTGGACAACAAATGCGTATCCCGCGTGACTTGGCCACACTGCGGAGGTGTTTCGTCGCCTTGCTACGCGGAAGGAGCACGTAAGACTCCGACGCAAACCATGTGTTGAGGAAAGCTTGGTCCAGTGCCGAAGACCATTCAGATACTTTTGCTTCGATCGCAATGATTCGGCGAACCGCAAATGCGTGAGACAATGGCCGGGGCACATACAGCAGGCTTCTGTGATGAACCAATCGCGCGGCACGAAGCCGGTCTAGCGAAGCGGCGAGTCCTCGCCGAAAGACAGACTTCAAAATATCGTGCGTCGCAAAACCACGGCCGTGCAGATACAGATAGTGGAGTAGCCGGATGTCGTCGCGCAAGAGACCAGATCGTTCAGGGTTCCAGCGTCGCGTGGCTGCCACATTCCAGATCACGACAACGAGGTCTGGGAACCCGGATGCAATCCGCGGCTCGCAAAAGATCGTGGCATGACAGCCGCGCGGCATAGGCAAACGCAAGTCCTCGAGAAATTGCGTGACGAGATCAGTTTCAGGTCCAGGACGACGCCGGCGGAACGCTGCGCCGACGGCAAGCGCACTCGAACGGTAATCGACAATCGTATGGGTCATGCGGGTTGAGTCGAAGTGCCGCCTGCCCGAGTCAGGCGAAGGCCGCGCTGCTGAATTTTCATTCGAAGGCAAATGGCTCACCGGTTTTTGACGGTTTTCCTGCCGATCATCTCACCTACCTGCGGTCAGCTCATCCTAACGCACGCTCGCATGAAGCGGTCGAGGTCGCCCCGCCATTCGGGTCAAGCTATCATCTTGTCACTGGGAGTATGCCGCGCTCGCGTACGTTTTGCAGCAGGGTACTAATATACTCAGGAAAGCGTTCACAGATTTGGCGGTAATCGAGAAGGCCCTGCCGGTGCTCGGACCTTCGCTTAACAGCAGCTCCCTTCTCGGCTGGTATCTTGCTCCGATCAAGCATTCCACTTGCTCGGCATATCAGATTTGCCATAGCCTTTTCGTGCCTTGACGAGCGTCAAACCCTTCAGCTGGATTTCTTCAAACATGGACAAACGGAAACAAAACAAATTGGAATCGGCCGGGTGGAAAATCGGGACCGCCGAGGACTTTTTGGGCATAAAGGACGAAGAGACCGCCTTCATTGAGGTCAAAATTGGGCTGGCACAGGCAATAAAGAAACAGAGGGTCGGGCGCCGGATGACACAGCAACAACTTGGGCGACTTCTCGGTTCCAGCCAATCCAGGGTCGCAAAGATGGAAGCCGCAGATTCCTCGGTGAGCATCGACCTTATGGTCCGATCCCTGCTGCGAATGGGGGCGACCCGGAAGGACGTTGCGTCTTTTGTCGCCAAGCCTGCGCGAAGGCGTGCAGCTTGATCGATCACCCTAAGAGCGGGCGTTGACCAGCGTGAAGCTCATCAAAAATACCGGCGATGACCGCGTAATTGACGAGGTCCGCGCCGCGCTTCGTCCACAATCTAAGCTAGACATCGCCACCGCAGCATTCTCGCTCTTCGCGTTCGCCGAGACCAGGGAACTGCTCAAAAACGTCGCAACGTGCCGTTTGGTCGTCCCGACCCATCCTGATACTGAACCGCAACTGTTCGGGAGCGATGCCGACCGTCCCTTTCGTAACCGCCTCAACATCAGGGCACGGGCTCGGGAGCTCGCCGCCTGGATCGATAAAAAGGTCGATCTGCGTGATGCGCCGATGCCTCTTCCGCAGTCGCTTATCGCCATCGGCAACGGTGCCGATCAACCCGCTCGGGTTCTCACTGGACACTGCGCATTTACCACGGATGGTCTTGGTCTCACGCCCGGCAACCGGTTCAGTTTGATTCAGTGCGCCGAAACTGACGCCGAATGTGCCATTCTTGGGAGCTGGTTTGATTCACTCTGGAAGAGCTTGTCCGCCACGCCGGATGCGAAGAATACATTCCTGAGGCATCTGCACGAGCTGATGGCCCACAAAGCCCCGTCGCTCGTTTATTTCCTGACCCTTTTTCATCTCTTCAAGGATCTAGGCGATGAGCTGGACGAGGAACGCATCGTCAAGTCCGCAACTGGAATCCGCAACACAACCGTCTGGAAAAAGCTGTTCAAGTTTCAACGCGACGGAGTCATTGGCGCGATCGACAAACTCGAACGCTTGGGCGGCTGCATCATCGCCGACAGCGTGGGACTCGGGAAGACCTTCGAGGCCCTGGCCATCATCAAATACTACGAACTGCGTAACGACCGCGTGTTGGTGCTGGTGCCAAAGCGGTTGCGGGACAACTGGACACTCTACAAATCGAACGACCGCCGCAACAGTCTCAGCGCAGACCGACTTCATTACGACGTGCTCAATCATACAGACCTGTCCCGCGACACCGGTCACTCAGGCGACATCGACTTGGCGCACGTCAATTGGGGCAACTACGATCTCGTCGTCATAGACGAGTCGCACAATTTCCGCAACAAGGCCGCTCACAAGGATCGCGAAACCAGATACGATCGCCTGATGCGCGCCATCATCAAGGCGGGCGTGAAAACGCGCGTGCTCATGCTCTCGGCTACGCCGGTCAACAACCGCTTAGCGGACCTCAAGAACCAGATCGCTTTCGTCACCGAGGGCGACGACACGGCGCTCGCGGGAAACCAAATTCCGAGTGTCGAGGCTACCACGCGGAAGGCGCAACTCCAGTTCAACCGCTGGCTCGCGCTGGAAGATGATCGGACGCCGACGCGTCTGCTGGACATGCTCGGATTCGACTATTTCAAACTACTCGATTTGCTGACAATTGCGCGCTCGCGCAAGCACATCGAGAAGTATTACGGGACGCTGGAAATGGGCCAATTCCCCGAGCGTCTCCCACCGATCAATATCAAGGCCGACGTCGATCGTGCCGGCGAGTTTCGCTCCATACGCGAAATCAATAACGAGATTCGCCGGCTCAACCTTAGCGCCTACGCTCCCCTGCGTTACGTGCTGCCCCACAAGCAGGCGGCCTACGACGAGAAGTACAGCACGCGGCTGCATGGCGGCCAGCGTATGTTCCGCCAGGCTGACCGCGAGGAAAGCCTCATCCACTTGCTGCGCGTCAACATCTTGAAACGAATGGAGAGCGCGGTCACCTCCTTCGCCTCTACGATCAAGCGTCAGCTTGACGACGTAACCGCAATGCTCGCGCGGCTCGATGCACACGACGCGTCGGTGGACGAAATCTCTATCGAGGATATTGAGGTCGATGACCCCGGCTTTGAGACGCTGCTCATCGGGCGCGAGGTCAAGGTGCTCCTGCAGGATGTCGACCGCGTGCGCTGGCGGCAGGACTTGATCGAAGACCGCAACCGGCTCGACACGCTGTTATCGGCGGCTCGGCAGGTCGTTCCCGCACGCGACGACAAGTTGCGCCGGCTCCGCGAACTGATCCAGAACAAGGTCCGCAACCCTATCAATCCCGGCAACCGCAAGATCATCGTCTTTACCGCTTTCGCCGACACCGCCGAATACCTTTACCGCGAGCTGGCGGATTGGGCGCAATCGACTCTTGGTTTGCACAGCGCGCTGGTGACTGGCGCCGGCTACAACAAGACGACGCTGCCCGGGTTGCGCGCCGACTTCTCGACCATCCTCAGCAGCTTTTCGCCACGCTCCAAAGAGCGCCCCGCGGAACTAACGGACGAGGGAGAAATCGACCTTTTGATCGCCACGGATTGCATTTCCGAAGGGCAGAACCTGCAGGATTGCGATACCCTCATCAACTACGACATCCATTGGAACCCGGTCCGTATTATCCAGCGCTTCGGACGTATTGATCGAATCGGCTCCACGAATGAGCGCATTCAGCTCGTCAACTTCTGGCCTAACCTCGAGCTTGAGGAGTACATCAACCTCGAACAGCGTGTCAGTGGCCGTATGGTATTGCTCGACATCTCCGCAACGGGTGAGGAGAACCTTATCGAGCAGCAATCGGGCGATCCGATGAACGATCTCGAGTACCGCCGTAGACAGCTTCAGCAATTGCAGGAAGCTGTTATCGATCTGGAAGACCTGGGCGGGGGCGGCATCTCCATCGCCGACCTGACTCTGAACGACTTCCGTATCGATTTGTCGGGCTACCTGCGCGACAATCTGGCTCTCCTGGAACGACTGGCTCTAGGCACCTTCGCCGTCACGACGACTCAGGGTGACGGCGAAGGAGCGATAGCGCCGGGCGTGATCTTTTGCCTGCGCGCGGTTGGCGAGCCCGCCCTCAAGAGCATCGAACCCGGTTATCCGCTTGCTCCTCACTACCTCGTGCATGTTGGCGAGGACGGTGCCGTCGTGCTGCCTTATACCCAAGCGAAGCAGGCGCTCGACCGGCTCAAGAAGCTTTGCATCGGTCGCGATCTGCCTGACGCCACAGCCACAGCCCGCTTTGACAAGGCAACACGCCACGGCGAAGAGATGGCCGCGGTGCAGAAGCAACTAGCCGCCGCTGTCGCCGCAATAACTGGCAAGAAGGAAGAGCGCGCCGTAGCGAGTCTCTTCTCTCCCGGCGGCACGCACGCGATGAAGGGTGAGTTCGCCGGCATTAATGACTTCGAGGTGGTTGCCTATCTCGTGGTCCTTCCGGAATCCGAGGCATGAGCAGTGGCGCAGTTGCAGACGTGATTGCCGCGCTGGCGCTGCCCGCCGATACGCGAGTCGAGCGGCGCGTGCCCAAGAAACTACTGCTGGAGCAAGGTGCTCCGACAGCGTCGGACAAGCGGCAAATCCAGGACGGTATCGAGGATGTGGAGTGGGTAGCAGCCCTGAAGCCCAACAATATCGGGGTGCCCGCGTTTCGAGACGCCGTCCGCGAATATCTGGAAATCTCCGTTCTCACAGTCACGCTTCGCGACCAAGCCAAATCTCCGCGCCTCACCGAGTTGATCCATCGTGCGATTCCGTATCCTGTCGTTCTCGTGAGCGTGCAGGCCGACAGTCAATCGCTGTCGCTCGCGCACAAGCGATGGTCGCAGGGCGAAGCGGGCGCGGTCGTTATCGAGGAAGTGCGCCGCACGTGCCCGATGCCGCAAACGTTGCCTGCGCCAATCGACGCGGCGTTCCTCGCAAGTATCGCGCTTTCCGGGATACGCGCCAGAGACCTCTTCGAGCTATATCAACGCTGGATTGACCTCGTGATAGCGCTGGAAGCGGCGTCGATTACGGGAGTGTTCGCGACTCCGGAGAGCGCCGAACGGGCAACTGCCCGTCGCGAGGCGCTCGCCGCTCACGCGCGTCTGCGACACGATATCGCAGCGATACGCGCGCAGGCGGCGCGGGAGACGCAGATGAACCGCCGAGTGGACCTTAACCTCGCCATCAAGCGGCTGGAGACTGAACTCGCCGCAGCTGCGAAAGCACTGTAAAAGGGAGCTGCATGAGGAAACTGACCGCAGAGGACGCGGAGACGAAATCGCCGGATATCGTCGCGGAGAATATCGAGCGCCTCAAGGAGATCTTCCCTGAGGCGTTTGGCGAGGGAAAGGTCGATTTTGAAGTTCTGAAGCAGCTACTCGGTGGCGCGATCGACGAGCGCGACGAGAAGTATGGCCTCAACTGGCACGGCAAGCGCCGCGCGCGCCAGCTCGCGCTCACGCCTTCGACGGGAACCTTGCGGCCCTGCCCCGAGGAGAGCGTCGATTGGGAAAAGACGCAGAACCTCATGATCGAAGGCGACAACCTTGAGGTTCTGAAGCTGCTGCATAAGAGCTACGCCGGCAAGGTAAAGCTCATCTATATCGACCCGCCGTACAATACGGGTAAGGACTTCGTCTACAAGGACGATTTTCAGGACAACATCAAAAACTATTTGATGCTCACCGGGCAGATCGATTCGGATGGCCGCAAGATCTCTAGCAATACCGAATCGTCGGGCCGCTTCCACACTGAGTGGCTCAACATGATGTATCCACGGCTCAAGATAGCCCGGAATCTTCTCCGCGATGATGGGGTCATTTTTATCAGCGTGGACGACGGTGAGCTGGACAATCTCCGAAAGGTTTGCGCAGAGGTGTTCGGTGAAGAGAACTTCATTGTCCAGATTATATGGAGGAAAAGGAGTACCCCGCCTAACGACAAAACTATCGGCGCGAACCATGATTATATCCTGTGCTATGCCAAAGCTGCCGGAGCAGTAGGCCTTCGATTGCGAGAGCGGTCAGGCGAACAACTTGAGCGTTATCGAAACCCCGACAAGCATTCGAAGGGCCCATGGGCAGCCGGTGATTTGATGGCAAACGTAAAAGGCGGACGGTTCGTCAAGTCTCTCTACTTCCCAATTATCAATCCGCAAACGGGCGAAGAGCATTACCCCGGTAACAACGGAAACTGGAGATTCTCACCGGAGACCATCGCGCAATTGATTGCGAACGATGAGATCTACTTCGGCGAAGATGGACGCGGCAAACCGAAGCTCAAGCGCTTCCTGTCCGACGTAAAAGAAGGCATGACCTATCCATCCATTTGGGATTTTGTGCCCTTGAACACCAATGGTTCCAACGAGATGGGGGAGATTTTTGGGAATCCGACTATTTTCGAAAGCCCAAAACCAGTTGGCCTCCTCCAGGAACTCGTAAAAATTGGATCAACGCCGGACGCCCTTGTCATGGATTTCTTTGCAGGCTCAGGAACGGCGGGGCACGCTGTATATGCGCAAAACTTGGCCGATTCAGGAACTCGTCGCTTCATATTGATGCAGCTCCCTGAAGCCACTCCCTCTGACTCGGAGGGTGCAAAAGCGGGGTTCGCAACTATTGCAGAACTGACCAAAGAGCGTCTGCGCCGAGTCGGGAAGAAGATTCGCGAGGAAAACCCGATGTTTGCAGGTGACCTCGGCTTCCGCGTCTTCAAACTTGCCTCGACCAACATTCGAGAGTGGGATCCGAACCGCGATGATCTTCCGAAGACACTCGAAGAATCGGTCGAGCACTTGAAGACCGACCGAACCGAAGCAGACATTCTCTTTGAAATTCTCCTGAAGCTCGGTCTCGACCTGACCGTACCAATCGAAGACAAAACTATCGCCGGCAAGAAAGTCCATAGCGTCGGCGTCGGGACCTTGCTGGTTTGCCTTGCCGAGAAAATTGACAGGAAGGAAATCGAATTGCTGGCCCATGGCATCGCTGCCTGGCGCCGAGAGCTGGATCCGGCGGGCGAAACAACCGTCGTCTTCCGCGACAGCGCCTTTGACGACGACGTTGCCAAGACAAATATCGCCTCAATTCTTGAGCAAAACGGTTTCAAGCGCGAGTCCATCCAGAGCCTCTGAGGTCAAGGAATGAAGCTCCATTTCGAGCCGGACCTCGAATTCCAGCGGGCGGCAATAGAGTCCGTCACGGATTTGTTCCGCGGCCAGGAGATCTGCCGGACCGAGTTTACTGTGACTCGCCGGCCAGTCATTCACGGGCAGGCGTCACTAGGCCTGGGCATCTTGTTTGAGCAGGGAACGTTGGGCCTGGCCGAAAACGCTCTGGGCATCGGAAACCGGCTGACTCTTCTCGACGATGAAATCAACCAGAATCTAAACAAGATTCAGATTCGCGACGGACTACGCCCTACAAGTCTGACCTCGGGCGACTTCACTGTCGAAATGGAGACCGGCACCGGTAAGACTTACGTCTATCTCCGAACGATCTTCGAGCTCAACAAATACTACGGTTTCACCAAATTTCTGATCGTCGTTCCTTCCGTCGCCATTAAAGAGGGCGTTTACAAAATGCTCCAGATGACCGAGGAGCACTTCCGCGCCATCTATGCCAATACCCCATTCGACTACTTCATATACGACTCGACTAAACTCGGGCAGGTGCGCAACTTTGCCACCAGCCCCCACATCCAGATCATGATCGTAACGGTCGGCGCTATCAACAAGAAGGACGTCAACAACATTTACAAAGAGAGCGAGAAGACCGAGGACGAGAAGCCGGTGGATCTGATCAAGGCGACGCGTCCCATCCTGATTGTGGACGAGCCGCAGAGCGTCGATGGAGGCTTGGAGGGGCGTGGCAAGGAAGCGCTCGGCGCGATGAACCCGTTATGCACGCTGCGATACTCTGCCACTCATGTCGACAAACACCACATGGTCTACAGGCTCGACGCCGTGGACGCTTACGACCAGAAGCTTGTCAAGCAGATTGAGGTCGCATCGCTCGAAGTTGAAAACGCGTACAACAAGGCCTACGTGCGGTTGGTTGGAACCAGCAATAAGCGAGGCGTCATCAGCGCTCGCATAGAGGTCGATATTCGACGTCTCACAGGCGTGGCCCGCGAACAAAAGACTGTGCAGGACGGCGACGATCTAGAGCAGGTCACTGGGCGCGCTATCTATAAGGATTGCCGGATTGGCGAGATTCGCATCGGCAAGGGCAGCGAACTGGTCGAAGTCAAGGTGCCCGGCCGCGAGCACTGGCTACAACCTGGGCAGGCGATAGGCGATGTCGATGACGACGCGCTCAAGCGCCAGATGATTCGCCGCACAATCAAGGAGCATCTCGACAAGGAGAAGCGTCTGCGCCCGCAGGGCATCAAGGTTCTGAGCCTATTCTTCATAGATGTGGTGGCGCACTACCGCAGTTACGCGGCGGACGGCGAACTGCAAAAGGGCAAGTACGCCGTCATGTTCGAGGAGGAGTATAAGCGACTTGCAAACCATCCGGACTACCAAACGCTCTTCAAGGAAGTCGATCTAGAAAGCGACGCCAGCGCAGTGCACAACGGTTACTTCTCGATCGACAAAAGGAAGATCGGCGGTCGCACCGTCGAAGAATTCAAGGACACGCGCGGCGATAGCAAAGCCGACGATGATACCTACAACCTCATCATGCGCGAGAAAGAGAAGCTCTTGAGCTTCGACAGCAAACTCAAGTTCATCTTCTCTCATTCCGCGTTGCGCGAGGGTTGGGACAATCCGAACGTGTTCCAGATTTGCACTCTACGCGAGATTGGCACCGAGCGCGAGCGCCGACAGACAATAGGGCGCGGTCTGAGATTGTGCGTGAATCAGGATGGACAGCGCCTGCGCGGGTTTGACGTAAACACGCTGACCATTGTCGCAACCGAGGGCTACGAGCAATTCGCCGAACATCTGCAGAAAGAGATCGAGGACGATACCGGCATCCGCTTCGGCATCGTCGAAGAGCACCAGTTCGCCGCAATCACTATCACCGACGATATAGGTAAGACCTCCGCACTCGGCTTCGAGAAGTCACAAGCGATATGGAATCACCTCAAAGCGGCCGGGTATGTCGACGCAAAAGGGAAAGTGCAGGATACGCTGCGCGCAGCGCTTAAGGAGGGCAAAATTACGGTGCCATCCGAGTTCGAGCCACAGCTTCCTCAGGTGACGGACATTCTGCGCAAATTGGCCGGCAAGTTGGAGATCAAGAACGCTGACGAACGCGTTGTAATCAAGACGCGACAGGCGATTTTGGACAGTGAAGAGTTCAAGGCACTCTGGGATCGAATCAAGCACAAGACTACGTATCGCGTCTATTTCGACAACGACAAGCTCCTCTCCGATTGTACCCGCGCGCTTCGAGATGGCCCCGCGATAAGCAAAACCCGGCTGGTTGTCCGAAAAGCCGACCTTGAAATCGGCAAAGGCGGCGTCATCGCGACGGAAACATCTTCGGCCGGACCAGTCACTCTCGACGAGGCTGATATTGAACTTCCCGACTTGCTCACTGATCTGCAGGATCGCACTCAACTAACCCGTCGCAGCATCGCTCGCATCCTCACTAACAGCGAACGCCTGGAAGATTTCAAGCGCAATCCTCAGCAATTTATCGATCTCGCTGCCGAGGCGATCAATCGTGCCAAGCGGCTCGCGCTCGTCGACGGTATCAAGTACCAGCGTATCGGCGATCAGGAGTTCTATGCCCAGGAACTTTTCCGGCAAGAGGAATTAACCGGCTACCTGAAGCAGAGCCTGAAGGCCAGCAAATCGGTATACGACCGGGTGGTTTATCAGTCCGAGGGTATTGAGCGCGGCTTCGCCGAGCAGCTTGAAAACAATGATGCGGTCAAGCTCTACGCAAAGCTTCCGCTCTGGTTCAAAGTCCCAACGCCGCTAGGTTCCTACAATCCAGATTGGGCAGTCTTGATCGAACAGGACGGCGCCGAACGCCTATACCTGGTAGTTGAGACGAAAGGCAGCCTATTCAAAGACGACATACGCAGCACGGAAGGCGCTAAAATCGAATGCGGGAAAGCCCACTTTAAGGCGCTTGGGGTCGGTGACAATCCGGCCCGCTATCGTGTGGCTAGGAAGCTCGGAGATTTATTCGAGTGACTGTAGCCGCGCCCACGTCGGGCCTTTTTCTCAACCCACGCTTACCGTATTCGCCATCTCGGCGTATCGGCACAGAGCGTTAGCCAATTTCATCTGTCGCGGTGATTTGCACTCAGGCTCCAGCAGTCGCGGACTGACGATTAATATGCATGCGCAACGCGCCCGAGAAGTCGCGACATTCAACCGGTTGAGACTGTACAGGAACTCCATTCCCCGTGGCGCATCTTCCGGAGTTGATGTAGCCATCGAGTAGATTACGATCGGCGCTTGTTGGCCCTGAAACTTATCGACGGTGCCTACCCGAACGCCCCGCGACTGAAGCTTTTCACCCAGGAGAGCTACTTGCGCATTGTACGGCGCTAACACCAAAATGTCAGCGGGGCAAAGCGGATGCGGCACCCGCTTATCATCGATCCACTGCGCTCCATCGCGCAGCAGCAAAGAGACAACTTTAACCGCGGCATCGACCTCTTCAGGTGAACAGTTCTGATTTCCTTGGTGTGTCACAGGGACCAACCAAAGTCCCGCACCCTCGAATGGTGCGGTGCCTTCGAGCCGTTGCTCCTCTAATCCGGCCCGCGATTGAAGGCGACCCTCGTAAAACACCTCCGAGGTGAATTGGCAGACCTGCGGCGCTAATCTCCAAGTTTCTGGCATGAAAATGCCGCGATCGCTCGCGATCGTCTTGCGACCGTCGAGTACATACTCCAACGCCGAAACATCGGTTCCTTCCGGGTGGCTTCCCTGCTGAGGCTGTTCCAGCTGCTGTGGGTCGCCGAGAAGAACCGTGCTTTTTGCGCCAGTCGAAACTGCTAACACGTTTGCCAGCGACATCTGCCCTGCCTCATCAACAAGCAGGACATCCACCGCCTCATGCGCTTCCGCTCTCGCCCAGAACCACGCCGTACCACCCGCCACTTGGATCTCTCGATCGGCGATTTTCGCGAGAAGGGCGTCGTTGTCTTTGATCTCCTCGATCGCGCCAGGATCTTCGGTCTTGTCACTGACTTTATGCGCGCAGACCAGAGTCAGATTTAGCTCTCTAGCAGCGCGGAGCGTCGCCTCCAGCAGATTACGTATCACTTTGTGGCTCACCGCGGTCACGCCGACTCGCAGGCCACGGCGCACGGCTTCGCAGATCATGCGGGCTCCAGTGTAAGTTTTACCTGCGCCCGGAGGACCTTGGATCGCGAGGACCGTTTCATCCAACTCGTTTACTATCCGAACTGAGAACTGCACCGCGTTTTCTTGAGCACTCAGTTGGAAAGTACCTTGGTGGAGCCGAGGTGTTCTCTTCAGGAGCAGGTCTCTTGCCGCTCGGCAGCGAGAACCCTCAGTGATGCCGTGGTCGGCGATTTCCTCGGCAATCCTGAATAGGGCGTCTTCAAGAACTCCGGAGTCCACCACCAGGTAGGCGAAGACGGCGCTCGGATGATTTTCAGCCTGAGCGCCCCGCTTCTTTATATCGACCGTTTCTTTTGCGTAGTCGATTGCGTCAACTCCGCCGAAACTAGCTCCCTCTCCGAGCAGACGAAGATCGGCGCCCTCACGAATATCGCTGTCTTGTGGGGGAAACGAGTAACGATCGATGGGGCTTCTCTTCGTACCCCCGACTCTCTCCACAAATCTTAAACCAGAAAGCCCCTGTCGTTCGCCCAACAACTCATCATCGGACAGCTCGCGCAGCCGGAAGAATTCCCACCATTGGCACTTGGCTTCCCTGCGATGCCAGTCGAGCATATTTCCCAGGAGCCAGCGTGCTTGCTGCTCGCCAGTCCGCTCGGCGCGGACCGCAGGCAGATCAGCAGTCAACTTCGTCCTTAGCGTCTCGGCTCTCCGGCCTCTCTCATCTACCGTCTGAGGAGCTTGCCCGTCTGTAATCGCGGGTCGCGGCACCAAAGTTCCAGACCCTTCCAGCGAACTCCTCAAATCTTCCAGCCAATTTCGCAGATGCAAAGCTGACCTGCAGTCGTCGCCATTGTAGGCTTCGACGGCAACGCGATTCTCGGAGCTAATATCCTTGGGATAGCCAAGCTCCAGCGCAGCCTCGACCAACCGTCGATGCGTACCCGCATCCTGTAGAGAAATAGATCTCTCAAATGAATAGAACGGTTCGAGATCTTTGATGGAATATCTCTCGACGCTCGCGCGTAGCGAATGCCGGACGATCGAGTACAAATCAACGAAGATGCCAGCTCGAAGCATTCGATCCACATCGTTTTCACGAATCGCATGCCGACCCATCAGACGCTTGAAAGCGGAAGGTTCATAAGGAGCGTAGTGATACACATGCATGCCGGGGTCCGCCGCCCACGAATCAAGGACGACCTTCATCGCTGCATCAAATGCTTCGCGCTCCTCCTTCTCATCTGTCGCCCAGAATGAACGGTATGTTGTCGTGCCGCCGTCGACTATTGAGACAAGGCCGAACAAATACTCGCGTCCTGCATCCCCCACGAAAGGATCACCTTCAAGACCGAGAAAAATGTCGCCTTTTGAGGGCATGGGCAGACGGGTAAGCCCTTGTCCGATCTCGACCTGCAGAAGCTCATGATAGGGCTTTTTTCGATTTCGGCCTTCGAGCTGCACCCGAGCCTGCTCGCGGATTTTTTCATACGTCTCGACCCCGCCTCTGCTTGGCGTGAACGGCAATCGCTGCAGCGACCCTAGCTTCGCGAGGGTATTGATACCGTTCGCTGTCAGCTCTCGCGTCTGGAGCCTAGAAATCCCCGCCACTAGCGACAGATCATCGTCGGCATGGCGGCGTCTGTCACACTCAATCCGCCATCTGCACACGTCGCAGTGTTCGACTGGAATTGGGTAATTGGCTGCCGCAAGTGCCGCCGGATCGTCCAGAATGGCTCTACCCAAATGACCCCGAATCAAACGGAAGTACGCGGCGTATTCCTGAACCCGATAACTACGAACCGGATGTTCGAGGTCTGGTGTGATAACGTGAAATTGCTCAGGCAGTATTTTCTGAACACTCGCCAGCAAGTCGGTGTACGTCGCGAGCTGGAGAATCGTTCCACCCTGCGTCTCCTTTGCCAGCTTTGTGTCCTCGACCTCGTAAGACCAATCGCCAAAAGCACTCGGCTCCGATACCTTGAGGAGTACATCAGGTCTTCCGAGCCACTCGCCCTCGCGCAACGCTCCTTGCAGAATTGCCTCGGCCCCGGCTTTCATTGCTTCCAAGGTATGCTGGACCGCCTCCTCGCCGTGATAATCCTCTATATTGACGATCTTCAGTCCGCGGCTCGCGAGTTCCGCAGCGTACCTTCGCTCATAGTCCTGTCCCCGCTTTTGAAGAATAGCGACGGCCGGATCGTTCCACCTTGGCGCCTCACGCAGCCCGCTCGCGACGGCCAGGTCCAAGGCCGTCTTATGTCGACAAGCGAGGAATCCGGATAAGTCAGTCGGGCTAAGATCGAGAATCCCTTCACTGACTCGCATTTTCCTTCCTTACCGACGAAGACATCTCAGCAGTTGAGCACCGCGGCGGACCCTTCGCACAGCGAGAACAGTTCCTGTACGGCTCGCGCCTCCCATCTGTGATAACTCGCGGGATCGCGCCAAAAGTTCCGCCACGCCTCGTTGAGCGTCAGATGAACAGGATCGCTTGTGCCAGGACGCGCGAGCCGACATTCCATATCCGCTATACCTTTGGCGGCTTTTTCAACCACAGAAGTGATTAATTCATTAGGATAGCAGTGCATATAGTCCGGCACGGCTGAATCGGTCGTCAGGTCCAGCGCTTCCCGCCAGCGGCGGTTTATCTCCGCCGCGTCGTTCTGAAACCCTGAGCGGCGCAACGCCTCGAGAATTGCCCGCATCCGCGCGTCGTCGGCAGGGTGGCTAAGGTTGCGGAGGCCGTCCGGCAGCGCGAATGCGTTGCCACCAATCTTCAGATAGAGATGCAAGTGCGACCACGCGAAAGCAGGTCCCACCGTTAAAACCGCGTATAAGTCGCAAAAAAATTCCGTCAGCCAGTATTTCGACCAAAGGAGCTCCCAGAGATCGATCTGATCCTTGAACGCGCGCGGGCCGCGGCGCGGCCCCTCTCTTGCCCGTTGTGAGGCGAAATAATCGTGTATGTGCGCCATGCACGTGAGGTACTGCGTCCGCAGCTTATCGAGCACTGGATGATTTTCATGCGTGAGAAGCGGATGACCGAGTTCGTGGTACAAATCGGGCAGGTGGAGCAGAAAGCTGCCTTCCGCCGGAGGAATGAACATTAGGTTCAGCTTGGTATCGATGTAGAAATAGCTGGTCGAAAGCGTTGTTACTGTGGGCGTCAATGCTGGATGGTTGATCTCCTGGCAAATCCGATAGAGAAGGCGGTTCGCATGGTGATCGTCTTTATGGGCGCGATTAAGTACCGCGATGGCAGTGGTCTCGATATGGTCGAGATCGGCGATGGCACGCTTGAACTGACGCAGCCGCGCGTGATGCAGCGCGCGCCTGCCTGCGGCAGGCACGTCCTGCAGATTGCGTAGGTGCCTGATTACATCATCGAGCTCGTTCTCGCTGGTTCGGACGAGCGCGCCGTAGTCACGCGGCAGCGAGCGGGGAATCTTCCCCTTGAGGAGCCGTGCGCGCTCGATCAATTGCGGCAATGTTCCCTGAAAATACTCACCGAGCATGCGACCCGTGCATCCTCGCATGCATGTCCGCACGCTCCGATTCCAGAACGCGAGCCAGCTCCTCAAGGCGCCCAATCACCGTTTGCGAAGCATCGCCCCGATCGATCGCATCGGCTATTTCGTTCCAGTTCGCATTTGCCGCCACTCTATTTTCCCGAAGGACGTTGACCAGAAGCATCGCGTTGAGATTTGCCGTGGGCGCCGCCTGTAATGTGCGTAACAAGCCTGCCAATGTTTCGCGTTCCTTTTTTCCGGCGTTGCTACCCTTGCACTCGAGATCGATGATGACCTGGTCGATCAATTCGGCGCAGTCGCGCAGTTGCGCATAAAGATGAGTGTAGAGACCCGGATCGCTCATGCTCTTTCCCTCTTCTCGCCATCATTTTCTTCGTTCTGTTCGGCCTCGTAGATCAGCGCTTCCTGGTCGAATTCGCTGGCCTCCTCTCCAAGCCAGCGGTCTGTCATTTTGATCGTCACAGGATAGCGTGAGCAGTCCTCCGGCCGCGTCCATGCGAGCGTCGTCAAAGCATAGACGTCTTCAAGCGCATCGACGAAGTGTATGCCTTCGAGCACGCAGCGGACATGGAGCGGCTGAACGGTGCCGGCGTGCCGAAACGCTCGACCCGTCGAGCACAAGAATCCCTCGTTCCCGTTGATGATCGCATAAAGGCCAACTTGCGGATTTTGCACAAACGGTTTCGGTCCGTCGGTCCGCTGCACTTCAAAGAGACGCAGCCGCACGGGCGCGCTCTTTGATATTTCGAGCACCGTCAGTGTGCCGTCGGCCGCGACCACGCCTTCCTTCTTCAGCTTGTCGATGGCAGCGGCAGCGCCGTCCATTTCCGCCTGAAAACAGCGGCCGTCGCGATGGATCACGATAGATTTCAGCGGCCGTCCGAGGCGGATTTTCTCGTCGCGGATGATTTCGGCCAGATGCGTGAGGACCTGCGCTTTCAGCAACTTCTCCTTCTGCCGCGACGTGTGGCAGTACGACTTCACGGACAATCCGTTCTGCCCGATGACGGTGAATCCCGCTGTTTGGTTCTTCACGTCGATGCCAATTGTGACCTCCGCGTGCAACGGCGTCGCCAACACGAATGGCCAGAAATTATTCGTCAGGAGAACCTTGTTCAGAGCAACATTGCGCAAATATCCCATGAGGCGGCTGCGCTGGTTTTCCCTGATCTCGTAGCGCGGCGTGCCGTCTCTTGCTGACGCCATGACGTAGCTGTGCTCACCCATTTCCGAGTGGTTGACGGCTGCGAAAATGTCGTTCTTGCGGAGTTCGCGGATCACCATAGCTGCCAGCAAATCGTGCTCGCGCACCTTGCGGTCACTCGTTGGATGAAGCATGACGACGGCGTATGCCGATTCCATGAAGCGATCGCCAACCGCTTCGAGAATCGCTTTGCCCTGATCGCGGTAAGTGCGCGGGCCACGATCCTTGTAGGTGATAATGTCTGGCTTATAGCCGCCGCCTTCCGGAAAGAGATTATCGACAGCCTGCTTGAGATCGGCAACAAATCGCTCGCCCCAGCTCTCCCACACGGACTGCGGCAGGATAAGATACTGGCGGCGGAACCTTTCCTTCACGTAGAACCCCGCGTGGGCGTCGCGCAGCAAATCGATCCGTTTGCGGCCGAGAGCATCGAGGCTGACTTGGCTCGCACCCGTCGTGCCCCGTACGCTCAGTTTGCACCCGTTGCCAAATTCAAAGTCCGGGACGCGGAAGAACTTCCGTTCGATCCGCTCGGGCTCGCGTGATACGCGGACAGCGATCTGATTGAACCGCAGCTCCGTCAGATACTCGCCGACAAAGCGGCTTGCCTGTTCGCGCCGAATGTGCGGCGGTAATATGGCCCCCTGATGCAGAGCGTTTTCCTGTGTATCGCACACAGGATAACAGAGACCCGAGGGCGCGGCTCTGTCTTCGCCCCGGTTGTTGCGGTAGCGAATCACCGACGCGTCGTGCGGCAGACTTGCCAGCTCCGCCGGCAACGGTTTCCTCGACGCACGCGCGATGAACTCGAACAGCGAGACAGGTCCGTCGGTCGTCCTGATTTGTTCTTCGCTGACATTCAGGTCCGAGAACGTTTCAATCCGTATCTCGTACCATTGGTGGCCATAGCGGTAGACGCAACGCTGGCCCTGAAACGTCCGGAACGTCAGTCGGCTGAGATGAACGGGCAGCGAGGCCGTACGTATATATTTGCTGTGTACATCGACGCAGAGTCCGATGCGTCCCGAAGGGGCTATGGCCGCCCGCGCGCCGAACCCGCGGTAGCGCCCGATGCCGTTGTCCTGCTCGAACGGAGTCTTGTCGAAGAAACCCATGCCCGAAGAGGGTTGCCATAGCCTGTTATTGCGGAACAGCGGCGCCTGCATCATGAACTGGATGAAGCGTAAGCAAATGGAGTCGTTCTCCGAATTGCGGACGTTGAAATCGAGCGGGATGCCGCTTTCGACCTTGTCCAAATGGACGTAAGTCCTCACCAAGGGGAACGTCTGCGGCACGTTGGCGACATCGCCCGGCACGACAAGATAAGGCCCATCGGGCCGCTCGACGATGAGGACTGGCATTTTGAGCTTGTAACTGAGATCGCGCGTCAGCGTGTCGCGGTTCTGAAAATACTCATCCTGATCGCGCCGCAGGTTTCGAACGCGGTAGGTGTCGTAACGGAGCTTCAGGTCGTTCAGATTCAGAATGGGAAATATGTTGGTTTCGATGTCCGTCACTGCAACGCCTCCCAGCACATGGACCGGTACGGGCAGCTCGCGCACGCCGAGGCGTAACGCGTCGCTGGAAAGTCCGTGGGTGGTAACATCGAAGCCTTCCCGTTCATGCCGTCCGTTGCCAGAAGCATGCTTTCGAAGCTCCGAGCGATGAATCCGTCGGCCTCCGCGATATGCTCATCTGTCAGGCGATGCCGACGCAACTTTCCCGTCAACAACTGGACTTCGAGGAGTCCGACGTCGGTCTCACAAAACGGTTCCGTAACCGGAAAATCGCTGTGCACTGTGCCGCGTGCGAGCGCGGCCGCATAGACTGCGAGCTGCAACCACGCGTCCCGCCATCCGAAGACGTGGACTTTCCAGTCCACGATCGCCGGCACACGCCCTTTCTTGAAAACGATCAAATCAGGGACGGCGCGGACGGTAGTGTCGGCGTGGGTAAAACTGAGGGCGCGCTGCATGATGAGGCGATCTGCTGTCCGCAGACGCGCTATCAATTCATCCATCGAGAAGAACGACTGAATGGCTCGCCCGACTTCGTCGCGCGCCCGCTTGACTTCCGCTTCATCGAGAACCCCACCATATTCAAGGACGTGAAATGCCGCAAAATCATCGCCAAGGGCGGTCGGATTAAATCCTTTCTCGTGAAGCCGGTGCGCACGGCCGACGGCAAGCTGACGGTCAAAACGAGCCATCGCGGAAGCGAGCGCCTGATCGGAGGTTATCGAGCGTCCCTGACCGAACGCCGGAAGCACCTCCTGGCTGAGCACCTGATCGACAAGATTTCCACGCCACGCGCTGAGGCTCTGGAGCTTGCTGAGCCGCCATGCATGGCGGCGCATTTCGTCCTTAGCCTTCGCACTGGCGAGCTGCGTCTTGAAAAACCACTGCCTTTGGCAGCGTTCGAACATCTTCGCGGTGGAGACCGACCAGATCATGCGCGATCCTTCCGGTTTCGCTGTGACCGAATGAATCGCAGATATTCTACAATCGAATCTTCTTCTTCAGGCGTTGTTTTTCCGATTCGCGCCGCGAGCCGGTTGCGCGCGCTGCCTGTCTTCACGTTTTGCGGAAGCGGATACCCGGCAAGTTCCATAACGGTCGCATAAGGAAGATCATAGAGTACGCTCAGCTTGTGCAGTACGACCGGCGACGGTGATTGCACCTTGGCCGTCTCAAGTTGGCTCAAATACGCGTTCGAAATGCCGACGGCCTCCTGCACCGCCCTCAAGGTTAGATTCCGGCGCTTACGGGCATCGGCAAGCAGTTCCCCAAGCTTGTCCATCTTCGGCGTCATACCTGCTTGATATAACAAGCACGGTCGGCGTGTCAAGCGGACTCGCTCGAGTTGAAAAGACGGGCCGGATCTTCAGAGATGCGCCCTTGGAGAAGGTAAGCTTCACGACATTCTTCTAGGATTCGCCAGTCCAGATGATCCCGTCGTGCGACCAAATCGGAGTGCCCCTCCACTTCCATTCCTCAACGACATCCGGTTCTGCTTCCTTGATCAGCTTGCGCATTCTGCTGAGGGTTTCCCGCGCCAGTCCCCGAGTTCGGCGATTCTTTTCGAGATGAGCTCCGATGCCGACTGGCACCTCAGCTCGCGCCCGACTTTTTCATGTTCTCATCCTAGAAGTTCTAGATACATTTCATTTGCAAGACAGTGGAGGATAGTCATGTAAGTCTTAGGGTCTCCGTCTCCGTTCGATCTGAGCAGGAGTCGGCACTTGTTCCTCCTTCGGCACTTATTCCCCCTTTTGCTGAGGTCGTACCGTGGGATTCGAAGACGCGATCTCGTCGAATCCCGCGTCGTGCAGAACAATCAGGTCTGGCCAACCCATAATCACGTAGAGTGCCGACTCTGGAAGGTAGCCGCGGCTTCGAATCCATCCTGTGAACTTTTCTTCGAGCCCTTGCTCGCAGGCCATCTCCTTGAGGACTGTCTCGGTATCAGCATAAATCGAACCCTTCCGAAGGCGGCCCACTGAGCGAATTCGCATGAACTGTTCTAAGACGCTCAGTCCACTGCGCACGTCTTCAGTCAGAGCCCACGTCGCCAGGCCGGGGCTCGCAGTCAGAACATCATTAATCGCGTTCGTCGCAGTGGTATGGTGCCAGACGTCTTCGAGTGTTCGCATATCGGTTGCACCACGTACAGTCTCCGCTAGGTTTAAAAAAAAGCGGGCCATGAGCGTGGCATTGTGACGTACATCGACTGGAACCATAGGACCGATGACGACCAGAGCGCCGCGTCGGAGAAACAGGTCTCCGATATTCACGCTTCCAGACCCGCGAGGAGAAACTTGGCATGCGCTCAGACATACGATCTTCGGAAGCTCGCCAAGTTCTTCTTCAAGAACCAACTGGTCGCCACAGAAAAATCCGGTACGGCTCGATCGCTCATCAAAATGGCCATGGGCGCTTATCATGACGACATCGTAGCGACCGCGCGCCAGTGCCTCCCTCAACCTATCCGGCCGTACGAACTCGATCACGTCGCATTCGACGTTTGGAGCCTCACGCACAGCCTTCGCAGCTATCTCCCATCCCGTGCGAGAAAGTCGTCCCACCAACTCATTCGCCGGGGTGCACTCGGCAATCAAGATCCTGAGTCCGATTTTGGCGTATATAGACGAGATTGGTGCGAGCTCAAACTGCAACGTCTGTGTGAGAGGTAAAAGCGGCCTATAGTGAATGGGAACTGCAAAGCCCAAGGGATCCTCTCCATCGGTCAGAATCCCTAGTCCAAAAGGAAATTCGCAGAACGCGGCCACAGAAGACGCGTGACGAATTGCCTCATCCTTTCTGCGGTCAAAGGACCTCGCCACAACCTCCCCGATTCTGCGTAGTACCCTCCAGACGAACCGAGGCTTCGGGTTACCGTTCGCCCAAGTCGCTTCTAAGGTCGCAAGGAGCTGAAACGCCTCGTCATCAATCTTCTCGGAGATGAATCCCACGCCTCCTCGAGCTAGTGCGCGATGAGCCACCAGAAAGCTCAAGATGCATAGCTCTATCGATGTGTCTGTGAGGTTCAGATCGACTCCTCGCCTGCGGATCTCTCGCTCTATCTCTCGGGAAGCCGACTTCGGAGACGAACCCCAGATTCCCACCGCGACCGGAAAACGGAAACGTGCTCGCTCCTCCGCTAACTTCGCTTCAAAGACCCGTTTGGCATCCTCAAAGGTTGTACCCGCCGCTTCGAGCCTTGCGGTCAGAGAGAGGACGTTTTGGCAGTGCAACGCATATGCAAGAATCTCATTTTGAGTTGCGAAATCGTTGGGCACTGCGTCGTCCGAACCACCCCGGAGATTTCGGCCTACGAAATGCGCCGGGAGCAACGATGCTTTGAGAGAGGGCGCTCGCAAAAGGCGCGAGATTGCAACCTTCAATGGTTCGTCTGGCTTCATTACTTCGTGCAACTCTTGCCAATGCTGCTGTAAACGATCTTCGCCTAGCTCGGAAATAAGGCTCACGTCTACAACATCCTCGAAGTCAGCAATCAGATTGCTAGCTTCTTCGAGAACCTCCTCGTGCAGAAAGATTAATTTTGGAGAGCCGTCGTTCAGCCCTCTGATTAGCATACGATCGACTCGGACCGGCACAAGTGCAATTCTGTGCGGAACATTCAAACGTTGAAAGTCTTTCAGAGCTCGTGCACCAATCGGAGCGAAGTCAAAGCGACTCCGCGGTAGGTGTAGACAGTACCAAAGCACCGGTAAGATCGGTGTGAGGCTTCGGTCTAGCGTATGGACCAGTGTGATCTCTCCGCTGAGCCAATGCGCAATATATTCGGAAGCGTTTAGGGTGAGCTTGTACACCTCTCCATGGTCGCGGCCAGCGAAAAGGATTACGTAGAGGGGCTGATCCGCAGTTGTCGCTTTGAGCGATTCAAGGTGGTTTTGGTCTGCCAACTGCCTAACCCCCTCAATCGCTAGCTAGCGTTCTTCTGCACTTACTCCGCGCTACTACTCTGCTGACCAACGAAACGAGAACTTATCTGCGGGAATCGAGATGCTCGCCATGATAGGCGCGAATTCGGGTGTGTTTAGACTTCTGAGGACGTTTACGATCGTCCCGGCGACGAGCTGCTCGTCGCTTACGGCTCCCCTACTTTTCAGCCAATTCTGGGGACTAAAGACCTTTCCAGCCGCGGTGCTCTGCGCCACAGCTTGGAGAAGGGACTGATTTAAACACTGTTTCGCTTGCGCCAAGATCATCCCTGAATACTTGATGGCTCCCATTGTCGCCGAGGGAAGTGGCACTTTATCGGATTGGTTGCTCGCGTGAGCTACCAATTGCGAGATTATAAACATCATATGAAACCGTGCAGCACCTTTCACTGCCTTAACAGCTTCATTGATATCGAGCTGGGCCCATTGTTTGTCGATTTCGCCGAGCCACATTCGGAGCGCGAGAATGGATTGCGGGTCAAGCTCCGAGTGAAAGAGCGTCTTGTACAACTCGTCGAACAACCGCGTTTCGTTAGTCGCCAGATTCGGTCGTTGACACTGCCATGAGATCACCATCTTTGCGTAGTCAGGAGAGTCGACGCAGTTGGCTGCATCTCTGTCTGCGGGACGCTCCTCACCTCGTTTGGTTATGAAATACGCTCCTGGAACCACAGCTTCGTAGCGTTTCTTGATCTCGCGCATAAACCTATCGTTGCTGCGTAGATCTCTCGGCTTTACTGCCGTCTGCGAGTTGGTATTGATGCTGATAGCTTCGCCCAGGTCGTACTGTGAGATTTCATAAAACCTAAAAAGTACAGAGCCGTGTGCTTGGCCGTTTTGGGCCACCTTGCCTGACGTCGCATAAATAGTAGACAACGACTGGCACCCATTGACGACCGAAAGAGCTCGAACCTTCAAGAGTTTCTTGTCAGCTGAGAGATTGAAGCTTTTGCACAGCGCTGTGATCCCATTGTGAAAGAAAAAGAAATAAGGTGCGCGCTCTGGGTTTACGAGAGTCGCTCGGAGTGCCTTATTAACTTTGTTCCCGATACCCAGGCTCTGCCGGACGTTTCTTCGGAAGAGCTTGCCATCGGCGATTCCCGGAAGCTTGAGACAGCGCTCAACGGGGAGCAGGGCCAACACCACTCGAATATTCCCCTCATTGCACACGAGACACCGGTCCGGATCCACCTCGATCTCGCAAGAGAGCTCGGGCAGATCGCGTTGCTCCGCCTCGGACAAACGAGTCTCCAGCAGCGCGGTGTCGACCAGCGTCAGACCGGCACTGAGTTCGGTGTCTTCTGCCATTTCCGTTTTGAACGCGTTGAAATCGGTCACTGCGGCCGGAGACAACTGACCGGTGGTTAGAAGCTCGAATTGCACATCATACTCATCTTGCAAACCAACTCTCATTGCTTCCAGGCGCTCGGCGAGCTTTCCCGAACACTCTAGCTGGAGCCTTGGTAAATCCTTCAGCCGAGTCCAAGCTGATAGCACTTCGCGAAGCGGTTCGGCGTCAATCGGCTCCGGCTTCACGAACTTGCCCTGAATTATCCGGATTAGCCGTTCCTCACCATCCTCAACCACAATGGCGTCGATCTGCTTATCGTTCGCACCATCTGTGATGGCCGCCTTTGTCTGGTGTACGTCCATAAGCAGAACCCGGTGCAGGTACCACGCCACGAAGCGCTGACCATCGTTGGGAAAATTATCCTTGTAAAAGGAATCGGCCTGCATTTCTTTCAAAATCTGTTCGTACATAATCGCTTTCCCCCGCGGATCGGACGGCACGCCCCGCTTTTCATTTCTCCCGGTCTATATCAGATTGACTCAACTGCTACGACCCGCGGCTCTTGTATGTTCCTCCCCTGATGGAGATCGTTGTGCCGAATGAAAGTTCCGGAGGTGTCGCGGCGCGTCGGCGCAGAGGGTGATTCCTCGCAGCGCAGATTGGCGCCCTCGGACGGTGCTCGAAGACCCGAACGGCATCCTGAGACGTGAAGCGTTCTCGTATGTACAAGCATGGACATGGGCATCGGCACCGAGGCTCCGGCACGACATAAAAACCAAGAGGTGGAGCGGATGAGATTTGCGGGAATCGATATCGGTGCTGAGCGACATGTGGTTGCGGTAGTGAATGAGAGCGGTGAAGTCTTGCGCAAGCCGGTTGCTTTTGGAGAAGACGCCGGCGGCTACCGGCGGCTCCGCGAGCTGCTCGGGGCGCCTGACGACTGCTTGATCGCGATGGAAGCGACCGGCGGCTATTGGCGTAATCTATTCGGATTCCTCGTCGCCGAAGGCTTCCGGGTCGCGGTGATCAACCCGCTTCGCACCAGACGGTTCGCTGAGGAAGATTTACAGCGCACCAAGACTGATGCGATCGACGCGCTCGGTATCGCGCGTTTCGCCCAACAGAAGCGCCCCGCGCCAACGAGCCTTTCGGAGAAGTCGCTGGCCGAGCTGCGCGATCTGGTGCGCTTGCGCCAACAGACGGTGCAACAGCTCGGCGACCGCGTCCGCCAGCTGCACCGCACCGTCCATCTGGTTTTTCCAGAGTTCCCTCGACTGATCCGGCGCCGCCTCGAGACTGAGATGGCAACCGCACTTCTCTTCCGTTACCCGACCGCGGTTTCCTTCAGCCGCGCTTCGGCCACCAAGCTTGCCCGAATTCGTTACGATGGTAGCCACTACGTCGGCGAGCAGCTCGCCCGCGCCCTCATCACTACCGCCAAGATCTCCGTGGCCCAGCACCACTCCGAGCCTCTCAAGCTGCAAGTCCGTTACGCCTGCCGAGACATCAACGTTCTTCGCCAGCGCATGCACGATCTCGAAGCCAACATCGAGCGCAGACTTGATGCCGAGGAGATCGGAAAGCTCCTCACCAGCATCGACGGGATCGGTCCGCAAGCCGCCGCCATCATCATCGCTGAGGTTGGAGATCCGGCCCGCTTTCGAAGCGTCGGCGCCTTGGCAAGTTACGTGGGCGTCACACCGCGAGTCCGTCAGTCAGGTAAACGACAGTTCTCGCACGGCGGCGCGACCCCACTTGGCAACGCGCGCCTCAGGTCCGCACTGTGGATGCCGACCCTAGCAGGCATTCGCTGTAACCCCTGGCTGCGCCGCTACTACTGGCGACTGCGAACTGCGGGCAAGCGACCCAAAGTCGCACTGCTCGCGACCATGCACAAACTCCTCGCGGCGATCTACAGCGTCTCCAAACGTCGACAACCATTCGTTCTCCCGCTCATTCCACCGCCATTTCCGCCCGCGGCGCTCGCCGAGTCAGAAGCCTGATCCACCACACAGTCCGAACCCCGACCAAGGTTTGTGACTGGCCGTCTCGAACGGCAGTCGCGTCAGCGACTGCATACTTGCCTCTTCCAGCCGCAGCGACGGCCGCGGTCAAGGGCGGCGCAGCCGGCGCGCGCAGCGCGCGAACCCTTGACGGCGACCGGCGCGGAGGCTATCCGCCAGTCCGTTCCCGCAACACCTCTTGACTAAGGCACACGGCATCTGCGCTGTGAGCCGCCCCGCTAACGCTCCGTAAACTTCGCACCGCGGCCCCACGCCGCACCCCAACTCCGCCTGCGATCTCCGCTTCGCTGCCGCTCTCAGTGGTGGCGTTCGCTGCGCTAGCACG